>NZ_VNHO01000005.1 GCF_008124715.1 Thermosediminibacter litoriperuensis | reverse complement strand
TCTTTGATTCTTTCGTAGATGACTTCGCAATTGAATATACCAAGATTTATGAGCTCTTGAATGGTGTCTTTGTATGGATCGAGCTTTGATCCTCTTTTGGGATGCGGCTTCCTTTCGGGAATGCCCTCTGCCCTTAAGTATTTTCTTACCGTATTCCTTGAACGGCCTGTTTCTCGTGCAATTGCACGGATGCTCTTGCCCATTGCTCTTAATTCGTGTAACATGATAATAGATCCACTCCCCAGCACTTATTTCCCTCCGATCTTTTGGCTGGTATCAGAGGGATATTTCGCCAGGGGGTGGGTCAATTCCTTTTCGTTGCTCCTGGGTCAATTATACACCGGCGGTGACACTTTGGTGATGGTAATTTAAAATTAAGAAACTGTTTTAGGAGGAAGGTTAGTGAATAATATTTCTTCTTTATTGGATGGAAAAGTATTAAATATTATGCTTCATTTTTATAGGAGATTAAAGGAAACACCATTACTTCTGGGTTGCATAATTGTAGGATTAGCAGTAACATTTGGTTTGCAAGGTTTTCAGGGATTGTTTATAGGCTTGATAAATTTGTTTTTGCTATTAATCTGGGCCTTAATAATAAGGATTATGACTGAAGATTCTCCTGAGCAAGTTAAGCTAAAAAATCCAAAATTAGAATTGTCTATCGGGGTTATACTTGTTATTTACAACATTATAATGGCTATTTTTGTTCATTTAAACGGAGAATATATTTTTAATAATAAATTGCATATTTCTATCTATAGATTTTTACAAAATAGTTTTCTGTTCAACGACTTAGGATATATGGAACTAATAAAATTATGCGTATCTATAATAAATGCTGGCCTAAATACAATAATTATTACGCTTCCATTCCTATTGGTATTTAAACTCATGGGTTATAAATATAAAGAAATAGGTTTTAGGGGTGGATACTGGGAGCTCACTATTGTCCTTTTAGGATTGAGTTTGTTATTAGGAATTTATGAAGGATTATACAAAGAAATTGATTACAAACTACTTGTATTTTCATATATTATTCGAATATTCATAAACGGTCTACCTGAAGAATTGTTTTATAGAGGTTTTTTACTTCCGCGATTGGAAGTTATATTAAAGAATTCACTCAATGCTTTAGTTATTTCTTCGATAATTTTTAGTGCAGTTCATGTTCCTTCTTGGGTAATAAAATACAATCATAGTCTTTGGCATGCTTTTTTGGATATATTTAGCTTCGGTTACCAGTCTCACAGTCTTATATTGGGATACTTATATTTAAGAACAAGGAGTGTTATTCCCGGTATACTGTGGCATGCTTCCGTTGGAATATTGGGTAAGATATTTTTATGATTTTAGAGAATCATTGGGAATTGGTATATATTAAAAAATAGGAAAAAATACGATTATAACCTGCCGGCTGACAAAACCGTTTTGATAATTGCTCATACAGACTCTTGACCTTGAAAATTGTGACAAAGTGATGGTCTTACATAAAAGAGAAATTGTTGAAGTTGGGATTCATGAAGAGCTTTTAGCCAAAAGAGGAGCTTACAACAATTTGCATTATAAAGTCATAAGCGGATGAGTCTTTCATGCAGCTCATCCCTCTGCCATTTGATCTGGCCACGGCTACCCATATCAAAACCTTTTTCGAGCAGCGCGGTGTGCATTAACTTTGCTTCGGCGTAAGGATCTTCTTTTTTTCTTTCCAAGAAGCCCACCTCCTCGATTTCAGTATATCACGTATTTACGTGAAAAAAACAATCTGTGATAAAATTTCCCTTACCTAAAAAAGGAATTTACAGATTTGTGCCGAAATTAAAAAACCAATCTTTAACATAAGGGGGTATTAAATGGGGATTGAAAGAAACATAATGAAATTCACCCTGTACAGTGTTTTTACGAAGGCGTTATTCATGGATGCTATTATTACACTTTATTTGTTCGCACACGGTTTGAACGTTACCCAAATAATGTTCTTGGAGTCACAGGAAAAATTTAATAATATAAAAATAATAGTTTGATTCCGATAATATTGACAGAACCATAAATTGAGATAGAATAATGTAAAATCCTATTCCATCTTGGCTAATTTTCACATTCCAGAAGGGTTTTCCCATAAGGAAAGGTGAGGTCATTTGTGTATCGAGGTCAACCGGGTTTCAAAACAGTATACCCTATGGAAGATCAAGGGGTGGACGCGCAGAGAGCGGCAGGTGATAGAGGCGGTAAAAGACGTCTCATTCCGAGTGGAGCCCGGCCGGGCTCTGGCGCTGATCGGGCCCAACGGGGCGGGCAAATCCACAATGATAAAGCTGCTGTGCGGAATTCTCAGCCCGACGCAGGGCAGCATAAGGGTTCTGGAAATGGACCCTTTTAAAGACCGGAGCAGATTGGCGTACCGTATTTCCTCCGTATTCGGGCAGAGGTCCCAATTGTGGTACCACCTGCCTCCCATCGATACCTTTCAACTGTTGGGCAGGATATACGACATAGACCGGGTAGAGCTTAAAAAGCGAATGAAGGAGTTAATCGAGTTATTCGATCTCAGCTCCTTCCTCTACCAACCGGTGCGCAAGCTTTCTCTGGGACAACGCATGCGCTGTGAAATCGCCGCAGCCCTCATCCATAAACCGAAAATATTGTTTCTGGACGAACCCACTATAGGCCTGGACGTGGTGGCCAGGTCAACGGTAATAGATATTTTGAGAGACTTAAACAGGCATAGGAACGTGACCATAATTCTTACATCCCATGACACCGGCGACATCGAGCGAATCTGCGAGGACGTCATCGTTCTCAACGAGGGTAAAATCGTGCTGGAGTCGAAAATCAGGGAAATGAGGAAGAACTTTTTCCATTCCAAGATTATCGAAATTGAATTTGCGGAACAGCCCAACGATTTGAACCTTCTGCCGGGGGTCAGGGTATTCGATCAAAACGGGCCTGTGGTAAAACTGGAAGTAGATTTAAAAACGTGTGATGTAAACGAGGTGGTGAGCCGGATAGTTGCTTGCAATGCAGTCCGGGACATAACCATTCAGGACCCTCCTCTGGAATCGATAATCCAGCACATCTATCTTTCAGGTTATTCGGCGGAGCGGGAGGCGGGACAGAATGCTCAAATCGATGGATAAATACATGGCTGCCGCCGCTTTGAGTGCGAAGAATTACCTGGCGTATACTTCCGAGGTGATCTTCCGGTCGGGGTTCCTGGTGGTTATCCTGTTCGTATTCGTCAATTTATGGACGGTCACTTACAGCCGCTCCGGCGCCGGGGTTATCGCAGGGTTTGACCTTAGACAGATGCTCCGGTACCTGGTATTCACCGAATCCATAGTTATTTCGCGCCCCAGGGTGCATCAGAAAGTTGAAGAAGACATCAGAACCGGGGCTGTAAGCTACACCCTCGCCCGGCCTTATAACTATCTTTTATTTCAGTTGAGCGTAAGCTTCGGAGAGCGGATGGTGCGGTTTATGTGCACCCTTCTGGTGGGTTATGCTGTCATGACTATTATGATAGGACCTTACATTCCCGGTTTATCTGCGCTGCCTTTTCTTGCAGTTACAGTGGCCCTCGCGATGCTGGCCGACCTGATCGGCATGATCGCCGTCGGGTTGCTCGCCTTCTGGGTGGAGGACGTATCGCCCTTTTTCCTGGTGTATTCCAGGCTGCAGATGCTGCTGGGGGGAATGATAATACCCATCACCTTATTCCCGTCTTTTCTCCGCAGGTTGTCGGAGTGGCTTCCCTTCAGGTTCATGGTGTATGCCCCCGCACGGCTGTTTGTGGATTTTGACTTGAATCGGGCTTGGGGCGTTGCGGTGGGACAGATTCTGGTGTGCCTTTTACTTTTTTTAATCGGGATGTCGGTATACCGGATGGGGGTGAAACGCCTGGATGTCAACGGCGGGTAAATACTTTAGCCTTTTTTTGGGTTACTTGCACATTAACGCCAAAGGGCTCCTGGAATACAGGGTCAGCAGCCTTATAGCTCTGTTCGGTTCCCTTTTAAACAGCGCCATCTGGCTGGTCTTCTGGTGGGTGTTTTTCCGGAGGTTTCCAAATATTTCCGAATGGCAGTTCGTCCATTTATTCACCATTTGGGCTGTGCTGAACGTGGCATTAGCGTTTGTAAGCGTCTTTTACAACGTTTACAAGATCCCGGCGATTATCAACGAGGGCAAGCTGGAGTACTACCTCGTAAGGCCCAAAAATGCGCTCTTCCACCTTTTAATCGCCAGGATGCGGCTGGTGGATCTGGTGGAAGCCTTCATATGGTTTATCAGCTTTATCATACTGAAACCGGAACTGCCGGCGGTCATTCTATTCTTAGTAATGTCGGTGATCTCGTCGGCAATCATCCACGGTTTTCTCCTCATCCTGGGTTCTCTCGGCTTTTTCCTCAAGTCCGCCGACGGTATCGGCACGGAATTATACAACGCCCTGATCACCTTCAGCACGTACCCCAACTGGATATTCGGCGGAGCGACCAAGTGGATAATCTTCACCGTAATCCCGGCGGGTTTCATCTCTTACGTTCCCGTCCAGGTGATTTATAACCGGGTTTACTGGTGGATACTCGGGAGCCTGGGATTCGCTGTACTCCTGAACGTTGTCGGTTGCGTCGTCTTTTCGCGGGGACTTAAGTACTTCGAAACCGGCAATACTTTCGTTCTTAGGGCGGATTGATACAGCGTAATATAAAAAAGCAAAGTGGGGTCGAAGTAGGTGAGTAATGTTAATTCTTTATTGGATGGAAGAGTATTAAATACTTTGCTTCACTTTTATAAGAGATTGAGAGAAACTCCATTGCTTTTGGGTTATATAATAGTAGAGTTGGCAGTAACATTTGGTTTAGATGGTTTTTGGAGATTAAGTATAGGCTTGATAAATTTATTTTTACTATTAATCTGGGCCTTAATAATCAGAATTATGACAGCAGATTCTTCTGAGACTGTTAAGATAAATAATCCTAAATTGGAGTTGTGTGTCGGGGTTGTATTTCTTATATATTTTTATATAATACGCACATTGCTTGATTTTTACCGTAAATATATTTTTTATGATAATAGAGTAGCTGTTTTTATCGAAAGTTTTTTACAAAATATTTTTCCAGGCGATTCAGGTTATATAACCAATTCTATAATGAATGCTGGCATAAATACAATCGTTATGACAGTGCCGCTTTTATTGATATATAAATTCATGGGTTATAAATATATAAAAATGGGTTTTAGGGACAGATACTGGAAGCTCACCTTTGTTCTCTTAGGAGTGAGTTTCTTATTAAATGATTTAGCATATCGTATTCATCATGCTATAGGATTTTTTGAGTATGAGGGGTTTGTAGTTCCGTTTATTTCATTTATTATTGGATTATTTATAAGTCTTCCTATAGAATTGTTTTTTAGAGGTTTTTTGCTTCCGCGATTAGAAGTTTTAGTAAAGAACCCATTAAATGCTCTAGTTATTTCTTCAATAATCTTTAGTGTAGGCTATATTCCTTTTTGGCAAATACAGCAAAGTTACGGTCTTTTGCGCGCTTTATTGAGTGTTTTTAGCTTTGGTAGACAGCCTACGCCTACGGGTCTGATATGGGGGTATTTATATCTGCGAACAAGAAGTGTTATTCCCTGTATCATGTGGCATGCTTGGGCTTTGACATTTGGCCGGATATTTTTGTGATTTTAAGTCAGCCGGTATAGGTGATGTTTATGAAAAAGAAATTGTTAATTTTATCGGTTGCATTATTGCTGACGGTATTAATGTGGAGTATTACTTATAGAACCACCAATTTTAATAAAGAAAATGAAGATGAATTAGCAGAATTACTTAAAAGAGTTGGGAACTATGAGAAAGAAAATAAAGAGTTGAGAATGCAAAAAGGGGAAGAGATAATAGCATTAGTCAACGGAATTCCAATTTATAAAAATGAAGTAGAATATAGAAAAGGTTTAGTAGAAATAGCCTATGGAAAAAGAGACGATGAATTTATAAATTCCTTTGCTGCAATTGTTCGGGTAAAAATACTATCGGATTTTGCCGAGAAAAATAACATACATGTAAATGACGAGGAAATCTTTGATTATATAAAAAAAGAAAAAGCAAATGAAGACCTAGTTAAATATGTGAAGATATTCTGTGAAAATGCTGGAATGACTCTAGAAGAGTACTGGAATGAGTATGAGTATGAGAAAGTTAAGCTTTTATTGACATTGAAAAAGCTAGAGGACAGCATAATAGAACAAGGAATACAAAAGGGAGAAATACCCCAAATATCAGATTATCATATTAAACAAAAATACGTAAAAGATTTCCAAAATAATTTAATAGAAAAGGCCGACATAGAAATAGACCAAAATTATATAGAAGAATTAAAAGGCTTTAATAACGAAAAATTATTCAAGTAAAATATATAAAATTAATGCGCAGGTTTATTATGTGGACTGTGAAAGTGGGGGATTTTACCTCATGAATCTGGAAAAGATTGTGGAGCTGGATAGAATAAACATGAGCCCGATTTTGAAGGAATTGGGCATAGAGTTTGACCCCGAAAGGCGAAAGAAAGACCTGGAAAGAGAGATTGAAAAAGGAGCTAGATTTGTCCTGGTCTGGAGGGGCGATATCCTCGCGGCATACCTGGAGTATATGCCCGTTTCCGATGACTGCTGGAATGTGATGTCGATACAGATACATCCCGCTTACAAAAGAAGCTCAATTTTGCGCGATATATTCCGGCAGGCATATAGAGAAATATTATCGAATCGTCCGAAAAAAGTTTTCAGTTCCGCCCATAAAAACAACAAGTCGTCGGTTTTGCTTCACCGCAGACTGGGGTTTGGGGTTATTTCGGATGAAAACGAAAGATATAGATACGAAATTTCCGGGGACGAACTGTTGGGATTTTTTAGCCGTATATTTGAGAGAGGGAATTGATCCACCCTTTAGCGAAATATGTATAGCTTTTAAGATATAGAAAAGTTTGGTGGGAAATCCTTGAAAGTTTTTTACACCATTTCCGGTTTTGATTTCCTTCTTGTTAGTCTACAATTTTTGGCCAAAATATGAAAATAATATGTTTTCTCTTTTTACGGACGTTACTACCATCCTGCTTTTTCTTCCCTCATTTTTTATTGTGTTTTTCTCCTTCCCTGCCTTTATCCTTTTGACTTTATTTAAAAAGCATTTAAGATCTCCATGGTATTATTGATCTATATAATGGCCTTTATATTCTCTCTGAACGCATCAGACTTTTATTCAATACAGTTAAGGGTTCTCATTTCTTTCTTAACTTCATTACCGGGGTTATTACATTTCATTTTATCGATAACATAGTTCATTCAAAAGATATCGACGGCGTAAAAAGTAACTAAAAGCACACCTGATTTTCAAAAACCTGAAACGGCTTTGCGGGAAACACAACGGGCGGACAATATCCCTTTACATGAAATAGGGTTTGAAATCGAAGGGGTAAGGCGACATTCGATTATTATCGATGGCTCCTACATTGATGAATACTAATATGTCAAAATTGCTGTAAGAAAGGCTTTTATTTACATGAAATTGCTAATATGCTAATATATAAACAACACCCCAACTGTTTCCGTAATTTGGGGGGAGGGTTATGGACATAAGAGTAGAGGAAAAAGAATATAAAACCTTGCTGGAGAAGGAACTGGAAAGGATCACAGCAGAGCTAAAGAAACTCGGAGCGGAAAAAATATTGCTCTTCGGGTCTTATGCCGCTGGACGTGAGGACCTTTTTACGGATCTTGATATTATAGCTGTTTTAAAGAGCGATTTACCCTTTATCGAGCGGGTAGGTTTTATTTATAGGAAAATAGTTCCAAAAGTAGCTGCAGATATACTGGTTTACACTCCTGAGGAATGGCAAACTGTTAAAGAAAAGCCTTTTTTCAAAAGGGCTGCTGCCGAGGGGAGGGTGCTGTATGAGAAGGTCGGGAATGGAAGAGGGTAAGAGATGGCTGGAACAGGCAAAAGAAGACTTAAAGTGGGCCAGGGTGTTGGCCGAACAAGGCGGCTACCATATCGCTTGCTTTTTAGCCCAGCAGGTGGCCGAAAAAGCCATTAAAGCTCTTTTGTATGCTATGGGGGAAACTATAGTCCTGAGCCATTCGGTGAACGTATTAGCCCGGAAGGCCGCCCAATATAATGAAAAGGTAGGAGAAAAGTGTGAAAAATGGTCTGTACTAGACGGCTATTACATTCCCACAAGGTATCCTAACGGCCTGCCGGACAGCATTCCTGCCAAGGTGTACAATAGGGAAATAGCAACTGAAGCTGTGGATTTGGCCGAGGATGCGGTTAATACTGTCGGAAGAATAATGAATGATTTAGAAAATGAAAAGCTGCAATAGATGATGGGTTAGCCGTAGTCTTGACAAAGCAATGGTCTGAAGTTAAAATATACATTAAAAATATTAAGATTGCAAAGGCGTTGACGGGGAGGAGTAGAAAGCCCGCCCTTATAAAGAGAGGAAGGCCGCCGGGTGAAAGCCTTCTTAAGGGAGCTTTCGAAGGTCGCCCCTGAGCCGTCCCGGTGAAAAAGTAGCCGGGGCCGGTTTTACCGTTAGATTATCAAGAGCCCGGATTTTTGAAAGTCCGGGAACTAAGGTGGTACCGCGAAAAAGGCCTTTCGTCCTTAAATCAGAGCGAAGGGCCTTTTAAATTTTTACATTTTTTAAAAGGAGGAGGAAGAATGGATTTCACCAATATCCCTTCCGTTTACGACCCAAAAAACGTGGAGGATAAATGGTACAGATTCTGGGAAGAACAGAATTTCTTCCGCGCGGAAATTGATCCGGAGAAGGAACCCTTCACCATAGTTATTCCGCCGCCCAATGTAACCGGCCACCTTCACATCGGGCATGCCCTCAACAACACCATCCAGGACATCCTGATAAGGTATAAGAGGATGCAGGGCTACCCGACGCTGTGGCTGCCCGGCACCGATCATGCGGGAATCGCCACCGAAGCCAAGGTGAAAGAGCAGCTGGCAGAAGAAGGGCTGTCCAAGTACGACCTCGGCAGGGAAAAGTTCCTGGAAAGGGTGTGGGCGTGGAAGGAAAAGTACGGCGACACCATAGTGAACCAGCTGAAAAAACTAGGCGCTTCCTGTGACTGGTCCAGGTTCAGGTTCACCCTGGACGAGGGACTCAGCCGCGCCGTTCGAGAAGTGTTCGTAAGGCTATACGAAAAGGGCCTCATATACCGCGGCGACTACATCGTGAACTGGTGTCCGACGTGTAAGACGACCCTTTCGGACATAGAGGTGGAGCACGAGGAGAGAAATGATAAGATCTACCACGTGAGGTATCCCTTCAGCGACGGCTCGGGCCACATAACCGTGGCGACCACCCGCCCCGAGACCATACTGGGCGATACGGCCGTAGCTGTAAACCCGGAGGATGAAAGGTACAGGGCACATATAGGCAAGACCGTTGTTCTGCCGCTGGTGGGTAGGGAAATTCCGATTATCGCCGACGATTACGTGGATATGGAATTCGGCACGGGTGCGGTGAAGGTAACTCCCGCCCATGATCCCAACGATTTCGAGATGGGGCTGCGCCACGGGCTGCCGGTAATCAAGGTCATGGACGAAGAAGGGCGCATGAACGAAAACGCCGGGAAGTTTAAGGGCCTCGACAGGTACGAGTGCCGGAAAGCCTTGATTAGGGAACTGGGAGAAAAGGGTTACATGGAAAAGATCGAGGACCTTACCCACAGCGTAGGTCAGTGCTACCGCTGCGACACCGTGGTGGAACCCATGGTCTCCAAGCAGTGGTTCGTCAGGATGAAGCCTCTGGCGGAGCCGGCCATCGATGTGGTAAAGCAGGGCAGGGTGAAGTTCGTCCCCGAGAGGTTCACCAAAATATATATAAACTGGCTGGAAAACATCCACGACTGGTGCATATCAAGGCAGCTCTGGTGGGGCCACCGGATTCCCGCGTGGTACTGCCAGGATTGCGGAGAAACCATCGTCTCCAGGGAAACGCCCGTAAAATGCTCAAAATGCGGCGGAAGCTCCCTAGAACAGGACCCCGACGTGCTGGACACCTGGTTCAGTTCGGCCCTCTGGCCCTTCTCGACGCTGGGCTGGCCTGACGATACCCAAGACCTCAGGTATTTTTACCCGACTTCGGTGCTGGTTACCGGCTACGACATAATATTCTTCTGGGTGGCCCGCATGATATTCATGGCCATGGAGTTTATGAAGGAGGAACCCTTCAGGTACGTGGCTATAACTGGCCTCGTCAGGGACGCCCTGGGCCGCAAGATGAGCAAATCCCTGGGCAACGGCATAGATCCCCTGGAAGTCATAGAAAAGTACGGCGCCGACACCCTCAGGTTTGCTCTGTGCACCGGCAACACCCCGGGCAACGACATAAGGTTTTCCTGGGAAAAGGCGGAGCACAGCCGCAACTTTGCGAACAAGATATGGAACGCCTCCCGGTTCGTAATGATGAACCTGGAGGGCTTCGAGCCCGGAGAACCGGAATTGGAAAAGCTGTCGCTTAAAGACCGCTGGATCCTGTCCAGGCTGAACGATGTGACTTCAGAAGTTACGGAGTTCCTGGACAAATTCGAAGTCGGCATAGCTGCCCAGAAGGTCTACGACTTTTTCTGGAGCGAATTCTGCGACTGGTACATCGAAATGGCAAAGATAGACCTTTACGGGGACGACAAAAACGCAAAAAAGAAGACCCAACGCGTCCTTTATACCGTTCTGGAGAGGGTTTTGAGGCTGCTGCACCCCCTTATGCCGTTTGTCACCGAAGAGATCTGGCAGCACCTGCCCCACGAAGGCAGGAGCATAATGGTGTCGGCCTGGCCGGAATTCAGGCCTGAATGGAAGTTTGAAGATGCAGGCGACATGGAGATCCTCATGGATGCTGTAAGGGGCATCAGGAACATCAGGGCCGAGATGAACGTCCCGCCGGCTAAGAAAGCCAGGGCCGTGGTGAGAGCAGGCGATTCCGGGACGCTGAAGCTTTTGAGACAAAACATTGATATTATCCACACCCTTGCCAGGGTTTCGGAAACGGATTTCATTTCTGAGGAAGACCCCGCGCCAGGAAAAGCCATGAGCTGCGTTATAAGGGGAGCGGAAATCTTCATCCCCATGGAAGGTCTCGTGGACCTGGATGCGGAAATCGCCAGGCTTCAGAAAGAAAAGGCGTCTCTGGAAAAGGAGATAAGCACCGTCAGGAAAAAGTTAACAAACCACGGTTTCCTGTCGAAAGCTCCACGGGAAGTTGTAGAAAAGGAAAGACAGAAGGAAAGGGATTACATCGAGATGCTCAAGCGGGTGGAGGAACGGCTGAAAGCACTGACCGAATTGGGATAATCATAGCCTAAACGTTACGGGAAGGAGAAAGCTCGATGCTGAGTTACCGTGAAGCTCTGGAGTTCATCCACGGTATGAACAGATTCGGCATAAAGCTGGGGCTTCAGAACATTACGAGGCTCCTGCAGCTCCTGGGCAATCCCTATGAGGGTATCAAAATAATTCATGTGGCGGGGACCAACGGCAAGGGGTCCACCTGCGCCATGATAGATTCCATATTGAGGGCCGCCGGCTACAGGGTGGGGCTGTATACTTCGCCGTACCTGGAGGTGTTCAACGAGAGGATAAGGGTGAACGGCCGGAATATACCCGATGAAGATATCGCCCGGCTCACCGAAAAGATCCGAAAAGTCCTGCGGGAAATGGAGGCCAGGGGATGGGGTGCACCCACCGAATTTGAAGTGGTAACGGCTCTCGGCTTTATGTACTTTAAAGAGCAGAACCTGGACTTTCTGGTACTGGAAGTGGGCATGGGCGGCAGGTACGACGCCACCAACGTGGTAACCCCTCTGGTCAGCGTAATTACTCCTATAAGCTACGACCACCAGCAGTACCTGGGGAATACCCTGCCGGAGATAGCTCGAGAAAAATGCGGGATAATCAAGCAAGGAGTTCCGGTGGTCACCGCCCCCCAGGATCAGGAAGCGATGCGGGTTATAGAGGGTGCCTGCCGGGAACGAAACTGCCCGCTGGTAAAAGTAGGGGAGGAGACAAGATACCGTCTTTTGGACTGGGGGCTTGAAGGCCAGGTTTTTAGCCTGGAGACGGCAAGGAACGTCTACGACAGCTTAAAGATAAAACTGCTGGGGGATCACCAGCTCGATAATGCTGCAACGGCGGTGGCTTCCGTAGAAGCCCTAGGCCATTACGGCATAAATATAACTAAGGAAGCCGTGGAAAAAGGCCTTTTAGAAGCCCGGTGGCCGGGCAGGCTGGAAATCATAGGCCGGAACCCCGATGTGCTTATCGATGGCGCCCACAATCCTTCGGGCGTGAGGGTGCTCAAAAGCGCGCTTTTAAAATATTTCCCGGGCAAAAGAGTGATCCTTGTATTAGGTATTTTAAAAGACAAGGATTACTTGAAGATGCTGGAGGAGATCATCCCGGTAGCGGACGCTGTCGTCGCCACCCGGCCTGACAGCCCCAGAGCACTGGGGGCGTGTGAATTGGAAGGATCGATAAGAAGCCTACAATTCGAAAAAATGCCCGAAATTTACAGCAGAGAAGACGTGGAGGAAGCCATCGATACGGCCTTTAACATATCCGGGGGCGATGACGTGATAGTTTTTGCGGGTTCCCTGTACATGATCGGGAAGGTAAGGAGTCTTTTGAGAAAATAGATTAAAGTTTTGCCCCCTCTACTGAATATACATAATGTAGGGGGGCTTTTTATGAAAAAAGAATTTAACGGCGGTTCCTCCGAATTGGAACGGCATCTCATCGAGGAAATCGAAAAGGCCAGGCAGGAAATGCAGCTGGCCGAAAAGGCTTTTCAGTGGGTGCAAAACGACCCTGCGGAGGTGGATGCCGCGCTTTCGAGGATGGAAGCCGCCCTTGCCCGTTACAATTCACTCATAAAGCAGGCCAAGGATATGGGGATAACTATAGACAAAATAACAATGTACAGTCAGCTGCTTCAATAACAAGCCTTGGTAGTAATTATATTGATACAAAAATATTTAAAGGGCGTCGATTTATTGATATAATTATGTAAGAACTCGGAAGGGGAGGTGGATGCGACAGTCTTGTCGCCGTTAAAATGAAATACAAGCTGAAAATAACAATTTTTCTTTTTGCCGTTTTAATCCTCCTTTCGGCCTGCGGCAGGAGCCAGGAGACGCCGGTAGTGAAAACAAATTTTCTGCTGGATACGCTGATAAAGATATCGGCTTATGGCAATGGCGCATCAGACGCCATCGACGCGGCTTTCGACAGGATAAGCGATATCGAGAAGAAAATGAATGCCAACGCACAAGACAGTGAGGTAACCGCTATAAATACGGCGGCTGGCAGAGAATTTTGCGAAGTTAGTCCAGACACCTTCTACGTTATAAAAAGAGGACTTTACTTTTCCGAACTTTCCGGAGGGAGGTTCGATATAACCGTCGGGCCTCTTGTAAAAATCTGGGGCATAGGTACGGAAAAGGCCCGGGTACCCGAAGAGCATGAGATTAAAAGGGCTCTTTCGCTTATAAACTACAGAGACGTTTTACTGGATGAGGAAAATCATGGCGTGATGTTGAAAAGGCCCGGGATGGGAATGGACCTGGGAGCCATAGCCAAAGGATACGCGGCCGACGAAATTATTCGGATATTGAAGGAAAAAGGGATAAAGAGCGCAGTTGCCGACCTGGGGGGCAACATATACGTCCTCGGCAAAAAACCGAACGGTGAGCCGTGGAAGATTGGTATACAGGACCCCTTCGAAATCAGGGGAGAAATATTTGCGACTGTGGAAGTGTGGGACAAGACCCTGGTTACCTCCGGCGTGTACGAAAGGTTTTTTGAGAAAGGAGGGAAGAGGTACCATCACTTACTCGATACCTCTACGGGTTATCCCGTTGAAAACGGCCTGGTGAGCGTGACAATAATAGGCGATAGCTCGATAGACGCCGATGCCCTTTCCACCGCAGTGTTTTCACTGGGTTTGAAGGAAGGAATGAGGCTGGTTGAAAGCCTTCCGGGCATCGAGGCGATTTTTGTAACGTCCGGCAGGGAAGTATATCTGACCTCCGGGGTGGATAACTTCAATTTCCAGATAACCAACAAGGCCTTTGTATTAAAACAACAGTAGAAAAATATTGTTAAAAGATTAACAAACATGTGATTTTTTTCGCTATTTGTATTGTAAAAACCTATGCATTATGCTAGAATCGATGTAGGGAGTGGTTAAGTTTGTTCAAGAGGTTTAAAATACCTGAGGCCACCATCGGAAGGCTTACATCTTATTCGAGATTTCTGAAAGAAGCCGACGAAAAAGGAGTCACGACGGTTTCTTCCCAGCAGATAGCGAGGGCTACAGGTGTTACTCCCGCTCAGGTCAGAAAGGATCTGGCCTATTTCGGAGAATTCGGCACCAGAGGGGTAGGGTACAACCCCAGAGAATTATATAACTATATAATGAAGATACTGGGCCTCGACAGACGCTGGTCCGTTGCAATAGTAGGTGCCGGGCATCTTGGGACCGCTCTTTCGCTGTATAAGGGGTTTGCAGAGAGAGGTTTTGATATAACCTGTATTTTCGATGCGGACCCGGAAAAAATCGGCAAAAAAATTGCCGGGCTGGAAGTGCGGTCACTGGAGGAACTGAGTCAAAAGGTAAAGGAATACAACGTCGAGCTCGGGATAGTGGCGGTGCCGGCTGCGGCAGCCCAGGAAGTGGTGGATATTATGGTCGGGGCCGGTATAAAAGGCATTATAAATTTCGCTCCGGTCAACGTATCGGTCCCCGAGGATGTGGTGATCAGGCGTGTTGACCTGGCGTCCCAGCTTGAGTATCTGACGTATCATCTGGGGGAGACCAGATGAAATTGAGAAAGATAAAGGAAATTCTCCGGGCTGAAGTGCTAATGGGAGATGACCGGGACCTTGAGGTAGATGTGACCAACGCCTGCGGCGCAGACCTAATAAGCGATATCCTGGCGGATATGAAGAAGAACGCGGTTCTTCTCACCGGTCTCACTCATAAGCAGATAATACAAACAGCTAGTATGTCCGAATTTGCCGCTATAATTTTTGTAAGGGGCAAGTACCCGGCCCGGGACGTAATCGAGCTGGCGAGGGAAAATCACCTTCCGCTCCTACGCACCGAATACCCCCTTTACGAAAGCTGCGGTCTCTTGTATGAGGCCGGATTAAGGGGGGACTATTACAGGAAGAAGGGCGAGATGGGGGAACAAATCGAAGAAAAACAGCTTTCCGGAGTCATGCGCCTGGTTTACAAGGTATCCGGCGGCGACTTCAACAACGCCGGAAAGGCCACCGAGCAGGCCAAGAAGATCCTGAAACAGCTGGGGATAAACCCTTCGGCTATGAGGAAGGTATCTATTGCGGCTTATGAAGCCGAAATGAATATAGTGATTCACGCCTACAGGGGAAAAATGTTTTTCAACATAACCCCTTCATATATAGAGGTCATCGCAGAAGACGAAGGCCCAGGAATTGAGGATATAGAACTGGCCATGCAGGAGGGTTTTTCCACCGCTCCCGAGCGCGTTAGGGAGTTGGGCTTTGGAGCCGGTATGGGGCTCCCAAATATGAAGAAATTTTCAGATGTGTTTGAAATTACTTCGGTTGTTGGAAAAGGGACAAGAGTGAAAATGTTGGTTAATTTGTAGTCGCCTTATACGGAAAGCTGGTGAGCTCTTTGAATTTCTATCATTCGGTTACGCTGGACCTCGTAAAATGTAAGGGGTGTACCAACTGTATAAAAGGCTGTCCCACCGAAGCCATAAGGGTGCGAGGTGGGAAGGCTCACATCATGCAGGATAAGTGCATAGATTGCGGCGAATGTATAAGAATATGCCCCAACCATGCTAAATACGCCGTAACCGACGGGCTTGAAAAACTGAAATCGTATAAGTTTACCGTGGCGCTGCCGGCGCCCAGCCTGTACGCCCAGTTCAAGGAGGGGACGTCGAGGGAAGCCGTCAACGCCGCTTTACATGCCATAGGTTTTGATGAGGTTTACGAAGTTCCCCTGGCGGCGGAAGAAGTTACCGTCGCCATAAGGGAATATTTAAAGAGGAATCACGATGTAAGACCCTTGATTTCCTCGTCGTGTCCCGCGGTGCTGCGCCTTATAAGAGTAAGGTTTCCGGGGCTTATTAAGAACATCGTGCCGGTAAAGGCCCCGGTCGAGATAGCCGGCAAAAGAGCAAAAGAAGAGATAAGCAGTGTATACGGTATTAAGCCCGAAGAAACCGGCGCGTTTTTCATAAGCCCCTGCCCCGCCAAAGTCACTTCGGTAAAACAGCCCATAGGTACCCCTAGATCCCATGTGGACGGAGTGCTTTCCATAAGCGGCATATATGGGGAACTGATGAGAAACCTGGGGAGATCCGGATTTGAATCGATATTTGAAAAATCTAGCGGCATAGGTATAGGCTGGGGCAGGTCGGGCGGAGAGAATATAGCTATTGGAATCGGAAGCCATCTGGCCGTCGACGGAATACACAACTGCATCGACGTCCTGGAAGAAATAGAATTGAACAAACTTTCCAATATAGACTATTTAGAACTGCAGGCATGCAGCGGTGGCTGTATAGGTGGAGCGCTAACCGTCGAAAACCGCTTCGTAGCAAAGGTTAAATTGATAAAACTCGCGGAAAAACTCGGTACTGAAACCAGAATTGATGAAAACTCTATTGTAAGAGATTTTGAAGAAGGGTATTACAATTTTGAGAAAGAGATAAACCCAACACCGTCTCTGAAACTCGACGAAGACATAGCCAAAGCCATCCGGAAGATGGAGATTCTCGAGAAAACCCTAAAGGAGTTGCCGGGCCTCGATTGCGGCAGCTGCGGGTGCCCAAACTGCAGATCACTGGCGGAAGATATAGTGCAGGGACGGGCCAATGAAACCGACTGCGTATTCAAGCTCAGAGAAAAGGTTAGGCAGCTGGTAGCTGAAGTTCTGGATCTGTCCCAGAAATTACCTCCCACAATGGAAGGACAGGAGGGGGTGAGGAAGAGTGACCCTGAATGATCTGCAGAAGGAATTGTCCTTGAAACTGGTGACCAGAGGAACAAATCTAGAGAGACCCGTCGAAGGCGGTTACGCCTCGGACCTATTGAGCTGGGTCATGGGCCATGCCTCGGAAAACCAGGTCTGGATCACCATTCAGAGTCATCCTAATATAGTTGCGGTGGCTGCACTCTTGGGCCTTTCCGGTATTATCGTAGCCGAAGGCGTTGATATAGAAGAAAATACCATAAAAAAGGCGGAGGAGGAAAATATACCCATATTCTCCTCGGATAAGCCGGTATATGAAATATGCGGTATACTGTATAATGCCCTATCCAGGAGCCGGGGAAAATGCTGAGGGAATTTCCCGCAGACCTTCACGTGCATACATGCCTTTCGCCGTGCGCCGATCCGGAGATGGTTCCTCCCAACATCCTTAACATGGCCAACCTTATGGGTATTAAGATCGTAGGCGTATGCGACCACAATTCGGCCGGAAATCTTGAAGCGATTATGATCGCCTCCCGGACTTATGATATTTTGATACTGCCGGGGATTGAAGTTCAGAGTACTGAGGAAATCCACATTCTTTGTTTCTTTGAAAATCTTAAAAAGACTTTTGAGTTTCAGGAATTCCTATATCGCCATCTTCCAGATAAGAAAAACCGCCCGGAATATTTCGGACACCAGCATGTGGTCGATTTTCGGGGAAATGTAACCGGTGAAGAAGAAAAGCTGCTTATAGCGTCAGCCGCCCTATCGGTGGATGAAATTTCAAAAAAGGTTATAGAGCTTGGAGGAATTTTCATACCCGCCCATGTGGATAGAAGAACTTTCAGCATATTGGGTCAGCTGGGGTTTATACCGGACTATCTTGAGCCCGATGCTGTGGAATTTTCAAGGAACATTACCCTTGAGGAAGCGAGGGTGAAGTTCCCCGATATTATAGGCAAATATCCAGTGGTGTTTTCTTCCGATGCCCATCGTTTAGAGGACATGGTTTTTCAAAAGACTTATTTACTTTTAGAGGAGCCAACTTTTGAAGAAATAAAAAGAGCATTCAAGGGTATTGATGGAAGGAGGGTTATTCTAAAGGAATAGATATTTTATTTATAAGATCTTGTGAAAGTATTAACAATCAACATTATATCACAGGAGGAGTTGGTGATAATGCAGCCCGCAATCAAAAGAGACGCGGAATTTGAAGAAAAACTCAAGAAAGTCGATGAAATGCTGAAAAAATACGAGGGGCAGAAGGGGGTGCTGCTGCAGGTCCTGCAGGAAGCCCAGAGGATTGTAGGGTATCTCCCCATCGAAGTGCAGAAAAAGGTGGCGGAGGCTCTGGACGTCACGCTGAGCGAAGTTTACAGCACTGTTACCTTTTACTCGTTCTTCAACCTGAAACCCAGGGGCAAATACCAGATAAGGGTTTGCTTGGGCACCGCGTGCTACGTAAAGGGTGCCGATAAGGTCCTCGGCCGTATTGAGCAGGAGCTGAAGATAAAAGTGGGAGATACGACCGAAGATCTGAAATTTTCCCTGGACGCGTGCCGGTGCGTCGGCGCATGCGGTCTTGCCCCGGTGGTTATAATCAATGATGACGTCTACGGCAGGTTGACGCCGGACAGGGTACCGGAGATACTAAAAAATTACGAATAACGGCCATGAAGGAAATATCCCTGCATGTGCTGGACATAGTAGAAAATTCCCTGAACGCCGGTGCCACGGTGGTCGAGATAGAAATAGTGGAAGACTCGAAAAAGGATCTCTTGGCGATCGAGATACGCGATAACGGCATGGGAATGGATGAACAAACCGTAAAAAAAGCGCTGGACCCGTTTTTCACCAGCAGGACTACCAGAAAAGTTGGCCTCGGCCTTCCGTTGCTGGCTCAAGCTGCGAAAACCGCCGGAGGTGACGTGACCGTACATTCACTCCCCGGACAGGGGACTGTGGTAAAGGCGTGGTTCAAAAAAAGCCATATCGATCTGCAGCCCCTCGGAAATATGGCGGACACTGTGGCGTCACTGGTGGCAGTTCATCCGGATGTGGATTTTATATACAGGCATGTGATAGACGGCGGGGTGTACCGGTTCGATTTAAGGCAAATCAGGCGAAAACTTCAGGATGTGCCGGTCAATAACCCGCTGGTAGTTAACTGGATAAAGAAATTTATAAGCGACAGTTTAAAGGAAATTAATGGAGGTGCCGAATGATGGGGGTAATTAAGTCTATAGAAGAACTTGAAAAAATCCGCGAACAGGCCCGCGAATTGATAAATTTAAGGAAAGACAACGAAAACAAGACGCGAATCGTGGTGGGTATGGGCACCTGCGGTATATCGGCGGGAGCCCGCCAGGTGTTGCTGGCGATTCTGGATGAATTGAAGAAGCGCAATATTTCTGACGTAATAGTTACGGAGACTGGCTGTATAGGCATGTGCAGGTTCGAGCCGATGGTGGATGTCATAAAGCCGAACCAGCCTAAGGTCACTTACGTTAACGTGGATGCCGACAAGGCCAGGCAGATTGTGGCAAGGCATATCGTAAACAACCAGGTTGTCGACGAATGGGTAATACCGAATATATAATTTAACTTTTAGCAGTTGGAGGGATAGACATGGAAATCTACAGGGCTCATATACTCGTGTGCAGGGGAACGGGCTGTACGGCTTCCGGCAGCGAACCCGTAATGGAAGCTTTTGAAAAGGAAATAGAAAAACACGGCCTTTCCAAAGAGGTAAAGGTTCTGCTGACAGGCTGCCTCGGACTGTGCGAACTGGGGCCCAACATAATCATATACCCCGAGGGAACCTATTACTGCCGGGTTAAACCCGAGGATGTCCCGGAAATCGTGGAAGAACACCTGGTCAAGGGCCGCATCGTAGAGAGGCTGCTTTATAAAGAACGCGCTGTTGAAGAAAGGATGAGGGCCCTTACCGACATCAATTTCTACAAGAGGCAGAAAAGAGTTGCTCTTAGAAACTGCGGTCTCATCAATCCTGAAATAATCGAGGAATACATCGCCAACGACGGTTACAGGGCACTGGCAAAGGTTCTGACGGAAATGACCCCCCAGCAGGTGATCGACGAGGTGACCAGGTCGGGGCTGAGGGGACGTGGAGGAGGAGGCTTCCCTACAGGCAGAAAATGGCAGTTTGCCAAGGATGCGCCCGGTGACATCAAGTATGTCGTCTGCAACGGCGACGAAGGGGACCCCGGCGCCTTCATGGACAGGAGCATCCTCGAAGGAGATCCTCATACGGTGCTCGAGGCGATGGCCATTGCCGGTTATGCTATAGGCGCAAAGGAGGGCTATATATACGTTAGGGCCGAATACCCGCTGGCAGTGAAAAGGCTCGAGATAGCAATAGAGCAGGCCAGGGAAAGGGGCCTTCTGGGCAAGAATATCCTGGGTACCGGCTTCGAGTTCGACATTTTCCTGCGCCTGGGATCGGGAGCTTTCGTATGCGGCGAGGAGACGGCATTACTGGCGTCGATAGAAGGCCGCAGAGGCGAACCGAGGCCCAGACCGCCGTTCCCGGCTATTGAGGGCCTGTGGGGCAAACCGACCCTGATCAACAACGTTGAGACCTATGCAAACATCCCGCCGATTATTCTCAACGGAGCCGACTGGTTTGCCAGCATAGGAACCGAGAGGAGCAAGGGGACAAAAGTGTTCGCCATCGGCGGTAAAATAAACAACACCGGTCTTGTAGAAATCCCGATGGGAACCACGCTCAGAGAGGTAATATACGAGATCGGCGGCGGAATACCAAACGGCAAGCAGTTTAAAGCGGTCCAGACCGGCGGTCCTTCGGGCGGGTGCATACCGGCATCGCTGCTGGATATGCCCATAGAATACGATACTCTGACCCAGGCCGGTTCAATGATGGGCTCCGGCGGTATGATCGTCATGGACGAAGATACCTGCATGGTCGATATAGCTAAATTCTTCCTCACATTTACCCAGGATGAATCCTGCGGTAAGTGCCCGCCCTGCCGTATAGGTACAAAGAGGATGCTGGAAATCCTCGAGAGAGTAACGAACGGCGAGGGCCGGGAGGGGGATATCGAGCTGCTGGAAAGCCTGGCGAAAAATATTAAAGCTTCGGCCCTGTGCGGTCTGGGGCAGACGGCGCCGAACCCGGTGCTTTCCACGCTCCGCTATTTCAGGGATGAGTACGAAGCTCATATCAGGGAAAAGAAATGCCCCGCAGGAGCGTGCAAGGCTCTGATAACCTACGAAATCATTGCAGATAAGTGCAAGGGCTGCGGGCTATGCGTGAAGGTGTGCCCGTCTGCAGCGATCACCGGTGAACGAAGACAGCCGCATGCAATCGACAGGGAGAAATGCCTTAAGTGCAACAGCTGTTTTGAAAGGTGCCCGTTTGGTGCTATAGCGAAGAAATAAGCGGTAAAAGGGGAGGATAAACATGGAAATGGTAACTTTGACGATAGACGGCGAAAAAGTTCAGGTTCCAAAAGGCACCACCATACTTGAGGCTGCCCGTAAGATCGGCAAGAAAATTCCCACCCTGTGTTTTCTGAAGGGGATAAACGAGATCGGGGCGTGCCGGATGTGTGTGGTAGAAGTCAAGGGTGCCAGAGCCCTCCAGGCTTCCTGCGTGTATCCCGTATCTGAAGGTATGGAGGTATTCACCAATACCCCGGCCGTGAGGGAGTCCAGAAAAATTACGCTGGAACTTTTACTGTCCGATCATAACCTTGAATGCCCCACCTGTATCAGGAACCTGAACTGCGAGCTTCAGAAGCTGGCCGAGGAACTGGGTATAAAGTCGATCCGCTTTGAAGGCGAAAAACACCGGTCCAGGTACGACGATTTTTCACCCTCGATAGTCAGGGACACTTCAAAATGCGTACTATGCCGCCGCTGTGTGAGTACCTGCCACAAGGTGCAGGGTGTAGGTGTTATCTCGCCCAATAACAGGGGATTCGAGACAATGGTCGCGCCGGTTTACGACATGAGCCTGGCCCAGGTGGCGTGCGTCAACTGCGGCCAGTGCATACTGGCCTGCCCGGTCGGCGCCCTGAAGGAGAAGGACGATACCGACAGGGTATGGCAGGCTCTGGCGGACCCGGGAAAACACGTCATCGTGCAGATTGCTCCGGCTGTGAGGGTTTCTCTCGGTGAAGAATTCGGGCTGGGCAGAGGTGCTATAGTTACCAAGAAAATTCCTGCAGCTCTGAGGAGAATGGGGTTTGACAGGGTTTTCGATACCGATTTTACAGCGGACCTTACCATAATGGAAGAAGGCCATGAATTCCTGGAGAGGTTGCAGCACGGCGGGAAACTGCCGCTGATTACCTCCTGCAGCCCAGGATGGATAAAGTTCTGCGAACACTATTATCCGGAATTCCTGGAGAATCTCTCCACGTGTAAATCGCCACAGCAGATGTTCGGTGCCGTGGCCAAAACCTACTATGCTCAAAAAATCGGCATCGACCCGTCCAGGATCTTCGTGGTGTCCATCATGCCCTGTACCGCCAAGAAGTACGAGTGCCAGCGGCCTGAAATGAGATCCAGCGGTTACCAGGATGTGGATGTGGTATTGACCACCAGAGAACTGTCCAGAATGCTGAAGGAAGCGGGGATTAACCTGGCCACACTGCCCGACGAGGAATTCGATGATCCGCTCGGAATATCCACCGGTGCCGGCGCCATATTCGGTGCGACGGGTGGCGTAATGGAGGCTGCTCTCAGGACCGTATACGAGGTTATTACCGGCAGGGAGCTTAAAAATGTAGAGTTCACCGGGGTTCGCGGTGTGGAGGGCATAAAAGAGGCCACCATCGACATCGATGGCATGAAGGTCAACGTGGCGGTCGCTCACGGTCTGGGCAATGCGAGGAAGCTCTTGGACAGGGTAAAGAACGGGGAAGCCTCATATCACTTCATCGAAATCATGTGCTGCCCGGGCGGCTGCGTGGGCGGCGGTGGCCAGCCCATTCTGAACGCCGATGAGCGCTGGGAGCTGGACTACCGAGAAGTGCGCGGCAGCGCCATTTATGAGGTAGACCGCAATATGCCACTGAGGAAATCCCACGAGAACCCGGCTGTACAGCAGCTCTACAAGGAATTTCTGGGCAAACCGCTGAGCGAGAAATCTCATAAACTACTGCATACGCACTATACCAGGAGGTCCAGATACCCCGAAGCCGAATAAAAGCACGATAGGGGACCGCGTGAATTTTCACGCGGTCCTTTCACATTTTGATGAATGCAAGGAAGACCCTCCTGGAGCTTTACTTTTTACCAACCGAGGTTTTAACCTGAATTAACTCGGTATTTTTATGAAAATTAAGGTATATCAGTATTAACTTAACAGGTAATAATTATATTATTATTATAGAAAAAAGCGTACTTTTATTGTATAATCATTAGTGATGAGCAGATATCCGAGCTAATGTATACTTTATACTTTGTGAAAAAAATTTTTTGTTCGGGTTGAGAGGTTTTTTTAGAAAAATGTCGAATAATTATTAGGTTTTTTATACCGGAGGGAGAGGTGAAGCATGCTAAAAACTTTTAGAGGAGGCATTCATCCTCCGTATAATAAAGAATTAACCAGCCAAAAGCCGGTTGAAAGGGCAGAACTGCCGCGACTGGCCGTTATCCCGATGAGCCAGCACGTGGGAGGACCCTGTGAACCCATAGTAAAAGTCGGGGACCATGTTAAGGTCGGCCAGAAGATAGGCGAGGCAAAGGCCTTTGTGTCGGCCCCCATCCACGCCAGCGTCTCCGGGAAGGTTGTTGCGGTCGAACCGAGACCCCACTCCTCCGGAACGCCGGTCATGTCTGTTGTCATAGAATCCGACGGCAGGGATGAGGTATACGAAGGTGTGCAGCCCCCGAAATCCCTGGACGAGATGACGCCCGATGAGATAAAAAGCCTCATAAGGGAAGCGGGGATTGTCGGAATGGGCGGCGCCGGATTTCCGACCCAAGTGAAACTTTCGCCGCCGGCCGGCAAGACCATTGATACCATTATAGTCAACGGGGCTGAATGCGAACCCTACCTTACCGCCGACCATCGCCTCATGGTGGAAAGGCCCGACGATGTGGTTCTGGGCCTCAGGGCGATAATGAAGGCCACCGGAGTAAAAAAGGCCTATATAGGCATAGAGGACAACAAACCCGATGCCATTAGAGCTATGAACGACGCGGTAAAGGGCTTTAAGGGGATAGAAGTGGTTCCCCTGGCTACTAAGTACCCCCAGGGTGGGGAAAAACAGCTTATATACGCCATAACCGGAAGAGAGGTGCCGTCCGGAGGGCTTCCCATGGATGTGCACGTGATCGTGGATAATGCCGGTACCTGCGCTGCAATCGCAAACGTGTTGAAAACCGGTATGCCCCTTATAGAGAGGATAACCACGGTCACCGGTTCCGGCGTTAAGGAACCCAAGAACCTGCTGGTAAGGATCGGTACTCCCGTAGGAGAACTTATCGAACAGTGCGGCGGATTTGACGGCGAACCGGGCAAGGTAATCATGGGCGGGCCTATGATGGGCGCTTCGCAGTCGCAGCTGCAAGCACCGGTAATGAAGGGTACTTCTGGGGTACTGGTGCTGCAGAAATCGGAGGTAAAGGCTTTCGAACCGATGCCATGCATAAAATGCGCCAGGTGCGTGGACGCGTGTCCCATTCACCTTATGCCCACTTACCTGGGCAAGTTTGCGGAAAGAGGCATGTGGGCCGAAGCCGAACGGTATCACGCGCTGGACTGCATCGAATGCGGCTGCTGTGCTTATGTTTGCCCGGCGAATATTCCGCTTACCCAGCTTATAAGGCTTGCCAAAAACCGTATAATAGTTTCTAAAAAGAAGTAAGAGGGAATATAGTGTAATGCAAAGACTTAATGACGGCATCGCACTTGGAATGCGCATATAAAATAAGCTGGATTCAGGAGGTCTTTCTAATGGGAGAATATAGATTTTTAACCACGTCTTCTCCGCACATCCACTCGGGGGAAAGCGTGCAGAGGATAATGTTTAACGTGGCCGGAGCTCTGCTCCTGCCCACGATAGCGGGAGTTTACTTTTTCGGGCTTCAAGCCCTGCTTCTCGTGGTAACCGCCACACTGGCTGCGGTACTGACCGAAGCTATTTTCCAGAAACTGCGGGGCAAACCAATCACCGTATGGGACGGTAGCGCCGTCGTAACGGGTATCCTGCTCGCTTTGAATCTTCCGCCCGGCCTACCGCTCTGGATGGCCGTAGTCGGCTCCGTCGTATCTATAGCCCTCGGCAAGATGATTTACGGCGGGCTGGGCGCAAACCCCTTCAACCCGGCTCTTATCGGGCGCGTATTCCTCATGGTGACCTTCCCCGTGGAGATGACCACCTGGATCAATCCGGTGGACGGCACCACGAGCGCAACCCCTCTGGCTCTGATGAAGATGCAGGGGGTATCAACCGATTATACTAGGCTTTTTATGGGCAATGTAGGAGGCAGCTTAGGCGAGACCTCCGCCCTGATGATTCTGCTGGGCGGCCTTTACCTGATATATCGAGGGTATGTGGACTGGAGAATTCCCGCAAGCTATCTTGGCACCGTCGCAGTTTTATCCCTGGTCCTCGGCAGGGACCCGATATTCCACCTCCTGGCCGGAGGGTTGATACTGGGAGCCTTCTTTATGGCTACCGATATGGTGACAACTCCCGTGACAAGGCTCGGGAGGATAATATTCGGCATCGGTGCAGGCATTTTTGTGGTACTCATACGGTTTTACGGAGGATATCCCGAGGGTGTATCGTTCTCAATTCTGCTGATGAATGCCTTTACTCCTATAATAAACAGGCTTACGGTTCCCAGGATTTACGGGGAGGTGAGGACCAGATGAACCAGTACGCTAGGATGATAGTGGTACTGCTCATATTTTCAGTATTGTCCGGGGTAGTGCTGGCATTTTCTTACGAGATAGCCATTCCCAAAATTCAGGAACAGGCCCAGAAAGACCTGGAAGCTTCCATAAAAAACGTGCTTCCCGGTACAACCAGGTACGAACAGGTGGAAAAAGAGGGTATGACCTTTTACATCGGCCTTGACGATCAGGGCAATAAGAAGGGTATTGCTTTTAAAGCTACCGGGCAGGGATTCGGTGGTCCCATCGAGATGATGGTGGGATACGACCCCAAAGAGGGTAAACTAACCGGCTTGCAAATCCTTTCAATGGCTGAAACCCCAGGTCTAGGCGCCAAGATACAGGAGCCAGCGTTTACAGACCAGTTCAAAGGGAAGTCCGTTACTGATCCGTTTGTACCCAAAGAGGACGTTAAGGTAATTACCGGTGCAACCATATCCCCGGCGGGAGTGGCCAACGGAATAAAAATCGCTCTGGATAAGGTCACTAAAATATACCCGGTCGGAGGTGACTATTGATGTACCAGCTGGTTAAAGACTTTCTAAACGGACTATGGAACGAAAACCCCACATTCAGGATGATAATAGGTATGTGCCCCACGCTGGCGGTAACCACCGCCGCAATGAACGGCATAGCCATGGGGCTTGCGGCGACCTTTGTTCTGGTATTTTCAAGCCTTCTGATTTCGTTGCTCAGGAATTTTATCCCGGCCAAGGTCAGGATACCATGTTATATAATCGTGATAGCCACTTTCGTAACCGTAGTGGATCTTTTTATGGCAGGCTATTTTCCGGCGATGTACAGGATCCTGGGCCTTTTCATACCGCTGATCGTAGTGAACTGTATAATAATGGCGAGGGCTGAGGCTTTTGCGTCAAAGGTGACACCAATCAGGGCCATAGCCGACGCCTTGGGTATGGGTATCGGTTTTACCTGGGCAATTACCCTGATAGGGGCCGTAAGGGAACTTATGGGGTCCGGCACCGTTTTCGGCTATCATGTGCTGGGCGAAAATGCAACTCGCTGGGTTATTATGCTACTACCACCGGGCGCTTTCTTAACAATGGGCATTTTGCTCGGAATCATGAATGTAATTACGCGAAAAAGCGTCAAGAATACCCAATGCCATTGATAGGGGGTGAGTCGGGTGAAGGAACTGCTTTTTATAATTGCCGGGTCTGTACTCGTTAACAATTTTGTGCTATCGAGATTCCTGGGAGAGTGCCCGTTTCTGGGCGTTTCCAGGAAGCTGGAAACAGCAATAAGCATGGGTGTTGCTACTACCTTCGTACTAACGATGACCTCGGTGGCAACCTATTTCATACAGTTTTATATTTTGGAACCCTTCGGATTATCCAGGTTTTTACAGATCGTATCCTTCATTCTGGTAATAGCCGCCCTGGTACAGCTGGTGGAAATGGTCATACTGAAGACGAGCCCCGCTCTATACAAGGCTCTGGGCATTTACCTGCCACTTATCACCACCAACTGCGCGGTGCTAGGTCTTGCGCTGTTGATCGCTATAAAGCGTTACAATTTTATACAGAGCGTTGCTTTTGGTCTCGGGGCCGGTATCGGCTTTACGCTAGCCATGGCCTTGATGGCGGGTATCAGGGAAGAAATGGAGTTCGGCGATGTCCCCGAAGCTTTGCAGGGAGCCGCCATAGTACTGATTACAGCCGGACTTCTATCCATGGCGTTTCTCGGATTTTCCGGATTAATTCCGATGTAGTTAATGCGTGAGGAGGTGAAATTATGGCTAACGTAATACTGGTTTCGGTGTTGAGTATGGGAGGTTTAAGCCTTCTCCTAGGTGCGGGGCTTGCTTATGCTTCAAAGAAATTTGCCGTGGAAACGGATCCCAGGGTTGATGCCATAAACGAGGTGCTGCCGGGAGCCAACTGCGGTGCCTGCGGTTATCCCGGCTGTTCTGGCCTGGCGGCGGCGGTAGTGGAAGGCAATGCACCGGTTACCGCCTGTCTCGTAGGTGGACCTGCCGTCGCTCAAAAGATAGCAGAGATTATGGGGGTTTCCGCCTCAGGAGAGACAAAAGACCGAAAGGTTGCCCGCGTGCTCTGTCAGGGTGGCGTCAAGGAAGCTAGGTTAAAGTCGGATTATCACGGCGTAAAATCCTGCAGAGCCGCGTCCATGGTGAACGGTGGACCGAAGGGGTGTCCCTTCGGATGTATCGGATTCGGCGACTGCGCAAAGGTGTGCCCTGTAGGTGCCATTACCATGAGTGAGAACGGCCTGCCTGTTATCGATGAAGAAAAATGCACCGGCTGCGGGCTTTGCGCGAAGGAATGCCCGAAGCAGGTGATAGCGCTCACTTCGGCGAAAAACGAAGTGCACGTGCGCTGCAGAGCCACTTTGAAGGGTAAGGACACCAAAGAGGTGTGTAAGGTAGGCTGCATAGCCTGCAAGCAGTGCGAAAAGGCCTGCCCCTTTGACGCGGTCCATGTGCTGAACAACGTGGCAATTATAGATTACGAGAAGTGCCGCAACTGTATGAAGTGCGTTGAAAAGTGCCCGACCAAAGCGATTACCTCGGCCTTCGCCGAGAGGAAGAAGGCCGTCATCAATGACAACTGCATCGGTTGCACCATCTGCGCCAAAAACTGCCCGGTGAACGCCATATCGGGCGAGGTCAAGAAAAAGCACGCGGTCAATGCGGAGCTCTGCATAGGCTGCAGCATCTGCGCGGAAAAGTGCCCTAAGGGTGCAATAACGATGGTCCGGGGTGAAGGCAACATAAAAACCAGTATCTGTGACGCATGTGCTGCGGTAAAATAGTTTTTAAAAAGCGGGAGGATAAACCTCCCGCTTTTGCTTTACGGCTGATCCTTGCCGCCCGGGTTTTTGTTTTCGTGATCCTTTGTTTTCGCTTCTTCCGGAATAACCTTATTCTTTGTTCGGAGATGCTATGATCATTTTAAAAATGTCACTGGCTAGGTTTTCCGAGTATTCTATTTTCATTCCTGACCTCAATATATTTTCTTCTGTTTTTCTATTTATATTATCGCCGATTAAAAACCTAGGCAAGGGATTTAAAAAATCCATAAGAAGACCGGCGAGAGGTCTTTCGCTCCTTACGTGTTCGAGAAAAAGAATTGTGCCGTCGGGTTTTGTAACCCTCCGCAGTTCTTTAAGGCCCTGGATGGGCTCCGGAACAGTGCAGAAGACGAAAGTAGATACCACTGTATCGAAGGTATCATCTTCAAACTGTAGCTTCTGGACATCCATTTCCATTATCTTTACGGCTATTCCGAGTTTTTCAGCTCGCTTCTTTGCCCTTTTGAGCATAACAGTGCTGAAATCTATTGCTGTAATGTCAGCTCCAGGGGGATAAAATTCCATATTATTGCCGGTTCCAACGCCCACTTCTAAAATTTTGCCCGAGGTTCGACCCCAGAGCTTTTTCCTCCACTTCCTTAACGTATTCCCGAAAAGGCCTTCCGCTACTAGATCATAAAAGGGTGCGACCCTTTCAAATCTGTACTTTATCGATTCCGTCAGCGACCTGTTCATTAGAAAAACTCCCTTTTAGTTTCTATTATTAATATTCACGATTGATTATAAAACTAAACTATCTTTTTATTTGGTTCAAAAACCTCTTGACAACAAGTATGCGTTTAGATATTATATTACAAAATCCTATAAATCATATCGAAATACTAGGAATTAGGGGAGGGGTTTTTTCTTGGAAACCGGAAAATTATTAAAAGCCGTTGCCGACAGCGTTTTGAACATGGATGAAGAAGGCGCAGCCAAATATTCAAAAGAAGCGCTGGACGCCGGTATAGATCCGATGACAATAATCAACGAAGGTCTAATAGTTGGTATGAACCAAGCCGGGAAGCTTTTCGAGGAAAACCAGTATTTCGTGCCCGAACTCCTGCTGTGTTCCGACGCCATGTACGCGGGGCTCAATGTGGTAACTCCGCACATTAAAAAAGAGGAAAATCTATACCTTGGGTCTGTCGTGATCGGTGTTGTAGAAGGAGATACCCATGATATAGGGAAAAACCTGGTGAAAGTGATGCTCCAGGCGTCGGGATTTCGTGTGTACGATCTGGGCAGGGATGTGCCGGCGAAGGCTTTTGTAGATAAGGTTAGGGAAGTTGGCGCCGACCTGCTGTGCCTTTCTACCCTCATGACGAGTACTATGGATGAGATGAAAAAAGTTATCGACTTGTTGGAAAAAGAAAACATAAGGGAAAGAGTAAAGGTTCTGGTGGGCGGCGGGCCCATTTCCTCGAGTTTTGCACGTTCAATCGGGGCCGACGGATACGGCGAAAATGCCACCGGTGCAGTAAGAGTGGCAAAAAAGCTGCTGGGTATAATGCAGGCCAAGTCGTTATAAGGGGGAGAACGATGACTAACAGCGAAAAGACGAGGCTTATAAACGTGCTGGAAGGCAAACCGGTAGACCGGGTGCCTGTGATATGCCCCGGGGGTATGATGAATATGGCGGTTCGGGAGGTAATGACGGCCACAGGGCGCACTTGGCCAAGGGCCCATCTCGACCCGAAAGATATGGCCATGCTTTCTCTGGGCGTGAAGCACCTGGGGGGAATTGAAAATGTGGGCGTGCCTTTTTGTATGACAGTAGAGGCCGAGGCCCTTGGCGCCGGAGTCTTTATAGGCACCGAGTCTACCGAACCACGAGTGGTGGAATACCCGCTGAAAAGAGTTAAAGAGTGGGAAAATCTCCCATCAATCACCGAAGACCACTACCGGGTTTCGATCGTTCTGGAGGCAATAAGGATATTGAAAGAAAAATGCCCCGAGACCCCGGTTATTGGGAATATCACCGGCCCCATAAGCCTTGCCACTTCCCTTATCGAGCCTATGGATTTTTACAGAGCCCTAAGGAGAAAGCCTGACATTGCTTTGAGGTTTCTCGATTTTGTCACCGACAACCTGATATTTTTCGCCAGGGCCATGCTGAAAGCAGGAGCGGATATAATCAACATAGCCGATCCTAGCGGTACCGGTGAGATCCTGGGGCCCTGGGCTTTTTCGAAAGTGGCCGTACCGTATATCAACAAAATAACAGATGCGGTGGAGGCTTCTTCAGGATATGCCATGGTGCACATCTGCGGCAGGCTGGGATCGGTGCTGGGTGAACTCGGTAAATTGAAATCGCCCGTTATCAGCATCGATGCTCTTACCGGCCTTCGAAAGGTGAAGGAAAGCCTTCCCGAAAAGGTCATTATGGGCAACGTGAGCACCTTCCTGCTTGAAAAGGGGACTCCGGAAAAGGTGGCGATAGCTGCGGCGACCTCCATTAAACAGGGTGCCGGGATACTAGCCCCTGCTTGCGGCATAAGCCCGAGGACACCTCTCAAAAACATACGGGCCATGGTTCGAGCGGCGAAGGGAGAGAGGGATTGATTGAAAAGAAAGGACAGGGTAACGGCCGCGCTTGAAGGAAGAATTCTGGACAGACCCCCCTGCGGTGAGATGACGCTCTCAGGCTTATCACAGGAAGACAAAATGAGACTTCTCCGGCTCCTCGGGGCCGACCTGGTGGTGGTGCATCTAAATCCCGATTTTTCGGGAAATGAGGGACTATCTTCCGGTTTTGATGAACTGAGGTATTTTCAAGGATCGGATTATTTCGTAATAGCAGGTATACCGGGAGTATTCTGGCAGAGCGTCGCAGAACTCACCCTTGAAGTGGCCGCCCGGATGATTAAAAAGGAGCCGGAAAAGTACCGCCGGTTCCTTAAAGAGATAAGAAAAAGGCGCGAATCCCTTTTAGAGCGGCTGGCGGAATTTGAGGTAGACGGTATATTTATTCTAGATGACTTGGCAGGAAAAAACGGGCCTTTATTTTCGCCTCAAGCTTTAAGGGAATTTATATTTCCCGAACTTAAAGTGCTTGTAAATATTATAAAAAAGCTGGGGAAACCGGTTTTTTTTCACTCGGACGGATTAATAAAACCCATTCTGCCGGATTTGCTGGACCTGGAAGTAGACGTCCTTCACGGATTTGACGGTTTGGACTTTGAAGCTCTGAAGGAGATAAAAGAGATTATCCACGGCAGAGCAGCCTTTATGGGCAATTTTAATCTCCATTTTAAAGCCAATAACGCAAAATCCGTGTTGGCAAACCTAAGGAGTGTCATGGAACTTTTTGCAGAAAGCGGTTATATATTCTCCAGCGACGGCGGCGTTACCCCGGATTCCTTTGAAAATTTGGTTGCCCTGTACCGGTATTTTCACCAGTTTTGGGAGGGAGAAAATGTCAGAAGTCACGATAACTTTATGGCCTGACGGCAGGATAATAAAGGCTAAAACCGGAGAAAATCTGATGGAAGTGTTGCGAAGAGCCGGAATAAAAATGGATTTTCCCTGCGGAGGCTGCGGCGCCTGCGGCAAATGCAGGGTAAAAATAACATCTGAGGTCCAGCCCCCAAAAGAGGAAGAGATAAAGCTAATCCCGGAAAGAGAATTAAAGGAAGGCGTTCGCCTGGCCTGTCTTTATACGGTGGCCACCGATATGGAAATAGAAGTGGTATTCAAAAATGAGGAAGCTAGAGTGTTGGAACGGGGTATCATGGGCAGCTTTACCATGGATCCGCCGTTAAAAAAGCGGCGGTTTTTCGTAAGGGATTCGAAGGATGCCCTGTCTTTGGAAGAGCGGCTGACCATGGCGGTTGGCTGTCCTCCAGACCCGGAGTGCAGGCTGGAGATACTCCGGTCCATATCCCGGGGTCTGCCCGGAGAGGGAACGGCGGTAATCAAAAATGATAAGATTATTGGCATTGAAAGTGGCGATACAACCGGCAAATTTTACGGAGCCGCCCTCGATATAGGTACAACGACAGTGGTGCTGTCTTTAGTAAATATGGTAACCGGAAGGGAAGAGGCGGTGGTTTCCGCCTTAAACCCACAGAAAGAATTCGGTCAGGATGTACTGTCCCGCATTTCCCATGCGAAAAAGGGGGGGCAGTTTCTCTTAGAACTTCAAAAATCCATAGTGGATTCTATAAACGGCCTTCTCGAAAAAGCCGTTAAGAAGGCGGGTATCGACAAAAAAGATATCTACGAAATGACGGTTGCCGCAAACACCACTATGACCCACCTGTTTCTTGGCATAAATCCCGAATCCATAGGTTCCGCCCCGTATAACCCGGTGCTCAAAAGAGGTATCGACATAAAAGCGCAAGAGTTGGGAATCTCTATCTCTCCCTTCGGTAGGGTTTACTGCCTGCCCGCAATTTCCGGGTATGTGGGCGGGGATATAGTTGCCGGGATTCTTGCCACCGGGTTTTACAAGAAAGATGATACCGCGCTGTTCATAGACATAGGTACCAACGGGGAGATAGTCTTTTTTGACGGTCGGGAAATGGTTGCATGCTCATGCGCTGCAGGACCGGCCCTGGAGGGTGTCAACATCAGCTGCGGTATGAGAGCAGCCGATGGTGCCGTCGAAGAGGTCAGAATAAGCGAAGATGTATTTATCAGGACGATAGGCGATGACAAGCCCAAGGGAGTATGCGGCAGCGGCATAGTGGACCTGGTGGCGGAGCTTTTGAAGATAGGTTTTGTAGAGCCCAGCGGCAGAATGGTATTCCCCGATAAAGCGCGGCAAATCGCCAGCCCGAACCTGGCGGCCCGCCTGGTTGAAAAAGAAAGATCAACCGCTTTTGTCATAGCCTACGGCGGGGAACAGGAGGACGATGTTTTTATAACATCCCGAGATATCCGCCAGGTGCAGCTGGCTAAAGGGGCCATCTGGGCCGGTATCAGGGCTTTGCTCAGGGAAAAAGGAATTTCTCCAAAAGATGTACGCCGGGTCTACGTGGCAGGGGCTTTCGGAGCACACTTGCGCCCTGAAAGCCTTTCGAGGATAGGTATGATAGCCGGGGAATGGACAGAACGCCTCACATTCGCGGGAAATACCTCTATAGCCGGAGCTACGATGTGCCTGCTTTCCGGAGCGAAGAGAAAAGAAGCCGAGAATATAGCGGGAATGGTGAGGTACCTGGAGCTTTCTACAATGGAAGGTTTTGACCGCTTGTTTGCGGAAAGTTTGAAATTTCCGGAAGGAGATAGGTGATGGAAGGAAAACAGCGGGTTTTAAAGATTTTGAAAGGTGAACCGGTTCGGGCTTGTTCCGTTTTCGCCACCGAGTTCTGGGCTTTAAACCGGAGAGGATATACCATAGAAAAGTTTCTGGAAGACCCTGAAGGGCTGCTGTCCGTTATCGCTGAAGAAGTGCAAAAAATCGATTCGGATATATTTTTCTTTCTGGCAGGCCTTACCAGTGTACCTTTGATGGTACTGGGGGCAATGTATAAATTTCCCGAAAAGGGACCTCCATTTGCTGAAATGCCTCTCGTTAGAAGTAGGGAAGAACTTAAAAATCTAGACCTTAAGAAAATAACCGGTGATATGAGGGTGAAAAAACTCTGGCAGGCGTCGGCAGAGTTAACCCGGGCCTTAAAGGATAAGACAATGGTGGCTGTAAATATAAGGGCTCCTTTTACCCAGGCTGCCCAGATGGTGGGGCCTGAAAATTTCATGAGGCTTTTGTATAGGGACGAAAGATTTGTATTCGAGCTTCTTGAAATCTCTATGGAAATATTCCTGGAGTACGGGCTTCCCTTTATAAAAAACGGCGTGGAAATGATCTATATTTCCGATCCTACGGCTTCCGGTGACCTTATTTCCCGGAAACATTTCGAAAAATACGCTTACCCATACCTAAAAAAGGCCGTGACGGAGATCAAGGAGCTTGGAATTCCCGTTTTACTCCATATCTGCGGGGATACCATTGATCGCCTTGACTTTATCAGGGAAATCGACCCGGATATAGTGTCGGTCGACCACAAGGTGGATTTAGAAAAAGCAGGAGAAATTTTAGGCGAGAAGATTTGCCTTGCCGGCAATGTGGACCCATCGGAGGTAATGGAATACGGGAGCAGGGAGGAAGTCGAAAGGAAGGCTCTGGAGTGTCTGGATAAAGTTGTAAACCGCAAGTTCTTGTTGATGCCCGGCTGCGAGATATCGCCGGATACACCTCTCGAAAATATAATGACCTTCCTGGCCGTTGGGCACGGCGCCTTCGAAAAATTGGATAATAGGGGAGGCAAGGAAAATGGCAGGACCGGTAGTCGATGATATAAAACAGCTTATAGGCAATACTCCGATCTTGAAAATAACCCGCTTTCCCATGCCGGAAGGGGTTAACATATACGCCAAGCTGGAGTATTTTAACCCGGGGGGAAGTGTGAAGGACCGGATAGGCATTTTCATGCTGGATGAAGCTGAAAAGGCGGGGATTTTAAAACCCGGGGGCACAATAATAGAACCTACGGCAGGTAACACCGGTATTGGTCTTGCAATGGCCGCACTAGGAAGGGGCTACAGGGTTATATTAGTGGTGCCGAAAAAATTCTCCGTGGAAAAGCAGGAGCTTATGAAAGCCCTGGGGGCGGAAATTGTTCACACACCTACTGAGGCGGGCATGGAAGGCGCCATTGAGAAAGCCATGGAACTGGGTCGGCAAATAGACGGGGCCTTTATACCAAACCAATTCGAAAACCTGGCAAACCCCATGGCTCACTTCAAAACAACGGGTCCGGAAATTTACGAGCAACTGGGAGGGGAGATAGACTATTTCGTGGCCGGGGTAGGGAGCGGCGGCACCTTTTCTGGTGTAGCACGATATCTCAAAGAGAAAAACCCGGCGGTAAAAGCCGTAGCTGTAGAGCCCGAGGGTTCGATCCTCGGCGGAGGTCCGAAAGGACCGCATAAGACCGAGGGAATCGGTGTTGAATTTATACCGAAAACGCTGGATGTGAGCTTAATAGATGAAGTGGTCACCGTAATGGACGAAGATGCTTTTGAAATGGTGAGGGAACTTGCCCGGAGGGAGGGAGTGCTGGTGGGCAGTTCCTCGGGGGCAGCCTTTTTTGCGGCATATCAGATCGCGAAAAAAATAAAAGGTCCAGCTAATATCGTTACGATCTTTCCCGATGGCAGCGAGAGGTACCTGAGCAAGAAAATTTACGAGGGGGGAATTTAACCGTGAAGCCCGATACAAAAGTTCTTCATACGGGTTTCGAAATGGATGAAAGGACCGGGGCTGTGAGCTATCCGATTTATCAGACCTCAACTTACAGGCAGGAAGGTCCGGGGGTACACATGGGGTACGAGTATTCCCGCACCGGAAATCCGACCCGAGAGGCTCTGGAAAACATAATAGCGAGCCTGGAGGAAGGTGTAAGGGGATTTGCCTTTTCTTCAGGAATGGCCGCCATTTCGGCGGTACTCTCGCTTTTTTCCGCAGGAGATCACCTGGTGGTCTCGGAGGACGTCTACGGAGGGACCTACCGGGTGTTGAGCAAAGTCTTTTCCAGATCGGGCCTTGAGGTTTCCTACGTGGATACCTCGGATGTATCAAATATAGAAAAAGCTATCAAAAAGAATACCCGGGCTGTATTTGTGGAAACGCCAACAAATCCCCTGCTCAGGATAACCGACATAAAAGCGGTGGCCCGCTTATGCAGATCCCGAGAGCTTCTACTGATCGTTGACAATACCTTCATGACCCCCTACTGGCAGAAGCCGCTGGCGCTAGGGGCCGATATCGTGGTCCACAGCGCCACAAAATATTTTGGCGGGCACAGCGACGTAGTGGCAGGCCTCGTAGCGGTGAAAGACCGTATTCTGGCTGAAAAGCTTCACTTCATCCAGAATTCCACCGGCGGCATTTTGGGACCCTTCGATTCGTGGCTGTTGATGAGGGGTATAAAGACATTGGGAATCCGGATGGAGCGCCACGAACATAATGCAAACGAACTAGCCCGCTGGCTTGGTACCCTACCGCAAGTGAAAAAAGTTTATTACCCGGGCCTTCGCGAGCATCCGGGCCATGAAATTCACAAAAATCAGGCCGGTGGGTTCGGCGGCATGATTTCTTTCGAGATGGAGTCGGGAAAACTGGCCGAACGGATGGTGCGCAAATTGAAGCTTATAACCCTGGCAGAAAGTCTGGGAGCTGTCGAGAGCCTTATTAGTATACCTTCCCTCATGACCCATGCTTCCATACCCGAGGAGGAGCGCGTAAAACGGGGTATAAAAAACAGCCTGGTGCGGCTTTCCGTGGGTATAGAGAATGTAGAGGACTTAAAGGAAGATATTCTAGGTGCAATACAACAGTCCGCCAATTTGTGAGGAATTTATGAAAATCCAATGAAAGCGATTGACTTTATAATTTGTATAGATTAAAATAAAAACAGAAAATAACCCTTACCCCGTTGGGGTATATAATGAGTAGGTGATTATGTGAGCAAAAATAGCCGAGGTCTGGTTCACACTTTATTGATGTCGTTATGCTGCGTTTTTATGCTTGTGGCGATTGCACTTCTAGCAAGGAAGTTCGGCGCATCCGGAAATATTTTCAGTTATGCACTTATATTGCTGTGTCCGCTGATGCACGTACTCATGATGATGGGCATCCTCGGCGGGCATAACCGTTCGTGTCACGAGGGCGGAAAATCAAACAGGGATAAAGTGGGGGGCTGAAGGAAGATGCGTAAATACGGCACCTGGCTAGTGGTCTTAGCTGTGATTCTTGCGGCATTAGCTTTTTTTTATATTAAAAATGGATTAACCGAATCAAAACCCTCGCCCGAAGAATTAACCGAATCTAAACCCGAAGAAAATCCGTTGGAGGGTATATCCGAGAGTCAGCTCTTTACCATAACCCGGCGCACCGAAGGAGGCGCCGTGACCGTCGATGTGGCTTTCCTGAACATACTGAAACCCGATGAGAAGGATCTTCTATTTTACGTCGCTTTAAATACTCACACCGTAGATCTGACTTCTTACGAAATTGAAAAGCTGGCAGTCCTGACTAACGGCAAGACAACCGTAGAAGATGGATTTATATGGGAGCCTATCCAAGACGACGGACATCACCGGAGCGGAATTTTAAGGGTTAAAAACAACGGCATCTTTGACAAAAATACCGATTATATTGAGTTGAACCTCAGGGGTATTGCTGCAGTCCCAGACAGGAAGTACCGGTGGGATAAAATAGACTGGGGAAGGTAGAGTACCACATGAGTTCGCTGATTGCTTTATACGGCCTGTCCTTTCTGGGAGGACTTTTATCCTTCTTTTCCCCGTGCCTTATTCCCATGGTGACCGTGTATTTTTCTATTATTACCGGGATGAGCGTAGAAGAACTAAAATCGGTTCAACCTAGGCATATGAGGAAAAAAATATTAACAAACACCCTCTTTTTTGTAGCCGCCTTTACGCTTGTATTCACCCTCGCCGGTGGAGCATCGGGCAAAATCGGGAGTTTGATAAAGGAAAATATAAGAGCCTTAAATATTTTGGGCGGAGCGTTTATAGTTTTAGTGGGTCTTAAAATGCTCGGCTCGACGAATATGCCGTCCTTTTATATTAACCCCAAACTCTTAAACCTGAAACTACCACCCCTGGGCTATTTGCGGGCATTCCTGGTAGGAATATTTTTTGCCGTAGCCTGTTCCCACTGTATAGGGCCAACTCTTTATTCGTTTCTGATGCTGGCGGGAACTATGACCGCCGCCGGCCAGGGAATGATGCTGATGTTTATCTTTTCCATAGGACTTGCAATACCATATCTTGTCCTGGCTCTGGCTTTTGAAAAGTACTTTGATAAATTGAAGGCTTTTATGAGGACCAGAACTCCGCAGATAATACTGGGGATTACAATGGTAGTTTTGGGAATCGCTATATTTACCGGTAACTTTACAAAGATAACGAGGATTTTGTACGAGATTTTACCGTACAAATTGCCCATCGGCATGTGAAAAGAGAGGAGATAAATGGGAGTACTTTTCAGGATAGGTCCCTTTAACATCTATAAATTGGGATTTTTTACAGCTCTGGGCCTTCTGGCGGGGTTATATATAGCTATGAGAGAGGCCCGTAGAAAGGGAATAAAAGAAGACGAAATAATAACCTTTGTCCAGGTAATAGTCATTGCAGGATTTGTGGGCGCCAGGCTCCTTTTCGTGCTGCTGAATTTACCTTATTATATAAAAAATCCGAGCATGATATGGCATATATCCGAAGGGGGGCTTTCTTTTCACGGAGCAGTACTCGGTGGGTTGCTGGCTGGGATAATATACGCCCGGTACAAAAAGGTGTCCTTTTTTAAGCTGTCGGACGTGGTTTCTCCTGGCCTGGCTCTCGGATATTCCATAGGACGTATAGGATGCGATATCTATGGAAGGGCTGCAAAAGTACCATGGGCTGTGACGGTGGACGGGATACCCAGGCATCCGGTACAGTTTTATTCCGCATTATCCGCCTTAATTATCTTTTATATTCTCTGGATGCGCCGGAAAACGATTCGATACGATGGGGAACTGTTTTTGAATTTCGTGCTGATGTATTCCGTTTACCGGTTCTTTATAGAATTTTTCAGGGAGAGCATAATGATTGCTCCCTTGTCCATCGCCCAATGGGTTAGTTTGATGCTTATATTGGGCGGCTCTTTGGTTAGCCGTTTTATGAGTGCCAGGGAGTTGACGAAAAATGCATCGTGAAAAGTGAAAGGAGAGATTAATGTGGATTTTTCGGATATTATATTGCTGTTGATCGGGGCGGGTTTGCTTTTTTTGATGATGAGAAGGGGCGGGTGCTGCGGAGGCCATGGCGGGCACGGAGGTCATTATGCCGGTGGTCATGACCATTATAGAACAGATGGTAATGGCGAATATGCCGTAGACCCTGTTTGCGGCATGAGAGTATCGAAAAAGAACGCCATCACCAGGCAGATAAACGGAAAAACTTATTATTTTTGCAGCGAGGAATGCGCCAATTCTTTCAGAGGGTAGAAAAAATATAGAGGCTGGTGAGCCTCCGTTTTCTTAATGTCTGATAAGAAAGCAGGAGGAGATTATGCGCTTAAGAGGGATTAAGTTCGGGCTCACACCTGGATTTTGGCGTGATAAAGAGGGAAAACACGTAAATCCCTGGGATTGGCTTAAATAACTCCACAACATATTTATCATGTATATTAGGGAATAATAATCCTGAGTCAAAACGTACTTCATTTATATCTTAAAACTTTTTGCTCCATCCCGAACGGAAGCGAGGTAGTATAAATGATGCACTGGTTTTACCCCGGCTGGGGTTACGATGGAAGTATGATAATGTATCTGGGGATGTTTTTGTGGGTATTGTTCTGTGCGGCAGTGATATATTTTATATTCAGATTGATAAAGTTAATTCCCATCAATGGGTCATCGGAAAGGCGAAATTTCACCGAAACGCCGCTGGACATCCTCAAAAAGCGCTATGCCGCGGGAGAAATAACAAAAGAGGAATTTGAAAAGATAAAGGAAGATCTGAACAGGACCTGATTTTATGGAGAACGATTAAAGAGACGCCCTTGTCGGGGCGCCTCTTTGTTATCACATATTCGCCATATATCTGCATTCCTGAGCACATCGGCGGCAGATATCAGCACACTGCTGACAGTGCGCGTCTTTAAACATTTCGCACTCTCTGGCGCAGGCTTCGCAGATGTCTGCACATAGAGAGCAGATTTGTTTTGCGAAAGCACTATTCCTTGCCATGAACTGGGAAGCTAAAGAACAGATGTCGGCACAATCGCGAAGCATTTGGACACATTTTATTCTAGCGGCTACATCGGGTTCTTTCAGGCAGGAGTTCACACATTCCTCGCATGCTTTCATGTAGCTATTGCAAAGTTCGATACATCTTTGGTATTTCTCGACTGTAGAATCGATAGTAGGCACATCGAACACCTCCGTATATTTTTTACATCCTTAGGTATTATTTGTAAACGTGTTAGAATTGTACTACTTTGTTTTAAGTGTAATGTGTACGCTACGTTTAACATTGCATTTTTGGGGTTAAAAAATAAGCACCTTAGAATCGGTGCTTATTTTATCAGGAATAAAGTTTATCAATGGCAAACTATTCGCCATAAAATTTCGCTCATAACACAGCCGGTCGTTTGTGTATATTTAGCATTCCGCCTATTGACATCAATTTTCATTAAAACTAACAACAGTGATGATGACCTTTATCTTCTTTGTTTTTTAGATATTTTTCAGGATTTTTATCAAAAGCTATTTGACAGTGTTTGGAACAGAAATAGTAGGTTTGGCCATTGTAAGTAGATGTGGCAAAAGCGTCATTTTCATTTACCTTCATACCGCATACCGGATCGATAGCCATATTTTCACCTCCTTCACGAGTAAATATACCCCTATGGGGTATAACGTCTTTTATTACTTTATCATTTTTGTCTTTATGTGTCAATATCCTGTTAAAAAGATCCCCGAAATCAAAAGTTCTGAGGCTCTGGCGTTTTGATTGACAAAGGATAGTATAATTTTATAAAATATATACCCATAAGGGGTATGAGTGCAGTTCCTTTTCATGAAATTTTATGTGGGGGGTCGGCGATGGAAACGCATTTACCACTTTTCTTGGCGACTTTTATGCTTTCTGGCTTTTTATTTTCCCTGGAATTTCTTTTTACGCGGATTTTTTCGTATCTTGTTTGGTATCATTTTGCGTTTATCATAATTTCAACGGCTGTCCTCGGTCTAGGGCTGGGTGCTCTATGGATTCAGCGCAGGCTGGTCGATAATCAAGATAAGTTAAACTCCATTTCTCTGATACGGCTCCAATGGCTTTTATTACTAGCCTATGGGGCGATCATACTGCCCCTTTACATCAACTTATTTAACTTCTTTCCCATGTTATATATGTTTTTAAGTATTATCCCTTTTGCCGTCGGAGGAGCCATGATGGCTACTATTTATGTTCGCATGTCGCATTACGCACGCACGCTTTATTTTACCGATTTAATAGGTGCGATTGCCTTTGGATTGCTGACTTTTTTAATTCTCGATAATTACGGCATGATAATATCCTTATTATTCTTATGTATGGCTCTTTTTATTATCCAGATGCTGTTCTCCTATACATATAAAAATCTAAAAGTATTCCTTTTATCGGCATTACTGGTCGCAGCGACTGTTTCTGTATCGACATTAAATCTGACTGACTTCGAGCGGCATTTCGGCGAACTTTTAGCAATAAGGAAGCTGAAGCTTTACGGTATAGAAAAAGACGAAAAAACCACAATAGAGTATACCAAGTGGGATTCCTTTTCGAGAACCGATGTCGTCGACACGGGGGATGCCGAAAGCAAAATTATTTTTATGGACGGGGGTGCCGCTTCAGAAATGTACAGATTTGACGGGAACCCGGATTCAATGTCTTGGCTCAAAAGTACCCCCGGCTTCCTGCCCTTTACGCTGCAAAAACAGCCCAAAACTTTGGTCATAGGCCCCGGTGGCGGCAAGGATATCCTCCTCGCCCTCTTGGCCGGCAGTGAGGACATAACAGCCGTAGAGATCAATAAAAGCAGTATTCAGGCGGCTAAAAAATTTGCTCCTTTCACAGGCGATATTTATAATCTTCCCCAGGTTAAGACGTTCGTCGGGGATGGGAGAAACTTTGTCGAGCAAGCGAAGGAAAAATACGATACTATTTTCATGTCACTGGTGATGACAGAAGCCGCCGGATCAGGCGGCCTTGCCCTTACGGAAAACTATATTTATACCAAAGAAGCTATTTTGAAGTACTTTGAGCACCTGACGGAGGACGGGCAGCTGGTTTTTGCGGCTCACGACGAGAGGGATATGACGCGAATCGTTACAACTGCACTGGCGGTTTTCGAGAGCCTTGGTATCCCATACCGGGACGCGATCCGCCACATCGGCATAGTGTCCAAGCGATTTGAGGATCACGATAATGACGGTAAGCACTTTCATTACCCTTCAATTGTAATCCGAAAAAAACCCTTTACTCCGGAACAAGGCGCACAGTACCTGAAAACGGCATTGAAATACTCCCTTGAGCCTGTATTTATTCCATGGAGTTATGAGGGGGACAAGTTTCCTTTGGCAGAATTTACGGGAATCGGTGATATTGTAAAATTCAGCAGTGTTGATACCAGGCCGACCACCGACGATAGACCGTTTTTTTACCACTTCTCTTACGGTCTTCCGAATTCCGTTAGGGCAGTGCTGTTTTTGGTTATTTACGTTTTATTAGTATATTTCGCGCCTCATTACAAAAATATGGACAGGCAAGAGAGAAGCCTTACCAATTATTTTTTCTTGATAGGTATCGGTTTCATGGCTCTGGAAATATCCCTGGTGCAAAAAAATATCCTTTTATTAGGCCATCCCTCTACGTCGTTTCTGGCAACGGTTAGCATCCTGGTAGTAGCATGTAGCTTGGGGAGTTTAGCGGGCAAAAGGTTTAAAGGCTTGAAAAAGGATTTGCCCGTTGCTTTGGCCTTCGGAATAGTCATGATGGTGATCCTGTACCGAGCGGTGTTTCCAAATTTTCTAGGAGAATCCTTCTATTTTAAGCTAGCAATTATGGCTTTAATCTTGATCCCCATCGGTTCTGCTATGGGCAGTTTCTTCCCGGCGGGAATAGAAAGGGTCCATCAGTTGGGGAAACCTTCATTAATACCGTTGATGTGGGGGATAAACGGCGTTGCTTCATTGTTGGGTTCTACCTTAGCTATTGGAATTGCGGGGCTTTTCGGTTTTACTTATTCTCTGTTATTAAGCGCTACTGCTTATTTTCTATTAACTTTCTTCATCCGGGATATATGGATGTGACGGGAGCATTACTTTCTTTAATCAGCAGATACTATAAATAAATGTTGACATTTTATTCACTGAAGAATATAATGGAATCAGGATACCCCCATGGGGTATATTATTAAAGGCAGTTTGGAGGGAATAAAATATGCCGGAAGCTATTGGGAAAGCAGCGCAAAATATAGCGCTAACTATAAAAGGGATGACCTGTGCTTCCTGCGCCGCCCGAATTGAAAAAGTACTTTCAAGGATGCCTGGTGTGCAGGAAGTAAATATAAACTTTGCGGCTGAAAAGGCCAGCATCACCTATGATCCCAAAGAGGTTTCCGTGGCGGATTTTGTGCAGAAAATAAGGGATCTCGGCTATGACATCTTACCGGACAAGGTGGAGCTGGGGCTGAAGAATATGACCTGCGCCTCTTGCGCCGCCCGCATTGAAAAGGCCCTATCCCGGGCTCCGGGAGTTTTGAAAGCATCGGTGAATTTCGCCGCGGAGACTGCCACGGTCGAGTATTTAAGCAGTTTGACCGATGTAAAAAACCTCATTAAAGTTATCCGGGACATGGGCTACGACGCTTACGAAAAGACCGAAATGGATGTGGACAGGGAAAAACAGGAAAGAGAGAGGGAGATTCGGTCTTTAGGCAGGCTGGTGGTAATTTCGGCCATCCTCACGACACCCCTGATCCTGACGATGATTTTCAGGGTCATGGGCTGGCATGGAGGTATCCTTGACAATCCGTGGTTTCAAGTAGGTCTTGCCACCCCCGTGCAGTTTATAATAGGTTACAGGTATTACCGTGGAGCTTATCATACTTTGAAGAACGGCTCCGCCAACATGGATGTGCTGATAGCCATGGGTACCACTGCCGCGTATTTTTACAGTTTATATAATGTGTTTACCATTCCCATGGAAATGATTCACGACTACCTTTACTTTGAAGCATCCGCGGTTATCATCACTCTCATTACCCTGGGCAAGTACCTGGAGGCCGTAGCCAAAGGCAGGACGTCGGAAGCTATAAGAAAATTACTGGGCCTGCAGGCCAAGACCGCCCGGGTGATAAGAAGCGGCAAAGAAATGGAGATACCCGTGGAACAGGTGGAAGTAGGGGACATCGTGGTGGTTAGGCCCGGTGAGAAGATACCGGTGGACGGTGTTATCATTGAAGGTTATTCTTCTGTGGATGAATCCATGCTCACCGGTGAAAGCATCCCTGTAGAAAAAAGAGTGGGGGACGAAGTAATAGGTGCTACCATCAACAAGACGGGTACCTTCAAGTTTAAAGCTACAAAAGTCGGCAAGGATACCGTACTTGCCCAGATCGTGAAACTGGTGGAGGAAGCCCAGGGGTCGAAGGCGCCGATTCAAAAGCTGGCTGACCAGATATCGGGTGTCTTCGTTCCTGTGGTCATCGCCATCGCTCTCGTAACTTTTGCGGTCTGGTATTTTGTGTTTGACAACTTTACGGCAGGACTCATAAACGCGGTAGCGGTGCTGGTGATAGCGTGTCCGTGTGCTCTGGGTCTGGCCACGCCCACCTCGGTAATGGTGGGGACGGGCAAGGGCGCCGAGTACGGGGTGCTTATCAAGGGCGGAGAACACCTCGAGAGGGCCCATAGGATCAGGGCGATCGTGCTCGACAAGACGGGAACCATAACAAAAGGAAATCCGGAAGTCACCGATATTATTTCGACTGGGAATTTAGGGGAAGAGGAAATCCTCAATTTTGCGGCTGTAGCGGAAAAAAATTCCGAGCATCCTCTGGGTGAGGCCATCGTTAATAAAGCCAGAGAAAAAGGGCTTGAACTTCCCGATCCCGAAAGTTTCCAGGCCATACCCGGCCACGGCATATATGCAAAAATCAGAGGCAGGGAAGTTTACCTGGGCAACCGAAGGCTCATAAAAGACAAAAATATTCCTATGGAAAGTGTAGAGGACCTGCTGACGAAGCTTGAAAATGAAGGTAAGACTGCGATGATTATGGCTATGGATGGAGTTCTTGAAGGTATTGTGGCGGTGGCCGATACCGTCAAGGAAAACTCAGGAGAAGTTATCGACGAGCTGAAGAAAATGGGTATCGAAGTCTGGATGATAACCGGCGACAACGAGCGCACCGCCGGGGCCATAGCCCGGCAGGTGGGAATAGAAAATGTCCTGGCCGAGGTGCTTCCCGAGCATAAAGCTGAAGAGGTTGAAAAGCTGAAGAAGCAGGGTAAAATCACCGCCATGGTTGGAGACGGCATCAACGACGCGCCTGCACTGGCGGCAGCCGACGTCGGAATAGCCATCGGCACCGGCACCGATGTGGCTATCGAGGCGGCGGATATAACGCTCATGAGCGGAGATCTAAAGGGTATAGTAACTGCCATAAAACTCAGCCGAGCCACCATGGGAAACATAAAACAAAACCTCTTCTGGGCGTTTGTATATAATACCCTCGGTATCCCGTTTGCCGCTCTCGGGTATCTAAGCCCCGCCATAGCAGGAGCCGCCATGGCCTTCAGCTCGGTTTCAGTGGTAACCAACGCCCTGAGGCTGAGGAAATTTAAACCCTGAAATTCTACAAACTGAGGACATTTTAAGTCGATACGGGGTTGTGAGTTCTATCGGGATTTTGAGTCCGGTGCGTTTTCCTGACCGGATCGGTATACCTTAATGTGAGGGGGTGTTATAATGGCTGGATGGCTCAGCAGGTTTCTGGAGAATTTAGCCAAAGCCAATGAAAAAACATTCAGGGGTAAAAAGATGGATTGCTGTGAGCTGCATCGCGATCAAGAAAAACGTCCGGTGAGTATTAAGAATAAAAAATGATATATTGTATCGAAGCTGTAAGTTATAAAAGTTTTTTTTCGGCGTGTAAAAGAGCCTCTCCAATCAAAAAAAGAGGCTCTTTTTCGTGTGCCTGTCACTATTCAACCCATCCTATTGAAGAGATCAATGGTCTGTATATCCGGAATCCCGACTGGATAAAATAGGAACGGGAGGTATGAATATGAACAATAAATTCGTTTTTGCGTTACTTTTCAAGCTGGCCATGAATCTGGTGCTTGCATGGGCGGCCTTCGGGATCATAGGGAGGAACCCCTTTACTTACATTATTGCCCTGGGAATTGCAACTACGGTGATCAACCTGGTCTTGGGGGACCTTTTTGTGTTGCCGAGATACGGTAACACGGTAGCTTCGGTGGGGGACGGCCTTTTGGGGGTACTGACGGCGCTGGTCGTGGACCAGCTGGTGCCGGAATTTGCCACAACCCCCATGACTCTCCTGATTTACGGTTTCACCATACTGGTGGGAGAATTCCTGTTTCACAACTATCTCCTGAATTCAAAACTGATAACGAGATAGGCATTAAAAAAATGACCTCTTTCTGGTAAAAGAGGTCATTTCATGTACAAGTGACTGCTAGTAAAAAATGTGTTTATGCTGATAGTGTTCCCTGACCAGCATCAATGCCTCGCCGAACCTCTGGAAGTGGACTACCTCCCGTTCTCTCAGAAAGGAGAGTGTTGCTATTACTCCGTCGTCATCGGTGAGGGAAATAAGATGTTCGTATGTGGTACGGGCTTTCTGTTCGGCTGCCATATTTTCGTGGAGGTCGGTTATTGGATCGCCGGTAGCCTGGATGTATGCTGCGGTCCAGGGTACTCCGGCGGCGTCGTGGGGGTAGAGAGCGTTATCGTGTTGTGCGAAATGATCCCCCAGTCCGGCTTGCCTCATCTGCTCGGGTGTGGCGCCGTCGGTCAGTTTATATATAAGCGTACCGATAATTTCCCAGTGAGCCATTTCCTCGGTTCCGATGTCGGTCAGGAGTGCTTTGGCCTGAGGTATCGGCATCGTATAGCGCTGGGTGAGATATCTCACCGCAGCGGAAAGTTCGCTGTCCGGGCCGCCGTACTGTGCAAAAAGGTATTTTGCCATGCCCAAATCGCAGCCCCTTACATTAGCAGGGTACTGAAGTTTTTTCTCATAGAACCACACTTTTGCCACCTCCCGCTTAATAGTGGATTTCCCAGGGCCACGGGTCGTTGATGTAGCGGTAGGGATAAGGGGATTGGGAGTCGAGGCGAAGCGGCCCGTATCTATCCTCAAAGACCTTTCTCAACTGGTTTAACCTGTGGACCAGCTTGGTGTGGTCTTCCAGGGCCCTCTTATCGCAGGGATGGGTGTCCAGGAAAAGGGCCAGGTCATAAACTGCAAACTCCAACGCCTGGATCTCTCTTAACATTTCAACCATCGATGCGTAATCATGCATTCGTAAATCACCCCACCGAGATATTCTTACTTATGAGGTTTTCCGTGTTTAGGACGATACGGCCTGTATAATTCGGGGAATATGGTTCCGTACATAAGTGCTGTTCTCGGGTCGAAAGTTTCACCGAACGTCTGCATGGGGATATAAGCCTCGGCAAGCCTCATGCCATCGTGGCCTTTTGACATACTTTCGGATCTGGTCATTTATTACTACCCCCCAGGGAGAATTTATCAATTCGTTAAGATATCTCTGTAATATACTATGAAAACCGGGTTTTTTCAGTTCCATATTAAAATATTAAAAAGCCGTGCGAAAAGCACGGCTTTAATACCTTATTTTAACACCAGTCGCTCAGCAGCAGGAGTATTAATATCAGAAATACGATAAAAGCCCGACGGTCGCGGAATTTATCGCCGAAGAAGCCGCCTCCGCTTATATCGCTCATTCAAATCCCTCCTTATCGTTATTCTCAATACCAGTATATGTAGGCAATATTAAACGGGTTACCACAAATAATAATAACAGTCTCACTTTTTATCAATACTATTATTCAGGAAGGTTTTCACGGAAAATTTACCGGAGAGAATAATACTGACAGCCCCGGATTAATTTTGATAATAAAGGGGCGTTTATTTTGAAAGGGTGTGAGGGGAAGTGAAAAAAAGTACCGGTATACAGCTTGTCCTCTTATGTCTCGTTCCGTTTATAATGGTTCTGGGTAATTCTATGTTAATTCCGGTGTTACCGGCGATAAAAAAAGCCGTAGGTATAAACCAGTTTCAGGTGGGCCTTTTCATAACGGCCTTTTCTATACCTGCAGGCCTTGTGATTCCCTTTGCGGGGGTCCTTTCCGACCAGATAGGCCGTAAAAAAGTGATGGCTCCTGCGCTGATAATATACGGTGTCGGCGGGATAGTGGCAGGGCTGAGTTCGGTTTTTCTGAAAGATCCTTATTGGGGAATCCTGACAGGCAGGATAATTCAGGGAGTGGGTGCCGGGGGTACCTACCAGTTGGCCATGGCCATAGTCGGTGATACCTTCAGTTCTGAAGAGCGGAGCAAGGCTCTCGGCCTGCTGGAAGCGTCCAACGGGCTGGGCAAGGTGGTAAGTCCCATACTCGGGGCCAGCCTTGCACTGATTATCTGGTACTTTCCCTTTTTTGCCTACGGTATCCTGGCCATACCGGCCGGTATTATCCTTTATATTTTTGTTAAGGAAAAAACTGAATTCAAAAAGCAATCCCTCGAAAACTACACAAATTCGCTGAAGGCCATCTTTGAGAAAAAAGCTGCCGGGCTGCTGACCAGTTTTTTTGCCGGGATGGCGGCTTTATTCTCGCTTTTTGGGATTCTTTCACTTTACTCGGATATACTCGAAACGAATTTTGACGCGGTAGGTTTTAAAAAAGGTCTGATAATTTCGGGTCCGGTGCTCGTAATGGCTTCGCTTTCCTTTGCGCTGGGTATACTGCTTGAAAAGCGGAAAAACAAAGGTTTAAAGACATTTATACTGGTGGGGCTTATATTGATAGTATCCGGGCACGTCATGTTTGCGCTGGTCAAGGAGTTCTGGCCGCTTTTTCTGTCGGTCTTAATTCTGGGGGCCGGCGTCGGCCTTATAATGACTCCCGTAAATGCACTGGTAACGGGTTCGTGCAGTGTTAAGCGAAGGGGTATAATTACATGCCTTTACGGCAGCCTCAGGTTTTTTGGAGTGGCGGTAGGCCCTCCCGTTTACGCGTTTTCCGAAAGATACGGCATTTTAACGGTGGTGCTGGCAGCGGGCTCGCTGAGCCTGATCGCTCTTATTATTTCCGTGTTCCTCCTGGTGCCCGGGCAAATACTTTCGGAGCAAAAAAATTAAAAAAAAAAAGAGGGATAAACCCTCTTTTTTTGCTGAACAATTTTCATTCTGAAGGGAACAATCCCTCCACACTCAAGTAACGCTCTCCCGTATCCGGGAGCACCGTTACCACCAGGTTGCCGGGTTTTAAGGTTCTTGCCACCTTCCGGGCGGCGAAAACCGCGGCTCCGGAAGATATCCCGGCGAGGATTCCCTCTTTTGTGGAAAGTTCTCGTGCTGTAGAATAAGCGTCGTCGTTGCTTACTGTTATTATTTCATCTATCAAATTGAGGTCCAGCACTCTTGGTATAAAGCCGGCACCGATACCCTGGATTTTATGAAGACCCGGCTTACCGCCGGACAGCACGGGGGACGCTGCCGGCTCCACGGCCACTATTTTGACGTGAGGCATTTCCTTCTTCAATACCCTGGCGACTCCGGTTATCGTTCCGCCGGTGCCGACCCCGGCCACAAAGGCGTCGAGTTTGCCTCCGGTCTGCTCCAGTATTTCAACAGCCGTGGTTTTTTCGTGAATTTCCGGATTGGCCGGATTTTCAAACTGCTGGGGCATGAAGTAGTCCTCATTTTCCTTCACGAGCTCGAGAGCTTTTTCAACGGCACCCCTCATGCCCAATTCCGGCGGAGTCAGCACGAATTCGGCTCCGTAAGCTTTTAAAAGTTTCCGCCGCTCCACGCTCATTGAAGCCGGCATGACCAGTATCAGCCGGTACCCTTTTACGGCACATACTATGGCAAGGCCTATGCCGGTGTTTCCGCTGGTGGGTTCCACTATAGTGGAACCCGGCTTCAGGATCCCTTTCTTTTCGGCGTCCAGGATCATGTTGTAGGCGATGCGGTCCTTTACGCTGCCTCCGGGATTAAAAAACTCGAGCTTTGCCGCAATGACGGCGCCGCCTTCGGGTGACAGCCTGGACAGCTGGACCATTGGGGTCATACCTACCAGATCGAGAATGGAATCTTTTATACGAGGGATTTTGTTTTCCATAACATCAATCCTTTTCGGTTTTTTCGCAGATAAATTCGTATTCACCGCTGAGGTCTCTTATTGATGGATTCCGGCCGCACACGGGACAGCCCGGATCCCTTTTTAAGTCGGGCAGCTTGAAATCCAGTTCCATTGAATCAAAGATTAAAAGTCTTCCGCTCAAAAGTTTACCGTGTCCGGTCAGAATTTTGGCCGCTTCGGCCGCCTCTATGGACCCCATAACTCCGGGGACTGGGCCGAGAACGCCCGTTTCGGAGCAGGAGGGGATGCTGCCTGGCGGGGGCATTTTGGGGAAAACACAGCGGTAACAGGGACCTTCGCCGGGGACGACGGTCATGCCCAGGCCTTCGAACCGGAGCACACCGGCTTCGGCCAGCGGTTTTCCGGCCAGGACGCATGCGTCGTTTAAAAGATAGCGGGTAGGAAGGTTGTCTACGCCGTCTATAATCACGTCGTAGTCTCTGATTATTTCCAGAGCGTTTTCCCTGTCGAATCGGGTGGGGTATTTTACGACGTTCACTTCAGGGTTTATTTTTTTCAAAAATGCTTCTGCTGATTCAACTTTGAGCATGCCGACCCGGGAAGTGGAATGAAGAATCTGCCTGTTTAAATTGCTTATTTCCACGGCGTCGCTGTCTACGAGCCCTATGGTTCCCACCCCAGCCAGGGTAAGAGCCAATGCCGCCGGAGACCCGAGACCTCCGGTGCCGACTATAAGTACTTTGGAGCGTGAGAGCCTTTCTCTTTCCGCTGGATCTTCCCGGGTATCATCTTTCGCGAACTCGTTTATAAATTCGCCGGTTTTAAACTCCATACTGTAAAGGTCAAAGTAAAGGGGAGCTTCGAGCAGACGGCCTATATTCAGGCACAGCTTTACAGCTTCGATGGCGCAAATTGTTCCGGCGAAGCAGCGGGAAAAGACGACTCCCGCCGAACCGCGCTCTGACTCGCCCTCCATCGTTCCGGGTAATGGGTCGTCAAGGAGGCCCGCCCTTTTTACCGTCCTTATATACCCCTTCCAGGGCCGCGTCGCCGCCAAAATCGCAGGAATTTCTTTTAAGTGTTTAACGGCTTTAAAATTGTTGATAAAAACTGCGAAGTCGATTTTTTCTCCGGTTGGTAAGGCGGTTGTATCATTTAAAAACTCTATTTTTATGTCCGGGTTTAAATCCTCAAGGTTCTCCTTTAAACTCAAAAATCCTTGATTAAATTTTTCCGCAGTAACGTAAATACGCCCTATTCCCGAAGCCGTGAGGTAGTAAAGCAGGGGTGAAGCGTTTTCCAGAGACGAGGAAACCACAAGACCTGTGGATTCGATGAGTTTTTTCTGGCCGGGTCCGCTGATTTCGGGCATTATTATATGCCTGAGATACCTGTATACCTGTTCTTTGGGCAGGATCAACGGAATCCCCTCCTCTAGGTTTTAATCCCTTGTATACAGATAAGATTTTACTACTTTAATTATTTTACACCTCGAAACCGACTGTGTCAATTTAAAAAATAAAACCCCTTACAGGGTTCTACGTTTAAAGGGGCTGTACTGGATTTTATGCGCCAGGATAGGATATTTTCCACTGAAGGGCCTTTCTAAGCGACAGTGCCAGCAGCGAGGAGACGATTGCTTTCAGAAGGTCACCCGGTATGAACGGTAGCGCTCCGGCAGTTATCGCGGTGGTTAAGGTCATATTGGTTACATATGCCAGATAGGAAACGCCTATAGCATATACAATGACTACACCACCCAGGATATTGACCAGTATAAGTGTGGTTAGATTGGGATTCACTTTTTTTAGGATCAAAGCTATTACATAAGCAGCTACGGGCCAGCTCATGAGATAGCCTCCCGTGGGTCCGAATAGCACTCCCGGGCCGCTGGTACCGCCGCCGAATACGGGTAATCCTATGGCTCCCATAAAGAGAAACACCGCCATGCTCGAAAATGCGGCCCTGGGTGTTAATACACTTCCCGCCAGCATGACTGCAAGGGTCTGCAAAGTGATGGGTACGGGGCTAAAGGGTAGAGGAATCCTTATGTAGCTGAAAAGAGCTGTTATCGAAGCAAATAGCGCTGTGAAAGCCATTTCTCTGACGGCGAGGTTTTTCTTCATAAACTGACTCCTTTCACAGTTGAATATTGTTAAGTGCTATTTTAAGGCAACCAGGGCGAAATGTCAACCATAAAATGATAGAAGTTAACAAAGCCCGCGCGTTTTTCTTGACTGGCTTTATAAAATAAGATAGAATAAGGTAGAATAAAAAAGAAGTTCAGTTTATGAAAACTATATTTATTCGGAGGGATGAAGATGCCTCGCTGCTGCAATCGCGGGCCGGGGAGATCGGATATTACACTAAAGGTATCGGGCATGTCGTGTTCGCACTGCAAGTACTCGGTAGAATCCGCTGTAAAGGCCCTGCCGGGCATTGAGAAGGTGGATGTAAGGGTTGAGGAAGGCAAGGTGGATGTGTCCTTCGACCCCTCTAAAGTGTCGCTTGAACAGATCACCGGAGCTATTGAAGATGCCGGTTACGAGGTGCAGAGGTAGGTAAAAAATATTTTTTCAATCCATGCTTAAAAGATTTTATGCCGGCCTCGGTCTGAAAGAGGCCCCATAAAATCTTTTTTTTGTCTTCTGGGTAGAGGGATTTTCCACTTGTCTTGACCCAAATAAAATGGTACACTAAATAATGTTAGGGGAAGGCGATTTTTATGCTAAAAAGAGGGGACAAAATTTTAATTGCATCAATACTGCTGTTTGCCGTCGCGATTTTTACCGGTTTTCAGATTTACGGGTTCAGCGGCGGCAGGACTTATGCTGTGATAGAGGTAGACGGCAGGCAGTATCAGAAGATCTCCCTAGGCAGCGATGGACCGAAACTTCAGCTGAAGGTGCCGGGAGTGCAGGGAGAACTCATCTTAGAAATTGATAGGGACAGGGTCAGGGTTGTCTCCGCCGACTGTCCCGATAAGGACTGCGTAAGGCAGGGATGGGCGTCCCGCCCCGGGCAGATGCTTGTATGCCTTCCGAACCGGGTTGTGGTTAAGATAGAAAGCGACAGGTCGTCGGGCGAACTGGATGGGGTGAGCTTCTGAGGACGGCTTTTATTGAGGATGATGTGCTATGGCTGGAAACAGGAAAATGATATATATGTCGCTGCTTGTGGCCTGCGGCGTAGCTCTTCACCTGGTGGAGAACCTGATACCTGTGCCTTTTCCCGTTCCCGGGGCCAAGCTGGGCCTTGCCAACATCATATCTCTTCTGGCGATAGCCCTTTACGGCACGAAAGAAGGCCTGCAGGTAAACATCCTGCGGTGCCTTATAGGCGCCCTGATGGGCGGCTCCATGTCAAGCCTGCTTTACAGCCTGTCGGGAGCTGTTTCCAGCACCCTCATGATGGGGATGGCTTACAGGTATTTTAAAAACATTTTCAGCCTCGTTGGGATTAGTATCATCGGAGGAGTAACTCACAACATCGCCCAGGTGACGGTAGCGAGTTTGGTTCTCTCTACTTTCGGGCTGTATTCCTACCTGCCTTTCCTTATGGTGGTCGGCCTGCTGACCGGTATTTTTACCGGATTCGCGGCCGTTTTTACCAGGGATAACCTGGCGGTCAACCTAAGCCGGCTGGAAACTACCGGGAAAAAGGAGATGAAGCCATGAAGAAGCGCACCCGCAGTACGGCGCTGCTGATCACACTGTTGTTTGCCGGGGCGATTGTGGGGAGCGCCGTGGGCGAGGCCCTGAAAAACGTGGTTCCCCTTCTTTCATACGGTCCGAAGCTGGGCTTGAATATGTCCAGTTTCGACATGGGTATAGCCGGCTTTTCCTTCGGCTTTTATTTGAACCTTAACCTGGCGGGAGCCCTTGGGGTATTACTCGGAGCCCTTTTATACCAGAGGATGTAATGGGGGATAAAGATGGCTCAAAAGTTAATCCTGGCCTCGGCTTCACCAAGGCGGCGGGAACTCCTGGCGCAGTTGGGGCTTGATTTTAAAGTGATTCCCAGCGGCATCGACGAGGCCTTCCTACCTTCAGGCCCACCGGAACTTGCGGCTGTCCGCCTTGCCGATCAGAAGGCGGCGGATGTGGCTCTGCGCGCAGGCGAAGGCATTGTTATAGGGGCCGACACCATAGTCGTGGTGGACGACATTATACTGGGAAAACCGGAGGACGAAAACAACGCGAGGGAGATGCTCACCCGGTTGAGTGGCAGGTGGCATAGTGTTTATACCGGTATTGCCGTTATAGATACTGCTTCGGGGCGAAAAATTTCGGATTACGAGGAAAGCCGGGTGAAGTTTAAAAAGCTCTCTCCGCGTGAAATTGAAAACTATTTAAAAACAGGAGAGCCCATGGATAAAGCCGGCGGTTACGGCATACAGGGCAAAGGGGCTTTGCTTGTAGAGAGAATAGAAGGATGTTATTATAATATTGTGGGGTTACCCCTGTTCAAACTAGGTTTTATGCTTTCGCATTTCGGCGTCGAAATCCTGTGATCGGGAGGATATTGCGGTGTCATCTTTGACGATTAAGGATTTGCCCAGGGAAGAAAGGCCCAGGGAGCGCCTCCAGCGGTACGGAGCCGAAGTGCTCAGCGACGCTGAACTCCTGGCCCTTTTAATAAGGACCGGCACCGTTTCCGAATCAGCCCTGGTGCTGGCTCACAGGGTCCTGAAGGGCGATGGCGGCAAAACGGGGCTGGAATTTGTGGCACGGGCCGGCATCGAAGAGCTGTCAAAAATAAAGGGCATCGGTCCGGCAAAAGCGGTACAGATCAAGGCGGCTGTTGAGCTCGGTCGCCGGATTTCCGCCTTTTGCAGGAGTGATGACATCGTAATATCGTCGCCGGTCGATGTGAAAAAATTATTAATGGAAGAAATGCGATTTCTGGAAAAGGAGCACTTCAAGGTTATCCTGCTCAACGTAAAAAATCGGGTCATATCCATCGAGGAAATTTCCATCGGTAGCCTCAACTCTTCTATCGTCCACCCGAGGGAGGTCTTTAAACCTGCCATCAAAAGGAGCAGTGCAGCAATAATACTGGTGCATAACCACCCGAGCGGCGATCCGACGCCGAGCAGGGAGGATATAGAAATCACCCGGAGACTGGTGGAAGCAGGCAGGATCCTCGGGATAGATGTCCTTGATCACGTAATTATCGGAAACCCGTCTTACGTAAGCTTCAAAGAAAAAGGACTGCTATGAAACAGGAAAATTCAACAAGAAATGGAAAGGAGTAACTTTCATGTTTGGGCTTTTCAGGGCGCTGTCGAAAGATATAGGAATAGATTTGGGTACGGCAAACACGCTTGTGCACGTTAAGGGCAAGGGAATAGTACTTAGGGAACCTTCGGTTGTGGCTATCCAGAGGGACACGGGGGCGATTCTCGCCGTAGGGGAAGAGGCCAAACACATGATAGGCCGCACCCCGGGGAACATAGTGGCCATTAGACCGCTGAAAGACGGGGTAATCGCCGATTTTGACGTAACCCAGACGATGCTCAAACACTTCATATCAAAAGCGTTAAAGAGCCGGAGTTTTGTAAAGCCTCGCGTTGTCGTCGGTATCCCTTCGGGTGTCACCGAAGTGGAAAAAAGGGCGGTTATAGATGCCACCCTTCAGGCCGGAGCTAGGGAAGCCTACCTCATAGAGGAGCCCATGGCGGCGGCCATCGGCGCGGGGCTTGAAGTGCAGGAACCTACCGGCAATATGGTCGTGGATATAGGCGGCGGTACCACCGAAGTGGCTATTATTTCTCTCGGAGGAATAGTGACAAGCAAATCCATCCGCGTGGGCGGCGACGAGATGGATGAGGCAATAGTAAACTACATTAAAAAAGAGTACAATCTCATGATTGGCGAACGTACGGCGGAAGAAATCAAGATCGCCATCGGCTCTGCTTTTCCTAAACCCAAAGAGGAGACAATGGATGTAAGGGGTAGGGACCTGGTAACGGGCCTGCCGAAGACCATAAAGGTGACTTCCGAGGAGATAAGGGAAGCGCTCATGGAACCGGTGAACAGCATATTAGATGCGATAAAGGTTACGCTGGAAAAGACTCCTCCAGAGCTTGCCGCTGATATAATGGACCGGGGTATCGTCATGAGCGGTGGCGGCTCGCTACTATACGGGCTTGATAAACTAGTCAACCACGAGACGGGAATGCCGGTCCATATAGCCGAGAACCCATTAGACTGCGTTGCGCTTGGGACCGGTAAAGCCCTCGAGGAACTGGATCTCTTGAAGCGCGTGCAGGTGTCATCCAAAAAAGTCGTTTAAAGGACGTGGTGATTTTTGTTACGCCTTGGGCGTTATAAAAAAGGTTTTTTGTTAATGTTGCTGGTAGCTGCTCTGAGCTTTACCGTAAATATCACGGCACGGAACGGCCTATTGTTTAACAAAATAGAAAGCCCTGCCATCTCATTGATGAAACCCGCCCAGGAGGTTTTTTCCTGGATATCCCACGGAGTGAGGGGCGGTCTTGAATCGGTTTCCCAAGTGTTTTACCTGAAAAGGGAAAATGAGGCCTTGAAAAAACAGCTGGCGGAGCTCATGGAATACAAGCACCGATTTCTAGAATACAGGGATGAAAACGCCAGGCTTCGACGAATGCTGGATTTTGAGGAAAAAAATCCCCAGTACGACATGGTGGCCGCTGAAGTGATTGGCAGAGACCCGGGCAATTGGTTTAACGTGATAATAATAAACAAGGGAAAGAGCAGCGGCATCCGGGAGGATATGGCAGTCATCACCGAAAGGGGATTGGTGGGCTATACTATAGATGTAGGAAACAACTGGGCGAAGGTGCTTATGCTCCTGGATAACAGGATGTCGGTAAGCGCCATGATACAGAGGACCCGGGATAACGGCATTCTTAAGGGGAATATAGCTCCGGCACCGCCGGGCCACGCTAAAATGGTATTTTTGCCGGCTGATGCTTCTATAGTCAAGGGAGACGTGGTGATATCTTCCGGGCTGGGTGGTATAGTTCCCAAAGGGATAATCATAGGCGAGGTAGTCGAAGTGAAAAAGGAATCGGATAACCTGACCCAGTACGCGATAGTAAAGCCGGCGGTGGATTTTCAAAAACTGGAAGAAGTTTTCGTCATCAAAAACGCAAACACTGACCCGGGGAGGGAATAGTCTTTGAGGTGGTTATTCTATTTGATGATCGTTATTTTATTGATCATCGCGCAGTCCACCCTGGGAGTGCTTTTTAAAATAGGGAGCGTAAAGCCCGATTTTGTACTGGCGTTTGTACTGTGTATGGCATTGATAAAAGGCGAGAATTCGGGAGCCGCCTACGGTTTGATAAGCGGGCTTATTGAGGATATAGTTTACGGTAAATTTCTGGGATTCAGCGCACTGGTAAAGCTCCTCACCGGATATTTCGTAGGTTACGGGACTAGGGACTTATTCAAGGGTCCCGTTGTGTTTACCATGGGCTTTGTTTTCATGGGAACGTTGCTATATAACCTCATATTTTTTCTGGCCGCTCTACTGTTAACTCCCGAATACAAGATCGGCCTTTTTATGCCTGTAGTGGTATATTCAGCGCTTTACAACGCCGTTATAGGCCCTGTGATGTACAGCGCTATTTTGAGGCTGGAAAAATTGCTGAATTATTATTTTGTCACCAAATATTAAGTCCAGAGGAGAATACCCGTGGATGCCAAGAAAATGGAAAGAAGACTCCATATCTATACGTGGATAACGGTGGGCATATTTCTTTTTCTAAGTATAGGGCTTTTTATGCTCCAGATAGTCAGCGGCGCTGAATACGAAAAGCTTGCCCAGGAAAATCGAATAAGGATTGTGCCGGTGACGGCTCCCCGGGGTGTTTTTAAAGACAGGAATGGAAAGGAACTGGTGAACAGCAAGCCGAGTTATACAGTTTCCTACATGAACGTGAACTCGTCTCTTGAAGAGCAGGAAGAGGTCTTCCGGACTTTGAGCCAGATCCTGAACATGCCCGAAGTAACCCATGTGGTTAAGGAAAGGTACACGGTAAATGAAAAGGGCGAGGTGTTCCTGGAAAAGCTGCCGCTATACGACGTGAACGGCGATGGAAAAGTGGACACCAGTGATATCCAGGTAATCGATGAAAAGACCGGAAAAAGGATTGAAGTAAAAACTGTTGACGTTACCAATGGGAAAATTGTAGCAGATGCTCCCGCTGATACGCCGGTTCTCGTATCCTATGCATTTCACACCTTTCGAAATAAGATTAGGGACCAGGGATATAAAAAATACATGCCTGTCAGGTTGAAGACCAATGTGGATATGGAGACGGTGGCTAAAATCGAAGAGCGCCGCCTTCCGGGTGTATATATCGAGGTTGAGCCCATAAGGAATTACATATACGGCAGCATGGGATCCCACATATTCGGGTACGTGGGCGAGATAAATCAGCAGGAGCTCGAAATCCTTAGGGAAAAAGGGTACCGGCCGGGGGACCTGGTGGGTAAGATGGGCCTGGAAAAGGTGCTGGAAACCTACCTGAAGGGTAAAGACGGCGGTAAACAGGTGGAGGTTACCGCTACGGGCAAGCCCATCAGGACCCTGGGAGAAAAGCCGGCGGTACCGGGGGCTACGGTAAGTCTGACTATCGACGCAGAACTGCAGCAGGTGGCAGAGGAGGCCCTCCAGGAACAGCTCATAAAGCTGCAGACCGACAGGAAAAACCCTTTTCCCAATGCCAAGCGAGGAGCTGTGGTGGCGCTCAACGTCAAGACTGGAGAAGTGCTGGCCATGGCAAGCGTTCCCGGTTTCGACCCCAATATGTTTGCCCGGGGGATTACCCAGGCGGAATGGGAAAGCCTGGTAAATAACCCGCTGAAACCGATGGTCAATATAGCCGTATCGGAAGTATATCCGCCCGGTTCGGTGTTTAAAATGGTCACGGCCACGGCTGCCCTTGAAGAAAAGGTCACCGACGAAAGGGAGAAAATTCGCGACCCAGGGGTATACTGGACCATAGCCCCGAAAAAGGACTGGAAGCCCGGCGGTCACGGCATTGTCGATGTGGTAAAGGCCATAGCGGAGTCATGCAATATATTTTTTTATGAAATGGGAAGGCGCCTCGGGATCGATACTATTGAAAAATACGCCCGCATGTACGGCCTCGGAAATATTACCGGGATCGAGCTGCCCGGAGAAAAAGCAGGTAATGTGGCAAGCAGGGAATACAAGGCCAGAGTTTTCAAGAAGGCGCAGGACAAGATATGGTACCCGGCGGAAACTCTCGATGCGGCCATCGGACAGGGTTACCACCAGTATACCCCGCTGCAGATCGCGACTTATATTTCCGCCATAGCCAATGAAGGCCGCTGGATGAAACCGTATCTTGTAAAAAGTATTGTAGATGCCGATGGACATGTGATTTTTGAAAGAAAACCCGAAGTCGCCGGCGAGGTCCAAGTCTCTAAAAAAACCTTCGAGATTATAAAAGAAGGCATGAGGGGGGTTGTGCTCCCGGGAGGTACCGCTCACTCGGTTTTTTCTGATTTCCCGGTTTCCCTGGGGGCCAAAACCGGTACGGCTCAGTGGGACGTAAAAAAAACGCCTCACGGCTGGTTTGTAGCCTTTGCCCCTTTTGAAGATCCGGAAGTAGCTGTAGTGGTGTTCATAGAGCAGGCCGGATCCGGAGGAGCCACCGGCGGGCCTGTGGCCAAAGCAATCCTGAACGCTTACTTTGGCCTGGACGAAAATACTGAACAGTCAAATCAAAGCTCCCTTGAAATTTCCGATTGACCATGAACCAGAATCTTACAGATTCTGGTTTTTTTGTTATCGTAAGAAGGAATTGGCTATTTTTTGAAGAATATTGATAGAAGACGAGGCTGCGGAGGGAGCATAGATGAATCAGGAACCGGTGGTAATAAAAGGGACAAGAGATGGAATTTCTATAATTTTACGCCACCAATCGGACTTTGATACGATAAAAAACAAGATCTTCGAAAAACTCCAGAGGGGCGGAGAATTTTTTAAGGGTGGCCAGGCACGCCTGCTGGTCAAGGAGGGATACGTAAGCCAGGACGAATTAGAGCAGCTGGAAACAATGCTGCGGGATTTCGGTTTGCACCTCAGAAAGGATAAACCGCTGCGCACAATCACCTTCCCCGGTTCACCACAACCGGATACCCTGATTCTGAAGAAGACGCTGCGTTCTGGACAGAGGATCGCTTATAGGGGCAATGTAGTAATCGTGGGTGATGCCAATCCGGGGAGCGAAATAATAGCAAAAGGAGATATACTGGTTTTTGGGACTTTACGGGGTATGGCCCATGCAGGAGCCGAGGGCGACGGGAATTCGATAGTGGCAGCCTACAGACTGCAACCGATCCAGCTCAGAATAGCCCATGTTATATCGAGGCCTCCCGAAGAAAAAAGCGACATGCCCCAGGGCCCGGAAGTGGCTCGATTGAAAGATGGAATCATAATTATCGAACCTTACTACTTAATTTAACGACGGTATAAAAAGAGGACAGGAGGGGAACCAATGGGTCAGGTAATCGTTATTACTTCCGGAAAGGGCGGAGTGGGGAAAACCACCACTACCGCCAACATCGGAACTGGTCTTGCTCTTTTAAAGCACAGGAAGGTAGTCATGATAGATGCCGATATCGGCCTTAGAAATCTCGATGTGGTGATGGGCCTGGAAAACCGCATCGTGTACGATCTGGTGGACGTGGTTCAGGGTGTATGCAGGCTCAAACAGGCCCTGATAAGGGACAAGCGTTTTGAAAATCTGTACCTTTTGCCGGCAGCCCAGACCAAGGACAAGACTGCGGTATCTCCCGAACAGATGAAGGACTTATGCGACCAGCTTAGAGAGGAGTTTGATTACGTGCTGGTAGACTGCCCGGCCGGTATAGAGCAGGGATTCAAAAACGCCATAGCCGGCGCCGATAAAGCGATCATCGTATCGACACCCGAGGTTTCTGCCGTCCGGGATGCCGACAGGGTGATAGGCCTGCTGGAAGCCGCCGGGTTCGAAGAGCCCAAGCTCATAATAAACAGGATAAGGCCCGACATGGTCAAGCGCGGCGATATGATGGATATAGACGATATTATAGATATACTGGCTGTCGACCTGTTGGGCGTCATACCCGAAGATGAGAGGATAGTAATATCCACCAACAGGGGAGAACCGGCGGTGGCCGATGAAAATTCAAAAGCAGGGCAGGCTTACCGAAACGTGACTCGCAGAATAGAGGGAGAAGATGTGCCCATAATGTCCCTGGACGTGGAGCCGACCCTGATGGAAAGGCTCAGGATGTTGTTCGGATTAAAACCTAGAAAGTAAGGGGGGCATTGGTAAATGGATTTTCTGAAACTTTTCGGCAGGGAAGATGTATCCAGTAAGGATATAGCCAAAGAGAGGCTGAGGCTCATTCTCGTCCATGACAGGGCCAACGTTTCCCCGCAGTTTCTCGAAATGATAAAGAGCCAGATAATAAATATAATTTCCGACTACGTGGATATAGAAGAAGAGGGGCTAGAAGTAAAACTTACCAGGATGAAAAAAGACGAAGAAATAACGGTGCCGGCTCTGGTGGCCAATATACCGATTAAAAGGATCAAGCACGTTGCTCGGGCATAAAAAGGAGGAAAATTTTGGGGCAATGGACCGCGAAGTGTTTGCCCTCGATATCGGCACTAGAACCGTTGTGGGCGTAGTTTTATACAAAGAAGGCAGAGAATTTATAATAAAGGACTACGAAGTTTTGGAGCACGAAAGCAGGGCGATGTACGACGGCCAGATCCACGATGTGGAAGTGGTAGCCGAAAGCGTACGCCGCGTCAAGGAAAACCTGGAGAAAAGGCTGGGGTATGAGCTGAAGAAGGCGGCGGTGGCCGCCGCAGGACGAGCTCTGGTTACCGTCGAAGCAAGAGCGGAAAAAACGATTTCCCCTTTTAAGGAAATCGACGGCAACGATATCAGGAGTCTGGAAGCTGATGCGTTGGGAAAGGCAATAAAGTCCATTTCGGGTAAAAATACCCAGGAGGCTTTCCTGGATTATCACTGCGTAGGGTACAGCGTGATCAGGTGGTACCTTGAAGGAGAGCCTATAGAGAATCTGCTGGGACAAAAGGGCAGGAACATTTCGGTGGATATAGTGGCCACATTTCTTCCCCGCTCGGTAGTGGAAAGTCTTATTGCGGTTTTAAGAAGGTGCGGCCTGGAGCTGGACAGTATTACCCTGGAGCCGATTGCTGCCAGCTTTCTGGCAGTTCCTCCCGGCATGAGAAGGTTAAACCTAGCCCTGGTGGATATAGGCGCCGGCACTTCGGATATAGCACTGTCCAGAGATGGGAGTATCTTTGCCTACGGAATGGTTCCCATGGCGGGCGATGAGATAACCGAGAAAATATGTGAAGCATTCCTCCTGGATTTTGCCGAGGGAGAGAGGGTCAAGAGAGAACTTTTAACCCGGGACAGGATAGAGTTTACCGATATTCTGGGGCTTTGTAGGCAACTGGAATCGCGGGAAATTATGGAAACCGTAAAAGAGGCGGTATGGGACCTTTCTGCGCGGATAGCGGGGAGGATACTGGAACTCAACGGCAGGCCTCCGGCGGCGGTGCTCTGCGTCGGCGGAGGCAGTTTACTGCCCGGTTTACAGGAAGCCATAGCGGCAAACCTGGAAATTCCGAAGGACAGGGTTGGGGTAAAAACTCTGGAGTCAATTCAGTTTGTAAAGGGCTGCGGCAGTGGTTTATCAGGGCCCTTTGCCGTAACACCGGTGGGAATAGGGGCCAATGCCCTGGAGGGTACCACACTGTCCTTCATAAAGGTGTACGTAAACGACGGCGCCGTCCATATCCTGGGGAGGGATAAACCCACCGTATTTCAGGCCCTGATCCACGCCGGTTTTTCTTCCGCCCGGATATTCGGTCTTCCCGGGCCGGCCCTCACCTTCAGGCTCAACGGCGAACTCAAAGTTGTTCCGGGCAGCCTGGGGAAGCCTGCCGTTATAACCGTGGACGGGCTGCAGGCTGGACTCGATGATCCGGTGAAGGAAGGCGCGAGAATTATGATTGAAGAAGCCAGACCCGGAGACCCTGGCCGGGCCAGAGTCCGGGATTTCATAAACGACGAACACAGGGTTTTAATCTACATCAACGGCCGTGAGATACCGGTAGAACCGCTGGTGGAGATTAACGACAGGGAAGCCGGGCCCCAGGACGAAATTACCGGTGATTCATCGGTGGTTATAAGGAAGCGGGAACTCATTGTAAGCGATATATTTAACATCATTGATTTCGATTTGCGGGGGGTGTCGGGCTGTCTGGTCATAAAGGTAAATAAAAGACCCGCAACTTTTACGACCCCGCTGAGCAACGGTGACGCGGTAGAGATTTTTTGGGAAAATGTTCCTGTGTAACCTCCTTAAAAAAGGCCTTATGGACGCCGTCAAAGTATGGTATAATGGTTAACGGATTTTCGGGAGGCTTTTTTATGGATCCGAAGCTTTTAAAAAATCTTGAATACCAAATTATAATCGTAATTCTCCTGATAACAGCTCTGAGCATACTGACCATAACCAGCGCCACCCATGCTACCGCCCCCGGAGGAAGTTTCCATTATACCAAAATGCAGTTGATCTGGTTTCTCCTGGGCCTGGTGGCGATGGCGGTAGTCCTGATGATAGACTACCATACTATCGGCATGCTTTCTAACGCTATATACATCGCCAATCTGGTCCTGCTCTTAGTGGTCTTATTCATGGGCAAAACCACAATGGGAGCGCAGCGCTGGATCCCTATAGGGCCCTTTAGCTTTCAGCCTTCGGAATTCAGCAAACTTGCCGTTATCATAACCCTGGCGAAGCACCTGGATAAGAAGAAGACGATTAACAATTTGAAGGACCTGATACTGGTGTTTGTCCACGTGGGAATCCCCATGGTGCTGATCATGAAACAGCCGGACTTGGGTACATCCCTGGTATTGCTAGCCATAATGTTCGGCATGATTTTTGTAGCAGGAACAAGCTTAAAGCTGCTATTGGGCACTGTTGCGGCCGGAGTGGCGGCCCTGCCGGTATTGTGGCAGTTTCTTCACGATTATCAGAGGATGAGGATTCTTATATTTTTGAATCCCAATCTTGATCCGCTTGGGTTCGGTTATCACGTGATCCAGTCCAAAATTGCCATCGGTTCCGGCAGGTTCCTGGGAAAGGGCCTTTTCCAGGGCACCCAGAACCAGTTGGATTTTATTCCCGAGCAGCAGACCGATTTTATATTTGCCGTATTGGGCGAAGAGCTGGGATTTATCGGGGGTATGGTTCTGCTGATGCTCTTCTTCACTCTATTATACCGCACTATTCGGATAGCCTTCAGGTCACGGGACATCCTGGGCTCTTATATGGCTGCTGGGGTTGCGTCGATGTGGGTCTTTCAGGTGCTGGTCAACGTAGGCATGACCATGGGGCTTATGCCGGTTACGGGTATCCCCCTGCCGTTCATGAGCTATGGGGGTAGCTCGTTTCTAATGAACATGATGGCCGTTGGCCTGGTACTGAATATAGGGATGCGAAGGCAAAAAATACTGTTCTAATTCTACCAGGGGCAAAGGTCCAATACCGGCCCCTGGCTATTTATTTATATGGTCATATATTATGGAATAAACGAGCCCTCCCTGAAATAGATATATATCAAGGATTTTTTCGGGAGGGGTCATTCATGTGGTGGCAGAGACAGGATGCGGATCCCTACTACCCGTATTATACAGGTTCCTCTGAAAGGGACTGGAGCCGTTTTGTAAGCCTGAAGAAGGTATTAATTTCGCTAATAATACTATGTGTGGTACTTTTGATGAAAAAGGTCAATTTTCCCATGGCTGCTACGGCACTTTCCAGAGTAAATCAAGCCATATCTTACGAGTGGGATTTCAACAAACTGGGGGACGGCCTGAAAAACCTCTCTTTTTTGAATCAGCAGGTCCCGGTTTTTAAGAATTTTCTTAGGGAAGAGGAATCTCCCCCGGCCACTTCCGGAGCTTTGATTGCTCCTATTTACGGCAGGGTGACCTCGGGATTTGGACGAAGGTTCCACCCCCTCCTGAAGGTAGAGCGGATGCATAACGGCATAGATATAGAACAGGTGGAGGGCAGTCCGGTAAAAGCTGCAGGGGACGGTACGGTGATGCTGGCGGCGGAAGACGCGGAGATGGGCCGGTTGATCAAGATAAGGCATGACGGTGACCTGGTCACGCTGTATGCCCACCTCAAAGACGTCTACGTAAAAGCAGGCGATAAGGTCAGGCAGGGGCAGATTATCGGCACAGTTGGAAAAACCGGCCTCGCGGAAACTCCGCACCTCCATTTTGAGATTTGGGAAAAGGGAACAGCGATAGACCCCGAGCTCTGGATAAAAATTCCTGAGAAGCCCTAGGGGGAGACCTATGGCCTTTTTAATTTGGGGGATTAAAGTAAAATTGCATTTTTTATTTCTCATGGTTTTAACAGCGGGTCTCCTGGCGGGTTTTCTTGTGGAAGTTGCAGCTGCCATCCTGGCCTTGGCGGTACACGAGGCTTCTCACATCTTTGTCGCTCGCATGCTCGGTATCGCCGTAGAAGAGCTGGAATTGCTGCCTTTTGGCGGCCGGATGAGGTTGAAAGATCTTTACTATTCCACCTGCGAGGAAGAAATAATGATCATCCTCGCAGGTCCCATGGGCAACCTGGCCTTGGCGGCTATGTTCATGTCCCTGATCTATCAGAACTTTATCCCCTGGGAAACGGGATACCTGTTTATCAAATATCAGCTGGCTCTGGGGCTTTTTAACTTACTCCCCGCCCTGCCGCTGGACGGTGGAAGGATATTCATGCTCTGGCTCAGCCAGATGGTGAGCTTTATTTCAGCTGTGAGGATTGCAGCCAGAGCGGGTAAAGTGCTGGCGTTTTTTTTGTTGGCGTTATTTGCTGCAACCGCCTTTAAAGCCAGGTACAATGTGAGTTTCCTGGTCGCCGGAATTTTTCTTTTTTTCTCCGCCGCTGGGGAAGAAAAGCAAGCTCCCATGATATTTATCAGCCATATGGCCCGGAAGAGGGAGAATTTGCTGAAAAGAGGCATACTGCCTATTCAGGCTCTAGTAACGCTGGCGGGAGTGCCGGTAAAGCAGATCCTGTACCGCTTCAACCCGCAGAATTTTTATCTCGTATATGTATTAGACAAAGGGTGGAAACTAAAAAAATGCTTGACCGAAACGGAAATATTTGACACTATTATAGACAAGGGGTTGGATATTAAGGTGGAGGACCTGTTATAATATAAAGGGCATAAGAAAAACAGGGAGGCAAAAAGACTTGGAAATAAAAAAAGTCCTGGATGAAGTTCTACCGGAAGTCTCGAAACCGACGCGTTATACGGGCAATGAGCTAAACAGCGTACAGAAGGATAAGCAAAAAGTCAAAGTTCATATCGCTCTGGCTTTTCCCGATGTATACGAGGTTGGAATGTCCCACCTGGGGATAAAAATACTCTACCACCTCTTGAACGAGCGCGAAGACGTCTACGCCGAGAGAGTGTTTGCACCGTGGGTTGATTTTGAGGATGTAATGCGCAAGAGGGGGATACCGCTCTTCAGCCTGGAGAGCAAGACCCCCCTTTCTGAATTTGATTTTGTAGGTTTTTCCCTGCAGTACGAGATGAGCTACAGCAATGTGACGAACATGCTGGAACTGGCCGGAATACCGCTTTTTTCCAGAGATCGCACTGACCGGCATCCCATTTTGATAGCCGGCGGTCCGTGTGCGTATAATCCGGAGCCCCTGGCGGAAATTATCGACCTTTTCGTCATAGGAGAGGCTGAAGAGGTAATCCTGGAACTGATAGATCTTTATCTGGACCACAAAAAAAGCTCAAAGAGCAGAATGGATTTCCTGGAAAAAGCAGCCGGAATACCGGGTATCTACGTGCCGGCCTATTACCGGGTAAATTACAATGAGGACGGCACTGTAAAGGAAATACTTCCCACAAAACCGGGTATACCCGAAAGGGTTCAAAAGCGAATTATAAAAGATCTCGACAGGGCCTATTATCCCACAAAACTTATAGTTCCTTATATGGACATAGTTCATGATAGGGCTGTGCTGGAGATATTCAGGGGCTGCACCAGAGGGTGCCGCTTCTGTCAGGCGGGCATGATCTACAGGCCGGTGCGGGAAAAATCGGTGGACAAGTTGACAAACATTGCCCGGGAAATGATAAAGTCGACCGGGTATGAAGAAATATCCCTAGCTTCGCTCAGTACCAGCGATTATTCGGCCTTAAAGCAGCTTGTAGAGATCCTGATCGGCGAGTTCAGGCAGTGCATGGTGGGTCTTTCGCTTCCGTCGCTCAGGATCGATTCCTTCACGCTGGATCTGGCCCGTAAGATCCAGGAGATAAAAAAGAGCGGTCTCACCTTTGCTCCCGAAGCGGGCACCCAGAGGCTCCGGGACGTGATAAACAAAGGGGTTACGGAGGAGGACCTCCTGAATTCGGTTAAGGGAGCTTTTGAGGCCGGGTGGAATACGGTAAAACTTTATTTTATGATAGGTCTGCCGGCGGAAACCTACGTAGACCTGGAGGGAATTGCACGGCTGGCGTACAGGGTGGTCGATGCGTACAGGGAAGTAAGAGGCAATACAAAAGGCTTAAAAGTTACGGTTAGCACGTCCACTTTCGTGCCAAAGCCCTTTACCCCCTTTCAGTGGGAAGCCCAGATCCCTCTTGATGAGATAGAAGAGCGCCAGCGGTTTCTGAAGAAAAAGCTCAAAGGCCCAAACATCTCATATAACTGGCACGACGGGAAGTTGAGCTTCCTGGAAGCGGTGTTTTCAAGGGGCGACAGGAGACTTAATTTGGTGCTCAAAAAAGCCCGCGAGAAAGGATGCAGGTTCGACGGATGGAGCGACATGTTTTCTTTCTCCAAATGGATGGAAGCCTTTAGAGAGGCAGGGGTTAACCCCGAGTTTTACGCCAACCGTTCCCGACATGAGGACGAGGTTTTTCCGTGGGAGGTAATCGACCCCGGGGTTGAGAGGAGTTTTCTTTTAAGGGAACTGAAAAAAGCCAGGGAGGCTAAACCCACCCCCGACTGCCGTTTCGATAGATGTCATGGCTGCGGAATTATGAAGTTAAAAGGCGGGATCTTTTGTGAGAGTAAGAATGAAGATTAGAAAAGGAGAAGAAGTTAAATTTATTTCCCAGCTCGATTTGATGAGGGCGCTAGAGCGGGCCATAAGGAGAGCCGAACTGCCCGTTAAATTTACCGAGGGCTTCAATCCCCGCCCCAGGATATCCTTTACCCCCGCGCTTCCAGTGGGAATGACCAGTGACGCCGAATACATGGACGTGGAATTCGCGGGAGAGTTGCCGCTGGACCGGATTCTTGCCCGGTTAAACTCCTGCCTTCCCCCGGGAATTTCCGTATTGAAGGCAGACACTGCTGAAGGCAAGATTCCCCTTTCATCGGTTAACAGGGCTATATATACTGTGGTGGTTGATGCCGGAGGCGATGCAACGCCGGAACTCCTGGACAAGGCTATAGCTGAATTGCTGGCTCGCCCGGAGATAACGGTCACAAAGACGTCCAAGGGTAAGGTTAAAAATATCAATATCTCGCCGCTGATTTACAGCATAAAAATAACACGCGTCGAGGGCAGCCGGGCCGAGCTCAGGATGGAACTTGCCGCCGGGCAGGAGGGGAATGTTACGCCGCCGGTGGTTATAAAGGCTCTCCTGGAGTACATCCCGACTATCACCGTGTGCCGCATGAACCGGGATGAACTTTTCCTGGTTCGCGAGGGAAAGAGGAACGATCCTATTTAACGGTTTTAAGGGAGCTGGAATATTAATGTCAAAAGAAATTATAGCCGACGTAGGAAGAGATCAAATAAGAGTGGGAATTTTAGAAGACAGGGAGCTCGTGGAATTTTTTGTTGAAAAGAGTTTTGAAGAGCGGGTGGCGGGAAATATTTATAAGGGCAGGGTGACCAACGTACTTCCCGGGATGCAGGCCGCCTTTGTGGACATTGGCCTTGAGAAAAATGCTTTTTTGTACGTGGGGGATATAAATTTTGACTCACTAGGTCCGGAGGATAAGGACCTCCTAGAGGGTTTGAGAAAACTTTCGATTAAGGATATTTTAAGGGTCGGTCAAGATGTGCTGGTCCAGGTAGTTAAGGAACCCATGGGGTCCAAAGGTGCACGAGTTTCTACCAATATAACCCTGCCCGGCAGGTACCTGGTGCTTATGCCCCGGGTTGATTATGTGGGAATCTCGCGGAGGATTGAAAAGGAAGAAGAGAGGAATCGCCTGAGGGCCCTCGCCGAAGAATTGCGCCCGCCTCACGTGGGAGTGATAGTGCGCACAGCAGCTGAAGGGAGGGGAAAAGAGGAACTTAAAGCGGATATCGATTACCTTAAAAAGCTCTGGGAGGACATCCAGCTCAGGCAGACGGGAGGCAATGCCCCCAGGCTCATATACAAGGATATGAACCTCCTGGCCAGGATAGTAAGGGACATATTCACTCCCGAAGTTAGCCGGTTTTACATCAACAGCCCCTCGGGTTATGAGAAAGTACTGGAACTCGTATCTATGATATCCCCTTCTTTAAAAGACAGGATAAGTCTTTACAGAGGACAGGAAGAAATTTTCGAGTACTTTAACATTGAACCGGAAATAGAAAGGGCCCTGCGCCGAAAGGTATGGCTCAAGTCAGGAGGCTACATCGTAATCGACCGCACCGAAGCCCTGACCGCGATCGATGTAAATACAGGTAAATTTGTGGGCAGTATAGATCTGGAGGACACGGTTTTGAGAACCAACCTGGAAGCGGCCAGGGAAATAGCGAGACAGGTGAGGTTGAGGGATATCGGCGGAATCATAATTATCGATTTTATAGATATGAACTCCCCGGAACACAGGAAAATGGTGCTCGACGCGCTCGAAGCCGAACTGAAAAAGGACAGGACCAGAGCTCATATACTGGGTATAACTTCCCTCGGCCTTGTGGAGATGACCAGAAAAAAGGTCAGGCAAAGCCTGGACGAAGTTTTGGAAAAGGTATGCCCCTACTGTGAAGGCAAGGGTAGGATCCTATCTGAAGAAGCCATGGCCAAGAGAGTGGAACGGGAGCTTTCGCGGATTTTCAGAAACAGCCGGGGAGAGGCGGTGCTGATGGAGGTCCACCCGTCGGTGGCATCGTCGGTTATAGGAGCGGGAGGCAGCAGGCTTGCACAGCTGGAGCAGCGGTACGAAAAGTATATTTTCATAAAGGGCAATGCCACCCTTCACCCGGAAGAAATAAAGGTAAGAGCCGTCGGCAGCAAGGCCAAACTTGAAAATCTAGCGGTGCCAGTAAGGGAGGGACAGGTTATAGAAGTCGTAATAGAGGAAGCCCATGCCGCTTTACCTGGCCACGGAATAGCGCGGATCGATGGATACGTTATAGATATAGAGAATGCGGCCAAGCTGCTTGGCGAAAAGGTTAAGGTCCAGGTATATAAAACCCACCGCACTTATGCAAAAGCCCGCCTAATATAAAAGCCGTGCAAAAGAGCACGGCTTCACGTCTGTTTTACCTTTTCTTCACCGCTTTTACCGCCTTTACTTTCAGAAGATGAACCTTCGCTGGAAGAAAGGGTTTTAACCAAATTCACCAGCGCTGTGGGATTTATCTTCTTATCCGAGGAGCTTCCAAGTACTCCCAGGAGGGTTGATGCCAGTTCTTTAATGTCTGAAGACCCAGATTTTGAGGAGGAAGAGCCTTTTATTCCGGTTCTTAATTCCTGAGAATTCAGGTACGTTATTATCCCCAGGATATTACTCAAAGCGAGGAGGCTGATGAGTTCGTTGATATTATTGCCCCGCTTCCCCTGAATCACATCCGTTACCATTTCCAGCAAACCAAAGTCAGACCTGCTGTTGTTTCCGTCAGACAATTTTAACCACCCCTTTGTGCGAGCCTGTTCTGTTAATTTAATATATGCTCGTAAGAAGTAAAAAAGAATAAAAAACAGGGCTTCTAAGCCCCGTTGCTCATTGGACGGCTCTCTTTACGCGCGTTTTTCTTTTTCGGCCAGTATGTTCAAAAGAGTTTCCAGCTCCTGAGACTTCTCAGGTTTCGTTGAGCCGTTGGCCAGTTCGATTTCATCCTTTTCATTTTCATTGTTTTCCTTCTCTGAGGGCTCGGCGACTATTGAAAGCAGCGTGCTCAGCGCTTCGATGTTAATTTTTTGTTCCGGATCCGATGGGCGAAACACGTTGATGACAGTGGAGAAAATTTCTAATACTTCCTGTCCTCTAGGGCTCAAGAAAGGCTTTAGTGCGTTCAACAGCTTTAAATCGTCATCCGATACCGAAAGTAGTTTCAAAGTACCTCCCTCCTGTCGCTGTTTTTTTTAAATAGTCCCGACACTTCAGAGGACTTAATGAGCAGAATCAATATAAGGAAAAGCGTATAGGGGTTAAAGGATTTTTTTTTGTTTTCATTTTTTTTGTCTTCACTTTTTTTGTCTTCACTATTGCCGGCCATTGTTCAACACCCGCTTTTCATAAATTTTTTCTAGATTATTATATGATTTTTTTGTTCAGGGAGTGAAGGAATAAGGGGTACGAAAATCAGCAAAACTAAAAATGATTAATCTGTAAAAGAGGGTGGTGTTATGGACAGGTTTGTTATAAAAATACGGCTGGTAACGGCTCTGGTACTGATATTAATCCTTACTGCCGGAATCGTTTTGAGCCGGCAGGACCGTGCGACAGAAGCCCGTGCGGAGGCGGGGAATTATGCCGTTTCGGTGCGAAGTGGTGACTACGTCCTGCTGGCCCGGCTTGTATCTGGCGAGGCAACCGGAGAACCCTATATCGGCCAGGTGGCCGTCGCGGCGGTGGTTTTAAACCGGGTAAAAAGTTCAAAATTTCCCAATACGGTGCCCGAGGTCATTTATCAGCCCGGAGCCTTTGAATCGGTAAGCAACGGACAGATATGGGCCCGCAATCCCAGCAGGACCAATTACAAGGCTGCCCGGGATGCACTGAACGGGTGGGACCCTACTTACGGCAGCCTTTTCTTCTGGAATCCTTATAAAAGGGTAAGTCCCTGGATATGGACCCGCAGGATAATTACTCAGATCGGTGACCATGTATTCGGCAAGTGATTGAAAAGGAGGGATGTTCTTGAAGAATAGATATGTCATATGGGGTTTGGGTATACTCACTATAGTCGTAATCGCTCTGGCTTTATGGTCGATGAGCAGCAGGGCGTATTCTGCAGAAAACCTTCTGGAAGCCAGCTACCAGAAGGGTTTTTACAACCTGGTCGACGACGTGAACACGCTTAACATACTTCTGTCCAAGAGTCTTGTGACATCATCGGACAGTCAGCGGATAATGATTCTGACCAGCATATGGCATGAAGCCGAAAACGCCAGGTCCAGCCTGGCATCCCTGCCGCTGGGCAGCAGGGACATGACCAACCTGCAGAAATTTTTCGCCCAGATGGGGGATTTTTCCCACAGCCTGGCTAAAAAAGTTTCTCTGGGCGAGCAGATTTCCGATAAGGAATGGAATATTATCGAGCAGTTCAAAAAGAATACCCAGAATCTCAACAGGAGTTTGAGGGAGCTGCAGGACAACGTGGTTAAAGGCAGGATAAGGTGGGAAAGGGGTTCTTTTGCTCCAGGTCTCGGCGGTAGGGTTCAGCAGGTCATGGCGGACAGATTCGCCGCCATCGACCAGAGGCTCAAGGAAGAAGCCCCGACAATCACCTATGACGGGCCTTTCTCGGACCATGTGGAGGAGATAACGCCGAAAGCGATTACCGGTTCCCCCATCGATGAACAAGAGGCCATCGAAAAAGGCAGGAAATTCATAGATAACCCGGCAAATGTGCGCTACGATGTTTCGGTTTACGGCCGCACCCGGGGGATGGTAAACGCTTATTCCCTGAAGTTTGCCAAGCCCGGAGCAGAGGGTGCGGAGATCGTGATGGACGTAAGCCGTCAGGGAGGCCATGTCATCTGGTTCTTAAATACCAGGGATATCGGAGAGCAGAAAATTGACATCGAGACAGCCGTCGATAAAGCTCATAAATTTCTGGAGTCCAGGGGTTATAGAAATATGGAGCCGACCGGTTCTCTGAGGGAAGACAATACCGTTACCGTCACCTTTGCCTATAAACAGGGAGACGTCTTGGTGTACCCCGATTTTGTAAAAGTGGAAGTGGCTCTCGACGACGGGCAGGTAGTCGGTTTCGATGCCATGGGCTATCTTACGCACCATACGACGAGGAAAATTCCCTCAACCGGTATAAGCGAGAGACAAGTTCGGGACGGCCTGAACAAAAGGTTAGAGGTCAGGAGAATTCGCAAGGTGATTATCCCCGATCCGGCTATGAAGGAAAGGTTCTGCTACGAAGTAGACGCGAATCTGGACGACGAACGCTATCTCATCTACATCAACGCCCAGAACGGCAGAGAGGAGCAGGTACTGAAAGTAGTGGAGACCGACAGCGGGACCATGACTATGTAGCCTGTAGAAGAACAAATTGTATTTGACATGAATAGCCTATTATTAGAAACTTAACGGGTGGAAGGAGGGGGTCTTTTTTGGTTCTGTCGGTCGAGACAAAACGGGATGTTTTTATAGTTTTTCTGGTATTGATACTGCTGCTCCTGGCAAATTAAGCGGGGTACTCCCCGCTTTAAATTTTGTTTTTATAAAAGCACATAAGCAGGCGGGATTGAATATTATATTAAAAGATAAACTTTTTTGGAGGGATCTCTGTGTCTTTTACCCGGGACCTCGTCGACGGCATATACCGGCAGGATAAATATTCTCTCGTCTATCTTTTACTTATGGCGAACGCATTGAGCCTTGCGGTTTTTCTTTCCGGGGATGTAAGTTCAAAATCCGATCCGGTCATGATTAACGCCGGGGAAAGGGAAAATCCCGCTCCTTCGAACAGTCCTCCGGTTGAACGGTTTCTGGAAGAACCTATAGAAAAAGCCCAGGCGGCTGCAGCCCACGGCGGTGTCGAAGTGCCCGTCCGGGAACAGCCGGTCGAGCAGTCCCAAAAAGACAAAGTGATAGATCTGGAAAAAGTCCGGTCGAAACCGCTGGTGTGGCGCTTCCCTGCTAATTGAATTCATTTATAGTATATTGTCCTCAAGTCCGGCAATACGAAACAAAGGTGACATTATCATAAAATAATCGCAAGTTAATCAGAAAAAGATTTAGCGATTATATAACTAATGATATAATAGAGATACTATTAGAGTTAAAGTGGCGGGACTGGGGTATAAGTGCAGAATTATTGGAACCATAAGCAAGGGCTGGGGAACGAAAACAAACGGGGGAGGAAGTTTTGTGAAGTATGAAATCCGAGGAGAGACATTGCCGGTGGTTATCCTGACTATGGAAGAAGGGGAGAGCGTCTTTACCGAATCCGGCGGTATGGCCTGGATGACTGATGGATTCGAAATGAAGACCAATATGGAAGGGGGACTTTTTGGAGGTATCGCCAGGAAACTGGCGGGGGAGACAATTTTTATGACCACTTATACCTGCAAAAAGCAGCGGGGCGCTATCGCTTTCGCATCGTCCTTTCCGGGGAAGATAATCCCGCTGCAGCTTGCCGCAGGGCAGTCCATCATTTGCCAAAAAAAGGCGTTTCTATGTGCCGAGAGGACTGTAAAACTGGAGGTTTTCTTCAGAAAGAAACTGGGGGCCGGCCTCTTCGGCGGTGAAGGCTTCATTCTGGAAAAAGTAACAGGGCCGGGGCTTTGTTTCATTGAAATGGACGGAGAAGTGGTGGAATACGACCTGGAACCTGGAGCGGTTATGAAGGTTGACACCGGACATGTAGCTATGTTTGAACCCACGGTGGATTTTGACATAGAAATGATAAAGGGGTTTACAAATATATTTTTTGGCGGCGAGGGCTTATTTTTATCTACTCTAAGAGGGCCCGGCAGGATTTGGCTTCAATCCATGCCTGTACAAAACTTGGCCGGAAGGTTGATACCTTATCTGCCTTCATCATCTTCCAAATGAACGCATTTTCTTCCGGACAAGCTAAAGTCAGCGTTAATAAGCAAATCCCTGATTACGCTGCACAGTGCCGCAATGTCTTCTATGTGCATGTGACAGGATATACTGGAATCAAAAAGAATCTGGCATGATGGAGGTATAACGTCTTCACCCTCCCAGAATTGTATTTTAATTGGTATCCTGGGGGTAAAAAGGCCTTCTGCCGATAAATCGGCTTTATTTTTTTCAGGGTTGAAACCTAAATGCACCAATCTCTCACGAAGTAAATCTTTATTACAGGTAGTGTAATACTTGCTTAGGACATCCAAAACATGGGTTTTAATCGAGGGGAAAAATACGTTCCCATCGGGCAGTTCCCTGTAGCTGACCCATTTTCCGGCGAGAGGTATATCTTTCGCACCGGAAAGGTAATTGAGCAGTATCAGCCCCCATTCTAACGGCGGTTTATTGTTTGAGTCCAAAAAGGAAATTTTACCCTCGGGGTATGATATCTGAAAGCTGTGGTTAAAGCTTTTCAAATAGAAACACATCCTGGGACCATCGTATTCGCAAAGAGCCGATCTTGCAATATCTTGAGGTGTAAGGCGCGCAAGATTTTTCCTGCTTTTTGAGAAAGCGGAAAAATATGCTCCTTCGTTTTTTTTATTGTCCATAAAAATATATCCCTCCGGTCAAAGCCTATAATTCCGGCCTGGGTGAAAAAAACCTTACCACCACAAAAAGCAGTAGTACATAAAGAAGTGTATATATATTCGATATGTAGCGGGCGCAGTCCTTCTTTCCGTCATGGGTTCTACCCCCTAGCCCTGCACTGTTTTTAAACGATATTTACGAAAACAATTATCCGGTGCCTTTCGCATATAAACCGAAATTTATGAACATACTTGATATAGCATATCTGGAATTAAGGAGGTTAGCCCATGGTTGAAACCGTCATGGAAAAATCCGAAGGGCGCGTAAGCTACCACGATTCGGTTGAAGAAATGTTAAAGCGGATTAGGGAAGACGGCCTTACAAATGTCTTCGACCGCTGGGCTGTGCAGGAAAAGGCCAGGTGTAAATTCTGCCTTCAGGGACTGAGCTGTCAACTGTGTTCTCAGGGGCCCTGCCGCATCAACGACAAAATCAGGATGACCCGCGGCGTCTGCGGCATTGATGCCGATGCCATGGCCATAAGGAAGTTTTTGCTTCAAAATGCCATGGGAGCCGCCACTTACAGCCATCATGCCTATCAGGCATACAAAACCTTCAAAGCTACAGGAGAGGGGAAAACGCCTTTTACCTTCACCGATGTCAATAAGTTAAAGTGGATGTGTGAAAAAGTAGGCATAAACACCAATCAGGATGTCAATAACCTGGCTGTTCAACTGGCTGATTTTTTGCAGGCGGAGATGGACAGAGATGATGAAAATCCCAGCGTTATGGTAGAAACCTTTGCTCCAATGAAAAGGAAGGAAGTCTGGAGAAAACTGGGCATTTACCCGACAGGGGTGACCAGCGAAATAAGGGATGCCGTTGCAAGCTGCCTTACCAACGTGGACGGCGATTACATTTCACTGGCAAAGAAAGCTCTGAGACTCGGGCTTGCGACAATTTACACCGCCCAAATAGGCCTTGAAATGGTCCAGGACATATTGTACGGGACACCGAAACCCCACGAGGTCGATGTGGATCTCGGCATTATGGATCCGGACTACGTAAATATCGTATTTAACGGCCACCAGCCTTGGGTCGGTGTGGCAACCCTTTTAAAAGCCAGGACTCCGGAGGTCCAGCAAAAGGCAAAAGCCGCAGGTGCCAAAGGGCTGCGGGTTGTGGGTTGTATCGAAACAGGGCAGGAGCTTATACAGAGATTTAACATAGATGATGTCTTTGTAGGATTAACCGGAAACTGGCTCGCTATAGAACCGCTTTTAGCCACCGGGACCGTCGATGTGTTTGCGATGGAAGAAAACTGCTCTCCTCCGGCTCTGGGACCTTATGCCGATAAGTATCAGGTGACTCTGGTCAGTATCAATGATATTGTGCGGCTGCCGGATTTACATTACATTTTCGACTACAAGCCGCCCGAGGCGAGCTTCATCGCCGACAAATTAATCGAGCTCGGTATAGAGAACTTCAAAAAGAGAAGGGGCAAAGTAACGCCGAAGGTTCCGCTTATTAAAACGAAGGCGATTGCCGGTTTTTCCACTGAGGCTGTTCTGGAAGCGCTTGGAAACATTCTGGATTCATTGGTCCGGGTGATAGCCGACGGGAAGATAAAGGGCATTGTGGCTCTGGCGAGCTGCTCTACTCTGAGAAATGGCCCGCAGGACTGGATGACGGTCAACTTAACGAAGGAACTTATCAGAAAGGATATCCTGGTAGTAAGCGCTGGATGCGGCAACCACGGCCTGGAAGTAGCAGGCCTTTGCAACATGGATGCCGTTGAGATGGCCGGAGACGGCCTAAAAGAAGTGTGCAGGTCACTTAATATACCTCCGGTCCTGAGCTTCGGCACCTGTACCGATACGGGAAGAATATCGATGCTGGTGACCGCCCTGGCGGACCATATGGACCTGGATATACCCGACCTTCCCATTGCGATTACTGCTCCCGAGTGGATGGAGCAGAAAGCCACTATCGATGGGGTTTTTGCGCTGGCATACGGTGCTCTTACCCACATTTCCCCGGTGCCGTTTATATCGGGAGCCGAAAGGCTTGTAAAACTGCTTACGGAGGATCTGGAGGAACTTACCGGCGGTAAGGTAGCCCTTGGGGATGACCCGAAAGAAGCAGCCGATAAAATTGAATCCCACATTTTAAGAAAGAGAAAAGCCCTAGGCCTGAAATGATAAGCTTAGCAAACTGTAGTTGAGTGTAATGTACCATAGTTTCGTTAAATAGCTTTTTATTTCTGTGTAGGTTATCCCAGAAGAAATGTCAAAAAGCAAGGAAGCGTAATTGGAAACCAATAACTAAGAGCATAGAATCACTTGCAGGATGATAAAGCAGCAAAATACTTTAAATTTTTGGCATAATGTCATTGGGTGGGTTCCCTATTTTTGGGGTTTTTGTTGCTACATATCCATAAGACCCCGGGGATACCCACCCTTTGCAATGTATTTTTTACTTTAAAAAGTAGGGTAAACGAAACTCTGGTTTTCTACTGAAAGTGCACATATTTTTATTGACATATGTTCATAATATGTATAAAATAATAAATAACAGAATTATGAACAAATGACCATAACGAGAGGGGAGAGAAAGGGTGCCGAGACCACCGAAATGGCGTAGAGTGGAGTTTTTGCCCGATGTAACATATTTTAAGCCTGCGGGAGTGCCGCTTAGACAACTGGAAGAAGTTGTACTGACGGTGGAAGAGCTAGAGGCCGTTCGATTGAAGGATCTGGAGGGTCTGGAGCAGGAAGAATGTGCCGATAAAATGGGCATCTCCCGGCCCACATTTTTCAGGATAATAAACTCGGCCCGCAGCAAAGTAGCTGATGCGCTGGTAAAGGGTAAAGCAATTAGAATCGAAGGGGGAAATTTTCAATTTTCGCGGCATGTAAAATGTTTAAAGTGCGGCCATGTTTGGGAAGAAACCCAAAAAAATAATATCCAGGACGCCGAATGCCCGGAATGTCACAGTAGGGAATGGGTCCCAACAGGAAATCACAGGGGATGGTGTCATGGCCAGAGGCGAAGAGGACCGTTAGATTGTTTGGATTAGCCCCAAGGTGGTGGAAGATTGCGATGAAATCAACTGCTGCCGAAAATATGAATATGAAAGGGTTTCGATGGACACGTCAGCGCCGGGCCATTATTTCAGCCATTGAAAGCAGCGGGGTTAATTTTACCGAAAGGAGGTGAAAATATGCCGAGAGTTGATGGAACGGGCCCCCTGGGGTTTGGCCTCATGACCGGTAGAGCTGCAGGCTTCTGCGCAGGCTTTCCCGTGCCGGGCTTCATGAACCCCGTGGGAAGGAGGTTCTGGCGCAGGACTTTCGGACCAGGGCTGGGTGCCTTCGGGTTCGGTCACGGATGGAGGTGGCGTTACTATGCCACGGGGCTGCCTTTCTGGGCAGTAGGTTCCTATCATTATGATCCTGCAACGCTTTATCCCGATGATGCGGAGCCTGCCACCGAGAATGAACGAAAGTATGAGGCGAAAATCCTCGCCCAGGAGGCCAGGCTGTTAAAGGAACAGCTAAAAGTAATAGAAGAGAGACTGGAACAGCTCAGAAAGTCAAAAAAAGAAGGCCTTGATGAAGAAAAAGGCCGGGAATAGGAAATGGACTTACCGGCAGGGGCGGGTAGCCGCCCTCCCCTGCCAGACCTTTAAAGTTAAACAGGTTATCAGTATTATGATATGAAAATATTATACCATATTATCAAGAGAATATCGAATTCTTTTCTAAAAACAAATCTAGAAGGGGATTGGAAATGAAAGTTGCGGTTACTTCTACGGGTAGTGATTTGGATTCCATTTTGGATGAGAGATTCGGGCGCTGCAAGTATTTTATTTTTATTGACCCCGAAACAAAAGAATTTGAAGCAGTGGAAAATGAGTGTATGAGCGGCGCCCACGGCACGGGCGTCCAGGTGGCCCAGTTCATAATAGATAATGGGATTTCCGCCCTTATAACGGGGAATGTGGGCCAACAAATTCGACCTTGAAGAAGAGAAAAGTGAGGAGATCGAACAATACTGTATTGATAAAGGCATCGAGGTCATAGGCAAGATCCCGTTTGACGAAGAAGTCGTAAAAGCCATATCAAAAGGTGTTCCGCCGGTTGAATATTCTTCCGGACCGGCTGCCGAGGCTTTAAGAAAGTTGACAGAGCCCCGGAGTTTGTGCTAAAATAAACTACGTGGTTTTGCGCCGGCCACCGCACGGGACGGGTTTAAAAATTATTACCTGGATTCCGGCGAGACGTAAGGAGGATGATAGAGATGTATGCTGTGATAGAGACCGGCGGAAAACAGTATAGGGTTTCTCAAGGCGATGTGATTCGCGTCGAGAAATTGAACGCTGCCGAAGGTGAGACGATCGAGCTCGATCGGGTGCTGGCCGTATCCAATGGCGACAAGTTGCTGGTTGGACAGCCGGTGCTGGAAAATGCGAAGGTTACCGCAACGGTACTGAAGCACGGCAAGGGCAAGAAAATCATCGTTTTTAAGTACAAGCCCAAGAAGAACTACCGCAGGAAGAGGGGACACCGCCAGCCCTATACTGAGATAAGAATTGAAAATATCGCGCTGTCATGATAAAGGTTACCGTTGTCCTGGATGCCCGCGGAAAAATACGGGAACTTTTGATCAGAGGACATGCGGGATATGCCGAATACGGCAAGGATATAGTATGCGCGGCGGTTTCGGCCTTGGCCGAGACCGCGGTTATCGGCATTGAAGAAGTTGCCGGGGTAAATGCTTCACTGGTAAAGAGGGAAGGGTATTTTCATTTAACAGTTCCCCAAGATGATAGCGAAGAAAAACTATCCAAGGCCGGTATCATAATTGATACCATAGTTTTAGGTCTGAAAGATATCGCGAGGACTTACCCGTCGCATATAAAAGTCGAAACGAAAAGAGGAGGTGTTTGAGGTGAATCTTCAGCTTTTTGCCCACAAAAAAGGAGTAGGCAGCACCAGGAACGGCAGGGACAGCGAATCGAAGCGTCTCGGAGTCAAGAGGTTTGACGGTCAGTTTGTAAGCGCCGGAAGCATCCTCGTGCGCCAGAGGGGCACCAGGATCTACCCGGGAAAGAACGTAGGAATGGGAGTGGATCATACCCTTTTTGCCAAGATCGACGGTTTTGTAAAGTTCGAGCAGAAGGGTAAGGATAAAAAATTAGTAAGCGTTTACCCCGAAATGCAGCTCCTCGGATAAGCGAGGAGCTTTTTTACTGATGAAGGAAATCAGGCGCTGGTGGAGAATATTAATGGTGTCAAATATAGGGAAAGGTATGATGGCATTGAGAGGGCGCTGGTTGATATGTTTGACCGCCGGCGGCCAGCTGGCTGTGTGCCTTTTTCTATCGGGGATTCTGATTAGAGAAGGATATAACGCGGGGATAGGCATTTTATCAGCGGTCCTTTGCGTGGCGCTTTTTTTAGGGGCTGTTTTCCTTGTACGCGGTTCGTCTGAAATCGTGGCGAAAGAGGACTGGGACAGCATCTTCCTCTGCTGGAGACTTCAGCGGCACGACTTCAACAACCACCTGCAGATTATCTACACCATGATTCAGCTGGGTAAATCTGAAAAAGCGCTGGAGTACATAAATACTATAAAAAGGGAAAATGAGGTGTTTTCCACCATATGCAGGCTGGAAAATCCGCGGATTATAAGTGAGGTTTCTGACATCATCCTCTCCGCAAGACAGGAGGGAATCAGTATATTCCTCGATATACCCGACGATTTTAACCCGGAAAAAATAAGTCAAAGTACCATCAAATCATTGAGAGAACAGGTTCGGGCCCTTATGGCGGAACTGAAGAGCGTTCCCGGAGAGCGGGATTTGAATATAAGCTATACGGAGCCGGATAAGGTGAAAATATCTTCAAATGCCCTTGAAGGCAGGACTATCATTATTTAAACCGCATGAAATTGATATAATTTAACTTAAAAGGGAATCCTTAAAAAAAAGGTGATGGAGTATGTTTGTGGACAGGGCTAAAATATACGTTAAAGCAGGCGACGGAGGCAACGGCGTTGTTGCCTTTAGAAGAGAAAAATACGTGCCCCGGGGTGGTCCGAGCGGGGGTGACGGCGGCAAGGGCGGAGATGTGGTGCTCATGGTCGACCCCAATCTTTCCACCCTGCAGGATTTCAAATACAGGGTGCACTACAAAGCCCAACGCGGGCAGAATGGCCAGGGCTCCAATAAAATAGGTAAGAGCGGCGAGGACCTGGTTATAAAAGTGCCTCCCGGAACAGTGGTAAAGGATGCTGGAACCGGGGAAATACTGGCAGACCTGGTTGAACCCGGACAGACCTTCATTGCGGCCAGGGGAGGAAGGGGAGGCAGGGGGAATGCGCGCTTCGCTTCGGCGGTAAACCAGGCTCCCGATTTTGCCGAGAAGGGAGAACCGGGAGAGGAACGCTGGATACTGCTGGAACTAAAGCTACTGGCTGATGTGGGCCTCATAGGTTTTCCGAACGTGGGTAAGTCCACCCTTCTTTCCCGGATGACGGCGGCGAGGCCCAAAATAGCCGACTACCCCTTTACCACCATCACGCCTAACCTTGGGGTCGTGGATACGGGTCCTACAGGCAGGAGCTTCGTGGTGGCCGATATACCCGGTCTTATAGAGGGGGCCCACGAAGGATTGGGGCTGGGGCATGAATTTCTAAGGCATGTGGAGAGAACCAAGGTGCTTGTTCACATAATAGATGCGGCAGGCCTGGAGAACGATCCGGTAGAGGGATTTTATACTATAAACAAGGAGCTGGAGGCCTTCAGCGGGAAGCTCGCTCAAAAACCCCAGATTGTGGCGGCCAATAAGATGGACCTTCCACAGGCCAGGGAAAACCTGGATAGGATCAAATCCCACCTGGAATCTCAGGGCTATGAAGTGGTCCCTATATCGGGGGCCACAGGGGAGGGCGTGAAGGATTTGATATACAGGATAATCCAGTATCTGGACAGAATAGGGGACGCCTTGCCCGAAACAGTCGGGGTGAAAAAATATACCGTTAAGGATGAGGATGAAATCAGGGTTGAGCGGGTCGGTGAAGTTTTCCAGGTAAAGGGGAAGGTCGTGGAGCGCCTGGTGGCGATGACCGACCTAGATAATGAATCGGCGGTGAATAGGCTGCAGCGGGCTTTCAAGCGTCTCGGCGTCGACGAACTTCTCAAAGAAAAGGGAATCAAAGAAGGGGATACGGTAAGGATCGGCGATGCGGAGTTTTACTATACCGAATAATTGAAAAACAACACCGTCAAATGGTATAATCAAACCATTAAAGGGTGGAGGGGAGAAATATTGGAGAAGCTGAACAGGGTGGGGATAATGGGGGGAACTTTCGATCCTATTCATTTCGGCCACCTGATAACAGCGGAGGAGGCCAGGATTAACTTTAAATTGGACAGGGTGGTCTTCGTCCCCGCGGGAAATCCTCCCCATAAAAAGGACTATAAAGTTAGCGACGTCGAGCACAGGTATCTGATGACCGCCCTTGCAACAAACAGCAACCCGCATTTTGAAGTTTCGAGGATTGAAATAGAAAGATCGGGCTACACCTATACGGTGGACACACTGCGCCAGTTTGCCGACATTTACGGCCGGGACACTTCCTTATTTTTTATTTCGGGTGCGGACGCGGTGCTGGACATCCTGACGTGGAAGGATGTAAAGGATGTGCTCAGCTACTGTAACTTTATCGCTGCCACAAGGCCCGGGTATCCGGTAGACCGGCTTAAAAAGAAACTGGCGGAAATAAAGGAGCTTTACGGCAAGGATGTTTATCTTCTCGAAGTGACGGCAATGGCCATATCGTCGACGGAAATAAGAAGGCGCATCAGGGAAGGGCTTTCAATTAAATACCTCATTCCCGAGAGCGTGGAAGCGTATATTATAAAAAACGGCCTTTACAGGTGATCCCGCGTGATTTCTAAAAGATTAATACTGGAAGATTTGAAGAAAAACATGACGCACAAGAGGTTTCTTCATTCTCTGGGGGTGATGGAGACGGCGGTCGCCCTCGCGAGAAGGTACGGGGTAGATGAGCAAAAAGCCGAGCTTGCCGGCCTGATCCATGACTGCGCCAAGGACATCCCGGTAGCCCGGCAGTTGAATTTAGCCCTGGAGTTTGGTATACTTTTAGATGAAATTTCCAGGGTAGAGACAGCACTGATTCACGGCCCGCTGGGGGCGGCGCTGGCGAGAAAAAAATACAGCGTGGAGGACCCGGAGATACTGAAGGCCGTAAGCATTCACACCACGGGAGACATAAAGATGAGCGCGCTGGACAAGGTAATTTTCCTGGCGGATTATATAGAGCCGGGCAGGGATTTTCCCGGTGTTGAAAAACTGCGCAAGGCGTCCTTTGAGGATCTGGACGAGGCTGTGATCATGGCCTTCGATTCGACCATCAGGTACGTGCTGGGTAAAAGAGGGTTACTGCATCCGAGGACGGTCGACGCGAGAAATCATCTTCTCCTGCAGAGGGGGAAAAGGGGAGAGGTCGATGAGAAGAGTAATTAAATATGCGGTTTTTGCCATACTTTTCGTGGTCTTGGCTTTTGGAAGCGGTTTTTATTTTACCCTGCGCAGCCTGAATAACGGCAGCGACATTTCACCGCGAGATAGTTCCGGAACTGACGAGTATCTGGAAGGGCGGCTGAACATTTTGGTGCTGGGACTGGATGCCGGCACTATAGGTGCCGATGAAGAGCACAACCGCCACAGGTCTGACACGATGATGGTCTTCAGCGTAGACCCCAAGGAGAAAAAGGTTAACGTGCTTTCGATTCCCAGAGACACCAGGGTCAGGATTCCGGGAGTTGGTTATCAGAAAATAAACGCCGCCACGGCTTACGGAGGGCCGGAGCTTGCCGTCAAGACCGTAAAGAATTTTCTCGGTGTTCCAATACACCATTATGTAACCGTTAATTACAGTGGATTTCGCAAGATAGTCGACGCCATGGGCGGCATCGAGATAAACATAGAAAAGAGGAGGGAATACCACGACAACGCCGGCGGGCTTCATATAGACCTGCAGCCGGGCCTTCAGGTGCTGGACGGCGAAAAGGCCGAGCAGTTTGTTAGATTTCGCCAGTATCCTGAAGGTGATCTGGGTAGGGTGAAGGCCCAGCAAAAGTTTATGGAGGCGGCTCTTAAGACCCTCCTGAAGCCTTCCACGCTGCTGAGACTCCCGCAGATAGTGCAGGCAGTCCAGGAAAGCGTCAGTACCGATATAGAACCTATCCAGATGATGAAACTGGCCAATATAGCCCGGCAGATACAGTATGACAACGTTAAGATGTACATCCTTCCGGGTGAGGGCCAATATATAGGCGGCGTCAGCTATTTCATACCCTATAAATCCGAGATGGCCAAAGTCGTAAAAGAGGTGTTTCACGGCGAAAACGCGAATGTAAAGGTGGCGGTGTTGAACGGCAGCGGTTATGCGGGCATCGCCCGAAAAGTGGCGCAAAAGCTGGAAGAAATGGGATTTACCGTAGTCAGGGTGGCCAACGCTGACAGCTTCGATTACGATACCACTACAATTATATACCCCAGGGAAAAGCGCGAGGATGCAGAAAAAATCGCAAAAGTTTTCGCCAACGCCCGGATGAAGGAGGAGGAATCCCCGGAAGAAAATCTCACCACAATAATTGTGGGTAAGGATGCCCAAGGTGATTAATGGAGGGGAAATGGATGATAAAAAACCCCAGGAATGTGGCTTTAATTGCAGCAAAAATTCTTTCCGATAAAAAGGCTGAAGACTTGGTGGTGCTCGATATTAGTTCGATTTCTATTTTTGCCGATTACTTTGTAATAGCCACGGGAAGATCTTCAATTCACGTCAGGGCTCTGGCCGATGAAGTGGAAGAAAAGCTCTCTGAAAACGGATGCAAAATAATAGGCAAAGAAGGTTACGAGGAAGCCAGGTGGGTTTTGCTCGACTTCGCCGATGTGATCGTGCACATTTTCGATGAAGCGGGAAGAGAGTATTACGACCTTGAAAGGCTCTGGGCCGACGCCGTAAAGGTGGATATTGACAGTGATATGGATTTTGCGTATAATAAACAGTAAATTCATAGAGGGCGTCAAGGAGTAGTAGGGGTGTCAGTCCTTTCAGAGACCGGAGGTTTGGTGGGAATCCGGAGGACGAAACCTCGAACTCGCCTTGGTAACCTTGCCGGCAGGCGTTAAAATGCGAAAAGCGGGCATTCTGCCAATTAGGGTGGTACCGCGAGAAAGAGGCTTCTCGTCCCTAAACCGACGAGAGGCCTTTAATTTTTCTAATCTAGTTGAAAGGAGGCATTGGGCGTGACTCATTACGATTTCAAGACGATAGAACCCAAATGGCAGAAAAGGTGGGAAGAACAGAAGCTTTATAAGGTCGATGAAGACGACAAAAAGCCTAAGTACTACTGCCTTGAGATGTTCCCATATCCTTCAGGGAAACTACACATGGGCCACGTTAGGAATTATTCCATAGGCGACGTGGTGGCCCGTTTCAAGAGGATGAAGGGGTACAACGTGCTTCATCCAATGGGCTGGGACGCTTTCGGCCTTCCTGCGGAAAACGCGGCCATAAAGCACGGTATTCACCCGGCCAAGTGGACATGGGACAATATCACCAACATGAGGAACCAGCTCAAACAGCTTGGTATAAGTTACGACTGGGACAGGGAAATCGCCACATGTCATCCCGGTTATTACAGGTGGACCCAGTGGTTTTTCTTAAAGCTGTACGAGAGAGGGCTGGCGTACCGCAAAAAATCCTTCGTCAACTGGTGCCCGTCCTGCGCCACGGTGCTGGCCAACGAGCAGGTGGTCGATGGACGCTGCGAGCGCTGCGGGGCCGAAATAGGCAAGAAAAACCTGGAGCAGTGGTTTTTTAAAATAACCGAATACGCCGACCAGCTCCTGGAGGATCTAAAAAAGCTGCCGGGCTGGCCCGAGAAGGTAAAGGTGATGCAGGAAAACTGGATAGGGCGCAGCGAAGGGGTAGAAGTCTATTTTACTGCGGAAAAAACCGGAGAGAAAATTCCGGTGTTTACTACGAGGCCGGATACGATTTACGGGGTAACCTATTTGGTTCTGGCACCGGAACACCCCATGGTCAACGAACTCGCTTCCGGCACGCCTTACGAGAATGAAGTCAGGGAATTTCAGAAAAAAATGGAGAAACTGAACGAAATAACGCGCACTTCAACGGAAACGGAAAAAGAAGGCGTCTTTATCGGGGCCTATGCCGTAAACCCCGTGAACAACGAGAGGATTCCCATATGGATTGCAAATTACGTGCTCCTGGATTACGGCACCGGCGCCGTGATGGGAGTTCCGGCCCATGATCAGAGGGATTTTGAGTTTGCAAGAAAGTACGGGCTGCCGTTGAAGGTGGTAATAAACCCGCCGGGAGAGTCGCTTTGTCCCGAACATATAACTCAGGCTTACGTGGAAGAGGGCATCCTCGTAAACTCCGGTATGTTTGACGGTATGAACAGCATGGATGCCATTAAGGCCATAGGCAGGTATATGGAAGAAAAGGGAATAGGGAAAATCAAGGTAAATTATAAGCTCAGGGACTGGCTCATATCGAGACAGCGCTACTGGGGCGCCCCAATTCCGATAGTTTACTGCCAAAAATGCGGCATTGTGCCGGTGCCTGAAGACCAGCTGCCGGTTATGCTGCCCGACGACGTGGAATTCAATCCGAAGGGCACTTCTCCGCTGCTTGATTGCGAGGAATTTTTGAACACCACCTGCCCGATATGCGGCGGGCCCGCACGGCGCGAGACCGACACCATGGATACCTTCATGTGCTCCTCCTGGTATTACTACAGGTATACCGATCCGAGAAACGACGATAAGCCCTTCGACAGGGAAAAGCTGGAATACTGGATGCCCGTAGACCAGTATATAGGCGGCGTGGAGCACGCTATTCTTCACCTGATGTACTCGCGGTTCTTTAACAAGGTCATGAGGGATGCGGGTCTTGTTCACGTAGATGAGCCCTTTACCAACCTGCTGACCCAGGGCATGGTGCTGAAGGAAGGCGCCAAGATGTCCAAATCCCTCGGTAACATAGTCAGTCCGGAAGAGATCGTCGAAAAGTACGGCGCCGATACGGCCAGGCTCTTCATCCTGTTCGCCTCACCGCCGGAAAAAGACCTGGAGTGGAGCGACCAGGGAGTCGAGGGATGTTACAGGTTCCTCCAGAGGGTGTGGAGGCTTGTGGAGGAGCTGGCGCCCAGGGTAAAAGACCCCACCGCCGACGAAAGGCTGGACAGGGAAGTAAGGCGCCTGGTGCATAAGACCATTAAAAAAGTAACCGACGACATCGAAGAGAGATTCAACTTCAATACCGCTATAAGCGCTATCATGGAGATGGTAAACGGCCTCAATTCCCGCAAAGAAGAATCGATTTCCGGGCCTGTGATAAAAGAAGCTCTTGAAAACCTGCTTGTGATGCTGGCTCCCTTTGCGCCCCATATTGCCGAAGAGCTCTGGGAGCGGCTGGGTCACGAGCAAAGCATTCACCTGATGTCCTGGCCCGAGGCTGATGAAGAGGCTATGGCCGAAGAAGTGGTAGAAGTGGTCATACAGGTCAACGGCAAGGTGAGAGGGAAGATCACGTTGCCCGCCGGCATAAGCGAAGAGGAAATGAAAGAGGCCGCTTTAAGGCATGACAGAGTTTTACCGCTTCTAGAAGGGAAAAACGTAGTTAAAGTGGTAACGGTGCCCCAAAAACTCGTAAATATAGTTGTAAAATAAACGGTCCCCGTGACCGTTTATTTTTTCTGGAATTTAAGATAAAATAGATGTGGATCGAGAAGTTGTGGGGCCGGCGGGACTTTACCAAAAGAGGCCCCAGGACCCGACAACGGGGAGAGGGAATGTATGCCTGAATTTACAAAAAGAGAAAAGATACTCCTTTTACTGCTGGCAGCGGTGAGCATTTTAGCCGCCGTGTCCGGCTATTACGCTCTTTTTGAGAAAAGCCCCGATGTGGCCTTCAGGCTGGAGAACGGGCCGGCGGTGACAGTTTTTCAGCCCACCGGGGATACGGCACAGGATTCGGCCCAGCCCGCAAAAATCGTCGTGCACGTGGCCGGAGCGGTGGAAAGACCAGGAGTTTATGTGCTGGAAGAAGGCCGGAGGGTGATCGATGCCATAGAAGCCGCCGGAGGATGTCTTTCCGAAGCTGACCTGGCGAGTCTCAATCTGGCCAGGAAGCTGCGGGATGAAGACAAGCTTTACGTTCCCCAGATCGGAGAGTCTCCCGTTACCGGCAACGCCGGTTCGAACGGGGGGAATGCTGGAGTAAGTTCTATAACGGACGGGAGGATAAATATAAACACGGCCGGGCTTGAAGAACTGGACAAACTGCCGGGAATCGGTCCCGCTCTGGCTCAGAGGATCATCGATTACAGGAACCAGCACGGGCCTTTTAAATCCGTCGAGGAGCTTAAAAGCGTCTCAGGAATAGGAGAAAAGAGATTTGAGGAACTGAAAAATCTCGTAAAGGTAAATTAGTTTTAAGGAGGTTTCCTTTTTGGAGAAAAATCAGGTTCTGAGAAAACTGCCCAAGGTTGGTGATCTCCTGGGTGAAACCCCTGTCAAAGATTTGATGGAAAAGTACGGCAAGTGGGCCGTGGTAAATGCCGTGAGGCAGAGTATCGATGAAATCAGGCGCTCGCTGGAAGAGTCCATGGAAAGGGGCTTTGTCGATGCCGTAGATGAAGAGGGCCTGAAAATAGCAGCGGTGGAGCGGGCGATCAGGCTTGTCGACGAGTACCGGTCCTATAATCTAAAAAAGGTTATCAACGCCACCGGAGTAGTGCTGCATACAAATCTCGGTAGGGCACCGCTTCCGGAAGAGGCTTTGAAAAATTTGCTGGATGTGGCTTCGGGTTACTCCAATCTTGAATACGACATGAGAGAAGGTTCCAGGGGTGAGCGCTACTCCCACATAAGAGAACTTTTATGCGAGATAACCGGTGCCGAAGACGCCATTGTTGTCAACAACAACGCCGGAGCGGTTTTACTGGTACTCTCGGCCCTGGCTTCCGGCAAGGAAGTGATAATCTCCAGAGGCCAGCTGGTGGAGATAGGCGGCAGCTTCAGGGTACCCGATGTCATGGCCCAGAGCGGTGCCAGGCTGGTGGAGGTGGGCACCACCAACAAAACTAATATCGGCGATTACGAGAGGGCTATAAGCCAGGATACCGCCCTGTTACTGAAAGTTCACACCAGCAATTTCAGGTTCGTAGGATTCTGGGCGGAAGTGGGAGTTGGCCAGCTCAAGTCCCTCGGGTTAAAATACGGCATACCCGTTATGGAAGATCTGGGCAGCGGAGTCCTGGTAGATCTAAGGAAATTTGGGCTTCCCCCGGAGCCCACAGTGCAGGAATCGATTCGGGCAGGGGCTGATATTGTTACTTTCAGCGGGGACAAACTGCTGGGTGGTCCTCAGGCGGGTATAATAGTGGGAAGGAAAGAGCTTCTCGAAAACATCAAGCGTCATCCTCTCACCCGGGCCCTCCGCATAGATAAACTCACTCTGAGCGCCCTCGAAGCTGTTCTTCGGCTTTATAGGGACGACAGTCTGGACAGGATTCCGGTGATAAAAATGCTTTCAAAGTCTCCGGAAGACATGGAAAAGGATGCACGGCAGCTTACAGCGGGACTCCAAAAAGTGATCCGGGAACGCGGAACGGTGGAAATTATAGACGATGTATCCCAGGTAGGCGGAGGATCACTCCCGGGCGTGGAACTCCCAACGAAAGCCGTAGCCCTGAGCCTTCGAGAAATGGGACCGGAAGAGCTGGCCGAAAGGTTGAGAAAGGCCCGGATTCCCGTCATAGGCAGGGTAAAGAAGGATAGATTCCTGCTGGACGTCAGGACAATGTCGGAGGAAGACCTGAAGACCGCTGTAGAAATGGTGGGGAGCGTGTTATGAGCAACGTAATCGTAGGTACCGCAGGTCATATAGATCACGGGAAAACCACTCTGATAAAGGCCCTGACAGGCATAAATACCGACAGGCTGAAAGAGGAACAGGAACGGGGCATCACCATTGACCTCGGTTTTGCCTATCTTTTACTCCCCAGCGGCCGCAGGGTGGGCATAGTCGATGTACCCGGGCATGAGAAATTCGTAAAAAATATGCTGGCTGGGGCCGGCGGTATAGATTTGGTGCTGCTGGTGGTAGCCGCCGACGAGGGTATAATGCCCCAAACAAGGGAACATCTGAATATCCTCCAGCTGCTTAACGTAAAAAAGGGCATCGTCGTTATAACCAAAAAAGACCTGGTAGACGAAGAATGGTTGGAGATGGTAAAGGAGGATATCGGCGAAGAGCTAAACGGCACCTTTCTGGAAAAATCGCCGGTCATACCCGTATCATCCGTTACCGGGGAAGGAATAAAAGAACTGATTGAAATTATAGACCGAATGACGGAAGAAGCCTTTGAGAGGGACCTGGACTCGCCTTTTCGCCTCCCCATCGACAGGGTGTTTTCCCTCCCGGGTATAGGCACCGTTGTGACCGGAAGTCTTCTCTGCGGCTCGGTAAGCGTTGGGGAAAATGTAGAAATCTTCCCCAAAGGCCTAATATGCAAGGTGAGGTCCATCGAAATCCACGGAGAAAGCAGGCAGTCGGCCCAGGCGGGTCAGAGGACGGCGATAAACCTCAGCGATGTAAAGCCTGAAGATATATCCAGGGGTGACGTGGTCTCCCGGGCAGGGGCCATGCTTCCGGTGAGCAGGGCCCTTGGTTCATTCAGACTCCTGAAGGACGCGCCAAGGACTCTCAAAAACCGGGACAGGGTTAGGTTTCATGCCGGCACCGGAGAAGTGATGGCCAGGGTAAATCTAATCGATGTGGATGAACTCCTGCCGGGTGAGGAGGCATTTGTGAGTCTGGATTTTGAAGAACCCGTGGCCGTTTCATATAAGGACTATTACGTGGTGAGAAGCTATTCCCCCATAACCACCATAGGCGGTGGACAGATTCTCTTCGTAAATCCTTCCAGATTCAAGCGCAGCATGAGGGATAGGGTGTTGGACGCTCTGCGAAGAGCCGAAGAAGGGGATCTGAGCGAGTATATCCTAGGATTTGTGTCGGTTTTCGGCAGGTCCCATATTCCCCTAAAGAGTCTTGTTCCGTATACGGGTAGGTGCCTTGAAAAGATCAGGGCCGCTGCCGAATGCCTTTCTGCTGGAGGAGAAGCCCTGGTGCTACGGGTAGGGCCCGAAGACGAGGTGTTTGACAAAAGGTTTTACGAGGATAAGAGTGCCGAAGTAAGGGATATACTTGAAAACTACCACAGGAAGTTCCCGCTGAGCGAAGGAATGGCAAAAGAGGAGTTGCGAAGCCGCCTCAATCTGGACGGGAAAGTTTTTGAAGCCGTGCTGGACAGGTGGGTGACCGAGGGACTGCTGGAAAGCAGGGGCAAAACCGTTAACCTGAAGGGGTTTATCGTAAAGGTAAGCGAAAAGCAGGAGGAGATCATTGATAAGTTGCTCCGGGTGTTTAGGGAAAAAGGATGGACTCCCCCAACCTTCAATGAGCTGACGGCGTCCTTTTCGGAGGAAGCTAAGGACGTGAAAGAGGTATTAAACTGGCTCGTTTCCAGGGGAGATATAATAAAAATTAACGAGGAAATCTATATGGCCAGGGAATGGGTCGAGAAGGCCCGTCACCTTCTGCAGAAGTTTTTTGCGGAGAACAGCGAGCTTACGGTGGCCCAGTTCAGGGATATGCTGGGGACTACCCGCAAGTACGCGCTGCCCCTGCTGGAATATATGGACGGGATAAAGGTCACAAGGCGCTTAAAGGATACCCGGGCCGCCGGCATTAGATTATATGAATAAAACAGATCATACAAAAATACAGCCGCTGCATAACATGCTGATTGTCGATCATCTGACAATCACTATTGAAAAAAGTATTATTTTCTGCTATCATAATTTTATGTACGGGAGTAGATAGGTCCTGGTGGGCCTTCTGGTCTTCAAAACCAGCATCGGGGGCAAAACCTCCGAGGTGGGTTCGATTCCCACATACTCCCGCCAGTTAACGAATCGAGGGCTTTCAGGTTAAGCTGAAAGCCTTTTTTTATAACTTGATGTCTGACTTTCTCAAAGCAGTGCCGGGAAGTGCCGTAAATTTTGCACAATAATGCAATGTTTTCGGCGAAGTAAATTATTAAAAGTGCCGGGAAAAGGCGCTTCGATTGTGGCACGAAAATTGCAAAGTATATTTATATACCGAAAGTGTTTTCCATTATAAACTTTAGAAATATTAAAATAATGGAGGTGGTCATTATGGTAAAACCTGACGAGGTCCTTTCAACCCTTGAGAAGTACATCCTGGTCGACGGTTTCCCTATCGTTATCGATCTGGAAAAATCGCACGGAAGTCACATCGTCGATGCCCGGGATGGCACCGATTACCTGGACTTTTACACCTTCTTTGCTTCGTCGCCCCTGGGGTTAAACCACCCGAAGCTGGCCAACGAGGAGTTTAAAGAACGCGTCTTCAGGGCAGCCGTCAACAAGGTTGCCAATTCGGATATTTATACAGTGGAGATGGCACAATTCGTCAAGACTTTCATGGAATTTGCGGCACCGGAAGGGTACGTCCATCTTTTCCTGATAGATTACGGCACCCTGGCCGTCGAAAACGCCCTGAAGGTGGCAATGGACTGGAAGGTGCGCAAGAACCTGGCTCGCGGGTATACCGGAAGCGCCGAAAAGGGCACCAAGGTGATTCATTTTAAAGAAGCCTTCCACGGCCGCAGCGGCTATACCCTTTCGCTTACAAACACGGCAGACCCCAGGAAGTACATGTATTTTACTAAATTTAACGAATGGCCCAGGATTTTAAACCCGAAAATTATATGGCCTCTTGAAGAACACCTTGAAGAGGTTAAAAGAGCCGAAGAGGAAGCCCTGCGCCAGATAAGACAGGCAATAGCCGAAAATCCCAACGACATCTGCGCAATTATTATAGAAACAATCCAGGGCGAAGGCGGTGACAACCACTTCAGGCCTGAATTCCTGAGGAGCCTGAGGCAAATCTGCGACGAAAACGAAATAATGCTTATCTTCGATGAAGTGCAGTGCGGCATGGGTATCACCGGGAAGATGTGGGCTTTCCAGCATTACGGCGTTGAACCGGATATTTTCGCCTTCGGCAAAAAGTCCCAGGTATGCGGCATTCTGGCCAACCGGCGGGTCGACGAAGTGGAAAAGAACTGTTTTGTTGAGAGTAGCCGGATCAACTCTACCTGGGGCGGAAATATAGTCGATATGGTGAGGGCTACCAGAATCCTGGAAATCATGATTGAAGATAAGGTACTCGACCACGTCAACAGCGTATCTAAAGTGCTTCACAGGCACCTGCACGCCCTGCAGGACGAATTCCCCAATCTTATCAGCAATGTGAGGTATAAGGGCTTAATGGCCGCTTTCGACTTACCCGATGCGGCGTTGAGGGCAGAATTCCAGAAATTATGCTATGAGGAGAAAATGCTGGTGCTTCCCACCGGAACTAAAGGAATCAGGTTGAGGCCGGTACTGACGGTGACCGAAGAGGACCTGAACGAGGGCTATAAGAAAATGAGAAACGTGCTGGTGAAGATGACCTCTCAAAGATAAACGATACTTTTAGGAGAAACTTTATTAATGGCGGCCGGCGGAAGGCCCTGCCGGCAAAAGAGACCCACGAATTTCGGTGGGTCTTTTTCTGTTGCTTCTTGTTGGCAAAATATGATAGAAAGGGTATAATATTAGTCAGTTGTCGTTAAAAACCTTTCCGGAGGCTTATTATGAGGATGGCATCTAAAGCCGAATATCGCTATTTGCTGCGCAGGCAGATCATGAGCCTTGCATGGCCCGCTATCCTGGAGATGATATCGGGCACGATCGTCTGGACTGTCGATACAGCCATGATCGGGCGTTTGAGCGCCGGAGCCCTTAGTGCAGTGGGTTTGGGAGGTCAGCTGGCGTTTACCGTTACTTTCGTCTTCGGCGCCCTGGGGGTAGGAACTTCGGCTATGGTGGCCAGGTACATCGGGGCGGGAGAAAACGAGCGAGCCGGTTACATTGCGGGGCAGGCTGTGTTGGTATCATTGATTCTGGGCGCAATACTGGGGTTATTGTGTAATTTGGGGGCAGTTTCAATTTTCCGTACCATTACTCGGGATCCACTGGTAGCTTCCCTCGGCGCCGATTATCTGAAAATTGTGGCTGTAGGTGTGGCGTTTATGGTGCCCACCCTTGTTATGAATTCAGCTCTGAGGGGGGCGGGAAACACAGCCATTCCCATGATTTCGGCGGCGATGGGGAATATACTGAACATTATAGGGGATTACGCCCTGATATTCGGAAATCTGGGGTTCCCGAGGCTTGAAGTAAAGGGAGCGGCCATCGCAACGGCCTTCGCGCAGATCGCCGCAGCGGCTGTCACTTTCGGCTATGTAACCTCAGGATTCGGCTGCATAAAACTCGACATAAAAAAACTGTCCCGCATCGATTTAAAATTGATGGGCCGCATTATCTCCTTGAGCGTACCGGCTTCAATGGAAGAACTTTCTTACAGCGCCAGCCGGCTGATTTCCTCCATTTGGATCAACCGCCTGGGTACCGCGGCTTTTGCGGCCCATCAGGTGGCGGTGACTGCTGAATCCATGTCTTTCATGCCGGGATACGGTTTCTCTGTGGCTGCCTCCACAGTGGTGGGGCAGAGCCTCGGGGCGAAGGATGAGAAAGCGGCGGAAACGGCAGCCTGGGAAGCCACTAGACTCTCCGTTATGCTCATGAGCGCTGTAGGGGCGGCGTTTTTTCTCGTACCAGGGCGAATCACAGGCCTTTTTACAAATATACCGGAGGTTGGAGATCTCGCGGCCCGCTGCTTGAGGATCGGCGCCTTTGAGCAGGCTACCATAGCGGTGGCGATGACTCTATCCGGAGCCTTGAGGGGAGCCGGTGATACGAAGAGCCCGTTTGGAGTCACCCTTGTTACCTTATGGCTGGTGAGACTTCCCCTGATTTTTACCGTTGTGTTTGTATTGAAGGCGGGACTTGAATACGTCTGGGCGGCAACGGTTATACAGTATTTCATTGAGGCGCTTTTAATGGTGTACAGGTTTAAAAAGGGCTACTGGAAACGAATTAAGATGTGATTTCACAAAATTGTATATATATGATGGCTTGACACATATTATATAATAATAATGTAAGCTTATAACAGGGTTTTTTAAAAATTACATTTTAAAGGAGGAGTTTTATTGCTGAAAAGGTCTCCACGGGCTATACTGATCCTGGTAGTCACAGCAGGAATTGCGGCAGCCCTCTGGGGATACTATTACAGAGAGAAAAGTGTAACTATAATAGATGGTGGAAAAAAGATCGAAGTTAAGACCTTCAGCGCCACAGTAAAAGATCTTTTAGATGAGAAAAATATATCCGTTTCAGCACAAGACGTGGTAACACCGGATATTTCATCTAAGCTTAGTGACGGCAGTATAATACATATAAAGCGTGCTTTTGACGTAAAAATAATCGCCGGCGGAAGAGAAGTCGATGTAAAGACGCAGCCGGATACCGCAGAAAACATTGTAAAAAAGGCCGGTATAGAACTTAAAGATAAAGACAAAGTTGAACCTTCCAGGACGGCATACATAGAAGGACCGGCGGATATTAAGGTTATCAGGGTTGAAGAAAAGGTTGTAGAAGAGGTCAAAAAGATTCCCTTTAAAACGGTTACAAAGGTGGACAATAACCTTCCCATGGGGCAAACAAAGCTGGTCCAGAAAGGTGAAGAAGGCCAGGAAAAGCTCATAACCAGGATTAGGTTAGAAGACGGAAAGGTGGTCGAAAAGACCACCGAGAGGGTGACGTTGAAACCGGCCAAACCGGAGATAGTGTTAAAAGGTGGGTTGATGCTCGCTTCCCGCGGCGGGGTTGAATTTGCCTATACGAAAAAGCTGAAAATGCTGGCTACGGCTTATACTCATACCGGCAACCGCACTGCGACGGGCACGATGCCCCGGGTAGGCGTCGTCGCCGTTGACCCGGGAGTTATACCTCTGGGAACCGAGCTCTACGTGGAAGGCTACGGCTTTGCCAGGGCTGAAGACACCGGCGGATCTATAAAGGGCAATAGAATCGATCTCTTCGTTGAAACCGAATCCTTAGCCCGCCGGTTCGGAAGGCGCTGGGTGACCGTATATATCTTGAAAAAGTAGAAAAAATAGGGGCTATCCCGGATTCAATTACGGGACAGCCCCTATTTTTCATTACCACCTTTTCTTTCTTTCACTTTTGTAATAGTAAAGATAATTAGGTCTTCGCAGGCGCCTCTTGTACCTCCTGATCCCGACGGATATCCTGAAAGGAACGTAGACTAGCGTTATCAGGGCCGACGGCCAGAACCACCACCTGGTGTAAATCTTACGGGGAATATCGGCGACGGCGGCAAGGGGCACACTTCCGATTTTGAAGCCGTCCTGATAAAAATCTAGATTTCCAAGAACCTGATCTTTTACAACAGGAGCCTTTACGCCGGCAAATATATTTTTCTTAATATCTATGGGACCGCTTCCTTTTTCCACAACCGTGGAAAAATCCGACGCAGTTACCAAGTCCACCGGAGTACCGTATTTTACATTGACCTTATCGACGACCTGACCTTTATTTATAATATCCCTCTTTTCGAAGTTGTCAAACCCATACTCCAGCAGGGCTTGAGCGTCGCTGTATATATTTCTGCCCTGGGATTTAAGCACCACGGCTAGAAGCTGCCACCCGTTTCTGGTTGCCGAGGCTACAATAGTCTGCCCGGCTGAACGGGTATAGCCGGTTTTTACCCCGTCGGCTCCCTCAAAGTTCCACAACAATTTATTGTGATTTATCAGGAGCCTATCCCATTCCTTGCCCTGCCAGGGTATTTTGAAGGTTTTGGTGGATACTATTTTCCTGAATTCAGGGTGATTCAGCAGGGCGTATCGCGCTATGATAGCCAGGTCGTAGGCCGTCGTGTAATGGTTTTCGTCGGGGAGACCGCTGGGGTTTACAAAATTGGTGTTTTTGGCGCCCAGTATTTTGGCCTTTTCGTTCATTAACCTTGCAAATTCGGGGACGCTACCTGCTATATGCTCGGCTATGGCTACTGCAGCGTCGTTGCCGGAGTTTAACATCATGCCATAGAGCATCTGTTCCAGGGTGAGTTTTTCCCCTTCCTCCAGGTATATACGGGTTCCATCGGCCAGAGTTGGTTCTCTGCCGGTAACAACATTATCGGAGAGTTTACCCTTTTCAAGAGCGATAACGGCGGTCATTATCTTGGTGGTGCTGGCGGGTTCCAGCATGAGGTGGGCGTTTTTCTCATAGAGCACCTTGCCGGTTTTGACGTCCATGAGTATCCCGGCAGTACCCACAATAGAGGGTGGGGAAGGCGCTGCGGCGGCTTTGCCGGTTGCAGCTATTAACAAACTTAGGATAAGGATTAGTTTACAACATATTAACCGTTTCATCTTACACCTCTCGGCCCCGAAATTTTCAACCTTTTTTAGTATAGCAAAAATAGTGGGAAAAGCAAAGCCCGGGGGCGACCAATGCCCTGAATAAAAAACGTTGAAATCCTGAAAAATAAAACAAGCAGTAAATTATTCGGAGGGCGTGTTATGGGAAGGACGGCCGTCAAAACCGCGGGTGCTATCATGAACTTCCAAGCCCAGGTGGATAAACTGTTAAACGACTTGAAGGCTATTGAAACGGACCTCGACGAAGCCCTGCAGCAGCTGCTGGTTAAATCCTCCGGTCATATCGAACTGAGCAAAAAACTCGGCGAGATAGAATTGATAGCGGAATTCCTAAAGGAATACGGCAAGGATGAGGATGGGGAAAGGGTAAAAAATCTGGTAAGGGCTTTAAGGCAGAGGGTTTACGAGAGCACAGGGCTTTTGATCTTCCAGGTTCAAAAGAGCATGTTAAAGGCGGTGGAAGCCCTTAGTGATGCCGGAAACGGCCTTTTGATGATCGATAAATTCGGTGCTTTTCTTAAAAATCTAGAAGTACTGGAAAGGACGATGCGGGAGTGAATGCTTTGCTGAAGGAATTTCTGCTGCTTGCTTACCGCTCGGTAATACTTTTTACTATCAGCCTTGTGCTCGTCAGAATCATGGGCAAAAGGACCATAGCCCAGCTTTCTCCTTTTGATCTCATACTCATAATCATAATGGGCTCCGCTATTGCTATACCTCTTGAGGATTTTAGTATTCCTTTGAGTTTCGGCATCATACCTGTAATCGTGATATCCATATTGAATTATCTTTTGGCAATACTTATAATGAAAAACAGGAAATTGGAAAACGTACTTCAGGGAACATCCACCGTACTTGTCAAGGACGGAGAAGTCATAGTACAAAATCTTAAAAAAGAGCGCATAACCATCGCTGACCTGCTGATTCTGCTGCGCGAAAAAAATGTGACCGACATAAATGAAGTCCAGGAAGCCACAATTGAGCCCAACGGCAAGCTGAGCATATTGAAGAAAAAGGACAGCGAGCCCGTTACCCCGAAATACCTGGGGCTAAAGCCGTCCCAGGGTATATTCCCCACAATGGTGGTCCATCAGGGGCGGGTTGCACAAAACAACCTGGATACCCTCGGTGTGGGGATAGACCGGCTGCTGGTGGAATTGAGAAAAAAGGGAGTCAACCGCCTGTCAGAAATTAAGGCGGCCTGGATCGACGAAGAGGGAAAGCTCGAAATCGACAGGTTCGGCCAAGGTCATAGTAGAAGGGTAAGAAAGCACGACGGGTTTTACAGCAAACTGGGCATCAGCACCGATGAAATAAAAAGGGAGTTCGGCATTGACCCTTACTTATTCCTCGACGCTGTTTCTCTGGGGTTGAGAGATGAGGAAATATCGAAGCTGCTGGGTTACGAGCTCAAAAAGGTGAAAGAGCTAAGGGAACGCCTGGGCGCCGTGGGCAGCGAAATAGGCCTTTATTACAAAAAAGACCTGCCCGTATAGCGGGTTTTGGCTTTTAATCTGCGGCATGAGGTTTTACTTCATGCCGCTTTACATTTTTGGCAAATATTTTTGACAAAAATTACTACAATTCAAATAATGTTGCTTGACAATAAAATAACGAAGGGATAAAATTGTGAATGTAATAACAAAGTTTAATAGGGGGTCGGGGCATTGTTCGTGATAGATAAGGCCGGATGCATCGGGTGCGGTACGTGTTACAATCTGTGCCCCTTCGATGCAATAGGGGAAACGGGGTTCGGAGAAAATGGGGTATATGAGATCACCGAAGAGATGTGCATGGAGTGTTCGCTGTGCTTTAAAGCCTGCCCGCTTAGAGCGATAAATTGGAAAGAAGTTAATTTGAAAGGCGGTGGCGGTGTTGACTCATTATGTTAAAACGGTTTGTCCCTACTGCGGATGCGGTTGCTCGATAAACCTTCACGTGAAAAACGGGAGGACTGTCCGGACATCTCCGGCGGTCAAAGATTCAATAAACAAGGGGACGCTTTGTATTAAGGGAATGCTGGCCCATGAATTCGTTCATTCCCCTGAAAGGTTGAAAACACCGCTTATCAAAGAAAACGGAGTTTTTAGAGAGGCCACCTGGGATGAAGCCCTGGGCATTGTCGCCGATAGATTCCGCAAGATAAAGGAAGAAAGCGGCGGTGCCGCTTTTGGCGTTTTAAGCTCGGCAAGAGCCGCATGTGAAGAGAATTATCTTATGTCAAAATTAGCCAGGGCCGTTCTGGCTACGAACAACATAGACCACTGCGCCCGCCTCTGACACGCCCCCACTGTGGCCGGTCTGGCCAAGACAATGGGTGCCGGAGCGATGACCAACTCGATAGAAGAGATAACCGAAAGCCAGGTTTTATTCGTGATAGGGTCGAATACTACCGAACAGCATCCTTTAATAGGCTCCAGGGTAATTGAGGCCGTAAAGAACGGGGCAAAGTTGATCGTGGCAGATCCAAGGAGGACCTACCTTGCGGAGAGGGCCTATATCCACCTTTGTCTTTCGCCCGGTACCGATGTGGTTCTGATAAATGCCATGATAAATGTGATAATAGAAGACGGGCTTTTTGATGAAAATTTCATTGAAAAACGCACCGAAGGCTTTGAAGTCCTGAAACAAGACGTCCTCCAGTGGACGCCCGAAAGGGCGGAAAGGATAACGGGGGTAAAAGCGGAAGATATACGGCGGGCCGCTCGCATTTACGCCGGGGCGGAAAGGGCTATGATTCTCTACTGCATGGGCATAACACAGCATAACTGCAGCACCGACAACGTAATCGCCCTGTCAAATCTGGTGATGCTCACAGGAAATGTGGGAAGGCCCGGGACGGGTCTTTGCCCGTTAAGAGGCCAGAATAATGTCCAGGGGGCCTGCGATATGGGTGCGCTTCCCGATGTCCTTACCGGTTACCAGAAAGTGACAGATCCGAATGTCCGCGAAAAATTTTTGAGAGCCTGGGGTGCTGAAATTCCGGATACTCCAGGATTGACTGTGCCTGAAATGTTTAAAGCCGCAGAAGAAGGAATAATTAAGGCTATGTATATAATAGGCGAAAATCCTGCGGTTAGTGAATCCCATCTATCTCATGTCGAAAAGGCACTCGCAGGACTTGAATTCCTGGTGGTTCAGGACATATTCTTAACGGAAACTGCAAGATTTGCCGATGTGGTGCTTCCGGCCTGTTCCTTTGCAGAAAAGGATGGAACTTTCACAACGACCGATCGCAGGGTCCAGAGACTGCGAAAGGCCGTTGAACCTTTGGGAAATTCCAAACCGGACTGGCAGATCATAGTAGAACTCGCTGCACGCATGGGTTATAACATGACTTACAAACATCCTTCCGAAATAATGGATGAGATTGCAAGCCTTACTCCGTCTTACGGAGGAATATCCTATGACAGGTTGGAGGGTCCGGGTATTCAGGTGCCATGTCCTCATAAGGACCATCCGGGGACACCTTATCTTCATAAGGACTCCTTTGCAAGGGGTAAGGGGAAATTCATCCCGGTAAAGTACACGCCTCCCGCCGAAAAGACCGATGAAGAATATCCGCTCGTACTTACAACCGGGCGAGTGCTTTATCACTATCATACGGGCACTATGACGAGAAAAATCGATTTTCTCAATAAAAAATGTCCCGGGCCTTTTGTTGAGATAAATCCTGTGGATGCGCAAAAGTTTGGGATTTCTAACGGTGATGTAGTTTACATTAAGTCGAGAAGAGGAGAAATAAAGGCCCCCGCCAGGGTTACTGAAAAAATAAAACAGGGCGTTGTATTTGTACCGTTTCACTTTGCTGAAGCGGCAGCCAATTATTTGACTATTGATGTCCTGGATCCGGTGGCCAAGACACCTCAATTAAAGGCTTGTGCTGTGAATATCTCCGCCGGGGGTGAAAAGCATGGCGATAATTGAAATAAATCAGGAACTTTGCAAAGGATGTACGTTATGTTCCCAGGTTTGCGGCGTGGAGGCCTGTTCCGGCGAACCATTAATACCGCATGGGATTGACGAACGCTGCTGCGTTAACTGCGGTCAGTGTGTAGTAACCTGCCCTGCAGGCGCAGCAAAAGATCGGTCAGATCTGGAAAGGGTTAAAGAAGTCCTGGAGGATGACAGTATAATTAAAGTCGTCCAGAGCGCTCCCGCTTTGAGAGTGAGCCTGGGGGAAGAGTTCGGCATGGAACCCGGTACGATAGTTCCGGGCCGGATGGCTTCAGCCTTCAGGAAGATGGGTTTTGACAGGGTGTACGATACGTGCTTTGCTGCAGACCTCACCGTTATGGAAGAGGGGCATGAATTTCTGGAACGAATGGAAAAAGGCGGACCTTTTCCCATGTTTACATCGTGCTGCCCGGCTTGGATGCTTTTTATGGAAAAATACTATCCCGATCTTCTGGATCACCTCTCTTCCTGCAAATCGCCCCAGCAGATGTTTGGAGCCCTGGTAAAGGCTTATATGGCGGAAAAAGAGGGTATAGATCCGGCGAGGATCTTTATGCTTTCGGCTATGCCGTGTACTGCAAAAAAATTCGAGGCGGCAAGGCCCGAGATGAATTTGTCCGGAGCGAGAGACGTGGATGCTGTATTGACGACGAGAGAGCTGGCGCAATTGATCAAAGACAGGCAGTTGGAGCTGGCTGACTTGCCGGAGGAGGATTTTGACATTCCCTTTGGAGAGTACACCGGTGCCGGAGCCCTGTTTGGAGCCAGTGGAGGCGTGATGGAAGCAGCACTGAGGACCGTGGCAAAGAAACTCGCCGGGAAACCCTTGAAAAGCAGTGCCTTTGAGCTGTTAAGGAAAAGCGAAGGGTTCAGAGAAGCCGTAATATATATCGGGAACAGGAAGATAAAAACCGCAGTAGTCCACGGCCTTAAGAATATAATACCGGTGCTGGAAGAGATTAAAAAAGGAAATTCGGATTATCATTTTATAGAAGTAATGACATGCTCGGACGGTTGTATCGGGGGAGGAGGCCAGCCGCGAATTCCAAAAAGGTCTTTGAGGCAAAAGACGGTGAGAAAAAGAAAAGAGGCGTTATACTACTATGAACTGGGCTTACCTAAGATAGAGGCCGGGGATAACCCCTCCATAAAAGCTGTATACGTGGAATTTTTGGGCAGTCCCCTTTCAGAGAAGTCCCATGAGCTCCTGCATGTGGTACATTCTGATAATAGATAATACCAGAAGGAGGATGTATAATGAATTTTAACTCGAGAAAAATCACCTATATTGCCATGTTCATCGTACTTAACATAGTGCTTACCAGAGTAGCCAGTATACGGATAGGCATTGGAGGAGTTGAGATTATAAGGCTCGGATTTGGAGGATTTCCTATTATACTGGCAGGCATGGCAATGGGGCCGGTAGCGGGGGGGGTGTCGTGGGTGCTGTGGGGGATTTGATCGGTTACTGGATAAATCCCATGGGGCCTTATATGCCTCATTTTACGGTGACAGCAGCCTTAACCGGTATAATACCAGGGCTTGTGATGCGAATTTTTAAAAATGAACAACCCGCTCTTTGGCAGCTGTTTTTAGCTATTGCAGTGGGGCAGATAATAACATCGGTTCTGCTCGTCCCATATTTTCTTTATAAACTGTTCGGTGTTCCGCTGGTCTACAAAATGTCCACGGCTTTTCTGGTCCAGGCTTTTAATGTACCTATATATACCGTATTTACCAGGCTGCTTTTAAAAAGGGTCAACCTTAAGCCAGTGCTTTCAAAAAATTAAGTAGAATAATGATTGATAATTTTGGTCTTCAGCCCCGAGGCGAAAAATTATCTATAGATTTGAAGCGGCTCGGGGCCAGATGGACCATACCCGGTGGACCCATTCCGCGCTTAAAGAGAGAGCTTTAATGTTTGGTAGTTGGTTTGCTCATTGAAATTATATCCCAGGTGAGCGATATTTACTTTTTCCCTTTTATTAATTATGCTAAAATTATCATCATAAGGGCCTGTTAACATTTTTTTCAACAGCCATAAATCACCTTTTTCTGTGACCAGCTCTAACCCGATAGTTCCAGCAATTTTTTGAGCTTCATTCCAACAATCTGCTACGTTGTAAGCCCCTGTGTCTATAAGCATTAATTTATTATAATTCTTTAACATGCGTTGGAATATCCTTTTCGTCTTTTCTTCACCATAACGCTTCAAAGCATTTTTATATTCCATCATCAAGCTTCTGGGACTTTTTATCCAGCCTCTGGTCAGATAATAAGCATCTTTTACACGTTGAGACTTTTCTCCCGGTTTACTCAATAGCATGGAAATGCAATCATCGGTTTTAGGGAAAATCAAATTTGCAGTAGAAGCTGTCAATCCTAATATGGCATTGCCGCAAAATCCATATGCCAATATTATATTGTCGACGTTTTTTTGAGAATCTATTTCCTGCTGGAGCTTTAATCTTAAACGATCGGGGTCTGAGTGGTATTCCGAATCTACCCAGATGACGGGATATTCACTACGCGTTTCATTAATTGCCAAGTTCAATTCATCGTATATCGTCTGACAAGCAATGACGATATTTTTCATCAGGTTTTCTCACTCCCGCGGTAACGAGCCATGTTCTCCCTGCGTGTAAGATTTTGTGGGGAGAGTGGCTCGTAAATTTTTTTTAAACATTATACACTCCTAATAATATTATCAAGTAAGAAATATAAAAATTCAAGAAATAAATATGTTTAATAAATATGTTAGATGCATATATTTTTTGACGCTATCCATAATAGGTATTTTTGTATTCTTCAATTTAAAATAATGATAAATTAAATTCTAAAAACACTTGACAATTCAGTCGAACTAGTATATACTTGTTTTAAAACATGTATATACAACTTATATCTTGAAGTTTAAAGAAAGGGCTCCGCAAAGGGGGGCGATAGTGGTACATAGGAGCGGTAAACGCGAATATAAAGTCATGAAGGGCTATCGTAATTATGAGCAGAAAAAATACAGTAAATTGTGAAATTAGCATTATGCAATATTAACGGGGAGGAATAAATCATGATAAATTTAGACGAGTTAAAAAAGGCAATAGGTGAATTGGATGAGGAAAAGGTAATACAAATACTTACGGAGTTCGTTGATTCAAATCCCACCGAAGAGGAAGCACAGAAAATAGTTAACGCATGTCAGGAAGGGATGGGAATAGTCGGAGATTTATTCGAAAAAGGCGAATACTTTGTGGGCGACCTTATTTTCGCTGGTGAACTGCTGACGGAAGCCATCAATACCCTAAAACCTGTCATAGGCGGTAAAAGTGCTTCGAAGGTAGGGACGATAGTACTGGGCACGGTTCACGGAGACTTGCATGACATCGGAAAAAATATATTCCGCAGTATGGCCGAGGCTGCCGGGTTTGAGGTGTACGATTTGGGGATCGACCAGCCGGTGAGTGCCTTTGTGGAAAAAGTAAAAGAAGTCAAACCAGATATAGTGGGAATGAGTGGCGTTCTGACGCTCGCCATAGAATCCATGAAGGCCACGGTGGAAGGACTAAAACAAGCCGGATTGAGAGATAAGATTAAAATCATAATCGGCGGTAATCCCGTAACAAAAGAAGCATGCGAATATGTGGGAGCTGATGCATTTACGACCAACGCCGCGGAAGGCGTGAAAATATGCCAGGGGTGGGTGAAATAAATGACGGATGTAAAGGCGCTGCAGCAGGAAAGGATAAGCATATATCACGATGTCTACGACGATAAAATTCCGAAAAGAGTGCCTGTAAATATAAGCCTTCCCTTTGAGGTTATAGCCCAGTTTGGCGGTCTGGACTTGTGTGAAGCCCAGTGGAATCCGGCCATTATAGAAGAAGCCGTTGACAAAATATGCCAGACGGTATACTCAGACGTATGCGTCTTTATGGGATCGTTCAGATATCCTTCTTTCTATCAAATACTCAAGTCCCAGTCCTTTCAAATGGCTTCGAACGGATTTATTCAGCATCCAGAAGTAACGGGCATGCTTCCGGAAGACTATGACTATCTCATCGAAAAGCCTTATGACTGTCTACTTGAAAGAGTTATTCCGAGACAGTACAAAGCGTTTAATCCGGATGATCCAATAAATTGTGCCATTAATTTTGCCAAAAGCATATTGGCGTTCAACAACGATTTTATGCAATCGGGAATGATCATAAATAAAATGGAAGAAAAATACGGGTATTATCCAGGAGGCTTGCTTTCGGGCGGCTTTACGGAAGCTCCGTTTGATTTTTTGTCAGATCAATTGAGGGGTTTCAAGGGAATAAGCATGGATATAAGAAGAATGCCCGAAAAAGTTGCGGCTGCCTGCGACGCCCTCTATCCGATAGTATTCAAAATGGGCTTGCCGCCGATAATTTCAAATTATACCCAGGTATTTATCCCCTTGCACATGCCGCCGTTCATGAGGGAAAAGGATTTTGCCAAACTTTATTGGCCGAGTTTCAAGAGGCTGCTGGATGAATACGCATCAATGGGTATTCACTGCACCATATTCTGTGAGCACGATTGGACGAGATACCTTGATTATCTCTATGAACTTCCGACTGATACGACTTTATGGTTCGAATACGGTGATCCGAAGCTCATAAAGGAAAAGCTGGGCAAGAAGCACATAATTACGGGCCTTTATCCGGTAATGAATCTTAAGACTAAAACTAAAGAACAATGTGTGGAAGAAGTCAAAAGGTACATCGATATTCTTGCTCCGGGCGGCAAATATATATTTAACTTCGATAAAAGTCCTCTTTTATTTAGCGATATTAAATTAGAATGCCTGTGTGCGGTGGCCGAAACCGTAAGGGATTACGCCGTTTACAGCAATGCGGGTGAAACTGCCGGCATGGTATTTAATAAAGCAGATTATAAAGTGGAACCTTCAAGGAATCTTGAAAGCAAATACTATAAGACCTGGGAGCAATACAAGGCATTGAATCCCGAAGTTTCGGATTTTGGCAGACCGAAACTTCAGAACCTGGAAGAAACTATTTTCCATTATTTAATGTTCCTTCTTGTGTAAAAACAATTTAGACTAATGATCTTATGTGGCGGTATTTTGCATCTTAAAAAAGAAAAATACATACCCGATAATAAAAAAAACGAGTTGCCATCACGCTCAGTGCGGAAACACCGCGGGCGGCTATTTCCCGGGAAAAACCACCCTCCATTTTAAAGGTAAATACCGAGAAGCGTGATGGCATTTTCCTTTCAGTTTGGAAAGGAGGATGCGATTGATGACTTCGTACCGTTGGGTTATTCTGACTATTACGTGTTTGGCGATATTTATCGGATGCTATGCGCAGTTTCAGATCCCATCGCTTGCATATAAACTAATCCCCGCCCTCAATTTAACACCTTCCCAGTATGCCAGTATCCTATCAGCGCCTATGCTGCCGGCTATTTTCTTCAGTATTGCAGCCGGGGCAATGGCAGACCGCTTCGGAGTGAAAAAGGTCGTTGCCGTAGGTTTCCTCTTTGCGATAGTGGGGATCACCTTTCGTTTTACAGCAAAAAACTTTTGGCAGATGTTAATCCTGATGGCCATGGCAGGTTGCAGCTCGGCTTTCCTGAATGCCAATATCTCCAAACTGCTGGGAGCATGGTTTCCTCCGGAGAAAATCGGTAGCGCCATGGGAGTAGTCTTGGCTTCCGCTACTATTGCCATGACCGTCGGTACAGCTACATCGGCGATGTTCCCCTCCATGAAGAGCGCATTCATCACCGCGGGTGTAATGTGTGCGGTAATCGCCGCCCTCTGGATATTATTCATGAAGGATAAGCCCGAAGGTGCACCGGATTTGCAGGCCATGCCGGTGATCAATTACTTAGGTGTTGCTGCCAGAAGCAGAAGTATATGGCTGGTGGGTTTAGCAATGATGTTCATAATGGGTGCAATGATGGCCTTTTCCGGTTTTCTCCCCAATGCGCTATATGCAGTGAGGGGTATAGATCCCGTTAAGGCCGGTTTTTTGGCGTCCCTTCCCCATGCTGCTTCCCGAAGTAGGTCCAGTCTATGCCGGCAGCGCCGGTGGACTCATTGCCACCATGCAGCTAATTGGAGCTTTTTGCATCCCAACATTTGTCATCACCCCTTTGGCGGGTACAAATTTTAATCTTATGTTTGGTTTAGCTGCTGTGTGCTTTTTATTGGCTGCAGTTGTATTTTTGTTCCTCCCTGAACTTGGCGTGAAGGCCCGTTCCAAAAACGCTGCCGACTCTTTTCACACTGCTTAAGTATATATATAGAGAGCCATTTCTCATCCCTCCAGTTAGGTCTAGTTTTGTCAGAGGGCGGGGAGTGGCTCAATCTTTTTAAAATTTTCTTTTTGCACAATTATACGCACTTAATTCTGCGCCGGAATTGAAGAACGTAAATTTAAAGTATATAATTATACAAGGAGGGGGCTTAATGAAGAATCTTATAACTGTAGAAGACCTGATAATAAAGTCTGTAGAAGAATTGGATGAAGAGAAAGTAATTCGATTGGCAAGCAAAGCGCTGAAGGCAGGAATGGAGCCGCTGTTTTTGCTGGATTTGATAAAAGAAGGCGTAAAAAGGGTAGGGAAATTATATGAAGATCAAAAATATTTTATAGCTGATTTAATCATGGCCGGTCTTATTTTCAAAGAGGTTTTGGAATTGGAAGAAATGAAAGTACAATTTCGTAGAAGGAATAGTAAAATATTGGGAAGGGTGATAGTGGGAACGGTTAAGGGCGATTTGCACGATATTGGGAAAGACATCTTTAAAGGCTTGATGGAGGTGAACGGTTTTGAGGCCGTCGACCTCGGGGTCGATGTATCAAAAGAGGTGTTCGCACAAGGCGTCATTAAATATAAACCCGACATTGTAGGATTAAGCGGTGTTCTAACGTCTACAATAGACTCGATGAAGGAGATTGTTGATACATTGGTTGATGCGGGAGTAAGAAACGATGTTAAGATTATTTTAGGTGGAAGTCATTTAACGAAGGAAGCCTGCGATTATATAGGTGCTGATTGTTACGCCAATGATGCTTCTGCTGGTGTCAAATTGTGTAAACAAATGCTTGGCAAAATATGATGGAGTACGGTGGGATAAATATGCGATTGCCTATCTATCTTAGAATTGCCGAAGATATTAAAGAAAAAATAAATAAAGGCGAACTTAAGCCGGGAGATGCTATCTATTCCGAAAATGCTTTATGCAGGGCATATAAAGCCAGCCGTATGACGGTCAGGAGAGGGTTGGCATTGCTTGCCAATGAAGGTTATATATATTCTATCCCCGGGAAAGGAAACTTTGTTCGGGAGCCGGATAATGATACATATACACTGTATTACAATGAAATGAAAAATTTTATCAACAGTGTGGACAAAACAAAACTTTTGGAAGTCAATATAATTTTGCCCAACTATAAATTAATAAATAGTTTGCAGATCACCAGGAATAGGAAGGTAATTGTAATCCGGAGGCTCTTTTTTACCGGGGGAGAACCTGTAGCCTATGACGTAAAATACCTGCCTTATTGTAAGGGAATGCCGATTGTCGAAAAAGAGATACGGTATGCTACTTTTCCGGAGATGGTTGCAAAAAGCACTTCCCTTTTTGCGATAAAAAAAGAGCTGATAATTTATACTCAAATGCCTGACGAGGAAACGAAAAAGTATCTCAATATATATAACGAGTTGCCTTTAATGGTGGTAGAACAGAAACTCTATAATAGAGAAGGAAAGCCGATCGGAATGGGAATAACGTATTTTAGAGGGGATTACTGCAAGCTGTATGCCGAATCTTATTTTTCAGATAGTAAAATATGTGAAAAATACAAAAACGAGGCCGAAACTTGACAAACCGGGTGAAAGATAGTTCTAACGATATAAATTATTACACTTTGAGAAATTCAAATTTTTAAGGTACTCATTTTGGAAATGTGGATTTGAAGCTAACTCTATATGCGTTACTTTTCTTCGAAGATCGCCGGTTACGAATTTCTTTTGACAACATGAAAAGCTGAACTCCAGCCCCTGCTACATATATATCTTTTGACCGTTTTGAGACTGTTCTTCAGGAACGAGAACGAAGCAATTCATATCGTTTTTTGTTTCTAACCGGTCTACCAGTCCTCTGTATTCCGCAGGGCACGTGTGAAGATATTCTTCTTTATTCAGCAGTTTTCCATTCTCTCTGATAATACCCACTCTCAGCATTTCCGCTACGGCGTCGATCAATCCGGAACCACATACCGAGCGGTTTCCCGCCTCTATTACTTTAACGGTGACGTTTCCGTTTTGAAGAGTTGCCCTTTTTACGGCCTCGGTGGCTCCTCGCATACCAAACCGTATACCGGCTCCTTCTAGAGCCGGTCCTGCTGCCGTTGAGGCGGCGAGTATTCTGTCTTTGTTTCCAAGGAGGAGGGGGAGAGCCGCCTGGCTGGTAGTAATTTGGCAACCAGAACTGGTTTTAGATATAGATACAAGTTAATTCCGCCTTGACAAAACGACCGTTTTCCTGCTCATAATTATTGAAAAATATTGACAAATAACGGGAAGTATAGTATATTACAAAATAAGATGTATATACATGTTATTAAAGAAAGGGTTTTGAGTGTGGAGAAAAGATTTTTATCACCACAAGAAACTATCGATCTAACCATATCCAATGGGGTTAAAAAAGCAGGATTATCTTTTGAACAGATGCTGTTTTTAGGTATTTTTGCAGGAGTTTATATAGGATTTGGGGGATTTGCCAGCATTACAATTATGCAGACCATCAAAAACATTGATGCAGGGTTAATGAAATTTGTTGGAGCAATGGTATTCCCCGTAGGACTAATGCTTGTTATAATTTGCGGCGCGGAACTTTTTACGGGCAACAACTTGATGGTGTTTGCGGTGCTGAAAAGAGAAATTACGGTAAGTGCTCTTTTGAGAAATTGGGGTACCGTGTATTTTGCTAATTTTTTGGGATCGGTGACTCTTGCTTTTTTAGTTTCTAAAAGCGGTCTGCTGCAAGGTGATGTGTTAAATTTAACTTTTTCAATTGCCCAAAATAAAATTTTCCAAGATCCCGTGGTGCCTTTCATAAGAGGGATACTCTGCAATATATTAGTGGTTTTAGCGGTGTTGATGGCAACGGCATCTTTGGATATAATTTCAAAAATATTCTCCTGCTGGTTTCCTATAATGCTCTTCGTACTGTCGGGTTACGAACACAGTGTCGCCAATATGTTTTTCATGCCCTTAGCTAAATTCGGAGGAATGGATATAAGCTGGGCACAGATTTTCTTAAACAATCTTATTCCCGTTACTTTGGGGAATATAGTCGGCGGAGCTGTTGTTATACCTTTTATGTATTCCCGTGCTTACTTTGCTGAGGGGAGAAAGGATTATAAGGTAAGCATAAAGGGATAAATGCTTAAAGGTTGAAGTCCTTTCCTCAAAGTACTATTTTTTAAAAAATCAGAATAATGGCGGAAAAAATAAAAAGAATAATTTTACAAATAAATATTATTAATAAAAGGAGAACGGGACGCAATATTATTGTTGATAAAATTAATAAAAAGTATAATTTTCTATAAAATTGTAATTAAAAATAAAAAGGAGGCCTAAAAAAATGTTAGACGAAATTTTTCAAAAAATAGTAGAAATGGAAGAAGAAGAGGCGGTAAAAAAGGCGAAGGAGTATTTGGAAGGTGGAGGGGACGCCCAGAAGTTGTTGGAAGTATGCAGGGACGCGATGGGAGAAATAGGCAGCAGGTTTGAAAAAGGGGAATACTTCCTTTCTGAACTTATCCTTGGCGGAGAAATTTTCAAAGGCATAATGGAATTCACATTGCCCAAGATAAAACAGCAGGATGTGCAAAAGGTTGGAAAGATAGTGTTGGGGACGGTAAAGGAGGACGTCCACAA
>NZ_VNHO01000004.1 GCF_008124715.1 Thermosediminibacter litoriperuensis | reverse complement strand
TTGGGTTGACAATTTAATTCTAACCAGAGGGGTGAGGGTGGCTCAACCCTTTTTTAAAACTCCCTTTTTACACAATTATATGGACTTAACTTTATAGAAAATTAGAGTATAATTATTTATACAGAACGGATGGATTTTCATGAAGGCAAGGTGATTTTATGAATTTAGCGGAAAAGTTCTTAATAGAGTTTAATGAACTTACAGAAGAAAGAAAGAAGTAATAGACTTTATTGAGTTTTTAAAGACGAAGGATAAGAAAGAATTAGAAACGCTGATGGATTCTATTATTGAAGAAAATAGGCAGGCATTTAAGGAGCTTTACTGATTAGATGGGTTACTTTGGAGGATGTTATATTATTTCATAAAAAAATAATAGAAAAAATAGGCGGCCTTAGTGGTATAAGGGATATAAGATCAATAGAAAGTGCGATAAATAAGGCTTTTGTTACGTTTGAAGGAAAGAACTGTATAAAGATCTTTTGCCCTTATTAGGAACCACGGATTCGTCGATGGTAATAAGAGGATAGGTATAGCCGTAATGCTTATACTTTTAAGACTAAATGGAGTCAATTTAAGCTATACGCAAAAAGAATTAGTAGAATTAGGATTTGCAATAGTTGATGGATCAATAAATGAGGAAGATATAAAAGAATGGATAATAAGACCTCTGGAAAGGAACTAACTTCGAAAGACCCCGATTACTTGGCGGGGTTTTAATTTTTGCAAATTTTGAGGCTTTGTTTTTCTTGTTTGTGATAAAGCCTTGATTTCCGCCTACAGTTCTAAAAAAAATTTTTAGCGGTAAACTATTGCAATATTTGGTATCACTATATATAATATTTACTAAAACTATTGGGAATATTTTTTAATAATTTATTATGCTATGAAGGGAAGTAGTAGGTTATAATTGTTTCCAGAGAGCTGCCGTTTTGGTAGAAGGCAGTGACAATCTATAACCGAACTCGTCCCGGAGCTGTTAAGGTGAAATACCAGTAGCCTTAACCGGTTAATCCGTTATCTTATCGAGGGGACAGTAAATTTTACTGTCAACTAGAGTGGTACCGCGGGCGTTCCGTCTCTAATGGGATGGAAGGCCCTTTTAATTTTTACGAAATATGGAGGGTGAGTAGAAAGTGAAGGGTTATAATCCAAAAGAGATAGAGAAAAAATGGCAGAAGATATGGGAGGAAAAAGGTGTTTTTAGGGCAAGCGATGATACTTCAAAACCTAAATATTATCCGCTCATAGAATTTCCATATCCTTCGGGAGAAGGTTTGCATGTCGGGCACGTAAGACCTTATACGGCCTTAGACATAGTTGCAAGAAAAAGAAGAATGGAAGGATATAATGTTCTTTATGCCATAGGTTGGGATGCTTTTGGACTTCCAACCGAAAACTATGCAATAAAAAACAAAATCCATCCTAAAGTTGTTACTGAAAGAAATGTGGAAAGATTCAAGGCTCAAATAAAATCATTAGGCCTTTCCTTCGACTGGTCGAGGGAGATAAATACCACAGACCCATCATATTACAAATGGACCCAATGGATATTTTTAAAATTATTTGAAAAGGGCCTTGCGTATAAGAAAGAATTTCCCATAAACTGGTGCGTTGACTGTAAAGTAGGTCTCGCAAATGAAGAGGTCCTAAACGGGAAGTGCGAGCGGTGCTGCGGAGAAGTGGTGAAAAAGAAAAAGAATCAGTGGATGTTAAAAATTACGGAATATGCGGACAGATTAATAAAGGATCTTGACACCGTTGATTATATAGAAAAGGTAAAGATTCAGCAGATAAACTGGATTGGACGCTCTGAAGGAATGGAAGTGGATTTTAAAATATCAGGAGAAGATGAAGTGTTAAAGGTATTTACAACCCGGCCCGATACGTTATTCGGAGTCACCTACATGGTTGTCGCACCCGAGCATCCGCTGATAGAAAAACTGAGTCATAGAATAATCAATATTGATGAAGTGAATGCTTATAAAGAAGCTGCAAGTAAAAAATCGGATTTTGAAAGAACTGGAACTTTCGAAGGAAAAAACGGGAGTAGAGTTGAAAGGAATTGCGGCTATAAATCCTGTAAATGGAAGGGAAATACCCGTTTGGGTATCGGATTATGTACTGATGACATACGGGACGGGGGCGATAATGGCCGTTCCGGCACACGATACCAGGGACTGGGAGTTTGCAAAAAAGTTTAACCTGCCGGTAATCGAAGTTGTTAAAGGTGGAGATGTTGAAAAGGAAGCCTATACGGATATTGAATCAGGAATAATGGTTAATTCTAATTTTTTAAACGGACTGAATGTAAAAGATGCCAAGGAGAAAATAAGCAGGTGGCTTGAAGAAAAGGGGATCGGAAGAAGAAAAGTCAATTACAAACTCAGGGATTGGGTATTTTCACGCCAGAGGTACTGGGGAGAGCCGATACCACTGGTTCACTGTGAAAAATGCGGATGGGTTCCCGTGCCGGAGGATCAGTTGCCTGTTACACTGCCCGAAGTTGAAAGCTATGAACCTACCGATACGGGGGAATCGCCCCTCGCCAATATTAGAGAATGGGTAGAAACTACCTGTCCAAAGTGCGGAGGAAAAGCTGAAAGAGAAACAGATACAATGCCCCAATGGGCCGGATCATCGTGGTACTATTTAAGATACACCGATCCCCATAACGATAACGAACTGGCAGGCAAAGAAGTACTGAATTACTGGTTACCGGTAGACTGGTATAACGGCGGTATGGAGCATACAACGCTTCATCTGCTTTATTCAAGGTTTTGGCATAAGTTCTTGTATGATATAGGAGTAGTTCCCACTCCCGAACCGTATAAGAAGAGAACCTCCCACGGAATGATTTTGGGGGAAAACAACGAAAAGATGTCTAAGTCAAGAGGAAATGTGGTAAATCCGGATGAACTGATTGAAGAATTTGGTGCAGATACTTTAAGATTATACGAGATGTTTATAGGGGATTTTGAAAAGAGTGTTCCCTGGTCTCAAGAGGGAGTTAAGGGCTGCAGAAGGTTTTTAGAACGCGTATGGAAACTTCAAAGCCTTTTAGTTGACGGAGATGAATATTCAAAAGAACTCGAAACCAGTATCCATAAAACTATAAAAAAGGTAAGTGAAGATTACGAAAACCTGAAATTTAACACAGCTATAGCGTCGTTGATGTCCCTTGTCAATGAGTTCTGTGACTTGGGAAGAGTAAATAAGCCGGAATTTAAAACTTTTCTTATACTATTAAACCCTGTTGCACCTCATATAACCGAAGAACTTTGGAATATTTTAAACTTCGGCGGAATGATTTGCGAACAGAAATGGCCGAAATGGGATGAAAGTAAAATGATTGATACCGTAATCGAAATACCGGTACAGGTAAACGGGAAGGTAAGGGGAAAAGTAACTGTGCCTGCCGATGCTTCAAAGGAAACCGTTAGGGGAAAGGCAATGGAAAATGAAATGATAAGTAGAAACATTAAAGGCAATTCTATCATTAAGGAAGTTTACGTGCCCGGTAGGATATATAATATAGTTGTAGAATAGGAATATAAAAAGATCGGCATAAGTTGATGGAGCTAAAGAGCGGATGTTTATAATCCTGGTTCAAGAAAAGTCCTCGCCGAATATTATGTATAAGGACCAACAATTCATCCGGAGGCGAGGGATATGAAGACTTACGAAGGTAAAATCATCCCCATACCTTTGAACCCGAGGCTTTTGATGATGCCGGGCTTTTCCGAGTGCCAGATTCTGGAACACTTTGAAGTCCTTTATAAAGGTTACGTGAACAAAGTGAACGAGATTCGTTCCCTGCTTCCTGCGGCCGACCGCCAGAAGGCGAACGCCACTTACAGTGAGTTCCGAGGCCTGAAAAAGGGGGAAACTTACGCGATAGACGGGGTCATACTGCACGAGCTTTACTTCGAGAACCTGGGAGGCCCCGGCGGAATGCCCCGGGGAGACCTGATGAGGCGGTTGGAGAAGGATTTCGGTTCCTATCAGAGCTGGCTTGAGGATTTTACGGCTACAGGGATCTCCGCCAGGGGCTGGGCGGTGCTGGTCTACGACCCGCGCGACTGCAGGCTTCACAATTACCTGCTGGACGCCCACGACCACGGCGTCGTTCAGAATACCATGGCGGTACTGGTGCTCGACGTGTACGAACACGCTTACTTTATAGATTACGGCACGAGAAAAGCCGATTACATCAGGGCGTTCATGCGAAACGTCGACTGGACGGTGGCGGAGAAGAGATGGGAGAGGATCAGGAGCTGGTATAACCTAGAATTACGATAATGCTAAAGCTACGGGATATGATGATATCCCGCTATTTTTATGTCCCTTTTCGGAAATGTCAAGCGCCAATGAAAATATCAGGTGAGCGGGTTTGCGAACTGGTGTAGTGCTCGCCTTACAGCCCGCTCCGGCAGCAACCTGTGACAAAACAATCATCTCCCCGCTCATGCTTACATTTTCTCAGATGGATTTCACCCTGACAATATCACAGAGGGATAACATATCATTTTAAAATTTGTTGAAATTTATACTTTTGTATATTATAATATTGGTAAAAGTGATTATTTGAACATATTATTTCCAGGATGCAACCCCTCGATTTTGAGGGTTGCATTAACTAAAATAATTTATTAAAAGGGGGTATTGTATGAACAAAAAAGTATATCTCGTGGCCTTTTCATTGATCGTTGCACTTACTCTTTCCATCATAGCACCGGTTCAAAGCGTCAAATTTTTTAAGGTAGATGCCGTTTCGGCGGCAACAAATTCGGAAAATACCTCAACCCAAAAACAAACCACAACGACACCGGCAACGACTACCAAATCCACCCAAACGCAAACCACTGTTAAAAAATCAACTACCGTTACAACGACCTCCAGCGTAAATAGTATTAAACGCTTACTTGCCTTGGGCTCCTATGGTGAGGATGTAAAATTCCTCCAAACCCTGCTTAATCAGCGCGGGTATAAGCTTAAGGTGGATGGAATATTTGGGCCCAAGACTTTAGCGGCGGTAAAGGACTTCCAAAGGAAAAACGGCCTTAAGGTAGACGGAATAGTAGGTCCGAAAACCCTTGCAAAACTTAACCCGGCTCCTGCTCAAACGGCAGCTACAAAACCCGCACAGCCAACACAGCAGCAGGTGCCACAAAGTGAAAAAGTTGCGGTAAAGATAGGGAAGGTTGACTATGCGGCTCACGGCACCAAGTGCTTTACGGTTGCGATAGCTGCGGTGGCGGGGGACAAAATAGTTGCTGCGTATATAGATGACTACCAGTTCATGCCCAAAGATGTGGCAAAGGGAGTGCCCAATTCCGATCAGGAATTCGGCAAGAGTTATCCTGAAGGGTATGTATTGGGATCGAAGCTAACCAATGCGGAATACTACAGCAATAATATGAAGACAAAGGCCGGTTCTACGATTCCCATAGATAAGAACTTCGCAGCAATTGTAAATTACGTAAAAGGGAAGACCATCAGCGAATTAGAGGCAAAACTTGCACAAACAACCCCGGAAAATATGGTGGATGCGGTAACCGGTGCAACCTTAGTTGATACCCACGGTTATGTAAAGGCAATCGTGGAAGCTGCTAAGGCTGCCAGGTAATAATTATATTTAAAGTAAAATAAAGTAAGAAATAAAAGACGGTTAATAGGTCTTGAAAAGGATTAGTTCCCAAGTAAAGCCTATTAAACCGTCTTTTTTTTTAACTTTTTTGTTGGACCGAGCTCCATTACCACACAAATAGGAACGAGAGTGCTTCGTACCGGCGATGGCGGGCTTTCATGGAAAAGACTTTTTTAAAAATGCTGACTCTACTCAAAAGTGCGGGAAATATCCCGCTTTGTTATGTCCCTTTTTAGGAAATGGGAGATAAAAAATTTACGGTTATGAATATATCAGCAGGAAAATAAAGGAATTTGTAGAAATATATATTGTAAAAATATTTAAAAAGAGAAAATACATAAACAGCGAAAAGGGCAAACTCACCGAAAGGTGGGGGCGCAAAGCCATAGGGTCTAAGGTGCTTTTGCACTATGACAGCCTGGTTGCCGCTGACCAAAACGGTCTGGCTCGCTCTCTTTTTCGGTGGCGGGTCTTTTTTGTTTTCGATATAGACTCAGGAAGGGGGGCACTGTTTTGGTATGGGAATGAAACCAAAGCTTAGGGAATTAATATATAGGGCAAAAGACGGTGATGAGGAGGCCCTTGTCCAGCTAGTTGAAAGGTTTGTGCCCATAGTTAAAAAATACACGCGCAGGGTGGGTAACGGAGAAATGTATTCCAACCTGGTGGAGTGGATTGTCAAGGCGGTGAAGCGCTACCAGCCTGATACCAACTGGGGCAGGGAAGAACTGAATCGCTATTTGGCCGGTCTGAGAGAGAAAAACGATATAAAAAAGCAAGAATAATTTTGGCAGGGGGTTATAATACGGCTTCATGTCCTCTCTTTATATGGTAGGGAAATAAGCCGGGGAGGTGAATGTGTATGGTCAGTATCCCCGAATTCTACGAACTCGACCCCGAAGATGCTAGGATTGCGGCCTGGTTTTTAAAGGGCCTTAAAAGAGAAGCGATAAGGCTTTACTTGAAGCAGAAAAAACTGAAACAACACGAGCTCCTGATTTTAAACAACAGGGTGGGCAGGGATGCCGATGGTGAATCTCCGGAATTGATAGATACCCTAGCTGACGGAATAGATGTACTGTCCCGGGTGGAAGACAGGATATTCGTCAGAGAAGCCCTGATGCTGCTAACAGCAAGACAGCAAAAAGTCATAATGGCGACGGTCTTTGAAGGTGCCACCGAGAAAGAAGTAGCCGAAAGACTGGGAATATCCCAGCCGGCGGTAAATAAGATAAAGAACAGGGCTTTGAGCAAGTTGAAAAAATACCTGCGTATGAGCTGAAAGCCATAGCCCGCGCTATGGCTTTTTTTGCTATCCCTTGACCGTTCCGGCGGTGAGGTCTAAATTGATCCTCAAGACAAGCGAGTCTTTCGAGTTACCTTGCGGGGTTGCGTGAAACTGATTTTATTATATAATAGATTAGGAAACTCCACTTAAGCAGAATACTCCGTTTTACTTTTTTATACGCGGCTAGTTTCCGTCAGGGGTGTAAGATTTGAATAATGCATTTGAATTAGAAGAGCAAAAAGGCAATCTTTTTCAAAGGCTGGATGGCCGTGTAAAATTGATTTCGGCGGTTCTTTACGTTGCTGTTGTTACGACTATTCATACCTGGGAGTATCTGGTTGCCTGTTTTTTGTTGTATTTGATATTGCTCTGCATTCTGGGGTTTCCGGTTTTGAATGCCCTGCGCCGCATCATCTGGCCGGTTTTATTTGTAGGCGTCATGAACGCCGCGCTGATTTTTATTAATTTTTATGCGAATCAGCAATACGGAAGGGGCGCTGTGCTGTTTTTAAGGGCCTTATGTGCCATTTTAGTGCTCAACACCGCCATTTCAAGTATGACGTTCCGGGATCTGCTTTTTTCCATGAGGGCCCTGCATGTCCCCGATGTGCTGGTAAATCTTGTTGGCTTTACCGTCAGGTATGCTGATATTCTGACCGACGAACTTTCCAGGATGATGATAGCAAGAAAGGCAAGAGGCTATGCCGGGGGTAAAAATTTCTGGCATACGAACGCCATGAAGGTGATAGGGCAGACGGTGGCCGTTTTATTCCTGCGTTCCTTTGAAAGAAGCGAAAGGGTATATTCTGCCATGCTGTCAAGGGGCTACAGCGGCGATATAAGGTTAGTGCAAATTCCCGAAAAGCCGGGGAAAAAAGATTTGCTGGTGGGGGCGGCCGTGGTTGCCGTGCCGCTGGCTTTTAAAATTGCGGAACTGGGGGCGGTGTCGTGGATTACGCGGTAGAGATACGTGACCTTGCTTTCCGCCACAGGGACGGCACCGTGGCGTTAAGGGGCGTTACTCTGAAGATAAAAAAGGGCTCAAAAACCGCCATTCTGGGGCCCAACGGCGCAGGTAAGTCCACTCTGCTCCTGCATTTAAACGGTATCTACCTGCCCCAGCAGGGCACGGTCAAAATTTTGGGTGTGGAGGTCAACCGAAAAAACGAAAAACGTGTGAGAAAAATGGTAGGTCTTGTGTCCCAGGACCCCGACGACCAGGTTTTTTCTCCGACCGTGTGGGATGACGTCGCCTTCGGGCCGGCAAATTTCGGCTTGTCCCAGGACGAGATCAAAAATCGGGTGGATGAGGCACTGAAGGCTGTGAGAATGGAGGAATTTGCCCAAAGAATGCCGTTTCATTTAAGTTACGGCCAGAGGAAAAGGGTGGCCATAGCGGGTGTCCTGGCGGTGAAACCTGAGATTCTGGTACTGGATGAACCCCATGCCTTTCTTGACCCTGCCAGTAAGGCGGACCTCTCCGGGATTCTAGAGAGGGAAAACCGTGAAGGCAGGACTGTCATAGTTGCCACCCATGATGTGGATTTTGCCTATGAATGGGCCGATGAGGTGGTGGTCATAAAGGACGGGGCGGTCCAGGCCCAGGGAGGGCCCGAAGTTCTTTCCCGGGAGGAAGTAATAAACCGGTCCGGGCTGGAATATCCTACAATAGTCAGGTTTTTTCAAAAGATACCCGAAATACGGCTGGAGAAAGCTCCAAGGAATATCGACGAAGCCGCAGAGTGCATCAGAAGATTTCTGAAGAACTCCTCACCCCCTGTACACTAAAATCAGGTTATTTTAAAATTGACAAAAATATAATAATACCTTATAATATAATCCAGTAATAATTGAAAAATTTACGGGAAGTATCATGAAGATACGTTAACCCTGCCATGAAGGTCTTTGGTGGATGAATCCGCCGGGGTCCGTCATGGCTTTTTTATTACATAATAAAGAGTAAAAGGAAGGGTGTTTTTAATGCACATACCCGATGGATTTCTCGATGCCAAAACCGTGGTTGCCACCGCAGCCGCCAGCGCCTTTGCGCTGAAGCATAATATGGCAAAAGTGAAAGAAGAGTTGAACGAGAGGGAGCTGCCGGCGCTGGGGGTGATGGCTGCATTCATTTTTGCCGCTCAAATGGTGAATTTTCCGGTGATGGCGGGAACCTCCGGCCACCTGCTGGGGGCGGCTCTGGCCGCCGTACTGGTTGGGCCTTACAGTGCGGGCCTCATCTTGACCACAGTGCTTATAGTTCAGTGCCTGTTTTTCCAGGATGGGGGTCTGACTGCCCTTGGTGCCAACATTCTCAACATAGCCGTGGCGGCGCCCTTTGTGGCCCAGTTTGTTTATAATGCCGTGAGAAAGTTTAACTTTGCGGGAAGTGGTACTGCGGCCACGTTCCTTTCGGCTTGGTTTTCCGTTATGGCGGCGGCGTTTCTGACAAGCGCGGAACTGGCCCTGTCGGGAACCGTTCGCCTCGGTGCGGTGCTGACTCCGATGATGATCGTCCACGCCGTCATAGGAATCGGCGAGGGGCTTATAACCTGTGCGGCGGTGGCCTACGTGGGCAGGGTATTGAACTTAAAGGCAAAAGTCTCTATGAATCCTGACGCTGGAGGTGGAGTCAATTGAAGAGATGGGGGATAATACTTGTGGCAGCGCTGATTGTCGCGGCCTTTCTGTCACCTTTTGCATCACCTCATCCGGACGGCCTTGAAAGGGTTGCGGAGGACCTGGCCTTTTCCGAGAACGGTCAATTGCCGGCAGTCCGGTTTTCACCCATGCCTGACTACACAATCACCGTTATACACAGCGAAAAGGTGTCCACAGCACTGGCGGGCATAGTCGGCACCTTGCTGACGCTGGTGTTTACCTATGGTTGGACCAGGATATTATCCAAATTACCTTAAAACCTCCGTTGTGGTTAAATGTAAATTAATCGGTTAAATTACCCTGAAAGGTCACTTGCAAAAAGTGGCTTGTGTTTTAAAATAAAAGTAGAAAATATAGCGGGGGGTTTTTAATATGGGCGATGGTCATCAAACCACCAGCAATGATGAAAAAAACAAAGATATCGAAACCCTGCGGATCTTACTTGCCCACTGGATAGAGCACAATCGATCCCATGAAGAAAATTTCCGGCAGTGGGCCGAAAAATCAGAAAAGCTGGGGAAAGGCGAAGTCTCCAAAATGATAACAAGAGCGGCTGACGCCTTGAAGGCGGCCAGCGACTTTCTCCTGGAAGCGAAGAAATACATATGAGGGGTGCGTATTATGTGCGAGTCGAAGGTTTACCTGCTTGAAAACGGAAAAGAAAGAGAGATAATGGAAAATGTGGTTTATATAGAACCACAGGATGGCAGGGTGTTCATGTACAGCCTTCTGGGGGAGCAAAAAATCCTAGATGCGGTAATCAAAGAAGTAAAACTTCTGGAACACAAAATAATACTGGAAAGCAGGAAAGATAAAAAATGATAATTGCGGTTGTAGATGGGATGGGAGGGGGCATAGGCAGCCAGATTATAGCCCTGCTGCGGCAGGATCTACCCCAGGACATAAAAATATACGCACTGGGGACCAATTCCACCGCCACTTCAAACATGATGAAGGAAAAAGCCAACAAGGGTGCCACCGGGGAAAACGCCATTTTATACAACGTAAAGAAAGTCGACGTTATAGTCGGCTCCCTGGGTATAGTTATTCCCAATTGCATGATGGGTGAGATAACCCCAAAGATCGCGGAGGCCATAGCATCCTGCAGCGCCAGAAAAATCCTCATACCCATCATAGACAACGAAGACATCACGGTCCTCGGCATCGAAAAAAAACCGCTGTTTCTTGCCATAAAGGACGCAATAGATAAAATAAAAGCCCTCTTGTAGTTGCTTTCAACCTGACAAGCCCCCATACACCGGGGCTTTGTATTTTTCGGTAATTTTTACGAAAGGAGATCTATTATGCTTAAGTTGAGCCTTATTCAGATGGATGTAGTTCATGGTGACCCGGAGGAAAACCGCCGGAAGTTGGAAGGGCTGTTGCGGGAGGCTTTGAAACCAAGGGTAAAGCCCGATGTAGTTGTACTACCGGAAATGTGGAACACCGGTTATGCCCTGGAAAGACTCTCTAACATAGCCGACAGGGACGGTAGGCCCACTGTGGAGTGGCTCAAAAGAGTGGCAGCGGAGAACGGCATAAACATAGTGGCGGGTTCGATAGCTGATTTCAGGATTGACTCACCAGCGGAAGAGCCACGGGTGTACAACACGGCTTACGTCATCAACAGGAGCGGGGAAGTTGTCGCCCGGTACGATAAGGTTCACAGGTTCAGGCTCATGGACGAGGAAAAGTATCTGGCGCCGGGTGCAGGGGCCGTCACCTTCGACTTGGACGGCATAACTTGCGGCCTTGCTATATGCTATGACATCAGGTTCCCGGAATTCATACGGAAAATAGCGCTGCTAGGGGCCAGAATTCTTTTCGTGCCGGCCCAGTGGCCCAAACCCAGGCACATGCACTGGAAGCTCCTGAATATTGTAAGGGCTATAGAGAATCAATTTTACGTGGTGGGCGTCAACAGGGTGGGGAACCAGGGCGATGCCGTGTTCCCGGGCATGTCCCTTGTTGTGAACCCGTGGGGGGAAGTACTGCTGGAAGGTGATGAAAGGGAAGGCGTTTTTGAAACAACTATTGATCTTTCCGTCGTCGATCAGGTGAGGGGATATATACCCGTATTTGAGGACCGGCGGCCGGATGCATATTAGGGGCTGAAAGGTAAAAAAATATTAAATGGCTGGGAAGATAAGCCAATAATAAACATTATGACGGGTGGGATTATTCATGAATTGTAAAACCATAATGGCTATTTTGCAAGACAACCGGACCCAGTCGGCCCCTAAGGTGCAGGAGATACTTACAAAATACGGGTGCAATATCAGAGTTCGCCTGGGGCTTCACGATGTAGATGAGAAAAACTGTTCCAACGAAGGCCTCATTATACTCCAGCTTTGCGGCTCCGATGAAGATATACAAAAACTTGAAAATGAACTTAATTCCCTCGAAAGGGTAAAGGCCAAGAGGATAATTCTCTCCTTCAACGACGAAATCGATGAACTCATACAAAGTATAGAACCCTAGCATCCGGGAAGCATTCCCGGATTTTTTCTTCGAAAAACTCCTTTAACTCCTCCATTTTATCGGGCGGATATACGTACTTGCCGTAGCCGAACTGGCCGAACTTAAATACCCGTTCCCTTTCGTCGAGCGGTACCTTAGTCTTGGGGAACACATCCAGGATGTTTTTCTTTGCCCTGGCGGTGAAGCGGTGGGTTATGAGTTCGAACTCCGGCGGATTTTTTACCCGGCCGGAAAGCTCCTTTTTGAGTTTTTCCAGCAATTCGCCGTATTCCTGTTTCCAGCCGGGATAGTGGAAGATGGGGCCTATTATGAAGCCCAGCGGATATTCCGCCATGGCGACTTTCGAAGCGGCGTCGATCCTTTCTTCCAGAGGCGGGGTCCTGTGCTCGAAATTTTTTATGACACTTTCGGAATTGATGCTGAACCGGAAGGTGGTCCTGCCGCAGTGCTCTGCATTCAGAAGTGAACCCACATTGGTGAACTTTGTAACGAACCGAAAAAGGCCCTTTTCCTGTTTTCCGAAAAACTCGATGGTCTTTTTGAGAGCACCGGTATACGGTTCCACCGGGAGCGGATCCGAAGTGGCCGAGCCCTCGAAAATGGTGGTGTCCGGCAGCCTTTTTTCAATGTACTCTTTCGCCCGGTCCAGTATTTCGTCAATATTTACGTAAACCCTGATGTAAGGCTTTTTCCCCAGGGTCGTATTGAGGTAGCAGTACTCGCACTCGCCTATGCAGCTGGTAACCAGAGGAAGCTGGTAGTGGGCGGAAGGCTTGCAGCTTTGGAATTCCGGGCTGCGCCGGATGCCGACGACCAGGGTCCTCTTGGCTTCGAAATAAGCTTCCTGGGGATTCTTTCCGGGTATGCCGGTAACCCTGTTATGGGACCCTATGAAGTAAATGTCGACGCCGAGTTCCTGCATTTTGTAATATATCTGCCTTCCCAGGGGGTAGTCAAGGGCCTCGCGTTCAAAATAAGCCCTTTTGGGGATAAAGAGATCCATAGTCTTTCACCTCAGTTTTATTTTTCCCCTAATATGTATTATCAATTAATGTGTGTTGAATTCCCGTTTATCAAATGATAAACTTTATTTAAAGGCCGGTAATTAGAAAGATCGCGGTGATCAATATGAACGTAAAACCAGAATTGTTGAAACCTCTCGATGAAGCCAGGTATTTGACGGCGGACAACGCCTCGAGATACCGGGTGATCATGAGGTATTTTTATGAGCAGCACCAGCGCCTTCGCTATTTCCTTTACAAAGAAGACGTTTTTAATTACCTTAAAAAAGTAGAGGCTTTTTTCGACTATACTATGGAAAAGTGCGAGCAGGATTTGAACACCCTGGTTCAGTGGAAAAATTTAATAGCCACACAGGATACCGGCAAGGCTGCGACGCTGGAAGAGTTTAGAAATAAAAAATTTCGCTACCAGCTCACACCGTATTCCATTGAGCTGGAGAGGGTGGCTATAAAGCTCGAAAGCATGGTGGGATATGGCGGATCGTTGGAGCCCTCACTTTTTGCCAGGGTATTTACCAGTATAACGAAAATCACGGAAGTAGCAAAGAGCGAGGATCAGGCTTATATAAGCCGGTGGTGGCAGGAACTGAACGGATATTTTGAAAGCATCTACCACAATGCCACCGACTACATCGCCGGGCTTCACAGTGCCAGGGCTGATGAGCTCATGAGAACCGAAGCTTTTTTAATCTATAAAGACAAGATGGTCAAATACTTAAGGGACTTTATAAAGGACCTCCAACATTTTTGCCCGGCCATCGAAGATTTCTTAAGAAACCTTGAAAAAAGCGATTTGAGTTCTGCCCTTGACAGAGTAGTGGAGTATGAGCTGAGCATACCGAGACTGGATGTAATACCCAGCCGAGATGAAATAAGGGAAAGCGTGCTGAACCGCTGGGAAAATATCGCTGGATGGTTTCTGGGATACGGGGGTGGAGAAAGCGAAGCCCAGAGGCTTTTAAACGTCACTAACGAAATAATTAGGAGGATAACCCGCTATGCCGCGAGGATCGCTGAAAGCCAGAGCAGGGCAGCGAGCCGTAAGAACGATTATATGAAACTGGCGCTGATGTTCGCAAAGTGCCCAGATTTAAGAGAAGCCCACAGGCTCTCGGCTGTTGTTTTCGGCTGCTTTAATACTCGCCATCTGGTAGGCGATTTTGAACGGGCTACAGACAGCATAACGAGCAGCGTATGGGAAGAAAGGCCCGGCTTTATCGTGATAAAGCCGAAGACGAGAAGTTACGGCGATGGCACTGCCAGGAGCCCCATTCGGGATACTAGCGCAGAAAGGCTGAAAATATTGAACGAACATTTGAAAGACCAGGAAAGGGAGCGGGATGTCATAAGAAGTTATATAAAAAACGGCAGGATAGATCTGAGAGAGTTGCCGGAAGTTGCTCCCTTTGTCAGAACAACGCTTCTTAGATGGATAGGAAAGGCCATGGGCACTAAAGGAAACACGGGTAGAACGGAAGACGGTATAGCATACAGGGTGCTTTTCCCCGAAAACGGGGAAAGGATTTGGATGAGGTCCGTCGACGGCAACATATATATGCCGGCTTTCATCATAGAGTTTGAAAGCGCGGGGTGATACCTTTGGAAGAACTGGAAATCCTCCTCGAAAACTTCTGGATTTTACGGGGAAAAGACAGAGAACTTTACCATCAGGTGCGCGATGCGCTGCCTAATATAGCCAATTTCATTGAAGAAAAGCTGGGCTTTCGTCTCATAGTGAATTCGCAGCTTATAAAACTGGAAAAGATACCGGCGGAACCGGAAGAATGGATGGGCATACAGCAGTTTAAGGAACCCCTGGACTACGCCTTTTTATGTATGCTCCTTGCTTTTCTGGAGGATAAAGGTCCCGAGGAGCAATTCGTGCTATCCAGCGTTACCGAGTTTATCGAGGCATCCTTTCCCGGCGAGGAAAAAGTCGACTGGACTTTATATACCCACAGGAAATCCTTAGTGCGTACCCTGAATTTTGCTGCTGAAATAGGCTTGATAAAAATAGATGACGGGGATCAGGAACGGTTTGCTGATGACCGGGATACCGAGGTACTTTATGAGAATACCGGAGTATCCAGGTTCTTCTTCCGGGCCCTTGGAAGGGAATTTTCTGAAGATTTTACACCCGAGGACTTTTTGATAGATGAGTTTTCAGAAGAAGCGGGACTCCGCCCTGAAATCAGGCGTCACAGGGTATACAGGAAACTTCTGCTTACGCCTGCCGTCTACTGCAAGAGCCCCCAGGACGAAGATTTCTTATATATAAAGAATATCAGGGGCACTATTCATCGGGACTTTGAGAAATACCTGGGGGCTGCGCTCCACGTCCATAAAAGCTCCGCCTTTTTGATATTAAACCGGTCAAAATACCTGAAATCCTGTTTTCCCGAAACGAACAGCAATATATCCGATATAACCCTCCTCCTTTCCCGCGCTATAAGAGAGGAGGTAGAATCCTCAGCATTAAAAGTAAACGTCGACGACAGCATCGAGATGGCTGAACCGGAATTTAAAGAAAAAATCAAAAAGATTAAGGACCGCTATCAGCGAGGCTGGTACAAAACCTACCGGGAGAAGTTCTTTGAAAAGCTCTATGAAGAGGTAGTAACCTTTCTGGAATTCTGGAAGATGATAGAAGTTGAGAAAGATTCGGGTACGGTCAGGATCCTGCCCATACTTGGGAAATTCGAGGGCGACTACCCGCCCGATTTTTACAAAAAAGGGGAAGTTGGAAATGCAGAGTCGCTGGATGATTAACCGGGTCGGTCTTTTAAATTTCTGGTATTACGACGAAGAGGTGTTCGAATTTGCCGGCGGAAGGTTGCTGCTTCGCGGTTCCAATGGTGCCGGCAAGTCTGTAACCATGCAAAGCTTCATACCGCTTTTGCTCGACGGCAACAGGAGCCCGGAAAGGCTTGACCCTTTCGGCTCGAGGGCAAGAAAGCTGGAAGATTATCTTCTGGGCGAGGAAGAGATAAACGGCCTGGACGAGCGCACCGGTTACCTCTTTATGGAGTTCAAAAGGGAAGAGGTTGAAAACTACATAACCACCGGCATGGGTCTGAGAGCCCGCCGGGGACAGGGCCTGGATATCTGGTACTTTATCATTCTGGACGGAAGGCGAATAGGGGTTGATTTTTTCCTGTACAAATATGAAGTAGGAGAGGAAGGCCAAAGGGAGAAGGTTCCCCTTTCCAAACGGGAGCTGAAAAACAGGATCGGAAGCGGCGGTGAGGTGGTGGAAAGCCAGCGGGATTACATGGAGCTGGTAAACCGGTACCTTTTCGGCTTCGACAACCTTGAAGAATACGAAGATCTGATAAAAATCCTGCTGTACCTAAGAAGCCCGAAGCTTTCAAAGGACTTTAAGCCTTCTACAATATACGGAATTTTAATGGATTCTCTTCCGGCCCTTAGCGACGATGACCTGCGCCCTCTTTCCGAAACCATAGAGAACATGGATCTAATAAAGTTGCGACTGGAGGATTTGAAAAGGAGCCAAAAAGCCCTTTCGAAGATAAAGGGGGAGTACGACGACTACAACCGGTTCATGCTTTACGAAAAAGCAAACATGTTTTTAAAGTCGCATTCTAATTTGAGCGATCTAAGGAAAAGCAAGTGGAGTTTGGAAGCGGAGCTGGAAGAACACAGGGATAATCTTTTAAAATTTCACGATTGGTTGAAGCTTCTGGAGGAAGAGGAAAAAGCCCTGAGGAAAAAGGAGGAAAGCCTCAGGGAAAGCGATGCTTTCAAAATCAAAAAGGAGATTGTAGATAAGGAAAGGGATCTTAGAGAGCTTTTGAAGGCAAAAGATGAAAAGGAAGTAATATTATCCCGTAAAGAAAGGGATATAAGAAATCTGGAAGATAAGATAGCAAAGGCGCAGGAAGAAAAGTGCTGCTTTGAGAATATTATTCACAACGACCAGGAGATATTGGACGAACTTTCAAAGGAGATCGATTTTGTCGAACACTCTTTTTTTGCGGGCGATTTAAACAGTGCCTTCGGTAGAGGTTTTGATTTCTCCCAGTGGGAAGCTCTGGCCCGGGGCCACAGGGAAAAGATAAAGAAAGTCTCCGAGCTTTTGAAGCGGGAAAGAGACGTTACCGAAAAGTACCAAAAAGCTCTCAAGGATCGAGAAGACCTGGAAAAGAGGCGCGGGGACCTTGAAAGGCAGTTGAAGAACTGGGGAGAGATATTTGAAGGCGCCAAGACCGAGTATGTGGAAAAAATTTATGATTGGTCGGATAAGAACGAAGAACTGAAGTTAGAAAGGCAGGAACTGGAATCTATTGCCCGCCTGGTCTTGCGTTACGGAGAAGAAGGCGGGTTTGACGAAATCCTTTCAGAAGTGAGGCATGCTTACGATAAAAATTACGGAGTGCTTCAGGAGGAGCTTCACTTTCTGAAAAATGAAAAAAAACAAATGGAACAGTCGTACAGCGAGAAAGCTGAGGAACTTTCCGAGTGGAGGAGTAAGAAGGAACCCGAACCTGAAAGAAGCGAGCAGGTGGAAAGGAACAGGAAAAGGCTCGCGGAACTGGGAATCCCACATATACCGTTTTATAAAGCGGTGGAGTTTCGGGAGGAAATCGACGAAGAGACGCGGGGGCTAATTGAAGCTGCTCTTGAGGAAATGGGGATTTTAGACGCTTTAATAGTGCCTAAAGAATATTTAAAACAGGCCATGGCCATGGACAAAGACTCAAGCGATAAGTTCATAATGCCCGGTGAATTCAGCATGAAGCTCGACCTCTTTCAGTATTTTAGGGTGTCCCTTCCGGAAGATAACGGGGAACTTGCCGGGGCAGTGGACGAAGCGATGAGAAATATAACGGTTTTCGAGGAGAAAGGGCAAACTTTCGTAACCGGGGACGGCTACTTCGGCATCGGCGCGCTGAGGGGTAAAGCGGCAGGCGGCGTCGCTTCCAGGTTTATCGGCTTTGAGGCGAGGAAGAGGTACCGGGAGGAAATAATACGGGCATTAAACGAAGAGCTGGAGGCGATAAGGCAGAAGATCCAGGAAGTCGAAAGCAGGATCAAAGGCGTTGAAAAAAGGATCGAAAATCTGAAAGAAGATTACCGCTCCTTCCCGGCAGACAAGGACCTGAGGGCTGCGCTCGAAACCCTGAAGGACGTAAAACTAAGGCTGGACCGCGTGGAGGAAGATTTATCAGAACAGAAAAAGATAGTATCGGACCTCTTCGATTCTCTCCAGAAGGCAAAAGCCGAAGCGAGGGAGGCGGCGTCCGGCCTCAGGATAAGACATAATCTGGAAAGCTTTCGAGCAGCAGAAGAAAAAGCTTATAGGTACCTGGATGCGCTTTCGGACTTGGATAAAAACTATTCAAAATTCCTATCAATTAAAGGAAACATCGATTTGATGGTGGAGAGAGCGCAGGAAGCAAGGCGGGATGCGGAAAACCTGGAGGTAGAGTTGCAGGGGATAAAGGAAAGAATAAGAACGATGGAAGTAGAAATACGAGCTCTGCAGGATGCCCTCGATGCTCTGGGGATCAGAGAGATTCAGGCTGAACTGGAATCCTGCATTGAAAGGCTCAGCGCAATTCCCCGAGAAATCCGCGATGTGTCTTCCAGGATATCGAAAACAGAAGCCAGGATAGAAAACATAAGCGCAGAGTTAGAAAAACTCAAAGGCGAAATTTCTCTGGCTGAAAGAGTTTTTGACAAATACCGGGAAGGCTTACAAAAAGAACTCGAACTCGGATTTGTCAGGGAAGTTGGGGATACCGGTACCATCGCCGGGTCTGAAGAAGATCAGGTGAAGACCTCTCGGGAAATCATTTTGAAACTCAGGAACAGGATCGAAAAAATCGGCCAGGACAAAGAGAAAATTACCCAGAGGCTCCAGGATGCATTCCATATTAACGTCAATCAGCTTTTGAACTACGGTCTTTCGATGAGTTATCTCTTCGATGAAGAAACCCAAAATTTAACGGAACACGAGGCAGAAGCTGTAAGGCGGCTGAGGAGGCTCCAAATAACGGCAAATCTCAGGGGCAAGAGTGTATCTATTTATGCCCTTTTCGAGACGGTCGAGCAGGAGATAGCTATAAACGAGAGCCTGCTTCGGGAAACCGACAGGAAGCTTTTCGAGGAAATCATGCTTCAAAATGTGGGAGCCAAAATCAGGGCGAAAATTTTCCGGGCCGAAGACTGGGTAAAAAACATGAACCGCCTCATGGCCGAACGGGATACTTCCAGCGGCATCACTTTTTCCCTCGCCTGGAAACCGCTGCCCGCCGAGACCGATGAGGAAATGGATACTCGAGAACTCGTCGAAATTTTAAAATCCGGTGTTCAGATGTTAAAGCCCGAAGATTTCGAGAGGGTTACCCGGCACTTCAGATCAAAGGTTGAAGCGGCGAAGAAGATCGCTGAAGGGCCGGCAGCCGAGACTTTCCACCGGATAATAAAAGAAGTGCTCGATTACCGGCGCTGGTTCGAGTTCAGACTTTATTACAAAAAAGAAGGGGAAAGCAGAAAGGAGCTCACCGACAGCGCCTTCAACAGGCTTTCGGGCGGCGAAAAGGCCATGGCCATGTATATACCGCTTTTTTCGGCGGTGTATGCCCGCTACGAAGCCGCCCGTTCCGACGCACCGAGGGTGATATCGCTGGATGAGGCTTTTGCCGGTGTAGACGACAACAACATAAGGGATATGTTCAAGCTGATGGAAGACCTGAGGTTCAATTATATAATCAATTCTCAGGTATTGTGGGGCGATTATGACACGGTGCCGCAGCTTTCTATTTGTGAACTGTTAAGGCCGAAGAACTCCAACTGTGTTACCGTTATAAGATACCTGTGGGATGGGGAAAAGCGGATTCTGTTGTTGAATGCGCTGGATGAGGCGGCGGCGTCGGAGCAGAGAGGTGAACTAAACTGAAAAAGGAAGACCTGGAATATTTTAAATCTCACTCCGGCTATAAGAGGCTCTTTACCGCCTTCCGGGAAAGATACAGGAGCCTTGGCCGGGTTGGGGGCAGCGTCAGACTCGTAAATTTAACGCCGGAAGAGAAAGAAGTACTTTCTGCTCATTTCAGACGGGATTACTCGCGAGCGTATGAAGCCACCGTCGGCCTTTTGGCCTTTGAAGAATCTTTAAAGGGCACCAGGTTTGAGGAATACAGCCTTTTACAGCTACTGGAGGCTTATTTCGGAAGTCCTCTGACCTGTAAAAGGGAAGAAGAGGATGCCTTTTTGAAAGCAAAAGAGCACTTTTTCGGTGAGCTTTTGACAGCCTGCGGATCGGATAGAAGCCGGATCTGGCTCGAAAAGGTGGCAAAAATGCAGGCCGCCGGTTGGAAGATGGTGCACCGGAGGTTTGTTTCGGAAAGCGATAGGTCAGGACTCTTCGAGGATATAAAGCTGGTATGCGAAGCCCTCGATAATCTCCCGGCCGGTAAAAATGAGAGGGAAAGGCTTCCGGTGTTTTCATCCCGGATAACAAAAGATCCCCACTGGTTTGATCCGGACACCTTTTGCGGTGCGCTGTTTTTAAACGCCCTTTTCACCCTTTTCTTCGACGAGGAACTAAAAGGTGGTGAGGCCCGGGCCGAAGCATACTACAGGGCCGGGCTTATAATCGACGAAATATCTAACTTCACTACTTTGTGCGGCCTTACCGCATATAAAGGAGATGCCGGCGATCCGGTATGGCAAGCGGCTTTTCAAAACTCTCAGGTATTACAGGTGCCTCTTTTGAATCTAAGCAGAGTTGAGCGGGTCGTAAGCCCTTTAAAAATAGTATTCGCCCTGGAAAATCCCGGCGTTTTTACTGCGCTGGTCGATCTCTTCCACGGAAGATCTCCGCTTCCGCCGATGGTATGTACCTTCGGCCAGCCGAGACTTGCTACTCTGGTGCTGCTCGACATGCTTGCAAAATCTGGCACGCAGATCTTTTATTCCGGAGATTTTGACCCGGAAGGACTTATGATTGCGGATAAGCTGGAAAAAAGATACAAAGAAAACTTCAAATTCTGGCGCTTTTCAGTGGAGGATTACGAGAAATCCCTTTCAGAAAGCGCTTTAAATAAAAAAAGACTCTCTATTCTAAATAACATTACATCTCCCGAACTCGCAGCTGTTAAAGAGAGAATCATGGAAACAAAAAAGGCAGGCTATCAAGAGCTTTTACTGGAGGAACTGTGTACCGATATAATAGATGTTATTAGTTAGCTTTATATCACAAAAATGGAGTGTGGCTGATATGAAGGGAAAACTGAAACCCGTTTGCACCAACTGCTACGCATTCACCAATCCCGAATCAAAGGTTGAAATTCATGTTTACCTCAGTCCCGGGTTATTTCAGGATTTCGGGGAGGACGAAGCCATAAACCAGCTTTACAACGCCTCGCTCCTGCCGGGGGTTGTAAGCCCCGTTATCGGCATGCCGGACATACATACCGGGTTCGGGCTGCCCATCGGGGGAGTCATGGCTACCGACTACGAAACCGGTGTAGTCTCGGCGGGTGCCGTAGGGATGGACATAAACTGCGGCGTCAGGCTTTTGACCACCAGGATTGACGCAGGGGAAATCAATGAGGAAAGGATATCGAAGATCCTGGATGCCATATCATCTCGTGTGCCTTCCGGAGTGGGCAAATCGAGTGCGGTGAAGGCTCTTCGAAAACCGGACCTGGATGCGGTGGCTCAGATCGGCGTCGAGTATTTTATCAGGGCAGGCTTCGGCAGAAAGGAAGACCTGGAGAGGATCGAGGACCGGGGCTGCATCCCCGTAGGAGATGCCGCAGCGGTGCCCAAGGCGGCGAGGGAAAGGGCTGACCAGCTTGCCACCATAGGCGGCGGCAATCACTTCATAGAAATCGGCAGGGTCGCAAAGGTCTTCGACCAGGAAACCGCCGCCAGGTTCGGGCTTTTTAAAGGCATGGTATACGTGCTCATCCACACTGGCAGCCGGGGCCTGGGGCATCAGATATGCACCGATTATTCCAGAATTATGTGGGAGCATTCCGAGAGGAACGGCACGAGGGCTCCTGTGAAGGGGCTGGCGTGCGCCCCGGTTTTTTCGGAGGACGGCCAGAATTACTTGAAAGCCATGGCCTGCGCGGCCAACTACGCTTTCTGCAACCGGCAGCTCATAACCCATTTCGTTCGGGAGGCTTTCGTAGAGGTCCTGAAAAAGCCCGAATCCGAGCTGGGGCTGGACCTGCTTTACGATGTGGCCCACAACATCGCAAAAAAAGAAAAACACGGGGGAAGGTGGCTCCTTGTCCACAGGAAGGGCGCTACCAGAGCCCTCCCCGCCGGCCACGGCGATAATCCGCCCTGCTACAGGGATACTGGGCATCCAGCTATAATCCCCGGCAGCATGGGCACGGCCTCATACGTGCTGGTCGGGCTCCCTGAAATACACCGGACTTTTTGCTCGGTAAACCACGGCGCCGGCCGGGTCATGTCCAGGAAGAGGGCAAAGAACGAATTCACAAGAGAACAGCTCCTGGAACAGACCAAAAACGTGGTTATAGCGGCGGGCAATTTAAGGGCACTGCTCGATGAGGCGCCTTTGGCCTACAAAGACATCGATGAAGTGGTGTTCACCCTGGTTGATGCCGGCCTCACAAAGCCGGTAGTGAAGCTAAAGCCCATGGGAGTCCTGAAAGGCGAAGGCGAGGAATCTTAAAGACTCTGCTGTGAAGCATTTAACGCCTATGTTTTATGCCCGTCAAAGCCCAGTGCTTCTTTGAATTCTTCCAACGTAGTAACCGGACTTTTACAGGACCCGTTTTTGCACACGTATGCCGCCGTCATACTGCCAATTTTGCCGTAGTTTTCATACGCGGGAATAATCTCTTTCAAACTGTCTGCATGGGCCCAAACCGCATATGGGAAGAAATTTTCTATGAGATGGTTGGTGAATTTTTCCGGCCTTTCTCCGGCTATTATGACTTCAATGCCGCCTGTCAGCGCGTATATAAAAGAGTAGAGGAAGAAAGTGTGGTAAACGGGGTTTGCGGAGATTCTCCTCGCGAAAACCCTGTACTGATTTCGGGCAAGCTCGTCCATGCCGCTGTCGAAGAGCAGTCTCGAGAGCCTGGCAAGGGAAAAAGCGGCAACCGAATTTCCTGAAGGCACAGCACCGTCGTCGGTGTCCTTTGCCCGTGCGGGCAGGTGGTCCACATCGCTGCCGGTGAGGTAAAACCCGCCGGCTTCTTTGTCGTAAAAAAGGTCTATCATCTCATCCGCCAGAGACTTTGCTTTATTAAGGTAACCTGTGTCGAGGGTATACTCGTAAGCCTCCAGAAGAGCCCATAAAAGATGGCTGTAATCGTCGAAGGTCGCCCTGGCCTTCATAATTCCGTTCCTGTATCCGACGTGTAGGCGCCCATCGGCCCCCCGGGCTCTTTCCAGGATAAAATTCAAAGCGACCTCGGCTTCTTTCCTGTAGTTTTCGTTCTTCGTAATCCCGTATGCCCTGAACAAGGAGGCGATCATTAGGCTGTTGCCCGAAACCAGTATTTTTTCGTCCCTGAAAGGTTTTACCCTTTGTTCCCTGTATTCAAAGAGCTTTTTTCTGGTATCCTCGTCCATTTTACAGGAGAGATCCCTGCCTATAAGGTTCGGGATGTTTTTTCCTTCGAAGTTTCCCCTTTCGGTTATATTGTAGTTTTCCATAAACTTGCCGGCGCGGTCGCCCAGCACTTGCCTTATTTCCTGCGGCGTCCAGGTGTAAAACCTGCCTTCTTCTCCTTCAGAGTCGGCGTCTTCGGCGGTGTAAAACCCTCCGTCCGGGTTTTTGAGATTCCTTAAGACGTAGTCTATTATTTCGAGAGCAAAGGTCTTAAAAAACTCGTCCCGGGTTATTTTGTAGACTTCGGCGCAGACAAAACAAACCAGTGCGTTGTCGTACAGCATTTTCTCGAAATGGGGTACCAGCCATCGCCTGTCGGTGGAATACCGGCACAGGCCGAATCCGATATGGTCGTATATGCCACCCTTGTACATGTTTTTTAGGGTGTTTTTCACCATCTCTAGGGCTTCGGGGTCCTTCCTGTAGTCATAGTACCCGAGCAGGAACAGCAGGGTGCAGGGCATCGGAAACTTGGGCGCCCCGAAGAATCCGCCGTATTTCCTGTCGTAAGAGGCCTTCAGCGTTTCAAAGGCTTTATCGATCACCCCGGGATCCAGTTCCCCGGGACTGGTGCGCTCCAGCTTTTTAATCGATGACACTATTTCCCTGCCGGTGGTGATTAACCTTTCTCTATCTTTCTGCCACAGTTCGTTTATTTTTAAAAGAATGGTTTTGAGTCCCGGCCGGCCGTAGGAGTCCTCCTTTGGTAGATAAGTTGCCGCAAATACCGGGTGCTTGTCGGGAGTCATGATAATGGTCAGAGGCCAGCCCCCGCTGCCGGTTAGGGCCTGGCATACTCCCATGTAATAATTGTCCACGTCGGGATGCTCTTCACGGTCGACTTTGATGGAGACGTAGTATCTGTTGAGTATGTCCCCTACTTCTTCATCTTCGAAGCTTTCCCTCTCCATCACGTGGCACCAGTGGCAGGTGGAATAACCGATGCTCAAGAATATTAATTTTTCCTCCCTGCGGGCCTTTTCGAAAGCTTCATATCCCCACGGGTACCAGTCCACCGGATTGTACGCGTGCTGAAGCAGGTACGGAGATTTTTCATCTATAAGCCTGTTTGGCTTCTTGTTTTCGTTATCCATAATTTTACCCACCGGCTTAAGTTTGTACTTATTATGTCTCGTGAAAAGAAAAAAATAAGATGGTGTTCAATTAAAATCTTTTTAAGGGGATTTGGATAAATTTTCTGTGCGAATTTTCACTGAAATATTGGGATTTATATGATATAATATTAGTAGCATCACAAATAAAGAAAATTTTGTCAGGTGAGTTGCTATGAGAGAAAAAGCCATGCGGTTTATGAATAAAAAAATATTACCGGTTAAGGAAGCGGATCTGGATAAAAACGTAGCGTTTGACCCCAAAGATTGCGATTATATAGTCGTTCTGAATAGCGATTGTTTACCGTTAAAAATATTGTCGTTATCTGAAAATTTTGATATAAAAAAATGCTCGCCTATAACCTCATTTCGGATAATTGGTGAACACGACAGCATCGACATCAAGAACTATAATGGGGAATTTTTTCTCGTAAACGGTAATCGTGGCGAAATAAAGGGTGTAATAACGTATAAAGAAATAATTTCATTCATGTTGAATAGTATAAAATCTATTAAAAACGAACTGGACCTTGTGAAGACTGACCTGGAAGCTTTTATGGCTTGTTCTGACGATCTGGCTTGCATTACCGATGGGTCAGGTTCAAAAGTGAGGATAAGCTCATCCTGTGAAAAACTTTATGGAGTAAAACCTGAAAGCCTCATAGGGAAAAATGTAAAAGATTTGGAAAAAAACGGGATGTACTTTCCATCGGCTACACGGATGGTTATTGAAGAGAAAAAACCGGTTACAGTAACTCAAAAGACAAAAACCGGTCGGAAATTATTGGTAACTGCTACACCTGTTTTTGATGAACAGGGAGGCATTAAAAGAGTTGTCAGTATTTCTAAAGATATCACCGATGAAGAAAAGCTGAAGACTGAACTGAAACAGACTAAGGAGCTTCTTCAAAAATACGAAAAAGAGCTGTTATCTCTGAGAATCGCCCACATCAAAAATTCCGAGATAATATACAGAAGTAGAGCCATGGAAAAATTAATGGAGACCGTAAACAAAGTCGCCGCAGTAGAATCTACTGTATTGATCTACGGTGAAACAGGTGTAGGCAAAGAGGTACTTGCCAAGTATATTCACAATATAAGCGACAGGAGTAATGGGCCTTTTGTGAAAATTAACTGCGGAGCAATACCAGAAAACCTACTTGAGGCAGAATTATTCGGCTATGAAAAGGGCGCATTTACAGGGGCAAGAAGCGAGGGCAAGCCAGGACTTTTTGAGGTAGCAGATAAAGGTACACTATTGCTAGATGAAGTTAGCGAGCTTCCGCTTCCCTTACAGGTAAAGCTTTTGAGAGTTTTGCAGGAAAAAGAATTTATTCGGGTGGGTGGTATAAAAACTATTAAAGTTGATGTGAGGATAATCGCTGCCTCAAATAAGGATTTAAAAGAGCTAGTAAAAGACGGAAAATTCAGACAGGATCTTTATTACAGACTCAATGTGGTTCCTATTACGGTGCCTCCCCTAAGGGAAAGGCCGGAGGATATCCCGATTCTGGCTCATCACTTCTTAAACTTGTTTAATGAAAAATACGGCCGTTCAAAACAACTGACGAACGAAGTGATTGAGGCCTTTATGAGATATTCGTGGCCAGGTAATGTCCGAGAACTTGAAAATGTAATTGAAAGGCTAGTAGTGATTTCGGAAGACAATTATATAACAAAAAAAGATTTGCCGGTAGAATTGTTAAATGGAGAAGAAACAAATAAATCTGAAGGCGTTTATGTTTCTGAAATAATGCCTTTGAAAAAAGCAAGTGCCCTCGTGGAATATCAGTTGATAAAACGGGCCATAGAAAAAGGCGGAAGCACCTATAAAGCTGCGGAAATACTGGGAGTAGACCAATCAACAATAATAAGGAAATTGAAGAAGTTCGAATCGAAGTTATTATAGTTAGTGTTAATGCATTTTTGCAGTAAATTGGCTTTAGAATTGCATAAAACCTGATGTTTTTTTAAACATTAGAGAAGCAAAAAATCCAATGAGCTCAAGGCAAAAAGACCTTCGTATTTTTTATACGGAGGTCTAATTTTTTTGGCATAGATATTGCTTTCCATGGGTACTTAGGAATTTATCCAATCGGGAGGTTGTCAAATGACTCGCGATACTTACAAAAAAAGTGCTATGGAAAGGCTTAACTCATTATCGCAAGATATGGAATTATGGTGGGATTCAAATCCGCTTATTTATGAAAAATGGTGCAGTGATTTTATAAGTTCAGTCGATGAAGATTTAAAGGAACTAATAAGCTTGCAACTTAAAAAGTTGTGGGATGAAAAATTAGAGCCGGGGAAATGGGTTTTTCAGGGAGTGACTACCAATCCGCCGCTTACAAAAGCTGTATTTGATAATTTAAAAGCTGAGTGGGAGAAAATAATCCGGGATATAATCAAGGCCAATCCCGGAATGGATTACAAACAAGTGACTTGGGAGGCATATAAGGAAGCCTGCAAGAGGGGTGCTGAACGATACCTTCCTCTTTTTGAAAAATCCGGATACAAATACGGTTACGTGTCAGCTCAGGTGGACCCGAGGCTTTTTACCGATGAAAAAGAAATGGTGAGGCAGGCCCTTGAATTGAAAGCACTGCAGCCAAATATAATGGTAAAAATCCCCACTACCAGATCTGGAGTACTCGCGATTTTCATTCTTACATCTCTCGGCGTTCCTACAAATGCAACTCTTTGCTTTACGTTGCCTCAGATAATGGCGGTAGCTGAAGCTGTAAAACAGGGAAAGGCCGTCGGAGAAAAATATGGGGTGGATTATTCTAGATGGCGTTCGGTTATTACCATTATGATAGGAAGGTTTGAAGATGCCAAAATTTTTGAGCAGCAGGCAAAAGAAAGAGGTATAGACCTTACAGAAGAAATGAAAAGATGGGCGGGCATTGCTATAACCAAAAAAGCTTGCAGGATTCTGTCAGAGAGGAACTACCCCAGCAAGATGCTGGTGGCTTCAAGCAGGGTTAGCCCTAAAGTAAATGGCATACAGTGTATCTGGCATATCGAAAAACTTGCAGGATGTAATCTGGTGTACACTATGAATCCCGAGCTAATCAAGTCATTTATGTTGTTATATTTGGATAGGCCCATAGAAGATAAAAGTAAAGAATCTGTCCCGGATGAAGTTATGGAAAAACTGTTGAAAATTCCGTATTTTGCTGAAGCTTACGGCGAGGATACCATTAGTCCTGAAGAATTTGAAAATTTAGAGCCTACTGTTACAACTTATAACCAATTTTCAAAGGCTATGGTAGGTTTAGAAGAATACGTTAAGTCACTGTTTTAAAAGGAAGTTGAAGGAGTGATTCTTTTGGATGTGAGCGAGGAAAAAATCGAAGTGATTAAGCAGACTGCTGAAAGAATCAGAAAAGACTGCCTTTGGATGAGCACCCGAGCAGGGACAGGACATCTCGGCCCTGCGCTTTCCCTTGCAGAAATTCTCGCTACTTTATATATAGGTATTTTAAAACTGGACCCACAAAATCCGCGGTGGTCTGATAGAGATAGATTAATATTGAGCAAAGGACATGGCTGTTTGGCACTCTATTCTATTCTTTCCCAAGTAGGCTTTTTCGAAAGAAGGCATTTAAAAGATTTTTGTTCTAGATTTGATACAGTGTTACCTGGCCACCCGGAAATGAAGCTTCCCGGCGTAGAGGCCAATACGGGATCTTTGGGACACGGCATTGCCATTGGCATGGGAATGGCTTTGGCTGCCCACCTGGATAAAAAGGAATATAAGGTCTTTGTGGTAACTGGAGACGGGGAATTACAGGAGGGGAGTAACTGGGAGGCAGCCATGGCAGCTGCCCATTATAAGCTGTACAATTTGGTAGTGGTGGTCGATAGAAACAGGCTTCAGCTGGGAGATTTTACGGAGAATATTAGCCGCCTTGAGCCTCTGGCCGAGAAGTGGTCGTCTTTCGGCTGGGGAGTTAAAGTTGTTGACGGCCATGATGTAAGAGAATTGCTATTAGCTTTTGAAGAGATTCCTTTTGTCAAAAATCAGCCTTCGGTTGTTATAGCCAATACAATAAAAGGCAAGGGATTAAAAATAGCGGAGAACAAAGTGGAATGGCACTATAAAGTACTGACACGCAAGCAGTATGAAGACTTGAAAAATGAGCTAGCACTGGAGGAACTTTGCGATGAGTGAATTGAAAAAGTCTACCCGAACCTCATTTGCTGAGGCTCTTTTGGAGGTTGGAGAAAAAAATTCGAACGTTGTTGTAGTGGCAGCGGATTCGGCTTCGCGCTATGGGGATTTTGTAAAAAGGTTTCCCGAGAGGAGTTTTAACGTAGGCATAGCTGAGCAAACGATGGTCGGTGTAGCAGCTGGATTGGCCCTTTCGGGCAAGATTCCGGCAGTTACATCTTATGCTAACTTTCTAGCGTTTCGCGCTATAGAACAAGTACGCGTGGATGTAGCCACAGCTAATTTAAATGTAAAGATGATAGGGACCGATACGGGTTTTTCTTCAGCGTGGTTAGGCTTTACACATTTAGCCTTGGAGGATGTAGCAGCCGTTAGAGCTTTACCAAACATAGTTATAATAGACCCTGCAGATGCGATGGAAGCTTACAGTGCTACAAAAGCAATGTTTGATTATATCGGACCTGTTTATATGCGCTTAAGAGGAAGAAAAGATGAGCCAGTAATTTTTACTAAAGAGGATAAATTTGAAATTGGGAAGGGCAGGGTTTTGGTAGAAGGTAAAGATGTTCTAATCGTCGCATGCGGCGGCGCTTTGTACGATAGCTTGAAAGCTGCTGAAATTTTGCGGTTAAAGGGTATTTATGCCACAGTAGTGAACATGGCAACTGTAAGGCCGGTAGACAAAAAGTTATTAACAGAGCTTACTTCTTATTTAGATAAAGTAGTAACTGTGGAGCACCACAATATTACCGGCGGCCTTGGAAGTGCTGTAGCAGAATTTCTGGCTGAAAAAGGTTCTGGAGTGAAGTTTTTGAGGATGGGAGTAAAAGATAGGTTCGGCACAGCAGGTTCTGAAGAAATGTTAAAACGGCATTTCGGCCTTGATAGCGGAGCAATAGCTGAAACAGTGGAGAATTTTATTAAAGAGATTAGCTGAAAAAAGAGGTGAAAGAAAATGAGAATTATTATAGGAAGCGATCATTTTGGTTTTGACTTAAAGGAGATAATCAAAGAACATTTGAATTCAAAAGGACTAGAAGTTGTTGATATAGGGGTACATGATAAAACCCCGGTCGATTATCCTGATATTGGTCTTGCTCTTGCTGAGAAAATAGCTTCTGGGGATTTTGAGCGGGGAATACTAATTTGCGGTACCGGTATAGGTATGGCTATAGTGGCAAACAAAGTTCCTGGGGTGAGAGCAGCCGTATGCCATGATGTATATTCCGCAGAAAGGGCGCGCAAGAGTAACAATGCTCAGGTAATGGCCATAGGGGCCCAGGTAGTGGGTCCTGAGCTTGCAAAAAAATTAGTGGATGTCTGGCTCGAGGCTGAGTTTCAGGGAGGACGGTCCTTGCCAAAGGTAGAAAAGATTAATATGATAGATGTGAAGTATCGCCGCCAGATGGGATAAGAAAACTTAATTTAAAAGGGGGCAGAAAAATGCGTTATGATTGTGATCTGCACTGCCATACTGTGCGGTCCGACGGGAACGATTCACCGGAAGAACTTATTAAAAATGCAGCCAAGGCAGGCCTTAAAGTAGTCGCGATTACAGATCACGATATACAGCCTCCGCTTTATTTAGAAACTGATGATGGCAAGGTAGATATAAGGGTTTTTGCGAGGCAGAATGGAATTGGGGTGGTATTAGGATACGAATTTTCCTGCGATACTTATGTGGATGACGTTCATATACTAGGATACCGCATGAATTTTGAAAGTCCGCTGTTAAAAGAGGAAGTAGAAAGAGCAAAAAGGAGCAAATCTGAGGCCTACAGGGAACTGTGTGAACTACTTACATCTAAAGGTATGCCTGTGGATTACGAGAATGAAATACTAAAGTATACTGACGAAGAGGGCAACATAAGATACAGGGACCCTGATGAAGTCCAAAGAAAACATATATTCGAATTGATGGCCCAAAAAGGTTATGCTCCGACATGGAAAGATGCAAAAATAATGGTGCGAGATGATCCAGAACTAAACGTTCGGAGAAAGAAAATAAGCCCGTTTGACGCCATTGATCTAATAAAAACCTGCGGTGGAACGGCGGTACTGGCTCATCCTTTCCTGATAGACGAAATTATCCAATACCCGGACGGAAGGAATTTAACGAGAAAAGAGTATATAGAAAAACTGATAAACCACGGGCTTGATGGCATTGAGGCCTGCTATCCTTATAGCAAAACGAGTTATAAGGGACCTTTAAAGGATTCGGAAATTGAAATATTAGTGAAACAAGAATATGCCGGGAAGGTAAAGTTCTTTACCGGTGGGTCGGATTATCACGCCGATCATAAAAAAGGCGTGGTAAATCCAAGGTATTTAGGAGAAGGCGGCATTTCAATCGAAGAGTTTAATGCCATTAGGGAATATATGTTGTAAGGAGTGGTAAAATGCCCCTTGTAGATAGCAAGGCAATGCTTATCTATGCTATGGAAAATAAGTTTGCTATTGGTGCTTTTAATGCAAATAATATGGAAATCGCTCAGGCAATCGTAGAGGCTGCGGAAGAAGAAAAGGCCCCTGTTATAGTCCAAATAAGCCAGGGAGCTATAGAATATGCGGGGGAAAACTGCCTTTTTTCTATAGTGAAATCGCTGGCAGATAAAGCATCGGTACCAGTAGTGTGTCATTTGGATCACGGAGTGGATTTCAATACGGTGATTAAAGCATTAAAAGCAGGTTTTACTTCCCTTATGTTCGATGGATCTTCCCTTCCCTTTGAAGAAAATGTGAGAATAACTAAAAAACTGGCGGAAATAGCCCACGCAGCGGGTGTTCCTCTGGAAGGAGAAATAGGGAAAGTACCCGATGCCGCAAAAGGACCTCTTTCTCCGGAGGAGGTACAGAAATACCTTACTACGCCTGAAGAAGCCAAAGAATTTTGCGAAAAGACCGGCGTGGATTCGCTGGCGGTTTCCGTAGGAAGCGCGCACAGAATGAAAGTCCAATCGGCCCGGCTAGACATTGAAAGGATAGCGAAGATAAAGGAAAAAGTAAAAGTCCCTCTGGTACTTCACGGGGCGTCGGGAGTACTGGATGAATCCGTCGTTGAGGCCATAAAGGCGGGGATAAGCAAGATTAACTTTGCAACGGAGCTCAATAAAGCTTTTACAAATGCGTTGAGGCAAAAACTAACTTCCGACCCAGATCTGGTAGATGTCAGAAAATATGGTGCAGTAGCAAGGGAAAATGTAAAGAGAATTGTAAGAGAAAAAATAAACTTGTTAAATTCCGCAGGTAAAGCAGAAGAAGTGCTCAGCTTTATATCTAAGAACGATTATTTTAAACGATATATTGATAAATCTGCAATCGTGGAATGATTTTAACAAAGGCCCTTATCTTTAAGGGTCTTTATTTTAAATATTTTCCAGAAACTGATCTTTTTTATTAAGAATGGGAGTAGCGGTTGGTGCTTTTAGTTTAAGAAGATTGCAGTATATCAAACACCATGAGATATCCGCAAAAACGCTATTAAAAAAAAGAAGTTAAACGAGGTGATAATAAAATGGCAATAACCAAAGAAAAGGTAGAAGAACTAAGTGAAATAGCCCGCAGGATAAGGAGGCACATCATAGAGATGACCGCCGAAGCCGGTTCTGGCCATCCAGGTGGGTCGCTATCCTGCACCGACATCCTCGTGACATTGTATTTTCACGTAATGAAAGTGGACCCCAAAAACCCAAATTGGCCAGAGAGAGACAGGTTCGTGCTCTCGAAAGGCCACGCAGCTCCGGCCCTTTACGCTGTCCTGGCAGAGAAAGGGTATTTTCCTACAGAAGAACTAAAAACCCTGCGCAAGATTGATTCCATGCTCCAGGGTCACCCCGACATGAAAAACACGCCAGGGGTAGACATGACCACCGGCTCTTTAGGGCAAGGGCTTTCTTCTGCCAACGGAATGGCAATAGCCGGGAAACTCGACGGCAAGGACTACAGGGTATACGTGCTTTTAGGCGACGGGGAGCTTGAAGAAGGCCAGGTATGGGAAGCTGCTATGGCCGCAGCCCATTACAAACTAGACAACCTCACCGCTTTTGTAGACCACAACGGCCTTCAAATCGACGGCCCCATAACCCAAGTAATGTCGCCGGAAATAATCCAAGAAAAATTCAGGGCCTTCGGCTGGCACGTAATAGACGTAGACGGCCACGACTTTGAGGAGATAGCAGGGGCGATAGAAGAAGCCAAGAATATAAAAGGCAGACCCACGGTAATAGTAGCCAAGACCGTAAAGGGAAAGGGAGTGCCATATATGGAAAACCAGGTAGACTGGCACGGCAAAGCCCCATCCCGCGAGCAAGCCGAAGAAGCGCTAAAATCGCTAATATAAACTTTACCCATTAACAGACCAAAAACAAAAGGAGGTAAAAAAATGCCAAAAATAGCCACAAGAGAAGCCTACGGCGAAGCCCTGGCCGAACTGGGCGAAGAAATAAAAGATATAGTTGTATTGGATGCCGACCTTTCCAAATCCACCAAGACCAGCGTATTTGCCAAAAAATTTCCCGAACGTTTCTTTAACATGGGCATAGCGGAACAAAACCTGATGGGTACCGCAGCGGGCCTTGCCACCTGCGGCAAGATACCCTTTGCCAGCACCTTTGCCATATTTGCCACCGGCAGGGCCTTCGAACAGGTAAGAAACTCCATATGCTACCCCAACCTTAACGTAAAGATAACCGCGACTCACGCCGGCATCACCGTAGGAGAAGACGGAGCCACCCACCAATCCATAGAAGACATAGCCCTCATGAGAGCACTACCCAACATGACGGTAATAAGTCCCGCCGACGCCGTAGAGACGAAACAAGCGGTAAGAGCGGCTGCCATGCTTAAGGGCCCCGTATACCTGAGGCTTGGCCGCCACCCGGTGGAAACAATCTACGGCGAAAACTACAAATTTGAAGTAGGCAAAGCCGTCATCCTAAAGGAAGGGAAAGACGTAGCTCTCATAGCCACCGGAGTCATGATAGCGGAAGCGCTAAAAGCAGCCGAACAACTTTCCAAGGACGGCATAGACGCCATGGTCATCAACATCCACACCATAAAGCCGATAGACGAAGAAGTAATCCTCAAAGCTGCCGAATGCGGGTCCATAGTCACCGCCGAAGAGCACACCATAATAGGCGGCCTGGGAAGTGCCGTGGCTGAAGTGCTGATGGAGAAAAAGCCTGTCCCAATGAAGAGAGTAGGCATCCGGGATGTTTTCGCCAGGTCTGGCAAACCAGAAGAACTGATGAGGGTTTACGGCCTCACCGCGGAGGATATAGAGGAGGCTGCAAAGTCGTTGAGGAGGTAATCTTTAAAATATTGGCAATAGAAATGTAAATCTGCATTAGTGTGCTATGGTATTTTTGCAAAAATGCATTAGTAAAAAATATTGCTTGCTAACCAAATTGGTTTTGATAGAAATGAAACGTTGTGGTACAGATTTTGCAATTGTTAATAAAGCAAAAACATCGTCTATTAAGAATGTGTTTTTTAGAAGAGAGAGCTCTAAATAAATGATAAGTGAAGCTTATTTGCAGTTTAAGAAAAAGATTATTTAAAGGATTTAATTTTAGTGTGAAAAATCTATATTAGAAAATTGGAAAGTTGTATAATCAATAATATTTTTCGAAATGTTATAGAAAGGGTGCTTTTTAATGTCTAATGAAATTAAAAATAAATTAACGGGTGTCTTCATACCAGTAACGACACCTTTTGTAAACCAAAAGATCGATTATTCAAAACTCGAGGCTAATATTCATAAGTGGAATGCAAGCAAAGTAAGGGGATACATGCCTCTTGGAAGCAATGGAGAATTTAGAAGCCTCACAGATGAAGAAGCTATTAAAGTAGTTGAAGTTGTAGTGAAAAACCGAGCTAAGGATAAAACTTTAATTGTGGGTACAGGAAGAGAATCTGCTTGGGCGACAATTGAGTTTACAAAAAAGGTCGCCGATATGGGCATTGATTTTGCAAGTGTACTTACACCACATTATTTTGCGTCAAAAATGAATGACGATGCTTTAATTCGTTTTTATACAGAAGTTGCCGATAAATCACCGGTGCCAATAATGATTTATTGCGTCCCAAAATCTGCAAACGGAGTATTAATATCCCCAAAAGCTATATCAGTACTTGCTCAACATCCTAATATCGTAGGTATGAAAGATTCTTCTAAAGAGAAAATAGAGAACTTCATCAACGCTGTACCAGAAGATGCAGAGTTTTACGTGTTGTCGGGCTCTATAAATAAGTTTTTAGAAGGGTTACAAAAAGGAGCTGTAGGTGGAGTTCTTTCTATGGCAAACTATTTGCCTGATCTTTGTTGTGAAATTAAAGAGCTATTTAATGCTGGCAAATATCATGAAGCAGAAATGCTGAGTAATAAACTTCGCAAAATTAACGAACGAATATCTGGACGTGGTGGTGTTGCAGCAGTAAAGGTAGCTATGAATCTTGTTGGTTATTGCGGAACAGAACCGAGGTTACCTTTGTTGCCACTAAAAGAAAATGAGGTAGAAGAAATCAAAGAAGTTTTAAAGGAAGAAGGGTTATTAGCATGATAAAAGTATTGCTTTCGCAAGAAATACATCCTGAAGGAAAGAAATTGCTAGAAGGTAAATTTGAAATTCTTACAGCCCCTGATACGAGTCAACAAACTCTTATCTCTATGGTAAAAGATGTAGACGCCATTATTTTAAGGACAACTTCTAAAATTACCAAGGAAGTAATCGAAAATGCACCAAAATTAAAAATAATATCGCGAACAGGGGCAGGTGTTGACAATATAGATGTAAAAGCAGCTACAGAAAGAGGTATACTTGTCTGTAATCTACCAGGAGTGAATAATTTATCAGTATGTGAACATACATTAGCAATGATAATGCATCTTGCAAAACAATTGAGTTTTATGGACAAAGCGGTACGTAAAGGCAATTGGAATGTCCGAAATTTAAATTTATCTGTGGAATTAGAAGGGAAAGTTCTTGGAGTAGTGGGCATGGGAAACATTGGAGCTCTGGTTGCAAAAAAGTGTCATTATGGCCTGGGGATGAGGATCCTTGCTTATGACCCGTATATAAAAGAAAAGTTCATAGATTGTGAGTATGAATTTACTGATACACTTGAGGAATTATTCAGAAAAGCAGATTTTGTAACATTGCATTGTCCTGATACACCTGAGACAAAAGGAATGATAACAAGAGATCTTATATATTCTATGAAACCTACAGCTTATTTAATAAATACAGCAAGAGGAAGTCTAATAGATGAGCAAGCTTTGATTGATGCTCTAAAAGAAAAAAGAATTGCGGGTGCGGGACTTGATGTATTTATTGAGGAGCCGCCAAAGCTTAATAATGAATTGCTAAAGTTAGAAAATGTAATTCTTTCTCCCCACTCTGCAGCTTTGACTAAGGAGACTACAATACGGATGTCAACAGAAGCTGCAAAGGCTATCGTTGATTATTTTGAAGGTCGCCAACCAAAGTATATATACAACATTAAAGAATTGGAGCAGAAAGGGATAAGGTTTTTTTATGAGTAGCAGCTGGATAGAACTATAAGGTGCTGCAAATATGCATAAAATATTAAAATAATATTTGCAAAGTTGCATTATAATGTAATTACAATTAGCGCGTACAGTGAGAATTATTAAATAAAATTATTTATTAGTAATTGGCATACTATTTGCGAGAATTTTTAATTTGAAAATGACGTTACTACTAATTTCATTTCAAAGTGTTAAAAACCCCTAACAAAAAAGGGGTTTACAATCTAAAAATTAAAAGGAGGATGTTAATATGAAGTATGTGGTAAATGTTCAATCAAAGGATCCCGATTTTGATCCTACGAGGTCATTGAGATCTCAGGTGAAAGACAGAGAAAAACCAGTATTAAGAGACACCTACTGGTTAGTTGATCCAGAAAATTCTCCTTCACGCCGCCTAAAATTAGGATATACGATAATTTATCCTACAGGTACTACTACAGGACATTCCCATGATGAAGAAGAAGTATACTTTGTAATTCAAGGGGAGGGAATAATGGTTGTAGGAGAAGATGAATTTCCGATAAAGCCAGGAGATGCCCTTTATGTACCCCCACGTGTATTCCATACTACTCGTCAGGTAGGAAATATTCCATTAATTGTTGTATGGGTTACAGGGAAATTAGAAGAAGGTGAAATATAAATGGTCGAACACTACAAAATGTTAATAGGGGGAAAGTGGGTAGACGCAAGAAGGGGTGGATTAATAGAAGTAATCAATCCTGCCACAGAAGAAGTAATTGCAACTGTTCCAGCAGCTGAAAAGGAAGATGTAGAAGAGGCTATATTAGCTGCTCATAAAGCATTCCCAAAATGGAGTAAAGAAACTCCCTTTTATCGGGGGGAACTCTTAAGAAAGGCGGCCCAGATAGTAATTGAACGTTCTAAAGAAATAGCTAAGATAATGACTCAGGAACAAGGGAAAACGTTAAAAGAATCTCAGCAAGAGGTTGAGAAAGGAGCAGCTATACTCAGATATTATGCTGAAGAAGGGGAAAGAATTTATGGCCGTGTAATAGCAAATGAAGAAAAGAATACAGAAAGTATAGTTCTTTATGAACCTATTGGAGTTGCAGCAGCTATTACTCCGTGGAATTACCCGATTGAGTTATTAGCGTGGAAAATTGGCGGTGCATTGGCAGCAGGTTGTACATTAGTTGCGAAAATACCGTCTGAAACTCCTCTTTCTCCCTTAAAGTTCGTTGAATGTTTGGTAGAGGCAGGGCTACCAGAAGGAGTCTTAAATGCAGTGACAGGTTCTGGTAAGACTATAGGACCTTTATTAGTACAACATCCTTTGGTCAAACGAGTTGCTTTTACTGGTTCTACAGAAACTGGAAAAGAAATACTTAAATATAGTGCTTCGGGTATTAAGAAAGTAACACTTGAGCTTGGTGGAAGTTTGCCAATGATTGTATATAAAGATGCAAATTTAGATGCTGCAGTTGCGGGTGCAGTAAGGCGTAGTTTTAGAAATGCAGGACAAATTTGTATAGCAGTAAATAGAATTTATGTACACAATGAAATATATGAAAACTTTTTAGAGAAATTTAAAGAAGAAACTGAAAAAATAGTTATAGGAAACAACTTGGTAGAAAAATGTGATATGGGGCCGATGTGTACAAGATCTGGTTTAGAAAAAGTTGAATTGCATGTGAAAGATGCAGTATCTAAAGGAGCAAAAGTAGTATGCGGTGGCAAAAGACCGGAAGGTAAAAAATTTGAAAAAGGATTCTTTTTTGAGCCTACAATTGTTCGCGATGTTAACCATAGCATGCTTATAATGCAGGAAGAAACATTCGGACCGGCGGTAGGAGTTATGCCCTTTAGAGATATAGATGAAGCTATATTTTTAGCAAACGATACTAATTATGGTTTGGCAGCGATAGTGTATACAAATGATTTAAATGTGGCTAAGCGATTTGCACAAGAAATTAAAGCTGGAAACATTGCTATTAATAATGTGGATGCGGGAGTAATAAATGCTCCTTACGGTGGGTGGAACGATAGTGGAATAGGTGTAGAGCATGGACCAGAAGGATTATATGAATATTTGCATCAAAAACATGTCAGAATTCACTATTTTATATAAAGAGTAGTAAGAGGCTGCCGCATTTAGTGCAGCTTAGTTATAGTCTTAAATGCGGCAGCCTTTAAAACAAAAACTGATTAGCAAAAAACATAACATCAAAATTTTAATTTTTCGCAGGAAAGCCGTTGGTGAGAATTTAAAGGGATATTAATCTGGAAGGGGTGATGATGGTAGGAGAAATAATAGTAAAGAAAGATACAAGAGATATAATAAGGAAAATAAAAGAATTAAAAGGACTTAAAGGAGGTTATCATTATGAATTGGGCAAGAATTGCAGTAGGCACAATTACAAGTGCTTTTGTGGGTTATGGAGTATTTACGATATGGCCTTCTGCTTTGGCTCGTTGGAATTGGCTTGGAGGATGGCTTGCTGCTGGGATTATAATTACAACAGGTTGGTGGGTAAACCATTACGTGAATGCACTACCGAATAAAAATGACGGTGCCTGGGTGGACATGGCACTAGCAGTATGGTTGTCATCTTTGTTGGGTGGAAATGTAATGTTAACTGTAGATAACGGCTTAGTTAGGGCTTCTTACGGTTTATACCATGGTATAAGTATAGGTCCAGCAATGATGACCATAATTCTTGAATTTATAGGCGCTACTATAGCCGGATACTTATTATATCAATTTAGAAGGAGTGATGTATAAATGTGGAGCTGGCAAAACATAGTAACTACGATTTTTGGGGGCATTTTTTTCCCTCTTACAATAGGTTTGATATGGGGTAAGTTGGCTGAAGAGTATAAAAGTTTTGGAGGATTATTGGCAGGATTCTTTGTAGTAGGAACGGTATGGTTATTAAATCACGGTATAGGCCTGATTTTCGAGCCGCAGATGAGTGGCAATTTTCCAGGACCATGGAGTGATCAAGCCCTGGCGGCATTTTGGGGTTTATTTTTAGCCGATTTATTGTCCGGTAAAAAAGTAAACTGGGAAGCGATTGTAAGTGGTTGTCTTGGTGGTATATTAGGTGGCATATTACTTTATGCAACTGTATAAACAAAAATAATAAAATGATAATTAAGTAAAAATTAAAAAGCAAGAAGGGGTTGAATATTATGTCTTATGTCTTAGGTATCGATATAGGAACTTCTGCTTGCAAGACAATAGTTGTCAATGAATCTGGCGAGATTATTGCAAAGGCAACAAAAGAATACGATTTTATAGTTCCAAAACCTGGATGGGCGGAAAGCGACCCTGAAATATGGTGGAGAGCTACAATCGACACTATAAAAGTGGTACTAGAAAAAACGGCCATCAAACCCGAAGAAATATCGGCGATTGGTCTGAGCGGCCAGATGCATACCCTGGTACCTCTCGATAAAAATGGAAAAGTAATAAGAAACGCTATAATGTGGAATGACCAGCGTGTCGCAAAACAGTGCGATGAGGTTCATAGCAAGGTGGGCGGAGAAGAAAAGTTAATTGATTACGTTGCAAATACTGCCTTGCCCGGGTATACCATCGGTAAAATCCTTTGGGTCAAAGAAGTAGAACCGGATAATTATGAAAAGATTGACAAATTTGTTATATCCAAAGATTATATAAGATACCGGTTGACCGGAGAGATTGCAACAGATGTTTCGGATGCGAGCGGCACTTGCCTGTATGATGTGGAAAACAATAAGTGGTCTGAAGAGTTAATAGAATTGTTGGAAATAAAACGGAGTATTTTCCCGGATGTGGTGGAAAGTCCTCAGGTAAGTGGTTATTTAACATCTGAAGCAGCTTCGATATTGGGATTAAAAGAAGGCACACCAGTGGTAGGTGGAGCAGGTGATGTGCTGGCACAGGCTGTAGGAACAGGGGCGACTGAAGAAGGTATAGCAATGCTTATAATAGGTACAGCAGGCATCGCTTCAATGGCCCTTTCAAAATTCGGCCGGAATCCCGGAGGTTCATTGCAGCTGTTTAGAGGTGGTGTGCCGGGAGAATGGAATATCTTCGGATGTACCCTTGCTGCGGGCGGGTCTTTCAAGTGGCTGAGAGATTCTTTAGGGGTTGAAGAGAAAATTATTGCCAATCTTAGCGGTGATGATGCGTATAATATTCTTGTAAATGAAGCGGTGCAGGTGGAAGTGGGGTCAAAGGGTTTATTGTTTACACCGTATATAGTTGGAGAAAGATGTCCGTATACAGATCCCAATGCTAGAGGTGCTTTTGTAGGAGTAAATATTATGCATGATAAGAGGGCGTTTGTCAGAGCTGTACTGGAGGGTATTGTTTTTAGCCTTAAGGATGCGTTGAATTTAATTGAAACGCTGGGTGTTCCTCTTAAGCAGGTTAGAGTGAGCGGTGGGGGAGCAATTAATCCCAAATGGAGGCAAATTCAAGCCGATATATTGGGCACAGAAGTAGTTACAGTAAGTTATAGCGGCGAGGGAGGTTCATATGGCGCTGCCATACTGGCCGGAGTAGGAGCAGGATTTTGGCCGTCAGTTAAAGATGCCACAAGAAAACTTCTCAAGATAGAATCCAGGACTGAACCAATTTCAGAAAATAACAAGAAATACGAAAAAGTTTACGAAATATATAAAGATATATATCCAACATTAAAGGAGATCAACAATAAATTAAGTGCGCTATGAGTGATTTTCAGACCTCCGCAAAAAAGTGCGGGGGTTTTTTCGTGGTCCGGTATGATAAAAACTTTATTATCCTAATCTTCATCTGTGTAGGTCATTTTTTACCAGCGATGATTGATAATTTTCAATTGACTGTCTTTACTTAATATCCTATAATTTAATTGGATCCAAAACGTTTTGGGAAGTGATAGAATGCCGACTATAAAGGATATAGCACGGCTCGCCGGCGTATCGGTAACGACCGTTTCCAGGGCGCTCAACGGGTATTCGGATGTGAGCGAAGCAACCAGGCAAAAGATAAAGAAGATAGCGGAAGAGCTGAATTACACCCCCAACTCTATAGCAAGGGGGCTGGTGATGAAAAAGACAAATACGGTAGGCCTGGTTGTGTCCGAAATAATAAAGCCGGGGGTTTACCACCCCTTTTTTCTGGAGGTGCTGTCGGGTATAAAGGCGGCTCTTCACAGGTCGGGTTACGATATCATACTCTTCACAGTAGACCCCGAATCCCAGGGAAAAACTTCCTACGAAAGGCTGTGCAAGGAGCGAAAGGTAGACGGCACCATAGTGCAGGGCTTAAAACTGAGCGACCCTTACATCGAGCAGATTAAAAGCACCGATATTCCCACGGTACTGATAGACATACCCATCCTCACCGAAAGGGTGGGGTATGTGAGCTCCGACAACGTCAAGGGGGCTTTTGATGCGGTAAATTACCTTGTGCAGCTGGGACACAGGAAGATCGGGCTTATAAATGGGCATAAAGACGCCGCCGTCAGTATTGAAAGACTGGAAGGATACAGGAAAGCTCTGGAACATTACGGAATCCCGTATGACGAACGATATGTGGCGTACGGGGATTACACCCAGCAGAGCGGAGCCGAGGCTTTTAAAAAGCTGCTTCGGGAGGTTCCTCAGATCACTGCTGTCTTTTGCGCCTCAGACCTGATGGCTGTGGGAGCTCTCAAGGCTGCCGGGGAGATGGGAAAAAAGGTCCCGGATGAGATCTCGATAGTGGGATTTGACGACATAGAGCTCTCCACCTTAATAACCCCGAACCTCACCACGATAAGGCAGGAGAAGTACAGGATAGGGTATAAGGCTGCTGAACTTCTGCTGTCGATTATTAGGGGGGAAAAACCCAGGCATGCGGTGATACCTCACAGGCTCGTTGTCCGCCAGTCAACCCGGCTCTACCTGCAGGATACGCGGAGAGCGGGACACTGCACGGATGCCGCAGTCCAGCAGAACCCGGGGGAGCGAAGCAATGAATCCGCGTCTTAAAGGCCGTGGATCGAGCGGTATGCGCCGGGCTGTACCAGCTTTAGCCGGATTTTGCAGTAAAATAAGCAGATAAGCGAGGGTGATGGTTTTGTATAAAGTTATAAAAGAAGACGGAGTTTTTGTCATAACCAGCGAATCGGGGGACATAGAAGAGTCGACCCTGGGCATGTTTTACCAGGATACCCGTTACTTGTCGAAGTACGAACTCAAGATAAACGGGAAAAAGCCGGTGTTTTTATCGGCCAGTGCCGATAGAAATTATTTTAAAGAAGTGTATCTTGCCGATGAAAAAAATGAAGTGATTATTGCCAGGAAATCCTACGTCTATAAAAACACTTTCAACGAGAGAATACGGATGACAAATTACGGTTTAAGGACCTCAGAGCTTTTTCTCACGATCGAGCTTGATGCGGATTTCAAGCATATGTTTGAGGTGAGGGGGTTTGCCGGAAGGAGGAGCGCGGGCAAAAAGCTTGCCTCCATTGTGGAACCGAGAAAGATAATCTTGAGATACGCCGGTTCCGACAACGTCCTCAGAACGACAGTGATAACGTTCAGCCGGAATATATCCTCTCTGGAAGACGGCAGGGTGGGTTTTAAGGTAGAGCTGGGTCCCAAAGAGAGCTTTGACCTTTACGTATGCGTACACGCTGGCGAAACTAGTTCAGAAAATTATATAACATCCGACTTCGAGGAAGATTTTAAAGCTATCTGCGAAAGCTACGATTTGTGGTTTGGCTGCTGTACAAAGGTTCTCACGGACAGTTGTCAATTCAACAACCTCTACAGGAGATCCCTGGCAGACCTGCGAATGCTGCTGAGCGATTTCGGAGAAGGGCCGGTGGCCGTAGCCGGTATCCCCTGGTTTGCGGTGCCCTTCGGCAGGGACAGCATCATAACGGGGATCCAGGCCCTCCTCGCTAATACGGAAATTGCCCGGGGTACGCTGAGGACCATGGCAAAATACCAGGGGCAAAAGGTAGACGCATGGAGCGACGAAGAGCCCGGCAAGATAATGCACGAGCTCAGGCAGGGAGAGCTGGTGAATACTAAAGAGGTGCCTTTCGGGCCTTACTACGGCACCCTGGATGCCACACCGCTGTTCCTCATCCTGCTTTCGGAATACTACAACTGGACCGGGGACAAAGGATTTCTCAATGAGCTCTTTCCGGCCGCCGAAAAGGCCCTGGAGTGGATGGAGGAATACGGAGACAGGGACGGAGATTGTTTTCTTGAATACATAAGGGATGCAGAGAGCGGCCTGGTCAATCAGGGATGGAAGGATTCGAAAGATTCGGTGGTCTTCGGCGACGGCCGGTTGGCCGATCCTCCCATAGCACTGGCGGAAATTCAGGGCTATGCCTATGACGCCTTTATGAGGATGGCACGGATTTACGGAGAGCTGGGGAAAGAAAAAAAGGCGGCCGGATTATTAAAAAAAGCCGCCGATTTGAAAGAAAGATTTCACCGGGCATTCTGGATGGAGGACAAAAAGTACATCGCCGAGGCCTTAGACAGGGAGAAAAGGAAGGTAGATTCCGTGACCTCAAACCCCGGGCACTGCCTGTGGTCCGGCATGCTGGAATACGAAAAAGCAGCATACGTGGCCGACAGGCTTTTGAGCGACGAACTTTTTTCCGGATGGGGAATAAGAACCATGAGCAGCAGAGAGGCCGCCTACAATCCCGCGAGTTATCACAACGGTTCGGTATGGCCCCACGACAATTCACTGATCGCTCTGGGACTCGCCAGGTATGGCTTCAAGGAGCACCTTAAGAAATTAATTAACGGAATGATAGCCGCTTCTAAGTATTTTGAGTACTACAGGCTGCCGGAGCTTTTCTGCGGGTTTATCAGGGAGGACGGCGGTCCGGTGAGGTACCCTGTGGCGTGTTCACCGCAGGCTTGGGCTGCCGCTACACCCATTGCTCTGCTTCAGGCGATGCTGGGAATGCGGGTCGACGCCGCCAAAAAGTATGTTGAGTTGAATCCAGCATTGCCGGAGGATATAAAGCATATCGAGATAAGGGAAATGCTGATAGGAGGTGAACCCGTTGACTTTGTGGTTTACAGGTTAGGGGATGACGTAATGCTGGAAATTTTGCGGTCTAAGGGTATTAAGATTATCATGAAGGAGAGGGGAAGACAATGAAGGGGAAGATCTTCAGTATAGTTTTAGTTTCGATTTTAATAATAACCCTTATCGCCGGCTGTTCGAGCAAGCCCCAGAATACAGGAGGAGAGGCCCAGACGCAGGAACAAAAAACAGAGGAGAAGGTAACGCTTAAGGTTGGTATATGGTCTTCATCCCCCGCAGAGAAAAAAATAGTTGAGGATCAGCTCGCTGCTTTTAAAGAAAAGCATCCCAACATCGACGTGCAGATAGAGACCATAGTCGGCGACTACATGCAGAAGATGCAGACCCTGATCGCTTCAAAGACAGCACCCGACATCTTCTACCTGGACAGCATGCCGGCTCCGCAACTCATGTCTGCGGGCGTGCTGGAACCACTGGACGAGTACATAACGAAGTACAACATCGACATAGAGGATTTCGAGCCCGCGCTGCTGGAGGCTTTCAAATGGGAAGGCAAGGTATACGGTTTGCCCAAGGACTTTAACACCCTGGTGCTGTTTTACAACAAGGACATGTTCGAACAAGCAGGTCTTTCCGAACCGCTCAGGACCTGGGAAGAGTTAAGGCAGTACGCCACAAAGCTCACCAAAGACAAAGTGAAGGGTATAGTCCTGAACAATGAACTTGCCAGGTACCAGGTTTTTGTAAACCAGAACGGCGGCACCGTTTTCAAGGACGGCAAGCCTACCCTCGACCTTCCCGAAAACATCGAGGCCCTACAATTTTACACTGACCTTATATTAAGGGACAAGGCGGCCGATACGCCTCAGAATCTGGGAGTAGGATGGAACGGCGATGCCTTTGCCGAGGGCAAGGCGGCGATGGCAATCGAAGGCGGTTGGATGATCCCCTTCCTTAAAGACAAAGCTCCGGACCTGAAATACGGCATGGCCGAACTTCCCGCTGGAAAGCAAAGGGCGACTATGGCTTTCACGGTAGCTTACGTCATGAACAGGAACAGCCAGCACAAAGAAGAGGCGTTCCAGCTCCTTAACTTCCTCACCAGTCAGGAAGGCCAGAAGTACGTGGTCGAATCGGGGCTCGCCCTGCCCTCGAGGAAATCAATGATGGCCAGATTCAAGGAAACCTATCCGGAGAGGGCTCCCTTCGTCGACAGCGCCTCCTACTCGGTACCTTTCCAGTACGGGCTCGTGGGCCAGAAGCTGGTGGATGAGGCCAACAAAGCCTGCGAGGCCGTTATCATGAAACAGGTAAACAGCGCAAAGGAAGCTCTGGAAAAAGCCCAGAAAGCCTTACAGCAGTAAGGAGCAGCACCTTACGGTGCTGCTCCTTATTAGGCGAGGTGGTATATTTTGAGAAGAAAGCATGTGATGGAGATGATTGCAGGGTACACTTTCATGATGCCCTTCATAGTCTCCATTTCGGTATTCCTGTTGGGCCCGCTCATTTTCGCCTTTATCATCAGTTTCAAGAATTTTTCTTTTTTAAACCCCGAAGCCGCCACCTGGGTGGGCTTTAAAAACTATGTTCAACTGTTCAGGGATCCGGTCTTTCGCCGCGCCCTCCTGAACACGGCGCTGTACTCCAGTATAGTGACGCCGGTGCAGCTTGCCATCGCCCTGATCCTGGCCGTAATTCTCGATCAGAAGATAAAGGGGAGGACGTTCTTCCGCCTGGCGTACTATATACCCACCGTGACCTCACCGGTGGCTGTAGCGGTGATATTCCTCTACCTTTTCAAAGCCGACGGACTGGTGAATACGATCCTGGCCAAATTCGGCATCCAGGGGCCGGTGTGGTTCAACAGCGTCAGGTTTGCTCTGCCGTCCATCATGATGATGGCCATATGGTCTTCGGTCGGCACCTATATGGTGGTGTTTCTGGCGGGGTTGCAGGACATACCGGCGGAACTCTACGAAGCCGCGGAAGTGGACGGAGCAAGCGGTATCCAGAGGTTTTTTTATATCACCCTGCCCGTGCTGAGGCCGGTGGTATTTTTTAACCTGATTATATCCCTCATAGGCACCTTCCAGGTGTTCGACCAGGCCTACGTGGTTTCGCGAGGGGAAGGCGGCCCGTTAAACGCCACCATGACTGTGGTGCTGTTTATTTATCGGCAGGGCTTCCGGGAGTTCAACATGGGCTACGCCTCGGCGGCCGCCTTTGTGCTGTTTATCATAATACTTATACTCACGCTCATCCAGAGGAAAATCTTCCGGGAAGAGACGAGTTAGGGGGTGGGGAAATGGAAAATGAAGTAAAAGTTCAGACAAAGGTAGAAACGGGCTTACCAAGAGTTGGGGTTAAGAAGTTATCACCGAAAATCTTGCTTTACGCGGTGCTCATCCTTTACGCCGTAATAACCCTGGGCCCCTTTATCTGGTCGGTGATAACGTCGCTGAAGCCCACCAGCGAGATAGACAAGTTTGCCGTAAATATAAGTATGCTGACGCTGGATAACTACAAGATGATCCTGACGCAATTCCCCTTTGGGCGGTGGTTTTTTAATAGCTTCCTAGTGGCCCTGATCGTTACCACCGGCAACATCCTCTTCAACTCCATGGCCGGGTACGCCCTGGCCCGGATAAACTTCCCCGGACGAAATTTCCTGTTCATGCTGGTGCTGGCTTAGATGATGATCCCCGGCCAGGTGGTCATGGTGCCTACTTATATCATCATTTCGCAGCTTGGGTGGATCAACACCTACATGGGGCTTACGATCCCGTTTCTCACCAGCAACTTCGGTATATTCCTGATGCGGCAATTCTTCCTATCCCTTCCGAAGGAACTGGAAGAGGCGGCCGTCATCGACGGAATGTCACGCTGGGGCATATTCTTCAAGATAGCCCTTCCCTTGGCTAAACCCGCCCTGGCCACCCAGTTTATCTTCATGTTCACCGGTAACTGGAATAGTTTCCTATGGCCCAGCCTGCTCACTTCCAGCGAGAAGATGTACACCCTGCCGGTGGGCCTCAACTCCTTCTACCATCAGTACTACCAGTTCTGGAACCAGGTTATGGCGGGCGCCCTGCTTCTGACGTTGCCGACTATACTGGTTTTCTTGATATTCCAGAAGCAGTTTGTCAAAGGAATATCTACTACTGGACTTAAATAAAAAAAGTTTGTTTATTTGCACCTTTTTACAGCTCTGTAGCACTAGTAATCATTTTCTCTTGTCAAAAGTCCCGTTACGTTGTATTATAGAATTGAATCAAACGATTTTACATTTTTAATAATTACAGCAATTTTTTTAAGATGGGGGGAATTTGAATGGCGGATAAAAAGCGAATTCTGGTACTGGGAGGTGGATTTGGAGGGCTGACGGCGGCCCAAAAGCTTAACAAGCTTCTGGCCAAGCGAGACGACGTAGAGATCTACCTTATAAACAGATCCCCTTATCAGGTTTACCTGACGGAACTTCACCTGGTCGCCGGCAACAGGGTAAAACCGGAAGGAGTGCTATATTCGCTGGAGAAAGCTCTGGAGGGGACCGGGGTTACGCTGGTAGTAGATGAAATCCACGATGCCGATTTGAAGACCAGGACCCTGAGGGGCAGGAAGGCGGATTATACCTTCGACTACCTGATAATCGCTTGCGGCAGCGAACCGGAGTACTTCGGCATTCCCGGCATGAAAGAAAACGCCTTTACACTCTGGTCTTTCGAAGATGCGTTGAGGATTAAGCAGCGCGTGGTAGAGATGTTCGAAAAGGCCAGGTATGAGGCCGATGAAAAAAGAAGGCGTGAATATCTCACTTTTGTCGTGGGCGGCGGTGGATTTACCGGGATCGAGATGGTAGGAGAACTGGTGGAGTGGGTGGAAGACCTGTGCAGGGAGTACGGCATCGACCGCAATGAAGTTTCGCTGATGGTAGTGGAAGCCCTGCCCAAAATCCTTCCCAACCTGTCCGAAGAGCTCATTAAAAAAGCGACTTCTTATCTCGAAAGGAATGGCGTGAAAATAATCTTGAATTCTCCCATTGTCAGCGTTGAGCCCGATGGCTTAACCCTTAAAACCGGGGAAAAGATAAAAACCCATACTCTTATATGGACCGGCGGTGTAAGGGGGAACGCCATCGCCGAAAAGCTGGGGCTTGAGACCGGCGGCCGGGGCAGGATAAAGGTCAATGAATACCTTGAGACCAGCGAAAAAGGCATATACGCGATAGGAGACGTAAGCTTTTACGTGGATGAAAAGAATTTCGTCATGCCGGCGCTGGTGGAATCTGCGATGCAGTCCGGCGAGTGTGCGGCGCATAACATTGCTGCCGATATTACCGGCAAGCCCAAGAAGGCTCTCAAGCTCAACCTCCACGGCAATATGGTCTCAATAGGCGAAAGGTACTGCGTAGCCGAGGTCATGGGACGTAAACTTACCGGCTTTATAGCTACTTTCATCAAACATGCGGCTGATATGCACTATCTCTTCGGCGTTGGTGGCCTGGGGTTCGTAAGGGAATATATAGGGCATCAGTTCTTCCGGAAAAACCGTGGGAAATCCTTCGTGGTGGAGAATATAGGCGTTAGCACCAGCATGGTATGGCTGGCCATACTGAGGGTCTACCTGGGCTACAGGTGGCTGGTTTCGGGTATTGAAAAGGTACACGCCGGATGGCTGGCGGCAGGGGATAAGCTGGTAGCGGGGGCGTCTACGAGCCCGATAGGGCCGAATACGCCGGAATGGTACGCCTGGTTTGTTGAAAAATTCATATTCCCCCACGCGCTGTTTTTCCAGACGGTAATAACGTTGAGCGAGCTGGCAATTGGCACGTGCCTCCTCTTAGGTCTGTTTACATCGCTGGCTTCACTGGGATCGCTCTTCATGCTGCTCAATTTCATGATCTCCGGTTCGGGGGATATGTGGTTCTTTATGGTGTCGCTGGCGGTGTGCTTCTCGGGCGCAGGCCATTCCTTCGGGCTCGACCGCTGGGTGATCCCCTGGATCTCCAGGTTTATTAAGAGGATTGTCAGAGGGGGAGGCCAGAAAGCGGCGCTACCCGGTTCTTTCCACGACGTAGTCGGCTAAGAGCATGAGAGAACTCCTGGCGGGGATGTCTTCAAGGACTGATAATTGTTCCTTGGATTTTTTCACGTAACGCCCGGCTATATGCCGGGCGTATTCTATACCGCCCGATTCCTTTACTATTTTGATTATAGTATTGATTGTGCTTTCGTCTATCCGGTTTTTATCCGATAGAAGCTCCCGTAGTTCCCGTTCAGTAGATTTATTATTCAGGGCGTACAGGAGGGGTAAAGTGATTACCCCTTCTTTTATGTCATTTCCCTTTGGCTTTCCGCTCCGGTTTTCGTCTTCCGTCAGATCCAGGATGTCGTCCATTACCTGAAAAGCCATCCCCAGCATCATACCGTATTTTTTCAGGCTAGATACGGTGTGAGGGTCGGCTTTTGCTCCTCTTGCACCCAGTTCACAGCTGATGGCGAAGAGAAGGGCGGTTTTTTTCCGTATGCGCCGGGCGTAATCTAAAAAGCTTATGGTGAGATCGAAGGCCTCCCTTTTCTGACGCACTTCACCCTCGCATACTCTGTAGAGTACACTGGATACGGACTTTAAAATGTCGAAATCGCCGTGGTCTACGAGCATCTTGAAAGCCCTGGCAAGCACGTAGTCTCCAGCGTAGACCGCCGCGTCCTTTCCAATAGCAGCCTGTACCGTTGAGGTGCCCCGCCTCAGGGGGGAATCGTCGACGATGTCATCGTGGATCAATGTAGCTGTATGTACCAGCTCCACGGCCACCGCAAGGGGTTTGATTCTTTCATAGTCGTAATCGCCGAATCTGGCTGAAAGGTACACCAGGGCGGGCCTTATCCTCTTGCCGCCAGCCCTTATAGTCCTTTCCAGGGGTTCCGAGAGAAAAGTTTCTTTTGTCTTTACCGATGCGAGAAGTTCTTCCTCCAGGCAGGACATTTCATGAGAGATTTCCCGGTAAAAATCGAATCTTGCCATGCGAAACTTCACTCTTTCTATATAAATTATAAAAGAAAGGGCATACCCTAGTGTATGCCCTTCGAATTTCCTTTTTCCGGCTATTATTTTGCCAGAGAAAGGGCTTTTGTCATTAAATCCTTGTACTTGGCGGTCGTTCCGGTGGCACCCGTCACTGCATCTACCTGTTCGACATTCTGCTTTTCTATGAGGGACTTTGTAAGGGCTTCAACCGCTTTTGCGGGAGTAGTACCCGATTTTGCTTCCATATTCTTGGCGTACTCCTGGTCGGTTAACTTGTAACGGCCGTCGTCCTTGTTGACCTCATCGAAAAATGCAGACTGGATTTTGCCGTCTTTTACAATTACTGCGGCTATGGCTTTCCAGCCGTGGTCGTCAAAGTCGGCTTCCGCTGCCTTGTAAAGGCCATTCTTCAGCCCGTCTTTGGCTTCAACTGGTGAACCTTTCAGCGCTTCGGCTGCCAGGTTCTTGAAGCTGTCCGACGAGTGCGTGGCGCCAGCTACCGCGTCTACATCTTCGGGCTTCTGCTTTTCGACCAGGGCCTGCTCCAGTTTCGGATAGGCTTCCAGCGGTGTGATGCCGGATTTCTCCTTCATCCTGGGACCGTATTCTGGATCGAAGCTCTTCAGCTTGCCTTCCTGGTTGATTTCATCGTAGAACACGTTTGTTATTTTTCCATCTTTCACAATCACGGTCACAAGACCCTTCCAGCCATGGTCATCGAACTCTTTGTTTTCCGCGTAGTAGGTGCCGTCCTTCAGTGCTGTCTGCTGCGGCTGCTCACTTTGCTGATTCTGCTGCTCCTGCGGCTGCTGTTGCTGCTGTGAGTTTTGGGAGCTGCAGCCGGCTACAAGAGCTACGACCAGGACAAGTACCAGTGTTAGGACGAGTAATTTTTTCATAAACTTCCCCCCTGATTATGAGTATGTTTATTTGTTTAACTACTCTATATAATATATTATACACAAGAAGCAAAAATCCTTCTTCTGAAATATTATAAAAATTTGTTTAACAATGCCCCTATCATCAGTGTTAGACCTGTGAGCTGGTATGCCTGGACCGTTTTTGCATTGGCTTCTATAAGCCTGGGAATATCGTCGTAGTACCGCCTTGCGACATCAACGGCACGTCTGGCAAGGGGAAAGGCGGATAGCGGCAATAGGAAAAAGGGGTTGCCTGCGATGAAAGCGAGTACGGCACTCAGGGCGAACGCCGCAATAAAAAGTGCGGCAAACACGGTGGTAGCCTTTTTTTTGCCCATCCTCACCACCCAGTTTCTCTTTTGGCCCCTCAGGTCCGCTTCGTAGTCGGGGAACTGGTTGATCCAGAGGACGTTAGCGATGAGCAACCCTAGAATTAATGAGGACAGGACGGCCTCAAGGGAGATATTATGAGTCTGGACCAGGTAGGTTCCGCACAGCACGAGGGGGCCGAAGGTAAGACCCACAGCGAATTCGCCGAAACCCCTGTAGCAGAGTTTTGCAGGCGGCAGGCTGTAAAATACGGCAATAACGAAACCGGCAACGCCTATCCATAATACCTCGGGTTCTCTCGCAAAGACGACATAAATGCCAACGAGACCTGCAATAATCATGGTAACAGTTGCGATTACCTTGACTTCCGATAGGCTCAGTATTCCGTCGACTATGACTTTTTTCCCGCCGCTGAAAGGGGTTCTTTTGTCAGGCGTAACGTATGTGTCTACGCCGGATTCGTAGTCCACAAATTCGTTTACCGCGTTTTTTCCTATTTCGATTAGGTATACCCCAAGCAAACTCCAAAAGAACCAGTACAGGTTAAACTTTCCCTCGAGACCATAGGCAAGGGCGGCAGCGACGGCCATCGGAACCGTTGAGGCGATCCATATTTTAGGATCGGCGAGCTGCCAGAAGCCACGCCAGATTCGGATACGGTTTTCGTTAAACATGATATCCTCCTTTCCCGGAAGAATAGTTTTTTCGAGTTTAATATAAAACAAGTTCTGGCATCCTGTCAATATATTGACAATTTTCAACGATGTGATCCCGGTGCTGTGTCCTGCCGTTTTTTTTCTGGATAAATGTTGCAGGCCATGGATAACAGGTATATAATATAATCAAACAATTAAATAAATGTTCAAACGTAATATTAATATTTTTAAAGCAGGAGATGGAGGGAAATATGGGAGCTGAAGAAAAGGTGTACAGAGTCGATGAAAAAAAGGTGTATAGAGTCGAAGGCATTACCTGACTCGATTGTGCCGCCAAGTTTGAAAAGAGCGTGGCGGCGATGCCTGGTGTTACCAGGGCTGTTTTAAACCCGGCTACAGGTAAACTCACCGTGGAAGGTGAGGTTGACCTCGCTGCAATCCGCCGGGAAGGTCTTAAAGAAAACTATAAAATAATCCCGGTTGAGGAACAAGAGGAGCAGACTCAGGCAGGGACTGGAATTAAGATAAACAGCGAATTGCTCCGGACGGCGGTGTCCGCGGTTGCCCTTTTGGCGGCTTATATTGGCAAGAAAACAGGTATGTCAACTCACATCTATGTCCCTCTGTTCCTGCTAGCCATGGTCACCGGAGGCTGGGGGAATTTCCGGAAGGCTTGTTATTCTTTAAGACGCCTTAATTTTAATATGAGCGTGCTCATGAGCATAGCTGTTATGGGGGCAGTGGCAATTGGCGAGCTGGAAGAGGGTGCTGTTGTGTCGTTCCTCTACTCGGTTTCGGAAATGCTGGAATCCTGGACCATGGAGAGAGCGAGACAGTCGATACGCCGCCTCATGGACATAGCACCCAAGACGGCCAGAATAAAAAAGCCGTGGGGCGAGGCGGATGTTCCCGTAGATGAGATTAATATAGACGATATAATGGTAATCCGTCCCGGGGAGAAGATAGCCATGGACGGGGTCATAATAAAGGGCGAGTCGGCGGTAAACGAGGCGGCTGTCACCGGAGAATCCATACCCGCTGAGAAGGGACCCGGTGACGAGGTCTATGCGGGAACCCTTAACATTCACGGCTCACTGGAAGTCAAAGTGACGAAACTCGTCCAGGATACCACCTTGGCGAAAATTATACACCTGGTTGAAGAAGCCCAGACAAGACGCGCTCCGGCTCAGGCTTTTGTGGACCGGTTTGCAGCTGTTTATACCCCCATAGTGATTATGCTCGCCGGTACCGTAGCACTGGTCCCGCCGCTTTTCCTAGGTTATGAATGGCGGCCGTGGCTGTACCGCGGCCTGGCTTTGCTGGTGGTATCGTGTCCGTGCGCTCTGGTGGTTTCCACGCCCGCCGCAATAGTAAGTGCTATAGGCAACGCGGCCAGGAACGGAGTTTTGATAAAAGGCGGAATATACCTGGAAGAAGCAGGGTCGCTGAAGGTTGTCGCTTTTGACAAGACCGGCACTCTTACGAGAGGGGAGCCGGTGGTTACCGATGTAATACCCGTGGGCACCGAATCTGAAACAGAAGTGCTGCGCAAGGCTGCCAGCGTCGAAAAGCGATCGGAACACCCCCTTGCCATTGCGATAGTTAAAGCCGCGGAAGCCCGGGGTATAAAAATAATGCCGGTTGAGGGTTTCGCAGCTTTCACAGGCCGGGGGGCGAGGGGTTTCGTGGGCGGAGAAACGATATTCATAGGAAGTATAAAGTTTTTTGAGGAGAGGGGCATAGAGACCGGAGGAATAACGGAGGACGTGAAGCGCCTTCAGGAGGAAGGAAAGACGGCCATCCTGGTGGGTACGGAAAGCGGCATCATAGGAATTATAGCCGTTGCCGATGAGATTAGGGAATCGAGCAAAAATACGGTGGCTTCACTCAAACGCGCCGGCATCGAGCGGACGGTCATGCTTACCGGCGACAATGAAGCCACTGCTAAAGCTGTAGCCGCTCGTGCCGGTGTCGATGAATTTTTCGCCGAACTGCTGCCGCAGGATAAGGTAAGGGCCCTGGAAGATTTGATAAAAAAGTACGGAAAGGTTGCCATGGTGGGGGATGGTATAAATGACGCTCCCGCGCTGGCTGCAGCTACTGTGGGAATAGCCATGGGCGGGACCGGTACCGATACGGCCCTTGAGACGGCGGACATAGTGTTAATGACCGACGACCTGACCAAAGTGGCTTTTACGGTCCGCCTGAGCAGGGCTGCGCTGCAGGTGATACGCCAGAATATAACACTGTCGCTGGTCATTAAAGTCCTGGCGGTTGCGGCCGTTTTCCCGGGCTGGTTGACGCTGTGGCTCGCCATTATGGCCGATATGGGGGTCACTTTACTGGTGACTCTCAACGGAATCAGATTGTTGAAAATAAGGAAGTTATGAGAAAAGGCTTAACGACGTTCCCGCACCGGTGCGCTCAATTTTTACTTCAAGGTTTTCAGCCTGAAGAAATCTTCTCCTGCCAGCATCCGGGTTTCTTTGCCGGGGCTGGTTATTGCTTTCCCTACAATCATAGTCCGGTTTGTTAAGCTGATGCGGGATAGGACGTGAGGGTATTGGCAATAATCTTCTATAGATGTATAATAAATTGGAATAAATGGTTTTTTCGTGTATGTATAATATAGTATAATATAATAAAATAGTTGTTGAACGTGCTGGGGGAGCTCCGGCTGAGAGGAAGCCCGATGGTAGGGCTTCGACCCCAGAACCTGAACGGGGTAATGCCCGCGTAGGGAAGCACGTGAATCGCGCCGATTTACTTGCCCACCTATACGGGTGGGCTTTTATTTTTATATTAAAAAGGCGGAGGGATGACCATGAGAAGACAGAATCTATCTGCATTTATCGAAGGGGCACTGATGATTGGGATTGCCACTATACTGAGTTTCATCAAGGTCTTTCAGGCCCCCTACGGCGGCTCCGTTACCCTGGGTAGCATGGTGCCCATCATCCTCTACTCGGTACGGCATGGAGCTGCCAAAGGGGTTCTGGCAGGGACGGTATACGGTCTTCTGCAGCTAGTGATAGAACCCTACATCGTTCACCCGGCACAGGTAATTTTAGACTACCCGCTCGCATTCGGACTGCTGGGTCTCGCAGGGTTGTTCGGAGGCAGGATTTATCTCGGCATACCCGCGGGTATTTTGGGGCGGTTCCTTTCGCACCTTCTTTCAGGTGTAATCTTCTTTGCCTCCTACGCTCCCGAGGGTATGAATGCCCTCGTCTACTCGGCGATTTACAACGGCAGTTACCTATTGCCCGAGCTGGTGATAAGTCTTCTTGCGGTAAGATTTGTGCTTTACCGCTTTATTCGTAAGAATGAAGGCAGCGGCGATTCCGGTTAAAACCATTTTAGAACTCCCTCTCCGGAGGTGGGATCACTTCCGGGGAGGGAATTTTTTTAGGTATTTTTAGGGAATTGTCCCCATCATGAAGGTTTGCAGTATCCGCCGGGAGAAGGCGTTTTCCCGGCCCATGCAGAGGGAAGGGGTACCCCTTCTTCTCATTGAAACTGATTACAGCGAAAATGATTCGGAGCAGATAAAGACCCGGGTCCAGGCTTTTCTTGAAATGCTGGGCTGAAAAACAAAGACACTGAAAAAAGCGGTTTCCGTAAAAGGGAACCGCTTTTTCGTGATGATTTCAAAAAATAACCCACATTACCAGCCTGTAAAGGGACGCAGTTATAAAACACACCAGCAGTGCAACGGCGGTCGTGAGCGCCGCTGCGCAAACCGCCCACCTGGCCCCTCCGGTTTCGCTTCTTATGGTCCACAGCGTGGTGGCGCAGGGAAAGTGGAGCAGGGAAAACAGCATGGTGTTGATGGCGGTAAGGGTGGTCCAGCCGTGGTTCACCAGCAGCTCCTTGAGGCTTGTGAAATCGTCGGGAGAAATCATGGTCCCCTGGGCTAGATACCCCATGAGCAGTATGGGTAGCACTATTTCGTTGGCGGGCAGTCCTGCGATAAAAGCCATGAGAATATATCCGTCCAGGCCCATCAGCCGGCCGAGCGGGTCTAAAAAGGCCGCAGCCTGGGCCAGCAGGCTCTGGTTTTCGAATTTTATGTGGGCAAGAAGCCATATGATGCCCCCGGCGGGAGCCGCCACGGCCACAGCCCGCCCAAGGACGAAAAGAGTGCGCTCGTATATGGAGCGGATTATTATACTGCCGATATGGGGAGGGCGGTATGGTGGAAGTTCCAGGATAAAGGATGAAGGCAGCCCCTTAAGCAGGGTGGAGGAAAGCAGTTTCGATACCAGGAGCGTTATTAATATTCCGAAAACGACTAAGCCGGATACGGTAAGGGAAGCCAGCAGCCACCCCAGATTAGGTGCCAGCCCTCCTATAAAAAGGGACGCGAGCAGGATCAGCGTCGGAAAGCGGCCGTTACAGGGTACGAAGTTGTTGGTGAGAATGGCTATCATGCGTTCCCGCGGTGAGTTTATTATCCGGCAGGATACGACGCCGGCGGCATTACAACCGAAGCCCATGCTCATGGTGAGGGCCTGTTTTCCATGGGCGCCCGCTCTTTTAAAAAAATAGTCCAGGTTGAAGGCTACCCGAGGCAGGTAACCCAAGTCTTCCAGAAAGGTGAATAGGGGAAAGAATATCGCCATGGGAGGCAGCATAACCGATACCACCCACGCCAGGGTCCTGTACATTCCGGTGACTAAAAAACCGTTGACCCACTCGGGGGCTCCAATCGACATCAGGAAGCTTTCAAGAAAACCCTGGATTCCAAAAAGAACTTTCGCCAGAAGCTGGGAAGGGTAATTGGCTCCAATGAGGGTCAGCCAGAATATAACGCCCAAAAGTAGGAGCATGAAAAGAATACCTGTAACTCTGGAAGTCAGCAACAAGTCTATCTTTTTGTCCAGGTCTTCCCTGAACCTGTCGTATCTTACAGCCTTCCGGGTTATGCTTTCGGCCTTCTCGTATATTTTCTCCACAATTAGGTCTTTTACGTCTGTCGATTCATGCGAAATATCATTTGAGTCCCCGGTTTCCCGGGAGCTGTGAAAAAAATGAATATCCATATGCGCTTTCCTCCCGGCTTTCATCTCTGATCTTAACGAGTTCTTCGAGGTCTTCAATTGAATAATCGCCCGATATTATACTCAAAGCTGCCCATCGGGGATTGATTCTGCCCGAAAAGGTATTTTCCAGGCGGGGTACTAGTTCTCCTATGGCTTTTTCCAGTTCTTCGCCGTAGTTCACTTTTCGCGGCGACGGCTTGACTTTTCCGGAATACACCTTAAATATCATTTCTTTTAGCTCAAATAGCCCTATACCCCTGCGCGCAGCGGTGGCTACCACGGGGACTCCCAATTCCTTCGAGAGGACGTCGCCATCCACATATATCCCTTTCTTAGCGGCTTCATCTATCAAATTCACGCAGACTATAATCCTGTCGGTAATTTCCATTATCTGCAGTGCCAGGTTCAGGTTTCTCTCGAGGCAAGTGGCGTCGGTTATCACCAGCATTACGTCGGGCCTGTTGAACAGAATAAAATTGCGGGCTACCTGTTCTTCAAGCGAATTGGCGAGAAGAGAATAAGTACCCGGCAAATCAACGACGCAAAACTTCACGTTTCTGTGGTAAAAAGTTCCCCGGGCGAGGCTCACGGTTTTTCCCGGCCAGTTACCGGTATGCTGCTTCAGCCCGGTCAGGGCGTTGAAAATCGTGCTTTTGCCGGTATTGGGGTTTCCGGCAAGAGCCACAAGAGGTCTGGGGAAATTATCATCCATCAAAAAATCCATATCTCTCACCTTATAAAACTTCATTCGGTAATTACCAATATTTTGGAAGAGTCTTCTTTTCGCAGAGCAATGGTTGTACCCCGGATCCGGTAAGCTGTCGGATCGCCGGTGAAGCTGGTGAAATAAGTTGTGATGAGCGTTCCAGGGACGAATCCCAGGTCCAGAAACCTACGGCGGCTAAGCCCCTTGTGGAGGATCGCCGCCACCCTGCCCGTTTTGCCGATGGGTAGTCTATCCAGGGTGATGACATGTTTCTCCATCCCAAGCCCCCTTTGTTATCTTTTGCACAGAGCGGGGTATTCTTAATTAATAGAATATGATTAATACCCGCCACCGGTTCCAATAAAAGAATTATACAAAAAGTGAACCTTTTTATAATAAATGGAAGGTATTTAAAAAAGATTATAGAATTAATATACTATAATATAAAAATTAATAAAAATAAAAACCATTTTTCATAAAAAAGGGGGATCAAAATGAGGAAAATAGGCCCGGTTTTACTTGTGCTTGTTTTAGTCCTAACCACAGCGCTTTCTGGGTGCGGACAAAACCAGAGTCAGCCGGATAAGACCGATGGGGTAATCAAAATCGGAGCCATACTTCCTCTCACCGGTCCTGCTTCGGCTACTGGTGTTAAGCTCAAGTATGCTATTGAGACTGCCCAGGAATTAATAAACGGGGAACACCCCGAAATAGACCTGGAGCTGGCGAAGACAGCGGGTCTGCCCAACCTGAAGGGAGCAAAGGTGGAGTTTATCTTTGCAGACCACCAGGCGAACCCGGAAGTTGCCAAATCGGAAGCCGAAAGGCTTATACAGAATGAAAAGGTTGCAGCTTTAATAGGATGCTATCATAGCTCCGCTACCAAACCGGCCAGCCAGGTCGCCGAAAGGTTTGGTATACCTTTTGTGGCGGGTTCGTCCAGTTCGGCGGCTCTTACTGAAAGGGGCCTTAAATGGTTTACGAGGATAGCCCCACATGATGGCATGGAGACAAAGTTATTCTTCGATTATTTGAAATACTTGAATGAAAAATACAACGCGGGAATTCGTAAGATAGCTGTGGTTTATATCGACAACGAATACGGCGTCCATGCCTTCCAAATGGTGGAAAAAGAAATACAGAACTATAAAGCAGACGGTTTCGAGCTGGTGGCTGATGTAAAATATCCTGCCAATGTGTCCAATGTGGATACCGAGGTGCAGAAAATTAAGGCGGCGGCACCCGACGCTATATTCCACGCTTCATACATCGGAGACATGACCATGTTTGTAAAGAAATACAAGGAGATGAACGTGGTACCCAAAGTGGTGTTGTCGTACTGCGGAGGGTACCAAGATCCCCAGTTTGTGAAAAATCTAGGAAAAGACGCCGACTATTTTGCGGGTCCGAATGCAACCACATCCGCGCTTTTTGAAAAAATGCCTGTGCTCGCAAAGATAAATGAGATATACAAGGCAAAGGCCGGAGTTGACATTGACGGTCCGACCCTGGAAGACTTTGCTTCAGCCATGGTGATAGCCGAAGCCATAAACAGGGCGGGTTCCACCGATCCGGCAAAGGTACTGGAAGTGCTCAAAAACCATGAATTCGCAGCACCCTACTTCGTATCGGGCAAGATCAAGTTCGGAGAAGATGGGCAGAACGTCTACTCCGCGTCGGTTATGACCCAGATTCAGAATGGCGTATACGAGGCTGTTTGGCCTGAAACTAGCCAGACCAAAGAGCCCATACCTGCTTTTCCGGCCTGGGATAAGAGGTAGCAGTTAAAAAAAGGGGCGTTTTGGCCCCTTTTTTTAAAATTTGCCGCAGGAAGGGGGATGGATATGCTGTTGCAGATAATTTTGAGCGGAATTCTTGTGGGCTTTGTTTATTCTCTCGTTGCTGTGGGCTTGACGCTGATATGGGGTGTCATGGATATCATAAATTTCGCCCACGGAGATTTCCTGATGGTATCCATGTACACTGTTTTCTGGCTTTACACCCTTTTGAGGCTGGATCCTCTCGCATCACTGCCAATTGCAGCCCTCGTCACTTTCGTATTGAGCTTTCTGACTTACAAATTGATTATAAAGCGGGTTATAAATGCGCCCGGGCTCACGGCTCTTCTTGCGACTTTCGGATTGAGCCTTTTTATAAGAAATTTCGCCCAGTACCTGTGGACTCCCAACTATCGGTTTATAACCACCTCGCTGGTGACCGATAAAAAGCTGGAGATGGGCAGCGTTATTATCGGTATACCCCAACTGGTAGCAGCTCTGGGAAGCATAATGATGACCTTCTTGGTCGTTTGGTTTATCAAGAACACCAAAACCGGAAGGGCAATTCAGGCTGCGGCTCAGAGCAGGGACACAGCAAAACTCATGGGTATAAATACGGAAAAGATTTATGCCGTTACCTTCGGAATATCGGGAGCGTGCGTCGGAGTAGCTGGGGCTCTGCTGGCCACCTTTTTTCCGATTTATCCCGAATCTGGGGCCCTCTACAGCCTCCTTGCCTTTGTTATCGTAGCCCTGGGTGGGTTCGGCAATATAGCCGGCGCCCTTTACGGCGGGGTATTGATTGGGCTTTCTGAAGCTCTAGGAGGGTTTTTCCTAGGCACCCAGTTCAAATACGCTATAGTATTTTTGATATACCTGCTGGTGCTGCAGTTCAGGCCGAAAGGCCTTTTCGGATGGTGAGGTGATTGGTGTGAATGTGAAGAATTTTAGAATTGACACCCTCTACGGGATTCTTATAGTTATACTGCTGCTCCCCTTTATGAATTCAAACATAAATTTCCGGCATGTGATGGTTATTTTCCTGATTTTCGCCGGGCTCGGAGAGGCCTGGAATATAATAACCGGCTTTGCAGGCCAGACCTCTTTCGGACATGCAGCCTTTTTTGGCATAGGTGCCTATACTTCAACGATTTTATTCTACAAATTCGGTATTTCTCCGTGGATCGGAATGCTGGCAGGGGCCGTACTGGCGACGGTCATATCGGTGATAGTGAGCTATCCATGCTTCAGACTCAAAGGCCATTACTTTGCGATTGCCACGCTGGCTGTGGCAGAGATCATAAAGCAGCTCTTTATAAGCTGGGATTACGTCGAAGGGGCGACGGGGATTTCGATACCGATAGTTGAGGAAAGCGTTACCTCAATGCAGTTTCATTCGTCCAAGATACCATATTTCCTTATCGCCTACGTGCTTTTTTTGATCACCACCATGACGGCCAGATACATAGAGAACAACAAGATGGGATTTTACCTGAAGGCTATCCGGGAAAGCCACGAAGCTGCAGAAGCTCTGGGGATAGATACCACGCGGTACAAGCTGTACGCCATGATGGTGAGTGCAGCTTTAACAGCCACTTTCGGGACCCTTTACGCTCAGTATATTCTTTACATCGACCCCTTTATGGTATTTACCCTGGAAGTATCCATGAAAATCGTGCTTCTTTCGGTGCTCGGCGGTCTGGGGAATATATACGGTCCGATCATAGGGGCTGCCATACTGATACCCCTGTCGGAGTACACCCGGGTATACCTCGGAGGTACCGGCAAGGGTATAGACCTCATGATATTCGGTGCGCTTATAATTTTTGTGGCGTGTTTTGAACCAAACGGGATCCTCGGCCTTCTTAAGAAAAAGAGATCCCGCAGGAGAGGTGATGTTTATGCAAGAGCCGATGCTTGAAGTTCAAAATGTAACCATGAAGTTCGGCAGCCTGATCGCCAACGAGGATGTCAGTTTTTCCGTACACAAGGGTGAAATAGTTAGTCTAATAGGGCCCAACGGTGCCGGGAAAACCACACTTTTTAACTGCATAACAGGGTTCTATAGACCTTATGCGGGCAGGATATATTTTCAGGGCAGGGATATAACCGGGCGACCTCCCCATGAAATTACGGCTATGGGGCTTACCAGGACGTTTCAGATAGTAAAGCCCTTAAAGGAAATGACGGTGAAGGAGAACGTCCTTACCGGCGCTTTTCTGCGGGCGAGCAGCAGGAAGGAAGCGGAGAAAATCGCAGAGGAAGTCCTGGAGATGACCAGTCTTTCCGGTAAAAAGGATATGCCGGCCGGAAGCCTTACGATAGCGGATAAGAAAAGGCTGGAGATAGCGAGGGCCCTTGCTACAGGACCAAAAATGGTCATGCTGGACGAGGCGATGGCAGGGCTTAACCAGACTGAAATAAAGGAAGCCATGGAACTCTGTCTGAATCTGAAAAACAGGGGAATTACCCTTTTAATTGTGGAACATATAATGGAAGCCATTATGCCAATTTCTGATAGGGTCGTGGTATTAAACGCCGGCAAAAAGATTGCCGACGCCTCTCCTGAGGAAGTTACCAGTAATGAAGAGGTAATTAAAGCTTATCTGGGGGAAAGATATCATGCTAAAAGTAAGAAATCTGAGCACGGGGTATGACGGCGTACCTGTCATATTTGACGTATCCTTTGAAGTCCGGGAAGGGGAAATGGTCTCCATTGTGGGCTCCAACGGGGCCGGTAAAACCACCATATTGAAGACGATCTCGGGACTTTTAAAGCCATTTTCCGGTGAAATTGAATTTTTAGACAAGAGGATAGACAGGATGCCCGCTCACGAGATAGTAAAACTCGGCATTGCCCATGTGCCGGAAGGCAGGCACGTTTTCGGCAAGATGACAGTCCGGGATAACCTTCTCCTCGGGGCCTATACCCTGGAAAGTGATACAGATATTAAAAAGGTCCTGGAGGAAGTGTATGAAATCTTTCCGCGCCTTAAAGAAAGAGAGAACCAAAAAGCGGAGACTTTGTCCGGCGGAGAACAGCAGATGCTGGCCATCGCCAGGGGCTTGATGTCAAGGCCCAAACTGCTCCTGGTGGACGAAATGTCCCTGGGGCTTATGCCTATCCTGGTCGATAAGGTACTGGATATTCTTAAAGAAATAAGCCGGAGGGGCATGACGATACTGCTGGTGGAACAGAAAGTGCAGGAAGCGCTGGAGATGGCGGACAGGGGATACGTCCTTCAGACCGGCAGGATTGTGGCCGAGGGTACGGGAAAGGAACTGCTGGAAAGTGATCTTGTTAAGAAAGCATATATGGGAATGTAAACAAGCCCGTTAAGGGCTATTTTTTTAATAAAATTTTTCTTTTCTAGAAGGAATTAGGAAATTATGGTCGAATTGTATATATGGGATGTGACGGAGGGATGGTATGTCGGAAAACCTGAACAGAGACGAGATCATCAAGCACTATGAGGAAGTTATAAAAAAGATTAAAGATATCGTCTCCGCAAAGATTATAACCAATCCCGATGGAAAGATTTCCGAGATCCACGTTCTGGCCAATTCCAACAGGAATCCCAAACAAATAGTAAGGGATATCGAGTCAGCACTGGTTGCGACTTTCGGTTCAGAAATAGATCACAAGAAAATAAGTGTGGCTCAGCTTAACAAAGAGGAGCTTTATGTAGCGGAATCCCGTTTGAAGATAGATAGCATAGATGTGAAAAAAACCAATTACAGCTATGAGATTACGGTAACCTTGAAATGCACCGATGGCAAGGTATACGAAGGCAGAGCCTCAGGTGCCGGATCTTATAAATATTTTTTAAGGCTTGTCGCTCTCGCCGCCATCGATGCCATTCAGCAGTATTTGAGCAAGAATTTTATAATCTCCCTGGAGGATATTAATATCTTTAGAATTGGCGATAAGGAGGCTATCGCCGTACTTATATCCATACTGATGGACGGGAGTGAGGAGTCCTTTCTGGGAACAGCTCTTTTCCGGCAGGATAAAGCAGAGAGTGTCGTTCTGGCGGTGCTAAACGCTGTCAACCGCCGGATAAGTTTTCTAGTAAAAGAAAAAAATGATTAAAATGATTAAAAGGGCCGACAGAAGCGAAGCGGTTTTTATGGCCTGCTCTAATAGCGGCGGAGCAGAGCACCGTAGACAGGGAGGAGGCTGTAGACCAATGAAACTCAATGCTGCTCTGGTTAAGATATTGCTGGCATTGATGGCTCTTGTCCTTGCCGGCGGTGCTAATTTTAAGTTTGGTTAATACTATTGATTTCAGTCGGCCCTTTTATTTAATTTTTTTCAATATATTTTAAACAATTTATGGGTGACATAAAATGATAAAGCTTAACAAACAAAATTTATATTTTTTAATAATACTATTAATTGCCACGTTATTTTTGATATATTCTTATAAATCTTTATTAGCGGCAGACATTAAGACTTTTATTATATTCACTATTCTTGCTCTTTTAGCGGAGACATTGTCTGTAAGATTAGTAAATGATGCTGAAGTGACTGTAGGTTTCGCGGTATTTATCGGATCCATACTTGTTTTAGGGTATGAAGTGAGTATTTGGGTCGCTTTTATGTCGGAACTGTTATGTGAGATAAGACATAGAATACCTTATCATACTTTTTTCAAGAAGATTACAAATATTGGATTATATATAGTCATGGTGGGTGGCTCTGGTTTAATTTATGAAAGATTAGGAGGGGTTCCTGGATATATAAACCTTCAACAAAATTTGTTTGGATTCTTGGCTTTGATTTTAACATACTTCTTAATTAATGTTGGTTTATTGACAATAGGATTGTCTATACTATACAAGAAATCGATCAAATATATTTTTTCAACTACTTTCAAATGGGCTCTACCCAATTACATAGCCCTTGCCCCTTTAGGTATTTTATTAGCCATTATATACATTAACATTGGGGCTTTAGGCTTACTTTTATTTCTTATCCCCCTCCTAGTTGCCCGCCACTCTTTCAAACTCTATATGGAAATGAAAAAAGTATATTTGGAAACAATTCAGGCATTAGCCACAGCTATAGAAGCTAAAGACCCTTATACAAGAGGGCATTCCGAGAGGGTCGCCAGGTTGGCAGTAGCTATAGCGGAAGAACTCAAAATGGATAGCGATTTTATCAGCAATTTACAGTATGCGGCATTACTCCATGACATCGGCAAAATAGGGATTCCAGAGGAAATCTTGAATAAACCGTGTAAACTCTCTGAAGATGAGTTCTCCAAAATAAAAACCCATCCCGCATTGGGGGCTAGTATCGTGAAAAACGTGGACTTTTTGGCTCAAGCTTCTTCTTTTATTATGTACCATCATGAGAGGATGGATGGAAGCGGTTATCCGGTGGGGTTGAAGGGTGAGGAAATTCCGCTGGGGGCAGAGATAATAGCCGTAGCTGATGTGTTCGACGCCCTGACGACGGACAGGCCGTACCGGAAAGCGTGGAGATTAGAAGATGCTCTGGATGAACTGGAAAGAAGTTCCGGAGTGCAGTTTCGACCTGCTGTAATTAAAGCGTTAAAAAAAGTCTTGGAAAGGGAGAAAATCTGGAAAGATGCTGTTAATTGATTTCATGGTGATTTCATTTATAATAGGTTTTTTAAGAAGGGGAAATTTAAAGGGCCTGACCGAAATTCCCATGAGAAGGCTGGAGCTCATATTTCTCTCGTTCATTATCCGGTACGCGCCGCTGTTTTTAAAAGGTCCCTTTAAAGAATTCGCTTCAAATTACATAATGGCAATTTCAATAATTTCCTATACGCTGCTGTTATCCGGCCTATTTTCAAACTGGCATATAAAGCCGCTGAGGGCGGCTGCCATCGGAGTATTGATGAACTTTTTGGTCATAGTTGCCAACGGCGGCAAAATGCCGGTATCCCTCTGGGCTGTCGATGCGGCAGGCCTTCAGGAGTTCAAGTCCGACTTATTCAATCCCGATTACCTGTACCATACCGCCCTGACTTCCTCAACCCGGTTGGCGCTTCTCGGGGATATCATCCCTCTGCCCCGGCCGTATCCGAGACCCCGGGTGTTCAGTATTGGCGACCTGTTGATGGCGGCGGGAATATTCTTTTTGGTTCAGGATGCTATGTTGAAAAAGAAGCCGTCAAGTGGTAAAATAATAGGAAGATGAATAAAAAGGAACCTGTGATAAAGGTTCCTTATAAATTTTTTCGGAAATTTCTTGAGGTGATAATATGTTAGGGGTCTTGAAAAAGATATTCGGCGATTCCAACGATAGAGAGATAAAAAAGTTAACCCCCATAGTGGAAAAGGTGAACGATTGGGAATCCAAAATTAAGGTGCTTTCTGACAGCCAGCTTCGAGAAAAGACCAACGAGTTTAAAAACAGGCTGGCCGCCGGCGAGACCCTGGATGACCTTTTGCCCGAGGCTTTCGCTGTTGTCAGGGAGGCGGCAAAGAGGACCCTGGGCATGAGGCCCTTTGACGTCCAGGTGATGGGGGGCATTGTGCTGCACCAGGGACGAATAGCTGAAATGAAAACCGGTGAGGGGAAAACCCTCGTGGCTACAATGCCGGCCTACCTGAACGCCCTGACCGGGCGGGGGGTGCACGTGGTTACTGTAAACGACTACCTGGCCCGGCGCGACAGCGAGTGGATGGGGGCGATTTACAAATTCCTCGGGCTGGAAGTGGGCTTGATAGTCCACGGGCTTGATTACGAGGAGAGAAAGAGGGCGTACAACGCGGATATAACTTACGGTACAAATAACGAGTTCGGGTTCGACTATCTCAGGGATAACATGGTGATTTATAAGGAACATATGGTCCAGAGGGAGTTGAACTACGCCATCATCGATGAAGTCGACAGCATACTCATAGACGAAGCCCGTACCCCTCTAATAATTTCAGGTCAGGCCGAGGAATCCACGGACATCTACTATAAGTTTGCCCGTTTTGTACCCAGGTTAAAACCGGGTGAGGACTATATCGTTGACGAAAAGGCCCACAGCGTGATACCCACCGAAAAGGGGATAAAAAAGGCCGAGGAATTCCTGGGGGTCAGCAACCTTTACGACGAAGAAAATATGGAGCTCCTGCATCATTTCCACCAGGCCCTGAAAGCCCACGCCCTCATGAAAAGGGACAGGGACTACGTGGTAAAAGATGGTCAGGTTATAATAGTCGACGAATTCACCGGAAGGCTCATGTACGGCCGCAGGTACAGCGAAGGCCTGCATCAGGCTATCGAGGCCAAGGAAGGAGTAAAGGTGGAACGCGAGAGCAAGACTCTTGCCACCATAACCTTCCAGAATTACTTCCGAATGTACAGGAAACTTTCCGGCATGACGGGTACCGCCGCCACCGAGGAGGAGGAGTTCAGGAAGATCTACGGCATGGACGTGGTGGTGATACCCACCAATAAACCGATGATCAGGGTGGATTATCCGGACGTAATATACAAAACCGAAAAGGCCAAATTCCAGGCGGTGGTCCGCGAAATCGAAGAGTGTTACCGGAGAGGCCAGCCGGTGCTGGTAGGTACAGTATCGATAGAAAAATCCGAGATGTTGAGCGAGATGCTGAAGAAAAAAGGGATTCCGCACCAGGTGCTGAACGCCAAGTACCACGAGAAAGAGGCCGAGATAATCGCAAAGGCGGGCCAGCGGGGAGCGGTAACAATCGCCACCAACATGGCCGGGCGCGGTACCGACATCGTGCTGGGCGAAGGCGTGGCGGAACTGGGAGGGCTGCACGTAATCGGCACCGAGAGGCACGAGGCGCGGCGTATCGACAACCAGCTCAGGGGCCGTTCGGGCCGCCAGGGCGATCCCGGTTCTTCCAGGTTCTACGTTTCCTTGGAAGATGACCTCATGAGGCTTTTCGGCTCCGACAGCATCAGGGGGTTGATGGACCGTCTGGGCCTGGAGGATGACCAGCCTATAGAACATTCTCTCATAACGAAGGCTATAGAAAATGCCCAGAAGAAGGTGGAAGCAAGGAACTTCGATATAAGAAAGCACGTGCTCGAATTCGACGATGTCATGAATACCCAGCGGGAAGTAATATATTCCCAGCGCCGCAAGGTCCTGGAACAGGAAAACCTGAAGGACAGCATAAAGCAGATGATAGAAGATGTAGTGAATGGGCTGCTGGACATATACGCCGGCAGGGAAATCCACCCGGAAGAGTGGGATCTGAAGGGCCTGGCCGAATACTATGCGGATATATTTACCATAAAGGGCGTCCTTGACGCGATCAATCCCGAAGAGGTGACCAGGGAAAAAATCAGGCGCCTGCTGGTGGACCGGGCACTGGAAGCTTACGACCGGAAAGAGGCTGAAATCGGCGAGGAAACCATGCGGGAACTGGAAAAAGTGATAATGCTCAAGGTTGTGGACCAGAAATGGATGGACCACATCGACGCCATGGACCAGCTCCGCGAGGGAATCGGCCTAAGGGCTTACGGGCAGCGGGATCCGCTGGTGGAATACAAGATCGAAGGCTACGAGATGTTCCAGGAGATGATTAAGAACATCCAGGAGGATACGCTGAGGTACCTGTTCAGGGTGCAGCTGAAAACAGCACCCCAGAGGCGGGAAATGGCCCGCAATCTTTCATACTCCCACGGGGATGGTGAAAAGCCCCAGCCCGTGAAAAAGGGCGAAAAAATAGGCAGGAACGACCCGTGCCCCTGCGGCAGCGGAAAGAAGTACAAGAAGTGCTGCGGAAGGTCGGCTGTGTAATAAAATACGGTGATTGACTTAAATCTGAAGCAAACATAGTTTGAAATAAGAAATGGAGGCGATAAAGGTGCTGGAAGAGATAAGGAGTGAGATTGAGGCCTTTGAACCCCACATCCAAGAGATGAGGGATGCTCTTTGAAATAGACAGGCTCGAAAGCGAAATAGCTCAGCTGGAAGAAAAGACCCTGACCCCGAATTTCTGGGACGACCCTCAGGCAGCACAGAAAATCCTTCAGAATTTGAATCAGCTTAAAGAAACCGTGGAGAAATACGAGGCCATAAGGAAAAAATGGGAAGACCTCATGGCGCTGATAGAGCTGGGTATTGAGGCCCATGACGAGGAACTTTACGGTGAAATATCCGATGAAGCCGAGAAATTCAAAAAGGAATTCGAGGAGATGAGGCTTCAGACCCTGCTGAGGGGCAGGTATGATAAAAATAACGCCATACTTTCGCTCCACGCCGGGGCCGGGGGAACCGAGGCCCAGGACTGGGTGCAGATGCTGCTTCGCATGTACACCCGCTGGGCTGAAGACAAGGGATACAAGCTCAAGATCCTGGATATGCTGCCGGGCGAAGAAGCCGGCATAAAGAGCGCTACGATACTGGTAGAAGGCCCCTACGCCTACGGCTATCTCAAGTCGGAGCAGGGCGTTCACCGGCTGGTTAGAATATCCCCCTTTGATGCAGCCGGGAGGCGGCACACCTCTTTTGCCTCCGTCGACGTCGTCCCCGAGATCGACGACGATATAGAAGTAGAAATAAAACCCGAGGACTTGAAGATAGAAACCTTCAGATCCGGAGGGGCGGGCGGCCAGTACGTCAACAAGACCGAGTCGGCGGTGCGGATTACTCATATACCCACGGGTATCGTGGTTACTTGCCAGAACGAACGCTCACAACAGAGCAACAGGAATACGGCTATGAAGCTCTTGAGGGCGAAACTCTTTAATCTGTACCTGGAAGAACAGCAGAAGAAGATAAACGAACTGCGCGGGGAGCAGAAAGAGATTGCCTGGGGCAGCCAGATCAGGTCTTATGTCTTTCACCCCTACAGCCTGGTGAAAGACCACAGGACCAATGTGGAAGTCGGCAACGTCCAGGCCGTAATGGACGGGGAGATAGATGCGTTCATAAACGCCTATTTAAAAATGAAATCGGGAGATTAAAGCATTGGAGGCGAAATGCTTGAACAAAACTGGGAAAATTTTATTGATTTTACTGGCTCTAGTAGTTTTTTCCGGATTCGGCCTCATGGTAAGGGCCGACATCGGCGAACCGGGTTCCGAAGACGATCCTCTGGTGACGAAAAGCTACGTGGACAGGGTTGTGTCCGAATTAAAAGGGTATTTTGATAAAGGAGTTCCGGTTACCGGGCCGGCACAGGATCTCGAGGTGGTTTACCTCGAAAAGGGAGATCGCCTGATAGCGGGGAAGGGGACGGAAATAATTTTAAGAAGCGGTACGGCTCTTATTGTAGACAGTGAAAACGGGGGTATCGCTGACGTGACCGGCGGTAAGGACCTGAGAAAGGGCGAAAAGGTGCCCCAAAATCACCTGCTCATCGTACCGAGAGAAGACGGCAGGGGAGTTGTCGCTCAGACCAGCCTCGTGCTCCTCGTTAGAGGAAGCTTTGAGGTTACCAAATAACCTTCCCTTTACTATGTTTCTTCGTAATGATATACTTTTTTTGGTTAATTTCCTTTGAGAGAGAGGCCTTTTTGATGGAGCAACTAACGGTATTGCTGGTCCTCATGGCTCTAGACACCGGTGGAGCCGAAACCCATGTGGTGTCTCTAGCAAGACAATTGAAAAAAGAAGGCGTCAGGGTCCTTGTGGCCTCCCGGGGGGGCAAATTGACGAAGGAGCTTACCGCCAGCGGTATCGAACATTTCACCTTCCCCCTTGACAGCAAGACGCCGCGAAGCCTGCTCGTTTCCGTAAGAGGACTGACGAAACTGGTGAGAGAGTACGGCGTAGACCTGATCCACGCCCATGCTCGCATACCCGCATGGGTTTCCCAATGGGTTTCCTATTTCACCGGATGTCCGTACATAACCACGTCCCACGGCATTTACTCCACCAGCTGGGGTATGGGATTTTTAACGGCGTGGGGCAGTAAAATAATAGCCGTCAGCGAGGATGTCAAGGAACACCTTATAAAAAACTTCAAAGTAAAGCCTGAAAGGATATACGTAATTCCGAACGGTATTGACCTGGATAAATTCGATCCCGGAGTGGATACCTCGGAAATCCAAAAAGAGCTCGGGCTGGAACCCCAAGACCTGAAGATAGTATACGTCAGCAGGCTCATGGGTGCCCGGGGTGAGATTGCGCTTAGGCTCATTGAGGCCATGCCCGAGATAGCCTCATCTTATCAGGGGGTGAAACTCCTGGTGGTGGGGGAGGGCGACAAGCTGGAAGCCATAAAAGAGCAGGCCGAAGGGTGCAACAGAGCATTGAATGGCAGGAGGGTTATCGTCACCGGAGCCAGGCTGGACACCCATACTCTAATGGGACTGGCCGATGTGGCGGTGGGAGTAGGCCGGGTGGCCCTGGAGGCCATGGCGTTGAAAAAGCCGGTGATAATAGCTGGAGAAGCAGGCTTTATGGGTGTTCTAACGCCGGAAAACTTTAACTCCGGTATGAAGCATAACTTTAGCGGCAGGGGATCTGCGGAGAAGACCGGTTCGGTGAATCTGGCCGCTTCCATAAAGCGGCTTCTTGCTTCGCCGGACTGGAGAAGGGAATTAGGCGAATTCGGCCGCAGGGCTGTGGAAGAATACTTTTCAATCAAATCCATGACGAGAAGAGTAATGGACGTTTACAGAAAGGTCTTGGAGGAGGTTAAATAATGAGCTTAATAGACAAAAAAGGCAGGTTATTCGGTCTCATAAATATAATAGACCTGATGGTGATACTCCTGATAGTGGCCGTTGCGGGCAGGTTCGCCCTGAAGGCTCAGCAGAGGCCCGTGGGTAGCGCCGAAAAGAAGATCGAGGTGGTGCTATTGGTTAAGGACGTCAGGGACGCCACCGCCAGCGTCATAAAAGAGGGGGATATCGTTCGGGAGACCAAGACCAACAACCTGCTCGGGAAGATCACAAAAGTAGAGGTAAGACCTGCCGAAACTCTTGTGAATACTGCCGACGGCAGGGTAGTAAGTGTGCCGAATCCGGTCTTGAAAGACGTTTATGTTACGCTGGAGGGTTCCGGCACGGCAGGTGAAAACGCCATTGTAATAGGCGGCACCGAAATACGCATAGGTACCGTGCTCCAGATAAAGACCAATATATATTCGGTAGTGGCTACGGTGATGGGAATTAAAGTGTTGGATTAAAGGAGACGGGCTTATGGAAGCCGTAAATCGCTGGATAGCGGGAAGTGTAGTTGTAAAAATAATATATTGTCTTTTTTCTCTGGAGTTTTGTGAGAGTAGCCTGCTTTACCGGGTGTTTAAGAAAATATCAGGTTTTGTTGCGGGCGCTTATAAGGGGTGTTTTTTTGCGAATCTCTTCCGCTCAGAGCCGTGGGAGAAAGAGGCCGTGGCTCGCAGCCGGTTTTTCAAGATGCTTTTACGGCCGGTAATTTTATGTACCGGCCTCAGGGATATATTGAACAGCGCCATCGAAAACAGCTTTTGCTACAGGTTCGCCGGAAGCGCCGTGATAGATTTTGTAGGGCAGCCCTTCAGGACCTCTTCCCTGGTTTTCACCCCGGCAATTCTGACGTATACCGCGCTGAAAGTCCTCTTTTCCGGTTTATCCAGTGAAGATCTGATGATAAGTTTATCGATCATGGCTGTCCTCGTTCCGGGGTATTTTATAAATTTGCCGCTTTCCGCGGTGGTCTCCGGGAGCGGGTTTATTAGGACAGCCAGATGGGTTGCATGGAACGCTGACATCGATGTGCCTGAAGTAGATAAAAGACAACCCGGCACCTTATACGCGGTCTTGGGCGCCGTGCTGGGAGCACTTTATTTTGCACTGCCGAACATAACTTTCGTAAAACTTACCGGGCTCATCGGGCTAGGACTTCTAATATACATGAAGCCCTCCCTCGGCGTCTATATCGTTGCATTCATACTACCCCTGGTGCCTACCCTTTACAGCATAGCGCTGATAGGGCTTACATTTGCGGCAATGCTGCTTCGAATCGACAAAGGCGGGTTCGGCATCCCCACCGGAGCGGTGCCGGCTGCGCTTTTTCTTGCTTCGGCTGCCATGGCGGCGGTATTTTCGGTCACCAGGGGCGAGAGCCTGAAGATACTGCCTATTTACGTAGCGTATTTTATGGCATTCCTGGTTTTCTCTTATTTTTGCAGGGACCGTAGAGTCTTAAAGACCGCTCTGCTTTTTCAGATAGCTTCTACGGTGGGAATATCCCTTTACGGGATATACCAGTATTACTTTGTGAAAAAGCCTACTTCGATAGCCTGGTTGGATTTCAGGCTGTTTCCGGAGGTCTCCACGCGGGTTTATGCGACGCTGGAAAACCCCAACGTGCTGGCGGAATACCTGGTTTTCGTCATTCCCGTGGTCATGGCATTTATGTGGGCCGAGGCCAGAACGATCCGAAAAGCAGTTTTTGGAGGACTGCTCGGCGTCATCGTCCTGTGCCTGATACTGACCCTTTCGAGGGGCGGCTGGCTGGGCCTGGCCCTAGCAGTGGTGATTTTTGCAGCGGTTGCCGACCGGCGGCTGTTCATAGTACTGCTGGTTCTGGCTCTGGTATCGCCCCTGTTCCTGCCCCAGGTTATTATAAACCGCGTGGCAAGTATCGGCAGTCTAGAGGACAGTTCCAACGCTTACCGGGTGACCATATGGGTGGCAAGTTTACGTATGCTGCGGGATTACTGGCTGACAGGATTAGGACTGGGCCTCCAGGCCTTTTCGAGAGTTTACAGGGATTACATGATAGCGGGGACTCCAGCCCTTCATTCCCACAATTTTTACCTGCAACTGGGCATTGAAATGGGTGTGCTGGGGCTCGTATCCTTTCTCTGGTTTACCGCAACGGTGCTTAATGGCGCCGGCAGGGTTTTTAGGGGACACCGAAAAGCATGGGCTGCCCTGCTTGCGGCGGGGATCGCAGGTGCGGTTTCCGGTCACCTGTTTCACGGATTGTTCGACCACGTCTGGTTCAGTCCCAGGATAGGCCTGGCCTTCTGGGAAATGACGGGGATTCTGTCGGCCTTAATCGCAACAGCCGGAACTGAAAAAGCCCCCTTTGAAGGCGGTGGGTCATGAGAAGAGTGCTGCACGTTATAACCGACACCAACATCGGAGGTGCCGGCAGGTATCTGCTGAACCTCCTTTCGGCGTGGGATATAGACAGGTACGACATAGCGGTCGCCTGTCCTGCGGGTGGGGAACTGGAAAAGCGTTTAAAGAGCCTGGGGGTAAGGGTCTTTCCCCTTGACGGTGGGGAAAAATCCTTCAGAATATCCCACGTTCGAGAACTGCTAAGAATTATTGCCCGGGAAAAGATAGATTTAGTCCATACCCATGCCAGTCTTTCCGGCAGAATCGCCGGAAGGCTTTCGGGCTGCAGGGTGATTTTGACGCGCCACTGGATGGGGCAAAAGAACGAAATGGGGTTTGTTCGGCGGTTGATAAACCGGATAGTTTACAGGCTCCTCACTGACCGAGTGATTGCGGTGTCAAGAGCTGTAAAAGTCAGCCTTATAGATATAGGTGCGCCTGCGGGGATTATAAAGACCGTGTACAACGGCATACAGCTTCCTGCTTATTCCGGGGAGTTAGAGTCGACGATCAGACAGGAGCTCGGTATCCCAGAAAACACCCCGCTTATAGGCATCGTGGCTCGCCTCGTGCCGGAAAAGGGCCATGAATTCGCCATAAGAGCCATGCCGGGTATCCTCGAAAGATTTCCCGGTGCCCGCCTGATTCTGGTGGGTGACGGTCCCCACAAAGGTTATCTCGAAGACCTGTGTGAAAAGCTTCAGGTTAAGGATAAGGTGATTTTCCTGGGGTTCAGGAAGGATGTCGAAAATGTTGCCGGGGCCTTTGACGTGGTCCTTATGCCATCCGTTAACGAGGCACTTGGCCTGGCCCTTCTGGAAACCATGGCTCTGGGCAAGCCAGTTATAGCCTCTGAAGTCGGGGGGATCCCTGAAGTGATTAAAAACGGGTATAACGGCATTCTGGTGCCGCCCGGCAATGTAGAAGTTCTTACCGAAAAGGTCATAGAACTCCTCTGTTGGGAAGAACTGAGGCGATCCCTGGGGCGGGAAGCTAAAGACACCATATACAGGAAGTTCACAGCCCGGATAATGGCAGAAAAGACCATGGAGGTCTACGACGAGATAATAGGGAGTAAGGGGCGGTAATGGTGAAATGGGCTGCTAAAGGTCTAATAGCGCTTTTTATACTTGCCCTGGTGGTTTCGCTCTACAGCGTTGTAGGCAAAATATCGATTGAACAAAAAAACAGGGTAGTAGAGATTTCCGTCCCCATGCACGAGGTTGAAGCGCTGTCCAGGATTACCGGACGCCGGCCCGTTGAAATACTGGAGGAGTTCAGGTCGGCCGGGCTTACTTCCCTAGCGGTGGAAGAAACGACGGTAAAGGACATGATGAACAGGGGAAAGATTCTGGTACTGAACGGCTGGCAGCTCTTGGACTATGACAGTTTTTTCGGAGTAGCGAATAATCTTGTCAGGGATATTCTCTCCCAAAAAGATTTCAACCCCCGGAGCTATTATATATTCACGAAGGACAGGGAGATCTACCGGAAATTAAAAACCGCCATGGCTTCCAGGGGGTATGACATAAATGCTGCAGAGGGCGGGGGTATTTACGTAATCCAGGAAGTAAAGGGAGCAGGCGGTTTCACCGAAATCGGCCTTGGTATCGACCTGGATTCGCTTGAAAACGCCCGGTCTCTTGGGCTTAACATCGTGGTTATGCTCAAAGGGGTAAAAGAAAAGACCGCGGAAGAGATAAAGCTACTGGACGAGCTTTTCGATAGAGAAATGTCCGTTTTGGTACTGCAAAATAACGAAATGCCGCGCAAGGTCGAAGCAGCGGAACTACTTTTGAAGGCTGTAAAGGGGAAAAGCATCCGCCTGGGATTGGATGAGTTTAAGGAAGCGGGGAATTTGAAAAAATTTTTGCAGCAAAACGGCTATAATGCCGTGAGGGTGTACAACCGGCCGCCCCATAGGTGGATGGAAGAATACCTGCTCGCCGTGAGGGATAGAAACGACAGGCTGCTTTACCTGCACCTTTTCATGTCGGGCGATGAGGATCTGGTTTCTTACAATAAAATGCACATAAAAGAGATTTATAATGACGTAATATCAAGGGATTTTATCGCGGGCGTTTATCCCCAAAAAGCTTCGGTGTTTTCAAAAACTCCAACCTCAACCGTTGCGACGTCGTTGCTTCCAATAATGGCTTCTATGGGGTTGGGCTTGGGGGTTTACCACCTGCTTAAGTTGAGCGGAGTTCTGGAAAAGACGGCTTTAGCAGTATCATACGCGCTTATACTGGCGATGGGCCTTTTTGCTGCTCTTGATTTTTCCACTTTCAGGAGCGGAGCCAGTCTCCTGGCATCCGTACTCTACCCGTGCCTGGGGATATACCGGGAGATGACAATAAAAAGGAAACACCCCTCGAATTACCGGCAAGCTCTGAAAGAGGGGATTTTCACCCTTCTAAGAGCCACAGGGATTGCCGCCACCGGAGCCCTGCTGATAACTGGAATCAGTGGTGACGTGGATTTCATACTCGGCATCGAGAAATTTCGCGGTATCAAGGCAATGTATATTTCTTCCTTTATCATCATCGCCCTGCTCTATATAAAATTACAGCACGGGAGCATCCCGCTTCGTAAGCCTGTGCTCTCCATCGGAAATCTCATAGCCGTTGCTCTGGCTGGCGGAATCCTTTACATCCTTATAAACAGGACGGGTAATTTTTCCGTTATACCCATACCTAAGTGGGAACTTTATTTCCGAATATGGCTGGAAGAAGTACTCCCCGTGAGGCCCCGGACAAAAGAATTTTTGATAGGCTTTCCCGCCCTGGTGCTGGCAGGAGGCCTCAAAAATACGGAAAGACCCTTATGGTCCCGGTTGTTGATGGTCACAGGGCTTCTGGGCGAGGTATCTATGGTAAACACGTTCAGTCATTATCACGTTAATGCTCTGATATCGATCATACGTTCCGTCGAGGGGCTAATACTGGGCGGTTTTATCGGAGCTTTAGCCTTAGGGGGATATTATATATGTGCTGGAAAGGGAATGAAAGCGAATGAATAAGATACTGGTCTCGGGGTACTACGGGTTCGGAAATGCCGGAGATGAAGCCATTTTGATGGCGATCGTGGAATCCCTCAAAAAATTGGATAATAATATATCCATAAAGGCACTTTCGGCCAATCCCAAGGAAACCAAGCGAATGCACGGTATAGACGCCGTGCACCGTACCAATCCTTTTCTCGTCATAAAAGCCATTGCCGAGGCCGACCTGGTTTTGAGCGGAGGAGGGGGCTTGCTCCAAGATGTAACCAGCAGCAGGTCCATCCCCTATTATCTCCTTATCGTCTACCTGGCAAAGAAGATGGGGAAGAGGGTCATGTTTTACGCCAACGGAGTCGGTCCGGTCAACCGGAAACTCAACAAGCGACTCATAGCGGCGGTAGGCAATACGGTGGACCTGATTACGGTAAGGGATGATAACTCGCGGGACCAGTTAATGAGCCTTGGCGTGAAAAATCCCCCGATTTACGTCACGGCTGACCCCGCTTTCGCCTTAAAGCCCGTGGACGACGAAACCGGCTTTGGAATACTCAGGTGGAAGGGTATAAATTTTGATGAAGGCAGTCTCAAAATAGGCGTATCCGTCAGGCCCTGGAATTTGGGTAAGAACAGGCAGGTCATAGCCGAGACCTGCGATTATTTAATAAAAAACCATGACGCAACGATTGTTTTTCTTCCAATGCAATTTCCGCAGGATTACTCCGAATCCCTCGAAATTATGGGGCTCATGAAGGGAAAAGCTCGGGTGATCGACGAACCGCTGGGACCAAGGGAGCTGCTCTGGATCAGCGGACAGATGGATCTTCTCTGCGGAATGAGGCTTCACGCCCTTATCTTCGGCGCCATAATGGGCGTACCGCTTCTTGGATTGGCCTACGACCCGAAGGTTGAAAACTTCTTAAAACGCGTCGAACAGCCTTCCGCGGGTTCGCCCCTGGATTTAAACGTGGTGGACCTGTGCCACCTTTTCGAAGAGGCCATAGGACGGAGGACCGAGAGCCGCAGCAAACTTCTGGCCAAAAAGGATGAGCTGGAGGGTCTGGCTTACGAAAACGCAAGGCTGGCCCTGAAACTACTGGAGGGTGGTTATGAGGCAGGCAGCAGGTAGGATTGAAATACTCGGAGTGCCCCTGGACAGGGTAACATTAAAGCAGGCAGCGTCAAAGGTCGAAGAGATGCTGGAATCTGGGGGTACCAAAGTAATTGTAACACCTAACGCGGAGATCATCATGGCAGCCCAGAAGGATATAAGGCTCAGGCGGGCGATAATGCTTGCTGACCTCAGCCTTCCCGACGGCATAGGCGTGGTGATAGCTTCCCGGATTCTGGAAGAGCCGCTGCCTGAGAGGGTTGCGGGATTCGACCTGATGATGGAAATGCTCAAGATAGCCGACCGGCGTCAACTTTCGGTATACCTTCTGGGAGGAAAGCCCGGTGTTGCCGAAGAATCGGCAGCCGGTATAAAAGCGAAGTTTCCGGGGGTCAGGATAGCCGGCACCCATCACGGCTACTTTGATCTGTCCCAGCAGGATAAGGTGGTGGACGAAATCAACGGGCTAAAGCCCCATTTCATCTTCGTCGGTATGGGTGCTCCCCGTCAGGAGGTTTTTATGGTAAATAACAAAGACAAAATCCGGGGCGGTATAATGATGGGTGTGGGCGGCAGCCTGGACGTGCTTGCAGGCAGGGTCAGCAGAGCCCCGCAGTGGATGCAGCGGCTGGGTTTTGAATGGTTCTACAGGCTGGTGCAGGAACCTTCCAGGATTAAGAGGATGGTTGCACTTCCTCTGTTTTTATTAAAAGTACTCGGGGTAAGGGGGAGAAGGTGACTTGAAGGTTAAATCAAATATACTGGACTACATGCAAATATTCGTAGGCTGTTTCATCGCTTCTCTTGGCCTTACCATGTTCTTAATACCGAATAAGGTAGCTGCCGGAGGCGTCAGCGGCCTTGCAACGGTGCTTCATTATCTTTTCGGCCTGCCGGTGGGCTGGACGATGCTCGCCTTCAACATACCCCTTTTCATAGCCGGAGTAGTTTTTCTGGGCTCCGGTTTTGGCGCAAAGACTGTACTGGGCACCGTGCTGCTTTCGGTTTTCACGGAAGTAACGAAGAATTTCCCGGTACTCACCCGGGACCTATTGCTTTCCAGCGTCTACGGCGGAATAGTCCTGGGTCTGGGACTCGGACTCGTGTTCAGGACCAGGGCTTCCACCGGCGGTTCCGATGTGGCCGCTATGCTGATTCACCATTTTCTGCCAACGGTCAGCATAGGTCAGGGCATACTGTTTATAGACTTTTTTGTCATCGCCCTGAACGGGATCTCCTTCAACTGGGAACTGGCGATGTACTCCTGGATAGCCCTTTACGTAAGCAGCAAAGTCATAGACATCGTTCAGGAAGGCATAAATTACGCAAAAGCTGTATACATAATATCCGACAGGAATGACGAGATCCAAAAGAGGATACTGGAAGACCTGGGCAGGGGCATCACCCTTTTTGAAGCAAAGGGCGGTTACACTGGAGAAAACAGAAATGTAGTGATGTGCGCCGTAACCCGTCTAGAGCTTCCAAAACTGAAAAAGATAATCTGGGATATCGACCCCAGGGCGTTTATAATAGTCCACGACGTGCACGAAGTGCTGGGGGAAGGATTTACGCTTATGGATAATAATAAATAAAGTTAAAGAATTATAAGAGGTGATGATAAAATGGCAATAACCCGAGAAAAAGTAGAAGAACTAACAGCGGTAGCACGCAAGGTGAGGCGGCACATTATAGACATGACCGCAGAAGCCGGTTCGGGCCATCCCGGCGGGTCACTATCCTGCACCGACATCCTGGTAGCCCTATATTTCCACGTGATGAAAGTAGACCCCAAAGATCCCGATTGGCCCGAAAGAGACAGGCTCGTGCTCTCAAAAGGCCACGCGGCCCCCGCGCTTTACGCGGTCCTGGCTGAAAAAGGCTATTTCCCGGTAGAAGAACTGCTTACCTTAAGGAAAATCGATTCCAGGTTGCAGGGACATCCTGACATGAAAAAGACGCCGGGTGTAGACATGACCACCGGTTCCCTGGGACAGGGGCTTTCCGCAGCCAACGGAATGGCCATCGCAGCAAAACTTGACGGAAAGGACTACAGGGTGTACGCCGTCCTCGGAGACGGGGAGCTCCAAGAGGGCCAGGTATGGGAGGCGGCTATGGCTGCATCCCATTACAAATTGGACAACCTCACGGCTTTCGTCGACCACAACGGTTTGCAGATAGACGGCCCCATAGCGGAAGTAATGTCGCCGGAAATAATCCAGGATAAGTTCCGAGCCTTCGGCTGGAATGTAATCGACGTGGACGGCCACGATTTCGAAGACATAATCCGGGGTATCGAAGAAGCCGTGAACACAAAAGGCAGGCCCACGGTGATAGTCGCAAAGACAGTAAAGGGTAAGGGAGTGCCGTTTATGGAAAACCAGGTCGACTGGCACGGGAAAGCTCCGTCCCGCCAGCAGGCGGAAGAAGCGCTGAAAGCTCTCGGAGAGTAACAAAAGCCCGTACCATAAACGTCACCATATTTAAAGGAATGGAGGTTTAAAAATGCCCAAAATAGCCACGCGTGAAGCTTACGGTGAAGCCCTCGCCGAACTTGGCGAAGAAATAAAAGACATAGTGGTTCTGGATGCGGACCTTTCAAAATCCACCAAGACCAGCGTATTTGCGAAGAAATTCCCCGAACGCTTCTTTAACATGGGGATAGCCGAACAAAACCTCATGGGCACGGCGGCGGGATTGGCCACCTGCGGCAAGATTCCCTTTGCCAGCACCTTTGCCGTATTTGCCACCGGCAGAGCCTTCGAACAGATAAGAAACTCCATATGCTACCCCAACCTCAACGTAAAGATCGCAGCGTCCCATGCCGGTATTACCGTCGGCGAAGACGGAGCCACCCACCAATCCATCGAAGACATAGCCATTATGAGGTCTTTGCCCAACATGACGATCATCAACCCGGCCGACGCCGTTGAGGCAAAACAGGCTGTAAGGGCGGCTGCCCTGCACAAGGGACCCGTATACCTGAGGCTGGGCCGCCACCCCGTAGAAACCATCTTCGACGAGCATTACAAATTTGAGCCGGGCAAAGGCGTCATCCTTAGAGACGGTAAAGACGTAGCCCTGATCGCAACGGGCATAATGGTGGCGGAAGCACTGAAGGCAGCCGAGATACTAGCAAAAGGCGGTATAAACGCCATGGTCATCAACATCCACACGATAAAGCCAATAGACAAAGAAATAATTCTGCAGGCAGCCGAATGCGGAGCCATAGTCACCGCCGAAGAGCATTCCATAATCGGCGGTCTGGGTAGCGCCGTGGCCGAGGTGCTGGTGGAAGAAAAGCCGGTGCCCATGAAGAGGATAGGCATCCGCGACGTGTTCGGACAGTCGGGCAAACCCGAAGAACTCCTGAAAGCCTACGGCCTGACGGCGGAGGATATTGCGGAAGCGGCAAGATCCTTGCGGCGGTAGCTGCGGTATTACTTGGTCCTCCGGGGATTGGAAAATTCAATTAAACTATAGGCATGGAATAGAGGCCATTCGCGTCCTTGTTTCCTTTTTGAGACTGGGGAAGTTGTCCGTATGAAAAAAATGGATAACTTCCCCAGTTTTGTTTATTTTTAGTAATTGATGTGTAAGTTAAAACATAGCTAATTGGGATAAAGGAAAAGGAAATGGAAATTTCCAACCATAGCCTGAAATTAAATATCCCGATTTTCAATGTTACTTTTTTTTATCACTATCAGCCTATACGGGAGGGCAACGATAAAATTTTCGCGGTTATCAGCTTTATTCCTAAGTGGATTGGATGGTCATAAATGTTATCATAGGCAGCATAAAAATTTTATGACAGCTAGATAATTTTGTAAAGGAGGAATTCAGATTTGAGACCATTAGAAGGAATTAAGGTACTCGATTTATCCAGGGTATTAGCAGGTCCTTTTGCCACAATGATTTTAGGAGATCTGGGTGCTGAGATTATAAAAATTGAAATTCCGGGTGTTGGCGATGATTCAAGAAGTTTTGGTCCTTTTATAAAAAATGAAAGCGCTTATTTTATGAGCATTAACAGAAATAAAAAGAGCATGACATTAAACCTTAAGAAACAGGAAGGCGTAAATATATTGAAAAAAATGGTTGAAAAAGCAGATGTTATTGTTGAAAATTTTAGGCCCGGCACCATGGAAAAATTAGGAATAGGTTATGTTGTATTAAAGGAGATCAACCCGAGAATCATTTACGCTGCTTGTTCCGGGTTTGGTCATACAGGTCCATACAGCCTGAGACCGGCTTATGATGTGATAGTGCAGGGAATGGGCGGTATTATGAGTATTACTGGTCAGCCGGGTGGCCCTCCTACCAGAGTGGGCGCATCTATTGGCGACATTACCGCAGCATTGTTTACAACCATAGGTATTCTGGCAGCACTTAATGTTCGCGAGAAAACGGGAAAGGGCCAAAAGGTAGATGTAGCCATGTTGGATTGCCAGGTGGCAATACTCGAAAATGCGATTGCTAGATATTTTGTTACCGGTAAGTCCCCGGAACCCATTGGAAACAGACATCCTTCTATTACCCCCTTTTCCTCATTTAAAACTAAAGATGGCTTTGTAATTATAGCAATAGGCAATGACAGCTTATGGGCCAAATTCTGTAACGTAGTGGGAAGGCCAGAGTTAATAGACGATACAAGATTTAGAACAAACCCTGACAGGACAAAGAATTGGAATGAGCTTGAACCAATCTTAAATGAGATCTTAAGCGAAAAAAATACAGATGAGTGGCTTGAAATATTAGAAAAAGCTGGCATACCGTGTGGCCCAATAAACAACATCGAACGGGTGGTAAATGACCCGCAAGTAAAAGCTAGGGAGATGCTTGTAGAACTTGAACACCCTGTGGCAGGAAAAATAAAAGTTCCAGGGATACCTATTAAATTTTCCGAAACACCGGGGCAGATTGAAAGACCCGCGCCACTTCTAGGGCAGCATACAGAAGAAATTTTAAAGGATATGCTCGGTTTTTCCGAACAAAAAATAGAAGATTTAAGAGTAAATAAAGTAATTTAAAAGGAGAGAAAGTAGTATGGAAATTTATGGTATGGGAATAATCTCACTGTGTATGTTCATCGGAACTTTCTTAGGAAACTTGCTGGGAGAATTGTTAGGTGTTAGTGGAGATGTAGGCGGAGTAGGAATGGCAATGCTATTGCTGGTATTGATCAGCAATTATATGGAATCCAAAGGAAAACCTTTCCCGGAAAGGATCGCTAAAGGTATAGAGTTTGTAAGTTGTCTATATATCCCCATAGTTGTGGCTATGGCTTCCATCCAAAATGTTTTAGCGGCTTTTAAAGGTGGTGCTGTAGCATTTCTTGCAGGAGGCCTTGCGACGATAGGCTCTATGCTTTTAATACCTCTTATTTCAAGATCGGTGCATCTCAAAAAAGTAGCAAAATAATAAAAAAGGGAGCTGAAACGATATGGTAGTAAGCATAATAAAAAAACTGTTCACATCATACGGTCTCGTGGGGGCTTTTGGTATTGTTGCTCTTATAATGCATGTGGCATATTACATTGCAAATGCAATAGGTCAGAAAAGGATGGGTTCTGCATTTGCTATAATAATTGGTCTCATTTTGGCCTATATAGCAGGAAAATATACCGGAGGGGAAAAAGGCCTTGCCGATATAGAACTTTTTGCTGGTTTAAGCCTCTTGGGAGGCGGTATGTTGAGGGACTACGCTATAATTTCTACGGCTTATGGAGTAAAATTTGAGAACCTAAAGAAAGCGGGTCTGGTGGGCGTTATATCATTGATCGTGGGAGTCTTTTTCTCCTTCATAGTAGGTGCAATAATCGCAGCAATATTAGGTTTTCAAAACCCGGTTGATATAACTACAATTGGTGCCGGTGCAGTGACTTTCATAGTAGGGCCAGTAACAGGGAGCGCTCTTGGAGCAAGTTCAGAAGTGATTGCCCTCTCAATAGCGGCTGGAGTGGTTAAGTCGGTACTTACGATGATAATTACGCCCCTAATTGCTCCGATAATAGGTTTAAACAATCCTACAGCAGCTATGGTTTACGGAGGTCTTCTTGGCACAACCAGTGGAGTTGCCGGTGGGCTTGCTGCCACTGATCCAAAACTTGTACCCTATGGCGCAATGACTGCCACTTTTTATACAGGCCTCGGAACGCTTATTATTCCATCTTTGGGATTCTTACTTGTAAGAGCTATTTTTAGTTAAATTTGAACGATCTTGGCATAGAAGCCGTAAAAAATAAAACTTTATTCTTTAGAAATTGAGATTAAAAATGGATGTAAAATTTTAATTCCTTCACAAACCTGGCCGTGGTTTTAATCTTCGTTTGCTCGTGCTTGGGCCCGGCGGAAATATCGTAAGCGTAGACTCGGACATTGGTCGGAAAAACCCACCTTTGGCCGCTTTTATTTCCTTTAATTTTGGCTGTAATAAAAGCGGCCATTTTATGTTCTAAAAAAAATTTTCATTGTGGCATTTCTGGGACTTCGATCCCAAACTTTGAACGGATAATTGAATACGTTCAAAGGCTCTGCCTGTGTGTAGAGTGTTCTCTCGCAACCAGATACGATAAGGAATTATTTGAATCACGTAAGACTATTGCTGAAAATGGAATTTTTGAACCATTACACAAGATGATTAATGAATTGATAAAAAATGAAGTGCGCTTAAAGGAAGAAACGGAATAATTTTCAAAACTTATGTTGACTCTCACGTTACGTGATGTTTTATAATGAGCATGGTAGGGAGGCCGAAACGATGGCGATGAGAGTGAAAGAAGTTGCAGATTTAGTTGGCATTAGTGTGCGCACATTGCATTATTATGATGAAATCGGGTTATTGACTCCAGAAAAAACATGTGAATCCGGTTATCGCCTTTACACCGATGATGACCTTGAGAAATTACAACAGATCTATTTTTCAAAGAACTTGGCTTCCCTTTAAAGAAAATCAAAGAAATTATCAATAGTCCTTCATTTGATCGATATAGGGCGTTGGTGCTACAAAGAAAAATGTTGCTTGAGAAACGCAGGCGGCTGGATAAAATGCTTGCTACTATTGACAAAACGATTAAGCATATGAAAGGAGAAATTCAAATGACAAACAAAGAGAAATTTGAAGGTTTTGATTTCAGTCGTAATCCATACGAGCAAGAAGCCCGTGAACTTTGGGGAGATGAAGCTGTCGACAAAGCAAACGCTAAAATCGGGAGCATATCTAAAGAACAAGAAGCTGTGGCTAAAGCGATGAATTCGATCTATAAAAAACTCGCAGCCCTTCGCCATGGCTCACCTGAATCAGAAGAAGCGCAAGCAGCAATTAAAGAATGGTATGACTTTTTGAACAACAACTTTGGTTGTTACTCACTTGAAGCATTCAAAGGATTAGGGCAAATGTACGTAGAAGATGAACGCTTCACCAAAAACATCGAACAATTTGGTGAAGGGTTAGCGAAATTTATGCGCGATGCCATGGCAGTCTTTGCGGATAAAAACAAAAAATAATAGTACTGTGGACCTCTGCCCAAAGCCCTTGACAAAATATAAAAAATGTATATTTTTAATATTGGAAATACATACTGCCGAATTAAAACTCTGATTTACCGTCAGAGTTTTAATTTTCAAAAGGGTCTTCTCACGTGTCAACGTTTTAGAAAAAGTAGGAATTTAATGAACTCCAATTAAAAATTTTTGGCAATTGATGCTATAACGCCTTAAGTTGGATAATATAGTCTGTTTGAATGTATAATAAGAATGATCCTGATTTTTCTGGAATTCGCAGCATATACCTGTGAAAATTATTCTCTCATTATACAAATAAAAAAAGCGGGGGATGTTTATGAATTTAGCTATATTATCCACTTATCCGCCTCGGGAATGCGGTATAGCATCATTTGCAAAGGACCTCAGGGACAATCTTACCCTGTGGGGACAAAACGTAAAAATCCTGGCCATTACCGACAATGAAGCGTCGTATTCATATCCACAGGAAGTCGCCTTCGAACTCCAAGAGGAGAAAAAGGACGATTTTATAGCGTCAGCAGAATATGTCAACGCCACTTTCACAGATGTAGTGATTCTGGAGCACGAATACGGAATATTTGGCGGCTGTGACGGCAGCTATGTCCTCGACTTCGTGGCACGTCTGAAAAAGCCGTTTATACTCAACACCCATACCGTGCTTTCTCAGCCCACGATTGGCCAGAAGAGCATATTGATGAAATTGGGACGCAAGGCCGCAGCCGTAATATGCATGACGAGGCGGTCAGCCGAACTCCTGCACGAAGTTTACAGGATCCCGCTGAACAAAATATACGTAGTACCCCATGGCGTTCCCATATTCCCTGAAAAGCCCCGGGAGAAGCTGAAGGAGGCCTACGGAGTAGCCGGTCGTCCTGTGGTTACGACCTTCGGGTTTATAGGGCCGGGTAAAGGTATAGAACTGGGCATAAGGGCCGTTGCAAATTTGAAGGAAAAGTACCCGAATATAGTTTACTGGGTAGTGGGCGAGACCCATCCCAAACTTAAAAGGCGGGAAGGAGAAGTCTACCGGGAGTCACTGGAAAAACTGGTGGATTCGCTCAAACTGCATGAAAATGTGCGCTTCGCAAACAAATATTTAAGCCTTGAAGAACTAGGAGACTTTCTCTACATGACCGACGTTTACCTGACGCCTTACCCCGGCAGGCACCAGGCAGTAAGCGGTACACTTTCGTATGCCATAGGATGCGGCAGAGCCATAGTTTCGACACCTTACGAATACTCGCTGGAAATGCTGGCCAACGGCAGGGGACTGGTGGCGTCCGGTGCTGATTCCGCTGAACTGGCCCGGCTGATAGAAATGGTGCTGAACGACCCTCTTCTCAAGAGCCAGCTGGAGAAAAAGGCTGCAAAACTGGGGAAGACCATGACGTGGCCTCTGGTTGCCAAAAGCTACGTGGAAATCATCGAGGAAATCCTGCGGCCCAATTACAAGAGGAGGGCGGTGAAAGATGTATAGGCACTTGCTGAGAATGACCGACTCCACGGGCATAATCCAGTTTTCGGATAAATCACGGCCTCTGAAAAGCAGCGGATATACCGTCGACGACAATGCCAGGGCTCTATTAGTAGCCATAAACATGGAAGAAAAGGAAAGGGAAAGATTATCCCGGATATACGCCGGTTTCCTTGAAGAAGCTCAGGAAGACAGCGGCATATGGAACAACCTGAAGCTGGAAGACCGGTTCTTACCTGTACTTAATTCGGAGGATTGCATTGGCCGCGCCTTTATGGCGGCAAGCTTCGCTGCAGGCAGCGACTTGGAGGATATAAAGCAGGCAAGTCAAAGGATGCTGCGAAAGAGTTTGGGAAAGGCACTGAACGTTCAATCTCCCAGGGCCGTAGCATACGTGCTGCTGGGGCTGGTTAGCCTTATAAACAACTTAAAGATTTACTCGAGACTGTATCCGGCGGCGAAAAAGCTGGCTTACAGGCTTGTGAAATCATACGATGAATGCCATACGAGTACCTGGCGGTGGTTCGAAGAAAAGCTGACGTACTGCAATGCCCTCCTTCCCCATTCCCTTTTTGCCTTTTATGCTATCAGCGGCGACAGGAAAGTGCTCGAAGTAGCCAGAAATACCCTGAGATTTCTGACCGATTCCCTTTTCAAAAAGGGTTATCTCAACATAGTGGGCAACAGGGGATGGTGGCAGAAGGAGAGCGAGATGCCGTTATACGACCAGCAGCCGGTGGACGCGGCTTCCATAATACTGGCCTGCCTGCAGGCCTTCCTGTCGACGGGAGAAAGAGAATACGCCCTCAAGGCGAAGGTTGCCTACGATTGGTACTGGGGCAAAAATATAAACGAAATACCACTCATCAACCGGGAGACTCAGGGCTGTCACGATGCTTTAACTCCCGATGGCGTTAATCAGAACCAGGGAGCCGAAGCGCTCGTTTCCTTTTTGCTGGCCCATCAGATTCTTAAAGAAATAGAGGGCAGAAAAGAGATGGTGTCTATTCCGGCGGTTTAGGAGGAAAAAGCGTGGAATCAAAACTTTTCTACGATACCCTGGAAAACATAAAAAGACTTATCGAAGATAAAAACGAGGTAGATGTCGTAATAGGTATCCCGTTTTGTAACGAAAAGGAAACCCTGAAAGAAGTGGTTCAGACGGCGAGAGAAAGTTTAAATTCTGACGGGGTTTCCAAACTGATTGTGTGTGCCGGAGACCCTGCGGGCAAAGAAACTCTGGAGTTTATAGGGCGTTTTGAGGAAGACGATCTCATCGTCTTTTTGATGCCCGAGGGGGTCAACGGCAGGGGATTCAGCATAAGGGCCATTTTCGAAGTGGCCCGTTTTTTGGAATCGGATGTTGTCCTCCTGGAGGCTGATTTGAAGAAAGAGGAGGATCGGGGGCTTAAACCAGCCTCTATAGACAGGCTGTACAAACCCGTGATGGAAGATTACGACATGGTTATTGCAAACTTCAGGCGTCACCCCTTTGAAAATACCACCGGCGGCCTGCTGGTATCGCCCCTCCTCACAGCTTTGTACGGTGTTCGTATATCCGACCCCCTGAGCGGTATCTTTGCCATATCCCACGACCTCGTGGAGGATTACTGCTCGGAGTTCGACCAGTGTCAGGAACACATTGGAGGTTACGGCATAAACCCCTGGCTCGTCACAACGGCTCTTCGCTGGGGAAAAAGAATATGCGAGGTAAATTTGGGTGCGAAGCTGTCGCCGCCGTCTTTTTTCGACAAGAGGAACGTGGTTTTTAAGGCGGTGTGTAGAGCCCTTTTCGAGTGCATAAAGCGAGATGAAGATCTCTGGTTAAAAGACCGGGATCTAGTAAAAAAGCTCGAGATGCTTGGACTGGAAAAAAAGGAAGTTCCCCTTCCGGTGTCCTGCAATTTTGAAAGTTATGCCGCATCCTTCAAGGAGAGCTACGAACGCTATGAAAGCCTCTTCAGAAGAATACTGGCCGGTGAATTGTGCGAGGCCCTGGAGAAACTCGCCTCCAGCGAAAAAGACGTTTTTGAGTTCCCGTCCGAGCTATGGGCTAAAGTTATCTACGAGTTCCTGCTGGCATATTTCTTCCGGGACAACGTATCCCGGGAGGATATCCTGGATGCGCTGGCTGGTGTATACGACGGCAGGGTTGCCGGATACGTCAGGGAGATACATGCCCTGGAATCGGCCTTAAAGAAGACGGGAATTGATGAGAAGGATGTTGTTTATTCTAAAGCCAAAAGTCTTTACGAAGATCAGGAACAGGCCTTTATACAAAACGGCAGCAGCTTCAGGGCCAGGTGGAAAAACCGGGCCGATGAGACAAGGCCGCTGATAACCCCGCTGGACTATCTGGAGTTCATTCCCGGGGTTCCCATCGTCCTCCCGAAAAAACTGAGAGGCTACCGGGGCAGGGAAGTTCACCCCAGCGAGATTTTTAAAAGGCTTCAAAGGAAATACGGCGCGGCATTTGAAAATTACGTTACGAATGTCCTAAATATAAAAGAAGAGGACCCGAGTAAGATCGTCAGCGGCTTTGAAAATTTCATGGCTGAGCTCGAAAAAATCATCGACAGCCTTTTCCCGGGGGACCTCACCACCGAAGAAGGCACTCTTGAAATGTGCGAAAAACTTTTCAGGATATTTCCTCACAGGAAAGTACTTTGCGTGAAATGGGAGATCCTGCGAAAGCTGCTCTACGAGTTTCCTCCTAGAAATTTACTGGTCAAGATGAACTTCCGTAACATGCGGGAACTCCTGGACAACATAGATGTCAGGGATATCCTGACCCTCGCCCAGTTTACCGAGAGCGCGGAGTATTTCGACCGCCTTTATGAATGGCTGCAAGATAACCTGCGTCCCGACAGTTTTGAAGAGGTGGAGCTCCTACCACTGATTTTAAGCAGGAAAAGGTTCCCCACCTTAAACAAAGTAGGGGATATTTCCAAATACAACCGCCTGACCGCGCGAATAGCGGTGGTCAACCTGGGAAAGGGGATAGGGGGTAAATACCCGAAGCTGCGCTATTTTACCAGGATAGCCAAGAGCATAATCGAAGCCGAGCATTTCTCCCGCATCTGGGAAACTTATGCCCGAGAGCGAAAAGAAGTCGGGCGAAAATTCGTGAACTCCATAACCCGGCATTACGGCAAGGAAGTGTTTTCAGCCCACCGGATATTCGAAAACTGGCATCAGCGGGAATTCGTGACAAGGCTCAGGAAGTTTGCAAAAAATATCGCCGAAGAGGGAAGGCAGGAAGAAGCGCAAAAGATCATGGCTATGACTGAGGGTTACGGACTCAGCCTTACTCTGCGCGACGGGACTTTTCTACCGTGTTCTGCATGGACCTGGGCCAGTTTCAGCTTCAAGGGCGGCGAAGGAGTGCCCACCCCTCTCTCGCTGCACGTTGAAAGGGACTGGTTCAACCACGACCTTCTGGAAGAAATTTATAGAGAAATGGGATACGACCCCTGGGAAATAATGGAACAGGTCTTTCAGCTCATCAGCCTCGGAAGGGAAAGCCAGGACCTGAGAAACGTGCTTCTCGGCATAAAGCCTCCCAAGGAAGAAGTGGTGATCCAGGATCTGGAGGACTGGCCGCCTGCCGGGATACTGAAACGGTACGAAAAAAACCCGATTTTGAATCCCATCAAGGAACACTGGTGGGAGAGCAGGTACGTGCTCAACGCCGCCGCCCTCAGGATAAAGGGCAAGGTCTATCTGCTATACAGAGCTTTCGGGCAGGATGAGGTCTCCAGGATAGGTCTTGCCGTTACCGACGGCTACAACGTCATAGAAAGGCTCAACCGGCCCATATTTGTCCCCGGAACCAACGAAGAAATAAAGGGCTGTGAGGACCCCAGAGTGGTGATCATAGACGACGAGATTATAATGCTTTACACCGCTTACGATGGCGTTGTGGCTCAGATAGCCGCCGCGTCAATTTCCGTGGAGGATTTTCTCAACCGCAACTTTGACCGGTGGAAGCGGAGGGGGCTCGCTTTTCCCGGGCTCTGGGATAAGGACGCTATTTTGTTCCCGGAAAAGATAGAGGGCAATTACGTCATATACCACCGGATCGAACCCAGTATATGGGTCGCCTATTCCGATAAGCTGGTTTTCCCGTGGCCGCATGAAGGCCATAAGATAATAATCGGGCCCCGTTCCGGGATGATGTGGGATTCCCTAAAAATAGGAGCTGGAGCCCAGCCCATAAAGACCAGGTACGGCTGGCTCCTGATTTACCATGGGGTCGACTATCAGATGGTATACAGGCTGGGAGTAATCCTGGCCGATCTAAATGACCCGGGGCGCGTGCTTTACCGTTCCCCCAACCCGATTCTTTCTCCGGAGACCGAGTGCGAGCTAGGCAGGGAGGGGGAATGCTGGGTGCCCAACGTGGTGTTTACATGCGGGGCGGTACCCGCAGAAGATAAGGAGATTCTGGATGAGAACGACGAGATCCTGGTGTATTACGGTGCGGCGGATACAAACATTTGCGTTGCTACCGGTAAAGTAGGCGATCTGATACCGGAAGAGGTAAGGCGCCGGCTCAAAAAAAGATCCGATGTCAGGATGTAATGTAATAAGTCGTGAGCTGTCGCCTCCGGCCGGTTGGCGATATTTTCATTTCAAGCAATAAAAAGGGCAGATTAAGTATAGATGTGCTTTAACCCGAAGGTCCTGGCGATTTCCAGGGCCCGCCTGTACTCCTGGGATGTAATGCGCCGGGAAAGCACCGGGTACTGTCGGGCTTGATGGGCCGGGTAATACTGGTCCATGATATTCACAAAAGTATTAAGAGAAATTTCTTCGGCCAGAAATTTCATAATTTCTTCCGTCCGGGCAAGGTCATTGGGCAGCACCAGGTGCCTGACCATCAGGCCTTTCACCGCTATTCCCCGATCATCGATGATCAGGTCTCCCACCTGCCTGTGCATTTCTTTTACCGCTCGCTTCGCCACCGTGAAATAGCCGGGAGCACTGGCGTAATGTCTTCCGGTCTCGTCGTCACCGAACTTTATGTCGGGCATGTATATATCGACTATTCCGTCGAGCAGTTTCAGAGTTGGAATCGCATCGTAACCGCCCGTGTTGTAGACGAGGGGTATATTAAGGCCGTTCTTCACGGCAAGCTGCAGGGCTTCCAGGATCTGAGGCACGCAGTGGCAGGGGGAGACCAGGTTTACGTTATGGCACCCGATTTGCTGCAGTTCCAGCATCACACCGGCTAGCTCCCGGGCCGTCATTTCTCTGCCTTCGCCGTAATGGCTTATCTCGCAGTTCTGGCAGAACCGGCAGGCCATATTGCAGTATGCGAAAAATATGGTGCCCGAGCCGTGACTACCCACCAGCACCTCCTCCTCGCCGAAATGTGGTCCCCAGCTGCTTATAACTGCATACCTGCCGGTGCGGCAAAAACCTCTTTCGCCCTTCAGGCGGTTTACGTGGCATTCCTGAGCGCAGACCACGCAGTCTGATAAAAGTTCAAGAGCTTTTTCCACCCGGCGGGATAATTCTTCAGGAGAAAGGTCGCGATAACCCACGGCAACACACCTCTTTTGACTTTTAATTTTAGTCTTTATTTTTTCGGTTGTCGTTATTAACTTTTCAAAGTATTGCAATCCCCCTATATATATGTTATCATTAAGTTAATTAAATATGGAATTTATTCCGAAGTCTTCGGGGCAAGGTGAGAAGGCGTTCGGCCTTCAATTCCTGACCGGCGGTGATAGGCGAAAGGCCTTAAGCCCGCGAGCCGCAAGGCAGATCCGGTGAAATTCCGGAGCCGACAGTAAAGTCTGGATGGGAGAAGACTGTTTAATTATTTTAGCAGAATACCCTGAGGACATCAGGGTATTTTTTTTGTAAAAAATAATACTGCTGAATAAAATTGCGGAGGTGTTTATGGAAAGGGACGTTTTCTTCATGAGGCGGGCGCTGGATCTGGCGAAGAAGGGCAGGGGCACTACCAGTCCAAACCCCATGGTGGGTGCCGTACTGGTAAGGGACGGCGAGATAGTCGGCGAAGGCTACCACAGAAAAGCCGGAGAGCCCCATGCCGAGGTAGAGGCTTTAGCCCAGGCGGGCGAAAGGGCGAGGGGGGCGGAGCTCTACGTAAACCTTGAGCCCTGCTGTCATTACGGCAGAACACCTCCCTGTGCTGAGGCGATAATAAGGGCCGGTGTAAAAAGGGTTGTGGCGGCTATGGCCGATCCTAACCCTTTGGTTGCCGGTAAGGGCATAAAGCGCTTGAAAGAAGCCGGTGTCGAGGTGGTAGTCGGGGTGCTCGAAGAAGAGGCCAGGAAATTGAACGAGGTGTTCATAAAATACATCATCACCGGCAGACCCTTCGTTGCGGCAAAAATAGCCCAGTCCCTTGACGGTAAGATTGCCCTGGCCTCGGGCGAATCCAGGTGGATTACCGGGGAACCCGCCAGGGTAAAAGCTCACGAGTTCAGGAGCTGGTATGACGCAGTAATGGCGGGTGTTGGCACGGTGCTGGCTGATGATCCCCTTCTCACCTGCCGGCTGCCGGGTAAAAGGAAAAGTCCGGTCAGAATAGTTGTGGATTCCGGGGCCCGGATGCCCCCTGACGCGCGGATGCTGAAATGCGAGGGCGGGCGGGTAATACTCGCCACCACGGAAAGGGCCGACAGCGAAAGGGTGAGCGCTCTGATGGAGAGGGGTGTGGAAGTGATAAAAGTCCCCGCAGCCGAAGGCAGGGTGGACCTGTCCCGGCTGATGGGGATCCTGGGCGGCATGGGGATAACCAGTGTACTGGTCGAAGGAGGGGCAACCCTTACCGCTTCTCTAATAAAAAAGAATCTGGTGGATAAGCTACTGGTCTTCGTGGCTCCTGTAGTAATAGGCGGGGAGGGGATCGATTCTGTCAGCAAACTTTATATCGGCCGGCTCAGCCAGGCCCCCCGGTTTAAATTTCATTCGGCCGAGGCGATAGGCGGCGATCTGCTGCTGGAAGTCTATCCGGACCTGGAAAGGGAGGAAGACTCATGTTTACCGGGATAATCGAAGAGGTAGGAGTTGTTGCTAAGCTGGTCGGGTCTTCTTCGGGAGCCATGATCACCGTATCGTGTAAAAAAGTGCTGGAAGACATCCGGGTCGGAGACAGTGTTGCGGTCAACGGGGTATGCCTGACCGCCAGGGAAGTCGGGAATGATTTCTTTGTGGCCGACATAATGCCGGAAACCTTCAGAAGCACAGCCTTGAGCGAACTTTCGGCGGGCAAACGCGTAAACCTCGAGAGGGCGTTGAAAGCAGGAGGCCGTTTCGGTGGGCACATGGTTTTGGGCCACGTGGACGGGGTCGGGAAAATTCTGAAATCCTACCCGGAAGGAAACGCGGTAGTGATCGAGATAGGTGCGTCGCCGGAGCTAATGAAATATGTGGTCCCTAAGGGTTCCGTAGCTGTAGACGGCATCAGCCTGACCGTCCAGGGGGTGGGAATCCATGGATTTTCGATTTCAATTATACCCCATACCCTCAGGGCTACGGCCCTCCAGTATAAAAAGCCGGGAGATACGGTAAACCTCGAAGCCGATATTATAGGGAAGTACGTAAGGGAGTACCTGTTCAACCTGCGGGAGAACGGTTCGGGGAAAGGCCTTACCGCTGAAATGCTCAAGTTTTACGGTTTTTAGCCGGTCTCGGACTTTTAGACTGAAAAGGAAGGAGAAAACCGATGGCGCGAGAATTTGAATTTAATACCGTTGAGGAAGCAATTGAGGACATTAAACAGGGCAGGATGGTAGTCGTCGTCGACGACGAGGACAGAGAAAACGAAGGAGACCTGGTCATGGCTGCGGAAAAGGTAACGCCGGAAGCCATAAGCTTTATGGCGATTCACGGCCGCGGTTTGATATGCGTCCCTATAACGGAAAAAAGGGCAAAAGAACTAGATCTGCCCCTGATGGTGAGCAACAACACCGACAATATGTGCACCGCATTTACGGTTTCGGTGGATTACACAGGAAATTCCACGGGTATATCGGCTTACGACAGGGCCGATACGGTAAAGGCGTTGATCGATCCGTCCACAAAACCCCAGGACCTGCGCCGGCCGGGCCATATATTCCCCCTGATAGCCAGGGACGGCGGAGTGCTGCGCAGGGCTGGACACACCGAAGCGGCCGTCGATCTTGCCCGGCTGGCCGGGCTTTATCCCGCTGGCGTTATATGTGAAATAATGAAGGACGACGGCACCATGGCAAGGCTTCCCGACCTTATGAGGTTTGCGAAAGAAAAGGGGTTGAAAATAATTACGATAGAAGACCTCATCAGGTACCGCAGGGCGAGAGAAAAGCTGGTGCGACAGGTGGCCCGGACGGTGTTGCCCACCGATTACGGCGACTTTAAGCTAATATGCTATGAAGACATCCTGACTGCCGAGACCCACCTGGTGCTTATGAAGGGGGAGATAAAGGAGGGCGATGTACCCCTGGTGCGCGTGCACTCTGAATGCCTGACCGGGGATGTCTTTTCTTCCCGGCGCTGTGACTGCGGCCCGCAGTTGAGGGCAGCTATGAGGTTGATCCAGGAGGAGGGTAAGGGCCTGATACTCTATATGCGCCAGGAAGGCAGGGGTATTGGGCTTGCCAATAAAATCAGAGCATATGAATTGCAGGATGCGGGATTCGACACGGTGGAGGCCAACATGCAGCTGGGGTTCCCTCCCGACCTTCGCGATTACGGCATAGGTGCGCAGATACTTAGGGACCTTGGAGTTGAGAAGATTCGCCTTCTTACCAACAATCCCAAAAAAGTGGTGGGCCTTTCGGGTTACGGCCTTGAGATAGTGGATCGAGTGCCGCTAAAAATCCCGGCCACCGAGAGCAACGCCAGGTACCTGGAGACTAAAAAAGAAAAACTGGGTCACTGGCTATAGTGAATAGGAGGAGGATTTGAAAATGCCAAAAATATTCCAGGCTAAACTGACAGCGGAAAACCTGAGATTCGGCATCGTCGTCGGCCGCTTCAACGAATTCATTACCGGCAAACTGCTGGAAGGGGCTCTCGACTGCCTGGTGCGCCACGGTGCCTTCGATGAGGCCATCGAGATTTACTGGGTGCCGGGGAGCTTCGAGATACCTCTGACGGCAAAAATGCTGGCCGAGAGTAAGCGCTTCGATGCGGTAATCTGCCTGGGCGCCGTCATAAGAGGTGCAACACCTCATTTCGATTATGTTGCGGCCGAAGTCTCCAAAGGGATAGCCCTGGTATCTTTCGAAACAGGGGTGCCCACCATCTTCGGCGTCCTGACCACCGATACCATAGAGCAGGCGATTGAGAGAGCGGGCACAAAAGCGGGGAATAAGGGATGGGATGCTGCCCTGACGGCCATAGAGATGGCTAACCTTAAGAGATTACTACCCAAAAGCGGCGAATAGCCGCTTTTTTAATTAACGGGAATATATTACCATAGAATATGAGCCCTAGGAGGGAAGGAATTTTGGGATTTGTGTCGAAGTAAAAAATAGTTAATGAGAGGTGATTTCAGGTGCTACATATGATCGAGATGGTCGGGGTTTCCAAAGTGTACCCGGGCGGTTGCGTTGCCCTTCAGGATATAAACGTCAAAATCGAAAAAGGCGAGTTCGTTTTTCTGGTAGGTCCTACCGGCGCCGGTAAGTCCACATTTATTAAACTTCTTTTTCGCGAGGAGCTGCCCACCCGCGGACAGATTTTCTTCAACGGCAAGAACATAACCCGCTTAAGGCCCAACGAGGTGCCGTATCTGAGGAGAAGGCTTGGGGTCGTATTTCAGGACTTCAGGCTGCTGCCTCAAAAGACCGTTTACGAAAACGTCGCCTTTGCAATGGAAGTGGTTGAGGCATCGCCAAGGGATATAAAAAAGCGAGTGCCCAGGGTGATCGAAATGGTAGGCCTCTCCCACAAGTTGAACGCCAGGCCGCACGAACTGTCGGGGGGAGAACAGCAGAGAGTGGCCCTCGCCAGGGCCCTGGTCAACAATCCGGATGTAATCATAGCCGATGAACCCACCGGCAACCTGGACCCGGATACTTCCTGGGAAATAATGAAATTGTTGAACGAAATAAATAAAAAGGGCACCACTTTAATCGTAGCCACCCATGCCAAAGAACTGGTAGACACCATGAGGAAAAGGGTTTTGCAGTTGGAAAACGGCCGTCTCGTCAGGGATGAAGAGAGAGGGGTTTACCGCTGTGAAATTTAGGACTATCCGTTACTTTTTCAAGGAAGCTTTTGCCAACCTGCTTCGAAACGGCTGGATGAGCCTGGCGTCGGTGGGGGCCGTGGCGTCGGCGCTGATAATATTCGGCTCTTTTCTGATGATTTCTATTAACTTCGACCACGTAGCAAAAGACGTGGAATCCCAGGTGGAGATTACCGCCTACCTCAAGGATTCCGTGAATCAGCTGGAGATCAACCAAATCGAATATCAGATAAAGAGTATTACCGGAGTGAAAGAAGTTACCTTTATTTCAAAGGAACAGGCTCTCGAGGAGTTTAAGAAACAGGTGGGTGAGGAGCTGCTGGAGGGCATAGAAAACCCGTTGCCTCACTCCTTTCGCATAAAGGTAGAAAGTCCCCAGGAGGTGGCTGATGTTGCTTACCGCATCCAGGGGATTGCCGGAGTGGAGGAGGTGAAGTACGGCAAGGGCGTTGTGGAAAAGCTGTTCAATATAACCTACTGGATGAGATTGCTGGGCCTGGCCATAATGGCGATATTCGCCGTGATTTCTGTATTTATTATATCGAATACAATAAGGATTACTGTTTTCGCCCGGAGAAGGGAAATAAATATCATGAAGTACATCGGCGCCACCGACTGGTTCGTGCGCTGGCCTTTCCTCATAGAAGGAATGCTTTTGGGTTTTGCCGGCTCGCTGATCGCTATGACGTTCCTTATTATCGGCTACAATTATTTATATGATACGGTGAAATTAAATATTCCGATGATTTCCCTGCTGCCGATAGAGGAATTTTACGATTACAGTCTAGGGTTACTGGCTATGGGAACCTTTCTGGGAGCCTTTGGCAGCGGATTTTCAATCAAGCGTTTCCTGAGGGTTTAGACATCGAAAGGAGGTGTAGGTTTGGAAAAACTCAAAAACGGAGCAAGGCGCCTTCTTGCGTTGATTTTGGCCGCATTTTTTATAACATCGGCAGCACCAGCCGGAGCTATTGACCTGCAGAACCTGAAAAATCAACAGAATAAAATATCGCAGAAGTTACAAGAGGTAAAGAGCGCTTTGAGGAAAGTGGATTCTCAAAGGAAAGATGTATTAATGGAACTTGACGCAATAGAAAAGGACCTGCAGGAAACCCAGAAAAAGCTGGCGATAACCGAAGCCGATCTAAAGCAGACTCAGCAAAAGCTTGCCGTTACCCAGCAGGAGCTCAACAAGGCTGAACAGGAGGTCGAGAACCAGAAGGAGAACCTGCGGGTACGCCTGAAGGCGATGTACATAGCCGGCCCCGTGGATTACTTGGAAGTAATGCTGGCGGCGACCAGTTTTTCCGATTTTCTCACGAGGATGGATATGGTTAAGAGGGTGGCGGATTACGACAAAAACCTTCTGGCGGACTTCAAGGCAAAAAAGGACTTAATAGCGAAGAAGAAGGCGGAGCTGGAGGCACACAAGCGGGCTATCGCTCAGCAGCACCAGATCATAAGCACCCATAGGGCGAGGATAGCCTCCCGCCAGCAGGACCGGCAGAAATTACTGGCGAGCCTGGAGGAACAAAGGAAGGAGTACGAGCGCCAGCAAGATCAACTGGAGGCGGAATCCAGAAAAATAGCTGAAATGATCAAGCAAATTCAGGCTAAAAACAACCGGGGGTATATGGGAACCGGTAAGTTCCACTGGCCTGCTCCCAGTTCCACGCGGGTTACTTCTAACTACGGCTGGCGCACCCATCCCATATTCAAGACCAAGCGGTTCCACACGGGAGTCGACATCGGCGCTTCCATGGGGGCCAACGTTGTGGCGGCCGATGACGGTGTAGTGATATACGCCGGGTATTACGGCGGTTACGGTTATACCGTTATTGTCGACCACGGCGGCGGCATATCCACCCTGTATGCGCATCTCTCAAAGATACTCGTAAGCGAGGGTCAAAAGGTTAAGCGCGGAGAAAGGGTGGCTCTTGTCGGAAGTAGCGGATACTCCACTGGGCCGCACCTCCATTTCGAAGTGCGTAAGAACGGTCAGCATGTTAACCCTTGGAATTGGTTAAAATAAGTGATATAATGGGAAAAAGTTTAATAAATATAGATAAAATGAAAATCAAAGTTAAGGTGGGTCAATAGATGCTGACCGGTAAAGGGAAAAAATTTATCAGGGCGCTTATTTCATACTTGCTGGTCTTTACTGTCGCATTCTTTTTAGGGGCTGCTCTTGGTGTAAAGCCCCTTTCTGCTTTAAGGGAAAAGCCACCGTCGGAGGTTTTTTCCCGGGAAAGCAGCGAATTTCAGGAACTCAAACCGGCTATCGACGTGATGAACTACATCCGCGAGAGATACATAAAGGATGTTCCGGTAAACGTGCTGGTGCAGGGCGCCATCAAAGGAATGGTTCAGGCTCTAGGAGACCCGTATTCCGTGTTCATGGATGCCGAGGAATTTCAGGATTTCATGATTTCCGTAAACGGCAGCTTTGAGGGAGTAGGGCTTTCTCTCGACATAGATGAAGAAACCGGCTCAATAATAGTGATAGCACCGATTGAAGACACTCCGGCGCAGAGAGCCGGAATACGCCCTCGTGACAGGATAGTAAAGGTAGATGACGTGGAACTCAAAGGAAAGACTCTGGATGAGGCCGTAAAGCTCCTTCGCGGCAGGAAGGGCACGAAGGTCACGGTTTATATAGAGCGGCCGGGGGTAAAGGATTTATTGAAATACGAACTCGTAAGGGATGATATAAGGCTGAAGACGGTTAAACGGGATGTGTTGGGAGATGACATCGGTTACGTAAAGATCACGTCTTTTGATACTCACACGCCCGAGGAATTCAGGGATGCCCTGTCGTACCTACGACAGAAGGGCGTAAAAGCCCTGGTGCTGGATCTCAGGAATAATCCCGGTGGTTCCCTCAACGCGGCGGTGGAGGTTGCCGACGCATTGATGGGGAAAGGGCTGGTGGTGTTCACCGAAGACAGGTACGGTCACCGGTTAGAAGAATATTACTCCGATACGGCCAGCCTCAATATGCCGCTGGCGGTGCTTGTAAACGAGAACAGCGCCAGTGCGGCGGAAATTGTGGCAGGAGCCCTTCAGGACACCGGCAGGGGCGTTCTGGTGGGCAAAAAGACCTTCGGGAAAGGTACCGTCCAGGAACTGACACCGCTGAGCAACGGTTCCGGGCTGAAAATAACTATAGCCAGGTATTTTTTACCCAGCGGAAGGAGCATCGACGGAAAAGGAGTTGAACCCAACGTCGAGGTGGCGCAGGGCAAAACAGATAATCCATTCGATGTGCCGCCGGAGAAAGACGAACAGCTGAAAAAAGCCATGGACATATTAAAAACATCCCTAAGAGCAGGTAATTGAGGAGAATAGCGCATGTTTCCGTTATTCCGCATACTGGTTTTTATCCTGAAAGGTCTGCCCCTTTCGGTGACCAATCCTTTTTTCTGGACGGTGCTTCTGATTATATGGCTCCAGTACAGGAAGGCCGCCGATCTGGAAGAGAGGATGTTTGGAGTTGTAAAAATAAGCCCGGGGCAGAAAGTGCTTTACGCCGTATTATTTGGAACATTAGGAGGTATCGCCGGAAGCCTGGTGATAGTCTTTTTGGGCATCAGCATAACTGAAGCCGGCCTGATTTATGTCTGGCCTCTGGCGATTATGCTCATGCTGATACACCCGCATCTGATGTGTTTTTCTTACGCAGGGGGTATAGTTTCTCTATTTTCCCTAATATTCGGCTATCCCAGGGTAGACGTAGCCGGGCTGATGGCCCTGGTAGCCGTGCTCCATATGGTGGAAAGCCTCCTCATTTACACGGCGGGCCACCTGAATTCCGCCCCCGTCTTCATACAGGATAAGAGATACGGCATAGTGGGCGGATTTTCCCTCCAGGAATTCTGGCCGGTTCCGATAATGTTGCTGGCGGTTGTGCTGGGGCAGGCACCCACGCAGGATATAATCAACATGCCCGACTGGTGGCCGGTAATTAAGCCTCCTCCAGGAATACTTGGAAGGCAGGACGCCGTCTACCTTATGATCCCGGTGGTAGCAGCACTCGGGTACGGCGACGTAGCTCTTACCAGGACTCCCAGGGCCAGGAGCAGGGCGTCGGCTTTGAACCTTTTGTTTTTCAGCGTGACCCTCCTACTGCTGTCAATTACGGCCTCCAGGATTCACGCTTTCAAGTTTGTAGCTGCCCTATTCGCTCCCGCAGCTCATGAGGCTTTAATAATCTTGGGCAGGAAGAACGAAAGGGAAAAACAGCCGCTGTTTGCTCCTTCCGCAAGAGGAATCAGGGTCCTGGATGTAGTGAAGGGTTCCCCGGCTGAAAAAATGGGAATAGAACCCGGGGATATAATCCTTTCAATAAACGGGCGGCAGATTGAGGATGTGGAGGACATAAGGCAGATAAAGGCAGCTTTTCCAACTTACGTTTGGGTTGATGTGCTCAAAACCGACGGCAGCTTTAAAACCCTGGAGGTGAGTGCATACCCCGAAGGAATGAGCACCCTGGGGGTGCTTCTCGTTCCTAAAAGCCAGGATGTTCCTTTTGTAGTGATGGAAGAAAAGGGCATGCTGGAGAGATTGAGAAAGCTCTTTAGAAAAAGAACAGGATAAGATTTTTACATTCCGGGTTTAAGAACTTGTACTCCATTTAATAATTACTATACCGCGATAACGACATATGGCGGGGCTGCTTTGCAGCCTTTTTTTTTTTCGTTTTTTCCTGTATTATGTATAAGCTTCGGTAAGATGAGGAAAAATAGTTAATGAAAGGAGGAGGTAGTTCAAAGGTCCTAAAGAGATAGGAACAAAAATTTAGAAAATTATATGATATTTATAACTTACATACTTGATTAATTTTTTAACCTCTGATATAATATTTGTGAAAGAAATAACAGTCTCTATAAGAATAAACAAATCCTAATCATAATTCATAATTTAATATAAAACGCACAAGGAGGGAAAAAAATGACGCGGCAGCAGTACTTAGAGCGGGAAAGAGACATGCTCCTAAGGGCTTACCTTACCGCTTCTGAAGAAGAGAAGCGGGAGATTATGCTAAAAATAATGAACATAGACTCCATGCACGATGACAAGGATACTTACGGACAGAGGTCCAACGGATTTTTTACGCGCCGCCGGAACAAGATAATTTACGTGAACTAACATGTCGAAAAAAAGGAGAGGAAAGTTTTAATACTGATCCTCTCCTATTTTATGTACCCGGGAAATATCAACCCAGGAATGAAAATAGCTCCGGTTAGCTCCGGTCCTATTTTTAATGGTAAAAAATATTCATTTATTGAATTTCTGTTCTATGGTAATATAATAAAAACGGAGTATATCGACATTTTACAACAATATTAGACGAATTATGGCACGCGAATTGCACTATTTTGGTGCGAACGTTTTTTTCGGAGGTTACCATAGATATGATAGATGCTAACGCTGGAAGTGTTCATGCTACCTTTGACATACCGCTGCAAAGCATTCTGGAGCATATAAACGAAGGTATCTGTGTAATCGACCGCTCGAGGCGGGTTATATACTGGAACAGGCGGTCCGAAAAGCTCTACGGCATAAAAAAAGAACAGATTCTGGGCAAGGATATAGAGCAATTTTTCCCAAACGCTTTGGCGCTCGAGGTACTGAAAACGGGAAGACCAGTAGAATACGCCGAACACAGGCCGCGGGAAGGCAACGTGGTCGTCATCAGCTCAATACCCATAAAAAAAGACGGTGAAGTTCTGGGTGTGGTATCCATAGACCAGGACATAACCGAGATAAGGAAGCTCAACTACGAGTTGCAGAGGGCGAGGAATAGGATTCAGTACCTGGAATACATCGAAGAGGAGATAAAGAAACTGCATCAAGATTTCAATTTTGAAAACATCGTTTATAAGAGCAAGACCATGTACGATCTGATTCTGCTGGCGATGAAGGTGGCTGAAAGCGACGCTTCGGTGCTGATTCAGGGTGAAAGCGGTACCGGCAAGGACCTGTTTGCCCGCGCCATACACCAGGGCAGCCCCAGAAAGGACAAGCCTTTCATAGTGGTTGACTGCAGTTCTATACCGGAAAGCCTGCTGGAAAGCGAGTTGTTCGGTTATGAACCCGGAGCTTTTACCGGTGCTCAGAAAAAAGGTAAGCCGGGGAAATTTGAACTGGCCGAAGGCGGGACGGTCTTTCTCGACGAGATAGGCGAGATGCCGTTGGAAATGCAGTCGAAGCTCCTCAGGGTGCTGGAGACCCGCGAATTTTACCGGGTCGGTGGCGTCAAACCCGTTAAGGTAAATATTAGGATTATCGCCGCTACAAACAGGGACCTGGCGGAAATGGTAAAAGAGGGGAAATTCAGGGAGGACCTCCTTTACAGGCTCGACGTGGTGTCGCTGAAAATACCACCGTTAAGGGAGCGTCCGGAGGATATACCCGTACTAATAGATTACTATTTGAAAAAAAATTCGGTGGAAAATAAAAAGGTCATCGACAGCATCGCACCCGCTGCTATGGAAATGATGCTCAATTATCCCTGGCCGGGGAACGTCAGGGAGCTGAAAAACGTGGTCGAAAGGCTGGTCATACTGTCTGAAGACGGTTCGATTCTGGCTGAACACCTGCCCCATTCTATAAGAAAATACTTTGAAAGCACGTCCGAAAATGATAAAAAAGCCGGATTCAAGAAATTGGACCAGGTAGTGGCGGAGGCCGAGAAGCAGGCTATCACATACGCCTTAAGGATGGCAGGGAATAATAAAGCCAGAGCAGCCAAAATGTTAGGAATTCCTCGCAGCACCCTTTATTTCAAAATACAAACTCTCAAGATAGACTGTCCAACCTACTGACGCGTGTCGGTAGGATGGACATTTTTTTAATGAAGGATGACAAAGGTTTAACATAGTTTCTACGCGCTTTTTGTCAAAAAGTGTCGGTATACTGACATTATTTATTTAATTCCTTGAGGCATAATAGCCTTGTTAATTGACGATATTAACTAATGAAACCCCATTAGAAAGCCATTTGTCGAATTATGGCGAGTGATGGCACGGAAATTGCGTATAAATTGTTACGAAAATCACAAAGGAGGTGATTGCGCATGGACCATACCTTTAAGATACCGCTGCAGCAACATGTAGGGGCGCCTTGCACACCCGTTGTCGGTGCGGGTGAAAGGGTTAAGAAGGGCCAGCTCATTGCAGCTCCGGATAAGCTGGGGGCCAATATCCATGCCAGCGTCAGCGGCGTGGTGACGGCGGTAACCGGTGAGTATATAGAAATAGAGCCCGATAAAGAGCAGCCCGAGGATTACGTGCCCATAAAGGAAACCTCAAGTATTATTGAGGCTATAAAAGAAGCCGGCATAGTGGGCATGGGCGGAGCGGGGTTCCCCACTCACGTCAAAATGGATGTCGATTTACAGGGCGGTGTTGTAATTGCCAACGGCATAGAATGCGAGCCGTTGCTCAATCATAACGTGCGGCAGATGGAAAATAACCCGGAAACGGTCTACAAAGGGCTTAAGTATGCAATGAAAGCTACCAACGCCTCCCGGGCCTATATAGCCATAAAGGCAAAAAACAAAAAAGCCGTTGAAGCCATGAAATCGGCGATCGACGATCCCAGGATAGAAGTGAGGGAAATGCCCGACCTTTACCCAATGGGCGAAGAGAGGGCGCTGGTCCGGGAAATTCTAGGGCAGCTTTTGAGGCCCGATCAGCTTCCTTCGGCGGCTAGAGCCGTGATATCGAACGTTGAAACCCTTTCCCGCATCTGCGAAGCAGTGGAAAAGAGAAAGCCGGTCATATCCAAAAACGTCACAGTAGTCGGCCGGCTGAAGAGCGGGCGTAGAGCCTATGTATTCTTCGACGTGCCCATTGGAACTCCTGTGGCTGAGCTGATCGAGAGGGCCGGGGGTTTTGAAGGAGAGATTGGGGAAATAATAATGGGAGGCCCCTTTACGGGGAAGGCCGTTGATCTGGACTGCGTTGTCACCAAAACAACGGGAGGAATAATAGTCACGGACCCGCTGCCCCGGGAGGGCAGGAAGGCCGGCCTTCTCGTCTGCGGCTGCGGTGCCAACGAAGCGAGGCTGCGTGAAGTGGCCGAAAAGATGGGGGCCTGCGTCGCCGGGGTCGAACGCTGCAAGCAGGTGGTTGACGTCAAGGGAGGAATTAAATGCGAGAATCCCGGAAACTGCCCAGGACAGGCCGAAAAAATCCTGAAGCTAAAGAAAATGGGGGCAGACGTACTAATAGTAGGGACCTGCAGTGATTGCACCAACACTGTAATGGGTGTTGCACCGAAGTTGAAAATGCCCGTTTACCATCATACCGATCACGTGCTACGCACCGTGGGCCACCCTCTGGTGCGCAGGCTGAAAAAATAAGAAAAGGAGGTAGAGATTCATGTCTATCACTCCAGAAACTGCCAATCAGCATAAAAATGATCCGGCAGTTGTTTGCTGCCTTACCCAGGAAGGTACGATCATAAGCCCGGCAGACCTGGAGGATCCTGCCATATTCCCGGATCTGGAGGACTCGGGCCTGCTTAATATACCGGAGAACGTTCTTACCATCGGCGATGTGCTTGGTAAAAAATTGACAAAAACCATCGACGCCCTGACACCCATTACTCCCGACATGATCGAGGGCGGGCTGGAAAAAACGGAAAAACCTGAGATGGTGAGCGAAGCCGAGGTGGTGGAGTCCGGAGCGGCGCAGCCCGTAGCAGGTGCCGGCAATGTGATCAGAATCCATATTGAAGAGGGCAAGGGAATAAACCTGGAAATTCCCGCCATTGTGACAGCAGCAGGAGCAGCCGAACCTACCGCGAAGCCGGAAGAGAGGGCGGAGGTGGCTGCGAAACCCAGGGTGGAAGACAGGGTTAGGAGAACCCTGCTGATGCGCGAATTTGAGGTTAAAGAGGTAAGACTGGGAGACGAGACCTCCTTTGAAAACGGAGTTCTCACGATCAGAAAGGGCCTGGTCGAAGATGCGCTGAAGGCCGATCCTCTGGCCAAGAAGATGGAAATAGATATAATAACGCCAGACAACAAGAATGTATTCACAAACACCATAATGGACGTCATACCGATCGCTACAAAAGTCGAGGGTTCTCTGGGCGAAGGTATCACCCATGTCATGTCCGGTGCTGTTGTGGTACTCACCGGTGTGGATGAGAGCGGTATACAGGTGCACGAATTCGGTTCCTGCGAGGGAATCATCGGCGAAAAGGTGAGATACGGCAGGCCCGGCTGTCCCGATGAAAACGATATTATGATCCGTATCCACGTGACAATTCAGGCCGGAACGGGTATGGAGAGAAAAGGGCCTTATGCCGCTCATAAGGTTTGCGACGCTGTAATCCAGGAAATCCGCGACGCCCTCAAGAAGAGGCCTGCTGCCGAAGCCGCCAGGGAAATCGAATACAAAGACGTGGAAAGGATCGGGAGGCCCAGAGTAGTAATAGTGAAGGAGATCATGGGCCAGGGCGCCATGCACGACAACGTCATCCTGCCGAAGGAGCCGGCCGGTGTGCTGGGAGGAAGGCCCAACGTAGACCTGGGCAACATCCCGGTAGTGCTTTCCGCTAACGAGGTAAGGGACGGTGGAATTCACGCCCTCACCTGCATAGGCCCCGCCTCAAAGGAGAATACGCGCCACTATTTCAGGGAACCGCTGGTAAACCTGGTGGCCGAGGACGAGGAGGTTAACCTGGTGGGCGTGGTTTTTGTTGGAAGCCCGCAGGTAAATGACGAAAAGTTCTACGTATCGGAGCGCCTGGGAGCACTGGTGGAAGCGCTGGGCGTCGACGGCGCCATCGTAACCACCGAAGGTTTCGGAAACAATCACATTGATTTCGCATCCCACATCGAGCAGATAGGCAAGAGAGGTATCCCCGTCGTAGGCGTGACGTATGCCGCTTACCAGGGGCAGCTCATTGTGGGCAACAAGTATATGGACGCCATGATAGAGCTGAACAAGGACCCCAACGGGATGGAGTCCGAGATACTGGGCGACAATACTTTGACGAAAGAGGACGCCGTAAGGGCTCTGGCCATGCTCAAGGCTAAGATGGCCGGGGTAGAAATCAAACCCGCGCCGAAAAAATGGGATCCGTCGGTAATCGAGAACAATCAGAAACTCGTTTAGAAGCTCGCCGAAAGGGTATGAGGGAGAAGGATTATGGAAATATACCCCGAAACCCGGCCCGTAAAGGGAAGGATTATAGAGCTCACCGAACGCGACGTTAAGATTGAATTTTACGGCCGCATGGGGATGCTGAGAGTTCCCCTGCGGATGCTGATCTGCGATAAGCGTCCGCAGGTCGGCGACGAAGTTGAACTGGAGATGAGCTACGTCAGACTAAAAAGTGATGGGAGGTAGAGCAAATGAAACTCACGGTTGTGGAAGGGCTGCAATCGGAAATTTACGTTCCGATAACCCCACCCCCTGTATATACGCCGTTCACGAAGCAGCTCAAGGACTGCAGCGTAGCCCTGGTGTCCGCTGCGGGTATTCATATGAAATCCCAAAAGCCGTTTAACCTGGCAGGGGACTTCACCTTCAGGGAAATACCCGGAGACACGCCGTCCTCCGAGCTGATGGTAACCCACGGCGGGTACGACAACACCGATGTAAACAAGGATATCAACTGCATGTTCCCCATCGACCGCCTGAGGGAACTGGCAAAAGAAGGCTTTATAAAGGCAGTGGCTCCCGTCCATGTTGGATTTATGGGCGGTGGAGGGAATGTTAAAAAATTCCAGGAAGAAACCGGCCCCCAGATCGCCGAAGTGCTGAAAAGGGAAGGAGTTGATGCGGTCGTTCTGACCGCCGGGTGAGGGACCTGTCACCGCTCTGCCGTGATTGTGCAGAGAGCAATCGAAAACATCGGGATTCCCACGGTACTGATTGCCGCGCTGCCGCCGGTGGCGAAGCAGCAGGGGTCCCCGAGAATAGTCGCTCCGATGGTGCCCATGGGTGCCAACGTGGGCGAACCCAACAACAAGGTGATGCAGACCGCGATACTGAAGGATGCCCTCAACGCTCTGGTTACAATAGACACTTACGGAAAAGTAGTAAACCTGCCTTACGAGTACAAGGCAAAGATATAAAACCTTTTTTTCCGCCGGTGGGTCATGTCAACGGCCTGCCGGCGGGGATATATACAAAACTGTATTAAGAGGGGGTGAAAAGGGAATGTTCAAATTATTGATAAACCAGGCAAAAAGCATAACGATGGAGATGCCGGAAAAGTACGCGAAAATAGCCCTGAAAGATAAGCCGCAGCGGAATAAAGCGGCAGAGGTAACCCCACTGCCCAGGGAAAAGGTTTTGCGCACTTTGATATGGCGCGAATTTTCAGTAAACAATGTACAAATTTCTAATAATACCAAAATTAAGGACAACACCCTCTATCTGGATGCGGCTTTAGCCCAGCAGTCCATTAATATTAACCCACTTGTGAAAAAAGTAACTATAGATGTGATAAGACCCGGTGCGCAGGATGTTTTCACAAACACCATAATGGATATAATGCCTATAGCCGCCAAGGTCGAGGGTAAAATAGGGGAGGGCGTAACTCACTGCCTGCGGGGCGTGGTCGTCTTCCTGACAGGAATCGACGAGGCCGGAAGGCAGATAGCCGAATTCGGTTCATCCAACGGTATTTTTAAGGACAAGGTTGCTTTTGGCATGCCGGGGACGCCGGGAAGCGATGAAATTGTGATAAGGATTGATGTGGTCATAGAAAAGGGCACGGGAATGGAAAGGCGAGGCCCCTTGGCGGCGCATCAGGTCTGCGATTGGATTCTGGACCATGTAAGGTGGGAACTGAAGAAAATACCTCCGCAGGAAGCCGTCTTTACGCAGGAATTCAAGGATATCAGACGTAAGGGTAGGCCTAAAGTGCTGATCGTGAAGGAACTGGGCGGTCAGGGTGCCATGCATGAAAAAATCATCATGCCGTCGGAACCCGGAGGAGTTAGGGGTGGAAAATCGATAATCGACCTGGGCAACGTTCCCATAATTCTTTCTCCCAATGAGGTAAGGGATGGCGGCATACATTCTATGACTTAGGAGGAGTAAAAATGGGAGTAGGCCCTTCGACTAAAGAAACCACACTGCACCACATGAGGGATCCCCTGGTAGAAATTGTGCAAAACGACAGGGATGTGGACATGGTAGGAATAGCCGTTGTCGGGAGCCCCCAGGATAACCTGGAGAAGTTCTACGTAGCAAAAAGGCTGGGCATGCTGGCCGAAGCCCTCGGAGTCGACGGCGTACTGATCTACGCAGAGGGTTTCGGAAACCAGCACGTGGATTTTGCCGCCCATATAGAGGAATTGGGTAAAAGGGGGATTCCTGTCGTAGGTCTTACCTTTGCGGGTAACGGCTTGGTGGTGGAAAACGAGTATATGGAGGATATCATTGACCTGGACAAAGCCGGCCAGGGCATGGAGACGGAAGTTGTCGGGCAAAATTGTGTTATCAAAGCGGATGCGGTAAAGTCGATGAAGATTTTAAAGCAAAGGATAAAGAAGAAAAGGGGATGATATAAAATGAAATTCAGCAGGATGATAATTGCAGTGGACTCCCACACCATGGGAGAACCGACGAGGGTAGTAGTTGGAGGTATTCCTCACATTCCAGGAAATACGATGGCCGAAAAAAAAGCTTATCTGGAGCAGAACATGGACCACATCAGGACCGCCTTGATGCATGAGCCCCGAGGCCACAGGGACATGTTCGGCTCAATAATCACAGCCCCGGTGAACCAGGAGGCGGATTTCGGAATAATATTCATGGACGGCGGCGGTTATCTCAACATGTGCGGCCACGGGTCCATAGGTGCGGTCACCGTTGCCGTAGAAACGGGGATGGTAAAACCCGTATCGCCTGTTACCCACGTAAAGCTGGATACTCCTGCAGGTCTGATCGAAGCACGGGCCGAGGTATCGAACAACATGGTAAAATCCGTTACTATAACAAATGTTCCGGCATTTCTATATGAACCCGATGTAAAGATCAATGTACCCGGAATCGGCGAAATTACTGCAGACATATCCTTCGGAGGCAGCTTTTTCGCAATAGTCAACGCCAAACAGCTGGGAATAAAAATAGACCCCTCCTATATCGACGATTTAATCAAAGTCGGAATGGCAATAAAGAGAGCCGCGAACGAGCAGATAAAGGTTCGGCACCCGGAAAAGGAGCATATAAGGACCATCGACCTCGTGGAGATTTACGATGAAACAGAAAATACGAACGCTCATTTGAAAAATGTTGTCATATTTGGAGATGGACAGGCAGACCGCTCTCCCTGCGGTACCGGCACCAGTGCCAAAATGGCAACCCTTTACGCCAAAGGGAAACTGTCTCTGAACCAGGAGTTCCTTTACGAGAGTATCATAGGCACTGTATTTAAAGGCAGGCTGGTTGGCGAAACCCGGGTGGGACCGTACACAGCCGTTATACCCGAAATAACCGGAAGCGCTTATATCACAGGTTTTAACCAGTTCGTCATCGACCCGGAAGACCCCGTGAAATACGGTTTTCTTTTAGGAAAGCCCGGAACGGGTGAATGCTGCAAAATGAATTAGTTAAGGAGGAAAAAATATGACGCAGGCAGTACTTTCGGTTCTCGGACTGCTCACTCTTGGATTCTCTTATGTATTTTTCAAGGACACGGTGAAAAATAAGCATACGTTTTCCGACGCCAGCTGGGCAAAACTTTCCGTGGTGGGGTTTATCGTCAACTTCTTCGATACCCTGGGCATAGGCAGTTTCGCTCCGACCACCGCATTTTTTAAGCTGATGAAGCTCGTACCCGATAAATTGATACCCGGTACGCTGAACGTGAGCATGACAATACCCGTTGTTCTTGAGGCACTGATCTTCATAACCGTAATCAAAGTAGAACCTATCACCCTCATCTCCATGCTCGCCTCTGCGACTCTTGGCGCCGTTGTTGGTGCCGGGATAGTATCCAAACTCCCTGAGAGAAAAATCCAGATCGGAATGGGTATCGCCCTGCTCGTGGTGGCCATGGTTTTCCTGGCAGGTATGTTCAACCTCATGCCCGTCGGCGGTGAGGCCATAGGTCTTACTGGAACCAAACTTATCATCGGTGTCGCCGGCAACTTCATCCTCGGGGCCCTGATGACCATAGGTATAGGTCTATATGCACCGTGCATGGCCCTGGTTTACGCCCTGGGCATGAGCCCGAGGGTGGCTTTCCCGATAATGATGGGCTCCTGTGCTTTCCTCATGCCCGCTGCTTCAATAAAATTCGTGCAGGAAGGTGCGTATGACAGGAAGGCCTCCGTTGCGATCACAATCGCCGGGTCATTGGGTGTTCTTGTAGCGGCGTATATCGTAAAATCCCTGCCGCTAACAATGCTGAAGTGGCTCGTGGTATTCGTAATAATATACACCGCCGTAACAATGCTGAGATCGGCCTTCAAAAATCAGGGCAACGAATAAAGACTTTATTTCCAGGACCCTGGCGCGATTCGGGGTCCTGGAAAATTTTCATGGAGGTAAGTCGATGAGTAAAAAAGAGTCGTTTGCTACACGTTTTGGGTTTATAGCTGCGGCTATGGGTCAGGCTGTTGGCACCGGCAACGTATGGCGCTTCCCGAGGGTTGCTACAGCCAACGGCGGAGGTCCTTTTTTAGTAGCCTACATGATAGCCCTGCTGGTCTGGTGCATTCCCCTTTTAATTGCCGAAGTCGTCATTGGCCGCAGAACCAGGAAGGGCACCGTAGGAGCCTTTAGAGATTTTATAGGAGAGCGCTATACGTGGATGGGTGCCTGGATAGCCTTCGTATGCTTTGCTCTGGGAGCCTATTACTCGGTGACCATGGGCTGGACTCTGCGTTATTTTGTTTTCGGACTTATGGGGGTATTAAAGCCGGGAGTCGATACCCAGGCGCTATGGGAAGGTTTCATAGGAACGCCATGGCAGGGGGTCCTGTTCCACCTGATTTCGGTGGTTCTGGGAGCCTTTGTGGTATTCAGAGGCGTTGAAGGCGGCATCGAAAAGGCCTCGAAGATACTTATACCGAGCCTTTTCGGGCTTCTTATCCTGGGAATGGGAAAGGCACTGACCCTACCCGGCGCTGTAGAGGGATTTAACTATTTATTCAACCCCGATTTCGGCAAATTGATCAGCGGTAAGGTATGGCTCGAGGCGTTTACCCAGGCGGCCTGGTCCACTGGTGCCGGCTGGGGATTTATGATAACTTATGCGGTGTACACCAGGGAAAAGGAAGATGTGGCCGTAAATAGCTTTATCACAGGCCTGGCGGACACTTCTGCCGCCCTTATAGCCTCTATGACGATTGTCCCGACGGTCTTTGCATTGGCTCCGGCCAGCGTTGACGAAATCATATCTTCCGGTAATACAGGGCTCACCTTTATATGGCTCGCCAGGCTTTTCCCGCAGATACCCGGAGGTGGGTGGATTGCGACGGTATTCTTCCTGGCCATGGCCTTTGCAGCTCTCACGTCCCTTTACGCCATGTACGAAGTCGTCATAAGGAACATGATCGATGCGGGATGGGATCGGAAGAGGGCGGCTGCTATTGTGGTTGTGCTTAGCTTTCTTGGAGGCCTCCCCTCGGCCGTCAACATCAATTTTCTGAACAACCAGGACCAGGTCTGGGGCGTGGCCTTGCTCGTAAGCGGCCTTTTGGTAGCTTTTGCGTTGACCAAATACGGCCTCAGAAAGGCGAGAATTGAAGATATCAACCCGGTTTCCGATATAAAAATAGGTGTCTGGTGGGATTACTGCATAAGAATTTTTCCCCTGCTCTTCGCAATAATTTTCGGGTGGTGGGTATACCAGGAATTCACATGGTATCCTGACAGCTGGTGGAACCCCTTTGAGGTTTACAGCCCTGCAACCATGTTTGCCCAGTGGGCCATAATTATAGTCGTACTTATAGCTCTGAATAAAAGGTTTGCCAGGGCAATTCCGGAAAAAGAGGAGGGGAATTGAGCGGTTATGGGAATAAAAGTCGGCAGCCTCATCACCATGGTATTGATACTGGGTATGGTCTGGGGAGGACTCGCTTACTTTCTAAATTTAGCGTTCAGAGCCCAGCAGAAATAAAAACCGCGCCGCAGGCAACGGCGCGGTTTTTACATGTTGCGTGACCGGCAAAGCTGTAATTGATTGGATGGTCCTGATGTGAATGAAAATTCCCAAACATAGTTTCGGGATTAGCTTTCTTCCCTCCATTAATTATGATATAATTTTAAGGGAAAAATTGATGAAGAGGGTGATCGCATGGGGGAGTTTCGGGTGGTTTCGGAGTTTACTCCGAAGGGAGACCAGCCCAAAGCCATTGCTGCGCTGTCTGAAGGGATCAGGAAGGGGTACAAATTCCAGACGCTGCTGGGGGCCACCGGCACAGGTAAGACCTTTACAATAGCCAACCTAATAGAAAAGGTGCAGAAGCCCACTCTCGTAATAGCTCACAACAAAACCCTGGCCGGGCAGCTCTGCAGCGAGCTAAAGGAATTTTTCCCGAACAATGCCGTCGAGTATTTCGTCAGTTACTACGACTATTACCAGCCCGAGGCATACATCCCCCAGACCGATACTTATATAGAAAAGGACGCTTCTATAAACGACGAAATAGACAAGCTGCGCCACTCGGCTACAGCCGCATTGTTCGAGCGCAGGGATGTGGTGATCGTGGCCAGTGTCTCGTGCATATACAGCCTCGGTTCCCCGGTGGATTATGAGAACCAGGTGATTTCCCTGAGGCCCGGTATGCAGAAAGACAGGGACGAGATCATCCGGAGATTGGTGGAAATCCAGTATACCCGGAATGAGTTCGAATTCAGCCGGAACACCTTTCGGGTGCACGGGGACATCCTTGAAATTTATCCGGCGTCCTTCACGGAAAGAGCCATAAGGGTGGAATTTTTCGGCGACGTCATCGAAAGGATAACCGAGATCGACACCCTCACTGGCGAAGTAATAGGAGAAAGGACCCATGTTTCGATTTTTCCGGCTTCCCACTACGTCACTCCGAGAGACAAGTTGGAAGCTGCTATCAAATCCATAAAGGAGGAATTGGAGGAAAGGCTGGCCGAATTGAGAGCTCAAGGGAAGCTGCTGGAAGCAGCCAGGCTCGAGCAGCGCACCAATTTCGACATAGAGATGCTCAGGGAGACCGGTTACTGCAAGGGCATCGAAAACTATTCCAGGCATCTTACCGGGAGAAAACCCGGCGAACCTCCCTTTACGCTTCTCGATTATTTCCCCAGGGATTACCTCATAATAATAGATGAATCCCACGTGACTATACCCCAGCTCCGCGCCATGTGGGCGGGAGACAGGTCCCGGAAGGAAGCACTGGTGGAACACGGGTTCAGGCTGCCTTCGGCCTTCGACAACAGGCCCCTGACCTTCGAGGAGTTCGAGGAAAGGATAAATCAGGTTATCTTTCTCTCTGCAACACCCGGCCCCTATGAGCTGGAGAAGAGCTCCCAGGTGGTCGAACAGATCATAAGACCCACGGGTTTGGTAGACCCGGAGGTGGAGGTGAGGCCCACGAAGGGGCAGATCGACGACCTCATCGGGGAGATAAGAAAAAGGGCCGAAAAAGACCAGCGAGTCCTGGTCACCACCCTTACGAAGAAGATGGCCGAAGACCTGTGCGACTATCTGAGGGAATCCGGGATAAAGGTGAAATACCTGCACTCGGAGATCAACACCCTGGAGAGGCTCCAGATTTTACGCGACCTGAGGCTTGGAAAATTTGACTGCCTGGTTGGCGTCAATCTCCTCAGGGAGGGCCTTGATCTCCCTGAAGTTTCGCTGGTGGCCATCCTCGACGCCGATAAAGAAGGGTTTTTGCGGTCGGAGACTTCGCTCATCCAGACTATTGGGCGCGCGGCGCGCAATGCAGAAGGCAGAGTGATAATGTACGCTGATACAATAACCGATTCAATGGCCAGGGCCATAAGTGAGACCAACCGCCGCCGCATGATACAGATGGAGTACAACCGGAGGCACGGCATAGTGCCTACGACCGTCAGAAAGGGAGTCAGGGAATTGATCGAGGCTACAAAAGTTGCTGAAGAGAAGGCCGATTACCTGCCGGAAAAGGACCTGGCCAGGATGAGCAAGAAAGAACTGAAAGCTTATCTTGACAAGCTGGAAAAGGAAATGAAGCAGGCCGCCAGGAACCTGGAGTTTGAAAAGGCAGCCCAGCTTCGCGACATAATCTTCGAGATCAATGCCCAGGCTTTCAGCGTGGTCAGGGACAACCGCACGGCGGTTTCAAAAAGCTAAAAGGGTTGTGATGCTCATGTCCAAGGATAAAATAATCGTTAAAGGTGCAAGACAGCACAATTTAAAAAATATAGACGTGGAAATCCCCAGGGATAAGCTGGTGGTCATAACAGGCATTTCGGGTTCGGGCAAATCCACCCTTGCCTTCGATACGATTTACGCCGAAGGGCAGAGGCGGTACGTGGAGTCCCTTTCGGCCTATGCCAGGCAATTTCTGGGACAGATGGATAAGCCCGACGTGGATTATATAGAAGGGTTGTCCCCGGCTATATCCATCGACCAGAAGACTACGAGCAAGAACCCGCGCTCCACCGTGGGAACGGTTACTGAAATTTACGACTACCTCAGGCTGCTTTTTGCCCGGATCGGTAAACCGCACTGCCCCAGTTGCGGCAGGGAGATATCGCAGCAGACCGTAGACCAGATGGTGGACGTGGTGATGGAATTGCCCGAAGGCGCCAGGATACAGGTGCTGGCGCCCGTGGTCAGAGGCCGTAAGGGCGAATACCAAAAGCTCATCGAGCAAATAAAGAAGGACGGTTTTGTGCGCATAAGGGTTGACGGGGAAATCCGGGAAACAGCAGAAGAAATCAAACTGGACAAGAAAAAAAAGCACAACATCGATATAATCGTGGACAGGATAATTGTAAAACCCGGAGTGGAATCCAGGCTGGCCGATTCCATAGAAACCGCCCTGGCCCGGGCGGGAGGGTTGGTGGTCATAGATGTTATCGGCGATAGGGAAATACTTTTTTCCCAGAATTTTGCCTGCCCGGACTGCGGTATAAGTCTTGAGGAACTGTCACCGCGGATGTTCTCCTTTAACAGCCCCTACGGCGCCTGTCCGGCCTGCAGCGGCCTGGGGGTGAACATGGAGATCGACCCGGACCTGGTCATACCGGATAGGTCCAAGTCCGTGGCCGAAGGTGCCATAGTGCCCTGGAACAGCAGCCCCGACGGCTATTATTTCCAGATGCTGCAGGCGGTGCTGGAACATTACGGCTACGACGTGGAGACTCCACTGGAGAAAATGGACGAGCGCATGATAGAGATGCTGCTTTACGGGTCCGACGAGGTCATAGACTTTTACTACGAAAGCCGTTACGGCAGCACGAGGCACTTCAGGGGATATTTCGAGGGCGTGATAAACAATTTAAAGAGGCGTTACGAAGAGACGGATTCCGAATGGTCCCGTGAAGAAATCGAGCAGTTTATGAGCACCAGGCCGTGTCCGGCGTGCAAGGGGGCCAGGCTCAAGCCCGAAAGCCTGGCGGTAAAGGTAGGCGGTCTTTCCATCGCCCAGGTGACGGCTTTTTCCATAAAAGACGCCATGGACTTTTTCAACAGCCTGCAGCTGACCGAAAAGGAGAAGCTAATCGCCCACCAGGTGTTGAAGGAAATAAAGAGCAGGTTACAGTTTTTGATCGACGTCGGTCTGGATTATCTTACCCTGGACAGGACGTCAGGGACCTTGTCCGGCGGCGAGTCTCAGAGGATAAGGCTTGCTACCCAGATAGGCTCCAGACTGGTGGGTGTTCTCTATATCCTGGACGAACCCAGCATAGGCCTCCACCAGAGGGACAACGAGCGCCTGATCAAGACTCTGAAAGACCTCAGGGACCTGGGAAACACGGTGCTGGTGGTCGAACACGATGAGGATACCATGAGGGCCGCCGATTACATTATCGACATAGGTCCGGGGGCCGGGGAAAACGGCGGGAGGGTCGTTGCGGCAGGGCCGGTTGAAGTCATCGAAAAGTGCGAAGAGTCCCTTACGGGACAGTATTTAAGCGGCAGGTTGAGGATACCGGTGCCTCCTGTGCGGAGGAAGCCCGACGGCCGGTGGATCGTCCTTAAGGGCTGCCGGGAGCACAACCTGAAAAATATCGACGTAAAGTTTCCCGTGGGCCTTTTCACCTGTGTCACAGGGGTTTCCGGTTCAGGAAAAAGTACCCTCGTGAACGAAATCCTTTACAAGGCTCTGAGGGAGAAGCTGTACAGGGTAAAAACCAGACCCGGGGATTTTGACGATATTGAAGGCGTCGAATATGTGGACAAAGTGATAAATATAGACCAGTTGCCCATCGGCAGGACCCCGAGGTCCAACCCGGCCACCTACACCGGAGTGTTCAACGATATCCGGGAGGTTTTTTCACTGACCCCGGAGGCTAGGATGAGGGGCTATAAACCCGGCAGGTTCAGCTTCAACGTAAAAGGAGGTCGCTGCGAAGCGTGCAAGGGCGACGGTATAATAAAGATAGAAATGCATTTCCTGGCCGACGTCTACGTGCCCTGCGAAGTATGCAAGGGCAAGCGCTATAACCGGGAAACCCTGGAAGTGAAATATAAGGGGAAAAGCATAGCCGATGTGCTGGACATGACGGTGGACGAAGCCCTGGAATTCTTCCAGAACATCCCCAAAATCAAGCGCAAGCTGGAGACCTTGAGGGATGTGGGGCTGGGGTACATCAAACTGGGCCAGTCCTCGACGACGCTGTCGGGAGGTGAAGCCCAGAGGGTCAAGCTAGCTACCGAGCTTTCGAGGAAGAATAACGGAGGTACGGTGTACATTCTGGACGAGCCTACAACGGGACTCCATCCGGCGGATATCAAGAAACTTCTGGATGTGCTCCACAGACTCGTAGAAAGCGGCAGCACGGTCATAGTTATAGAACACAACCTGGATGTAATCAAAACGGCCGATTATATAATAGACCTGGGGCCTGAAGGGGGAGACGGGGGAGGAGAGGTTATCGCTCTGGGCACCCCGGAAGAAGTGGCGGCCAACGAGAGGTCTTACACAGGGTATTTTCTCAAGAAGGTCCTGGGGATGTGCGAAATGAAAAAGGTTTCATGGGCCGGTTAAACTTCATGTTGATGAATAAAAAAAATCCCACTTTTCAAGTGGGATTCAGACTGTCGACAAAGTAACTGTCGACAGTCTTTTTTTGCAAAAGCTAGTACAAAAATCATCAGCTTTTTAGTAAAATTAAAGAAGATACAAAAATATTGTGGGGCGATGAAATGTTAACGAAGAAAAATCGAGAAATAATAGAGCAGGTAGAATTAGTAAGCATCGATAGCTTAGTACCTCAAGACCATCTCCTTAGGGCAGTAGAAGAAAGCATCGACTTTAATTTCATTTATGATGAAGTAAAAGACCTATATAGCGAAAATACAGGAAGACCTAGTATTGACCCGGTAGTGTTAATTAAGCTACTCATGCTCCAAGCA
>NZ_VNHO01000003.1 GCF_008124715.1 Thermosediminibacter litoriperuensis | reverse complement strand
TTGTGAGCATCCTCCAATCCTCCCTTGCAGTTAAGATTTCCCTAACTACAAGGGTAAAGGTTTTTAGGGGTGCCTGCAATGACCTTTGCAAATTTGGGGATTTTTGAGTTGCAAAAGTGGGGATTTTATTTTGCAACTCTGTCCATTTTAATTATGCAATAAACAGTATAATGCACGAAGCCCCATACCTTTGTAGGATTGCCGGAGAATTATTCTTACGGCTTTTTTGTTTTAAAATCTGTTCCCGGATGAAGGAAAGTTTTGAAAAACATAGAATCATAAATTGTTGTGATCCAGCTGAAGACGAGTCTGATTATAAAATTGACCTTGACTAATATAACTTATAAGTTATATAATGAAGGTGGAAGAATGCCAGAAAGAAAGCAGGAAAAGAGTAAAATTATTTATCCTGAAGAATTCAATTCAAGTTATATTTTTACTTATTTTTCGTTTAATGAAGAGTTGAAGGATCTGCTAGAAATGAGCGGACAAAAGAGGGATTTTGCTAGAAAGTATAGGAAAATGTTATCATTTTTGGAAAAGCTTAGAAGACAGTGTGTCCAACACAAATCCTTTGAACAACTCAAAGATAACGGAATAATATATTCTATGAGGTTTGTCGATGAACTTAATATAAGGGTATTATTCTCCTTTTTAATGATAGACGAAGAGAAATTGTAATCTTATTAAATTGTTTTCAAGAAAAGGAAAATAAAAAGAAAAATAGTAGTAAAAGTTATGCTAAAGCAATCGAAGTTGCAAAAGAAAGAATAAATGAACTCATCAACTCAGGTCTAAAACTCATTTAAAGGGGAATAATTTTAAAGGTAAAAGATAAATGGAGGGGTGAATATGGACTATAAAAAGATGCTGGGGAATCCCTATGACTTAATCGATGAAGTGGCTAATGAAGAAGAAAAAAAATATTTTGAATTAGATGATATTTTGGTTGATATAGCAGTTACTTTAATAAACTATAGAACAAAAAACAATTTAACGCAGAAGGATTTGGCAAAAAAATTGGGGTGCACTCAAGCGATGGTTTCCAAACTGGAAAGTGGAGAATACAATCCATCTATTGAACAACTATGGAAAATATCATCAGCATTAGGCCTGGAGTTTAAAGTCATTTTTAGGGAAAAGGAACAAAATGTTACAGTTTGGGATACACCTGAAGATAATATTTTTACATTTAACTTTGTGGGTGAAGCTGCATGATAGACTCAAACAAAGTAGTTGCCAGTTTTCAGATGATTGCAAGCAGGGTTGTTAAGTTCGAACTGGAAACAAAAGAAATAAGTAATAGCAAAGAAAAAGTAAATATAAAAAATGATTTTGATTATGAAGTTATAAAAATAGAAGAACATGATGAGGCTTATTATGGTGTAGTTCAGTTTAAATCCAATTTTATTGCCAAAATAGGCAAGAGCATTTTGTTTAAAATATCTATTGTTTATGAAGGGAAGTTTTTAGGCAATAAAAATAGCTTAAAACAAGAAGATTTTAAGAAAATGCTCGAATTGAATGGTGTTGTCGCTCTTTCCCAGTTTACGAGATCATATGTCTTATCTGCGACAGCACTTGCAGGAATTAATCCCCCTGTAAGAATGCCAATGATAAATATTCATAAATTAAGAAAGTTAAAAGAAGAAATGAAGCAATCAAAAGAAGTGTAGAAATATAATTTCCTTTATAATATTTAGCATAAACCTTATTCAAAAAGCGGGAGGGCTAAAAGTTACATAATGCTGTAAATAAAGCTCTATAAAATTTTATCTATCGTAGCAAACTGAAAAGGCTGGTTTAACGACTTTTTCTGACTTGAGTGAGAGTATCATTCTGGCGAAAAAAGGGGATGCATCCATTTAGGATACATCCCCTTTCCAAATTTTCTGGTTGCTTTTATCAATCTTTATATAAATTAATTTACAATACGCCTGAAAACTGCTATTATCCAATTGAATGCGCAAGAATAACATTGATCAATCTGGGGGAATTCATGGTGAAAACCGGTGAGCTAGATCGCCTTCTTGAGCGTACCCCGCCCGAAATCGTAAAAAGGGGCATAGAATATTACAAAGCGGGAGCCGTAGAAAGCGTTAGTGCTTTCCGTGATCTTTTATACGCCGTTGTGAGGGGGCATCAGGATTACGACGTTTTCTTGCATTTGAGGGGGAATATTTTGGAAGATTACAGCTGCACATGCCCCGCCTTTATGAAGTACGAAGGGGTGTGCAAGCATATCATCGCGGTGTTGTGCCATATTTTAAAAAGCGGAATGGAGCCAAAAAATAACTTTCCCGTTAGAAAAAGAGACATAGAAGTCGAGGTTATAGGCGAATTGCTGTCTAGAGCAAATGAAAAAAAGCAAGCGGTGAAGGTCGAATACCGCTTCGAATTTTTCCCGTATGGAGTTTACGAGTTTATTTCGAGAATGCATATGCGCATCGGCACCGAACGCATGTATATATTGAAGGACGTGAAGGAATTTATCGAAAAAATCGAAAGGGGACAGCCCGTTGAGTTCGGTAAATTTTTTAAGTTCCACCCCTTGATGCACGAATTTTCGGACGAAGATCGCAAAGTTTTTTCCGTGATTAAGGAAATTTACGAGATAGAGCGGAGCCTTAGGTGGCACGGATCGTCAAAAATGCTTCTCAACGAAAGATACGTGAATCTCAACATTACGTATCTGAAGAAAATTGCCCGGGCTTTAGGGAATAAGATGGTTCGTATGACGGCACCTTACGTGGGGATCGTGAGCTTTGAGCCGGATGGCTCACCATTCAGCGTGGCAGCGGTAAAATGCGAAGAAGGCATTGCGGTAAGGGCAAGGGGAGATATGGGGACTTTGCTAGACGGGGAGCACCGGGTTATTTTGAAGGATTCGAAAATTTACATTCTTGATGCCGACGATCCGGCCTATCCGTTAATAAAGGGGCTTTTTTTAAGAAGGGATGAGGGGCTCAAGTTTACCGGAGAAAATCAAAGGAAATTGATTTCGGTACTGCCGCGCCTGGAAAAAAGCAAATATGTGGAACTTTCGGAAGACCTGAAGGATGCCATAGAAAAAAGGCCGCTAAAATTGAGGGTCCGGATCGACGGATTTAAAAAAGGAATTGCGGCGGATGTGAAATTCGTCTACGGCGAAAGGGAGATCGATCCGTTCGGCGATGCGGGTGATGAAGGTTTTATAGTAAGGGATTACGAAAGGGAAGGGTATACATTAAAACTTTTGGAGGATAGCGGTTTTTCGAGGGAAAAGGGCAGGTTGGTCCTCTTGGATGACGATAACCTCTATACTTTTATAAAGGACGTGGTGCCGCGCCTTGCCGAAATGGGGGACGTGCTTTATTCTTCCGAAGTAAAGCACCTGTTTTCCACAAAAGCTCCCAAAATAAAATCTTATGTAAGGTCTTTGAGCGGTAACCTTCTCGAAATAAAGATGGATTTCGAAGGCATCGACGGCAGGACAGCGGAGGAAATATTGCGATCGATAAAGGAAAAGAAGAAATACTTCAGGTTGAAAAACGGTTCCTTCCTTTCCCTGGAGGATGAGCAGGTAAAGAACCTAGCGAACCTTCTGGAAGATGTACCGAAAGATGACATAAAGCAAAACGCGGTGAGTCTTTCGAAATACAGGCTTATGGGCTTTATGGGGAAGATCCGCGGAAAGGCTTTACCTCCTTTTGACCATATGGCGGAATTTGAAAAAGTAATCGATGAAATAGTAAATTCCAAAAATCAGAAGATAGCCCCTCCTGCAAGCCTCGCCGGGGTATTAAGGGAGTATCAGGTCACCGGATTTAAGTGGCTCAAGGTCCTCGCGGATAACGGCCTCGGTGGGGTGCTGGCCGACGACATGGGCCTTGGCAAGACGCTTCAGACAATTGCCTTTTTACTCTCGGTAAAGGAGTCAGGGGTAAAACCGCGCACTTCCCTCGTCGTGGCACCCTCAACCCTCATTTACAACTGGGAAAACGAAATAGCAAGGTTTGCCCCTCAGCTTAAGACGATGGTGGTATCCGGGCCGGCTGCCGAAAGAAGGAAAATGATAGAAATACTTGACGAGTACGACGTGGTGGTAACTTCATATCCGCTGCTTAGGAATGACGTAGACTTTTACGCCAAACACTATTTTTATTGCGTGGTGCTGGATGAGGCCCAGCACATAAAAAATTTCGATTCCCTCAACGCAAAATCTGTCAAAAAAATCAGTTCTCGTGCAAGGTTTGCCCTGACCGGCACCCCTATGGAAAATTCCCCCGCCGAGTTATGGTCCATCTTTGACTTTATAATGCCGGGATACCTTTATTCTTATAAAAAATTCAATGAAGTTTACCAAAAGCCGGTACTTAACGGCGACGAAGGCGCCCTCAAGGAGCTAAAAAAGCTCATATCGCCTTTTATATTGAGAAGGACTAAAAAAGATGTTTTAAGGGAACTCCCGGAGAAAATAGAGACCACCCTCAAGGTTGACATGACGCCCCAGCAGAAAAAGCTCTACCTTTCGTACCTCATGAAGATAAAGGGCGAGATAGAAGAAAGAATAGAGCGGGAAGGTTTCGAAAAAAACAGGATGCACATATTCTCCGGCCTTTTAAGGCTAAGGCAGATATGCTGCCATCCGGGGCTGTTTATCGAAAACTACCGGGGATCCAGCGGTAAAATGGAGCTTTTGGAAGAACTGCTGCAGGAGTTGATGGATGGGGGCCACAGGATTCTCATATTTTCCCAATTTACGTCGATGCTCTCGCTTATTAGAAAAAGCCTGGAAAAGATGAATATAAGGTACGCGTACCTCGATGGGAGTACCGGTGTTTCTGAAAGAAAGAGGATAGTGGATGATTTCAATAGCGGCGGGGGGCAGGTGTTTTTACTTTCGCTCAAGGCGGGGGGAGTTGGGCTGAACCTGACATCGGCGGATACGGTGATTCACTTCGATCCTTGGTGGAATCCCGCCGTGGAAGAGCAGGCCGCCGACCGGGCGTACAGGATGGGGCAGGAAAACAATGTGCAGGTTTTCAGGCTAATAACCCGGGGCACCATAGAAGAGAAAATCGATGAGCTTCAGAAAAAGAAGAAGGATCTCATAGGTTCGATCGTATCGGAGGGTGAAGTTTTCATAAATTTCCTTTCGAAGGAAGAAATAATGGAACTTTTTCGGATGAATTGATTTTGCCAACGCGGCGGTTAAAATTTGCGAAAGGCTAAACGAAAAAGAATTAGAGCAGTACATTGATTTGGTGGAGATCGAATAACATGTGGCAGATTTCTTTAATACCTGAAGCTCAAAAAGACATTTTAAAACTGGACAAATCCATACAAAAAATAGTTTATGCAGGTATTAAAAAAGTAAGTCAAAATCCTCTTCCCAAAAGCGAGGGAGGATATGGAAAACCTTTCGGTACCAGGAACGGCAACAACTTAACGGGTTTTTTTAAAATAAAATACAGGGGCATAGGAATTAGGGTTGTATATACACTCGTTAGGGACAAAAAGCTCATGAATATAGTTGTTGTTTCTCCAAACAAGGGATGATGATTATTGTTACTTAATAGCAACTAAAAGAAAAAACAAATACGGAACCGCATTATTTACGAATGGATTTTTAAAATTAGAAAAGGACTAATTAGTTGATTTTTACTCGATAGCCGGGGGTAATAGGCTCCCGGCTAAAAATTTTCTGGAGCATGGTTAGGGTAAACCCCCAATAAGTGGGATTGTATAAATTGAGTTTTTAAGAGAAAAATTGATTTAATGTTAAAAAATGGCGCGGTAAATTAAGGTGAGCAGTTATATTTGCCAAAATAGGCGATATTTCGATTTAACTTGTGTAAAAAAGAAATTCGATAACCAAAATGAAAGAAGTATCTAGCTTCGCATGCGAAAAGATAAGCTGCAAGCAGCCCATAGGCAATTTTCTATAAAAGGGTGAAGTTTTATGCGCATAGAGGGCGCAAAAAATCTCAATTTTCAGCTGGAATGGCCCGAGCACAGGACAAATCCGGGGGCAAGAGTTCAGGCGGAAAGTCTGAAGAAGCCTGTTTCCAGAGAAAATATTCCGGGTGAAGAAGAGGATTTCCAATACCTCACCGAAAGGCTGGAGGATTTCGCCCTGGAAATAAAAAACACCAGGTTCGAGTTTTCCATCCATGAAGAGACGAACAGGGTAATCGTAAGGATTTACGACAAAAATACCGATGAACTCATAAGCGAGATTCCTCCGGAAAAGTTTCTGGACCTCATTGCGAATATATGGAAACAGGTGGGGCTTATAATAGACAAGAGGGTTTGATTTTTATATGTTGAAGGGTGGGTGCGAATAAATGCCGTACAGCACTTTAAGGATAGGCGGCCTTGCTTCGGGCATAGACATAGACCAGATTGTTTCGGACCTCATGAAGGTTGAGCGCATGAGGGTGGACAAATTATACCAGCAAAGGCAGATACTGGAGTGGCAGAAGCAGGATTACAGGGATATAAACCTCAAGCTGAAGGCGCTTTACGACAATGTCTTTAATATGAAGCTTCAGGGTACGTATTTGAAATACAAGGTTACCGGCACCCTATCATCCGGTGCATCGTCGGATGTATATTTCACCGCCACGGCCGGTTCGACCGCTGTTGCGGGGGAGTATACTGTTAACGTCAAATCTCTGGCGACGAATGCACAGATAACCAGCAGTGATTCTATAACGAAGGAGCTGACGGGAACCAGTATATCATTTCCTGTAACTGTAGATTCGACAAAAAATAAATTTCAGATGGTGGTAGATGGTGTAGAAAAAACTATCAGTATAGCTGAGAATACATATAATGATGTTACTTCTTTAGCAGCGGCTATTCAAAACGCCGTAGATAATGCTTTTGGTTCCGGGAAAATATTAGTAGGTACCAAGTCGGACAGTATAACTTTTGCCCCAGCGCCAAATTATAATCATGACATAACAATAACATTAAAAAATTACTCACACCCTGATGAAAATATCCTCGGAACCCTCGGCTTTTCCGATGATGCCACGTATACAGAGATAGACCCGACCCAATCCATAGCGGATCAAAGGGACTTATTCAAAAACGATCCTTTTGGCGGAGACGGAAGTCTCTCCGAGTTTAAATTTACTATATATAACGGTGATAAATCCGAAACATTTACTTTTAAAACAACGGACTCCATAAGCTATATTCTTTCAAAGATATCTTCCAGTGAAAACATCAGAGTTACGGCTTATTACGATTCCCTGACCGATAAAGTGGTGTTCAAGTCCAAGGATACCGGCGCAAACGCCAGTATTAAAATAGAAAATTTAGCCGGCAATTTATTCGGCGATGGCAGCACCCCGGGTGCCTTCAACATTGATTCAGGGGAATCTGCTACGGGTACGAATTCAACGATTGTAATCAACGGGATAACTGTAGAAAACCAATCCAACAGCTTCACCTTAAACGGCATCCAGTTCACCCTAAAGCAGGCCATGCCCGAAACCGAAACCGCAACTCTAAGAATCGAATCCGATATCGACGGCGTCGTGGAGAGCATAAAAAACTTCATTAACCTCTACAACGACACCATCGACGCCATAAACAAGAAACTATCGGAAGAGCGCTACCGGGATTATCCTCCGCTGACAGACGCACAGAAAAAGGAAATGAAAGAAGATGAGATAAAGCTCTGGGAGGAAAAAGCCAAAAGCGGGCTTCTGAGGTCCGATCCGCTGCTTTCATCAATAGTCAACAAAATGAGGCAGACCTTATATACACCCGTCAGCGGTTTGCCGGCTGAAATTGATTCCCTGTACGATATCGGAATAACCACGGGGACCTACATTGAAAAGGGAAAACTGCACCTTGACGAGAACAAGCTGCGGCAGGCCCTATCAAAGGATTTAAATGCCGTTATGAGGCTTTTTACAAACACGAATGAGACAGACTCTGATCAAAATGGTATTGCGGTCAAATTGTACGACATCCTGAAGTCCGGCATGAAGAGCATTACCGATAAGGCCGGAGGCGGGGATTTTGAGATTTTCGATAACAGCCTGCTCGCAAGGCAGATAAGGGAAATAGACGAAAGAATCGATAGTGTGGAAGAACAGCTCAAGAGGATCGAAGACCGCTACTGGCGCCAGTTTACCGAGATGGAGAAGGCAATATCAGCCATGAACCAGCAGAGCCTGTGGCTGGCAAGCCAGATGGGACTATACGGTTCGCAGTCCTAATAAGGGGGGTTGTCTGTGATCAACGCATACCAGCAGTACCAGCAAAACTACATACTTTCGGCGCCGCCGGAGAAGCTCGTAGTGATGCTCTGCGAAGGTGCTCTGAAATTTGCCAGGCTTGCTAAGAGAGCTATTGAAGAAAAGAATTATGCGGAAGCGAACAATCATCTTATAAGAACGCAAGATATAATAATGGAGCTGAATGCAAGCCTCGAAATGGATTATGATATATCCAAAAATTTAAGGAGCCTTTACAACTTCATTTACCAGCGGCTGGTAGAGGCCAATATAAAAAAAGACGGCGGGGTTATTGATGAAATAGAGCCCCTGTTGGAAGATCTGAAGGAAACATGGCAGAGGGCGTATATTGAAGTGAGCGGGTTAAAACATGGAAAGTGAAATTAAATACGGTAGATTGATAGAGCTTCTGAAGAAAAAGAAAGATACGCTGGAAAACATAAAAAAGCTCACCACCGAAATGATAAGGGTTTTGGAAAATAAAAACCATGAGGAACTTACAGGACTTTTATCATTGCGCCGGGAAGCGATGAATGAGTCGGGGAAAATCGATGATGAAATCCTTCGCGAAACCCGCGGGCGTGAAAATTTTGCCTTAATATTAAAAGAGAGCGAAGCTGTCTTTCATGTAAATGAAATAAGGAGAAATTTAAACGAACTGAAAGCGCTTGACGATGAATTAAATGAAAAAGCCAGAAATATATTTGACGAACTTGAGCAGAAAATAGATGAATACTATAGAGCGAAAGAAGCTTACATAAAATACAGGAATTTATTTGAAGGCTCCAGCCCGCAATATGGGTTTTTTATCGATCAAAAAAAATAATCCTAAATTTTTCTTGCTTTTTTTATTTTCCAGGTATATAATTAGCATTAGGCATTACTTAGGTCTGTGGTTGAAAGTCGATGCCAGCCGCGGGCAAAGCGACTCCCTCGGGTGGTTTCACCTGCAAGTGCGGCGATGGAGGGTATGACCAGGTCAGCTAAGGAATGCCAGATAATAATCTAATTCAAAGTGAGGGGTTTTTTTAATGGCATTCCAGGACAAGGTATTAGTTTGTAAGGACTGCGGGAAGGAGTTCGTCTTTACAGCAGGCGAACAAGAATTCTACGCAGAGAAGGGCTTTGAAAACGAGCCCGGTCGCTGCAAGGCATGCCGCGACGCAAGAAAAGCCAGCAGGAGGGACTTCGGCGCAAAGAAGGGCCAGAGGACTCTATACGATGCTGTGTGTGCGGACTGCGGTGCAGAAACAAAGGTTCCCTTTAAGCCGAGAAACGACAGGCCCGTATACTGCAGCGAGTGCTTCCAGAAGCACCGGGTGACAAGTGAATTCTAATTAAAGGGAAAGCAGGGGTCCGGAAAAACCGGGCCTTTTATTTTTTGCCCGATTCCGGGTTATCCCATATTTAATAATAGTAAATAAAAAACATATTGAAAAAATATGCGGACTAATGTATAATTATACCTAGTTTAACCGTTTAGAAGTTGGGGGGTCAAAGATGATAACGAAGAAGTTTTTTTTGACACTGTTCATTCTGGTTTTCATAGCGGCCGCCGTTTTAGGAACGACCGGGTGCGGGCAGAAGGCGCAGGCGCCGCAGCAGCAGAATAATTCGCAGGATGCAGGCGGCGGTCGGGGGGTGCAGCAGGAGGATACGGTAGATAAGATCAAAAAGGCAGGTAAGCTGGTCCTCGGGACCAGTGCCGATTATCCGCCCTTTGAGTTCCACCAGGTTACTGGCGGTAAAGACGAGATAGTTGGCTTCGATATCGATCTGGCTAAGGCTATCGCGAAGGAACTGGGCGTTGAGCTGGAGATAAAAGACATAGCCTTCGAAAGTATAATTCCGGCTGTTTTAAGCAAGACCGTAGACCTGGGCATAGCCGGTTTCACCATAACCGAAGAAAGAAAAAAGAGTGTAAACTTCTCGGATCCCTACCTGGAGGGAGGCCAGCAGATCATCACATATAAAGGCAGTGGCATCAGGAGTAAAGAAGACCTAAAAGGGAAAACCATTGGGGTGCAGCTGGGCACTACAGGCGAGGAAATAGCCAAGAAGATAGAGGGTGCAAAACTGAAGCAGTTCGACAAGGTTGACGCTGCCATGCTGGACCTGATGAATAAGAGGGTTGAAGCCGTAATAATCGATTTTGCCGTAGCCCAGGCTTATGCCACAAATAACCCGGATAAGCTGGAATTGGCGGCAGAAACGCTGGACGATGCGGCTAAAGCTGTGGTTATCCGCAAGGAGGACGGAAAGCTACTTGATGTCGTGAACAAGGTTATTAAAGACCTGAAGGTCAGCGGTGAATACGACCGGCTTGTTAAAAAGTGGTTCATAGACTATAAGCCTGCCAACTAATTTTAAAGCTTTTCCGAAAGGGGAAGGGAATTGACCAATCTCGATTTTACGATAGTTCTACCTTACATCAACCTGTTTTTCAGGGGAGCACTGACAGCAGTTGAGATCACGTTACTTGCAGTACTCATCGGAATATTTATAGGCACTTTCGTGGGAATGGGGAAAATGTCGCGGGTATTGATACTAAAACTTATCTGCAGCACTTATGTGGAAATTATCCGGGGCACCCCCCTCCTCGTTCAGCTGCTCATATTCTACTTCGGGCTTCCCCAGATTCTGGGTTTTACCATACCCGAGTTCCCGGCGGCGGTACTGGCCCTGGGCATAAACAGCGGCGGTTACGTGGCTGAAATAGTCAGGGGAGGCATCCTGGCCGTAGACCGGGGACAGATGGAAGCGGCCAGATCCCTGGGCATGTCCCACGCTCAGGCTATGAGGTATATTATCCTGCCCCAGGCTTTTAAGAAAATGATACCGCCTCTGGGAAACGAGTTCGTAACATTGCTAAAAAATTCTTCACTAGCTACGACCATAGGTTTTCAGGAACTCACCAGAGCGGCCCAGATAGTGGCAGGCAGCACCTACAGGCCCTTCGAGCCTTATATAACCGCTGCGGCTTTTTATCTTATCATGACGCTGGGTTTTTCCTGGATATTAGGGGTGCTGGAAAGGAGGCTGGCGGCCGGTGATTGAAGTGAGGGATTTGCACAAGAGTTTCGGAAAGCTGGAGGTCCTGAAGGGCATCAGCACCAGAATAGATAAAGGCGAAGTAGTGGTGATCATAGGTCCCAGCGGGTCCGGCAAGAGCACCTTTTTGAGATGCCTGAACCTCTTGGAAAGACCAAACAGGGGTGAGATAAAAATTGAAGGGAAATCTCTGATGGACCCCTGTACCGATATAAACAAGATAAGGCAGGACGTGGGGATGGTATTCCAGCACTTTAACCTCTTCCCCCATAAAACGGTCATCGAAAATATTACCCTGGCCCCCGTCAAAGTCAGGGGCGTGAATCCTAAAGAAGCGCAGGAAAGGGCTATGGAACTGTTAAACCGGGTAGGCCTCGCCGGCAAGGCCGGATGCTACCCGTCTTCACTGTCCGGCGGGCAAAAGCAGCGGGTTGCCATAGCCAGGGCCCTGGCTATGAACCCGAAGGTCATGCTGTTCGATGAGCCCACATCAGCCCTGGACCCTGAGATGATAAAGGAGGTCCTGGATGTCATGAAAGACCTGGCCGCGGAGGGCATGACCATGGTGGTGGTCACCCACGAAATGGGGTTTGCCAGGGAAGTGGGCGACAGGGTGATGTTCATGGATGAGGGAATGATAGTCGAAGAAGGCAGACCCGAAGAGATTTTTGAAAGGCCGCAAAATCAGAGGACACGGGAATTTTTAAGCAAGATCCTGTGATTTATACGGAACCCCTTCCGTTTTAAAACCCGGGCGCAATGCCCGGGTTTTGCTTTTTAAAGGAGCTTTCAGCCTATATAAGCATATCTCTGGCCTTAGTGAGCTGGTATGCCATGTAACCGGCAGCAAAGAGGAGCAGGAGGGAAAACACCGGCGGCACCGTTATTAAAAGGCGTGCGACCTCAGGGGATTTTCCCGTGGCCTTTACCGTTTCCGAAAGCACCGCCTGGTAGTCAACCAGTACTCGGTATCCGAAACGCAGCCACAAGGCCGACACCGCGAAAGACACGGGCAGTAAAAGCATAGCCAGAGTGTAGCCCGCGGCGCGCCTTTTTTTAAGTGCGTTCAGTCCCAGGAATATAGGCACCAGAAAGACCAGCGAAAAAGCCGCCCCTAGAAACTGCGGGGAAAGGGCTATGAACAGGGCCGAGGTTAATGCGAAAAACCGGATCCCGGAATTCAGCGGGGTCAGGGTGTTCATGAAATCGAAGTAGGCCGCGTTGGCGTATCGCAGGTAGGAATAAACCTGATCCTTCATTTCGCTTTTTTTATTAAGCTTTTTCCCCAGATCCCCGCCCTTTTTTACAAGAGCTTCGTAGACTCTTTTCTGTTCGATGCTTTTTATACCGCTCGGGTCGAAATCCCGGTAGCGCCCTTTGGCCTTTTCTAGTTCCTTTTTTATCTTGGCCCGGGCGTGGGCGGGGATGTCGGCGGACTTTGTCCATTTTTCAATGGAAGTAAGCGTTTCAAATACTTCGTTTGCCAAAATATTACCTCCAGGTTTTCCGAATTTTTTGTTATAATTTATTATATCATATAATATTTTTGTTGGGAGGCCTTTTGGATGATTTCCTCTCTAAAAGGTGAAGCGGAATACGTAATAAATCTTCTGAAAAACATTATAGAAATGATTCCCGATGCCGTAATGGTGGCCGACAGGGACGGGAACTGCATAATGGTCAACCAGGCTTACAAGAATTTAAGCGGGCTTTCGGAAGAGGATGTGGTTGGAAAACCGGCGGATATAGATATAGCGGAGCGGGACAGCGTGCTCATTAAATCCATCCAGGAGGGTAGGGAGTTCGTAAACCTCTTGCGGCGGGTGGGACCCGACAAAAGGGAGGTGTTGTGCAGCGCGAAACCCATCTACATTCAGGGGGAACTGGTAGGCAGCGTGGGCGTCATGCACGACATATCGGAGATAAAGCGGATGAGCAGGGAGCTGGAGTACAAGAACAGGATGCTCCGCAGCCTCGAGTCCAAGTACACCCTGGACGACATCCTGGGAAACAGCGAAAAGATCATGAAGGCTAAAGAAGAGGCGAGAGCCTGTGCGGGAGTTTCCGCTACCGTGCTGCTCGTGGGAGAAAGCGGTACCGGCAAAGAGCTCTTCGCCCACGCCATCCACAATATGAGCCCCAGGGCCGGAGGGCCGTTTGTGAGGGTGAACTGTGCTGCGATAAATAAAGAGCTGGTGGAGAGCGAACTCTTTGGATACGAGGGAGGCTCTTTCACCGGTTCACTGAGGCACGGGAAAAAGGGATATTTCGAGCAGGCCGACGGCGGCACTCTGTTTCTCGACGAGATAAGCGAGTTCAGCCTCTCGGCGCAGGCCAAGCTCCTCAGGGTGCTGCAGGAACAGGAGGTGCTCAGGATAGGCAGCACGGTGCCCCAGAAAGTAGACGTAAGGGTTATAGCCGCCACCAACAGGGATCTGGAGGAAGAGGTGCGGCGGGGAAATTTCAGGCAGGACCTGTATTATCGTCTGAATGTGATAAAAATAACAATTCCGCCGCTGAGAGAGAGGAAGGGAGATATACCACTGCTTTGCAGCAGTATAATAAAAAGATACAATCAAAAATACGGCAGGGGTATAAACTCCATCTCGAAAAAGGCCTTAGAAATTTTGATGTCCTACGACTGGCCGGGAAATGTAAGGGAATTGGAAAACATCATTAGCCGTGCCATGATAAATATGGACATATCCGAAAAGGAGATTAAGCCCGAGCATCTGCCGGATCTGGTGGATAATCACGGGTCTTTCCGCCAATTGTCCGACGGCGATATTGTTGTCAGCGTCAAGGGAAAGACATGGGACCAGGTGAAAAGAGAGTTTGAAGCGGAAGTCCTGAAGTTTTTCCTCAAGAAGAAAAAGTCCAAGACGGAAATAGCCAGGGACCTGGGGATAACCAGGCGAGCCCTTTATAAAAAAATGAAGTTGTTGGAAGATTGATAAATTACAGGACAAGTCCGATGATTGCGATAAAATGAGAATAAAAGTATACACCATCTCCTTCGGGACAGGGGTATTTTAGAGTGGTGTGAACAATAATACACAGAAAAAGAGAACAAAAGTATACAATAAAGCCCTCCCGACGGACTTTTTCCCGGTGGCATCTTTTTTGCTCTTATTCTATGTCGAAAAAAGTCTATGGGAGGGTTTGCTTGTGAAAATTGATATTTTCAAGGAAATGGAGAAACATGGTTTTGAACAGATAATCTTCAATTACGACAAGACCACGGGCCTAAAGGCTATAATAGCCATTCACGACACAACTCTGGGCCCCGCCCTCGGAGGCTGCCGTATGTGGCCTTACGAAACCGAAGACGAAGCTCTGATGGATGCCATGCGCTTGGCCAAAGGCATGACCTACAAGTGCGCCGTCTCGGACAACAATTTTGGCGGCGGCAAGACCGTGATAATCGGCGACCCGAAAAAGGACAAGTCAGAAGCGCTTTTTAGGGCCTTGGGGCGTTTTGTTCAGACGCTGGGCGGTAGGTACTATACCGGCACCGACATGGGGACCACCGGTATGGATTTCGTTTATGCAAGCCGCGAATCCGATTACATGGTGGGGCTGCCCGAGGAATACGGCGGAAGCGGTAATTCGGCCGTTCCCACCGCTTACGGTGTGTACAATGGCATGAAGGCTGCGGCCAAAATAGTCTTCGGCAGTGATTCGTTGAAAGGGCTGAAAATCGCTGTCCAGGGCGTGGGCAAAGTGGGGCAGGTGCTGGTAGGTTACCTAAAAGAAGAAGAGGCCCGGGTCGTGATTGCCGATATAACCGAGGAAAATATAAACAAAGTAAAAGAAAAATACCCGGATGTGGAAGTAGTAGAATGCGAAAAGATATACGATGTGGAATGCGACATATTCGCTCCCTGCGCCAGAGGCGGTATCATCAACGATGACACCATATCCAGGTTGAAGTGCAGGATCGTAGCTGGAGCTGCCAACAACCAGCTGCTGGAGCCCAGACACGGTGATGTGCTGCACGAAAGGGGAATCCTGTACGCTCCGGATTACGTGATAAATGCAGGCGGCCTCATCCAGGTTGCCGATGAACTGGAATTCAAAAATGACGAAAAGAGGCACGAAAGGGTAATGATGAAGGCGGGGGCCATTTACGATATCCTGCTTAAAATATTTACCATAAGCAAGGAGCAAAATGTGCCGCCCCACAAGGTTGCCGACAGGCTTGCCGAAGAGCGCATAGAAGTTATAGGCAGGCTGAAGACCAATTATGTTAAAAGATAGGAGGGTATAATGGAAAAGTTCAGGATACTCGCAATAAACCCCGGATCCACATCCACGAAGATCTCGATTTTTCACGGCGAAGAAGAGGTTTTCACGGAAAATATAGTCCACGATTATGAAGAACTGAAGAAATTCAGAAATGTCATAGAACAGGAAGGCTACCGTTACGAAGCGATCTTAAGCGTTCTCGCGGCCAGGGGCTACAGCCTGGATGAAATAGACGTGGTGGTAGCCAGAGGGGGCATCCTGCGCCCGGTTAAAGCTGGCACTTACCGCATAAACGACCTCATGCTGGAAGACCTGAGAAACGCCGTGGCCGGAGAGCACGCTTCCAACGTGGCTGCCTTCATAGCCCGCCGCATCGGTGCGGAAAAGGGCATACCGGTTTATATAGTCGATCCGGTTTCGGTGGATGAAATGGAAGATGTGGCCCGTATTTCGGGGCTCGATGGAATCGAGAGAAAGAGCCTGTCCCACGCGCTCAACATCAGGCGCGTTATATACAAGGTCTCTGAAAAGCTCGGAAAAGACCCAGGTGAGCTCAATTTTATAGTAGCCCACCTGGGCGGCGGGATTTCCATCGGCGCCATAAGAAAGGGACAGATGGTAGATGTGGAGAGCGCCAACTGTGAAGGTCCCTTTTCTCCGGAGAGGGCTGGAGGGCTGCCAATCCTGGAGGTCGTGGATTTCTGCTTCAGCGGCAAATACACGAAGGACGAGCTGAAGAAAAAGCTCATCCAGGAAGGCGGAGTATATTCGTATCTCGGCACGAAGGATATGAGAGAAGTTGAAGAAAGGGCGAGGAGCGGCGATAAAAAAGCTGCCCTCATACTGGAGGCGATGGTTTACCAGATAGCCAAGTGTATCGGCCAGATGGCGACGGTTTTAAAAGGTAATGTGGACTATATAATTCTTACCGGTGGTATAGCCAAATCAGATTACATCAGCGAATGCATAGCCGGCAGGGTAAAATTTATAGCCCCTGTAGAAAGAGTGCCCGGCGAAGAGGAGATGAAGGCCCTGGCTGAAGCCGCGTGCAGGGTCATGGCCGGGCGCGAGAAGGTACTGGATTACGGGGGAGGTGAATAGGAATGATGAGAAATTTCGGCGAGATGCTGGAGAGGCTGAAAAACCTTCCGCCCGTGCGGCTCATCGTCGTACAGGCTGCCGACGCCCCCGTGCTGGAAGCCGTAAAGGACGCCTACGAAAAGGGTATTATAGAACCGGTGCTGGTAGGAGAAAAAGAAAAGATCCAGGAGGAAGCTTCTAAAATAGGCTTTTCCCTTGAAAATATAGAAATAATCGATTGTCCCGCACCGGAAGCGCCTATGGTTGGAGTGCGGCTGGTCTACGAAAACCAGGCCGATGTACTCATGAAAGGGCTAGTTGACACGGCGGCCTTCATGAGGGCGGTGCTGAATCCCGATTTCGGGCTGAGGACCGGCATGCTTCTGAGCCACCTGGCCGCCTTCGAAATCCCCAACTTCGATAGAATACTTTTCATAACCGACGGTGGCGTCAACATAGCGCCCACTCTGGAAGAAAAGGCCGCAATCCTCCAGAATGCAGTCAACGCGCTCAGGGCTATTGGTTACAGCGAGCCGAAAGTGGCGCTTCTTTCGGCTGTGGAGACTGTTTCGGCCAAGATGCAGTCGGCCGTGGACGCAGCCATTCTGGCCAAAATGGCGGAGAGGAAGCAAATAAGAGGGGCCCTGGTTGACGGACCCCTGGCTCTGGACAACGCCGTCAGCGAAGAGGCGGCGGCCCATAAAGGCATAAAAAGCCCCGTCGCCGGAAAGGCCGACCTCATCCTGGTCCCCAATATAGAGACTGGGAATGCCCTGGGCAAATCCCTCACCTTCCTGGCGGGGGGCAACATGGCCGGCATAGTAGTAGGGGCAAAAGCTCCGGTAGTGCTTTCTTCCAGAGCGGATTCGCCGGTATCCAAGCTCATGTCTATTGCTTTCGCATGTCTTGTGAAACGAGGTGAGAAATTATGAAAAAGGTTTTCCTCACCGGGAACGAGGCCATAGCCCGTGGCGCTTACGAGTACGGAGTCACCTTTGCCTCGGCATATCCCGGAACTCCCAGCACCGAGATCCTGGAAAATATAGCTAAATACAGCGAGATATATTCGGAATGGGCTCCTAACGAAAAAGTAGCCCTGGAGGCAACCGCCGGGGCATCCATGGCCGGAGCACGAGCAATAGTTTCCATGAAACACGTAGGCCTGAACGTGGCTGCAGATCCTCTTTTTACCCTGGCATATACCGGCGTCAACGGCGGCCTTGTAATAGTCAGCGCCGACGATCCCGGTATGCACAGCTCCCAGAACGAACAGGACAACAGAAATTTTGCGCCCTTTGCCAAAATCCCCATGCTGGAGCCCTCCGACAGCCAGGAAGCAAAAGACCTGGTGGGCGAAGCTCTGAAGATAAGCGAGATGTTCGATACCCCGGTGCTTTTCAGGACCACCACCCGCGTATCTCACAGCCGTAGCGTGGTCCAAATCGGTGAAAGGCAGGAAGCGGGCATCAAGCCTTATGTTAAAAACCCCGAGAAATTCTCGATGATTCCGGGTTTTGCCCGCAAGAGAAGGTTAATCCTGAAGGAAAGGCTTAAAGCCCTGGAGGAATACAGCGAAAAATTTCCGTACAACAGGGTCGAGTGGGGCAAGAGTTACGATGTGGGTATCATCACCAGCGGCATCAGCTACCAGTACGTGAAAGAGGTCTTTGGTGACGAAGTAAGCGTTTTGAAGCTGACGATGACCTTCCCCTTGCCTAAAAAAATGATCGCCGCTTTCGTAGAGCAGGTGAAGGAAGTCTACGTGGTTGAAGAGCTGGACCCCTATCTGGAAAACCAGATCAGGGCAATGGGATTGAAGGTCAGGGGCAAAGAGCTCATACCGGAAATCGGCGAGCTCAGCGCGGAAATCCTGAGGGAAGCGCTGAAGGGGGACAAGGTCACTCCCGCCTTCAAACCGTATACCTCCGTGCCGCCGAGGCCGCCGGTGCTGTGCCCGGGATGTCCTCACAGAGGGGTTTTCTACGTGCTCAAGAAAATGAAGGCAGTGGTAACCAGCGACATTGGGTGCTACAGCCTGGGTGTGCTGCCTCCTCTGGAGTCCATTGACAGCATCCTCTGCATGGGCGCCAGCATCAGCATGGGGCACGGTTTCAAGAAGGCCTGCGAGATCAACGGAAAGGATGCCACTGTCGTCACCGTAATAGGCGACTCGACGTTTCTACATTCGGGCATTACTTCCCTTATGGACGCTGTATACAACCGCAGCAATACAATAAACATCATTGTGGACAATTGTATCACCGCAATGACCGGACACCAGCACCACCCGGGTACAGGATACAACATCAAAGAAGAACCGGCTGCCGCGGTATCTCTTGAAGCCGTTTGCAGAGCCATAGGCGTGGAAAACGTATTGGTGGTGGACTCCTACGACCTTAAAGCTGTGGAGGATGCCGTGAAAAAGGCCCTGGAGTACAAAGAGGGTCCCAGCGTTATCATCGCCAGGAGGGTGTGCGCTCTGCTGAAGGGCAAAGGCCCCAAAGGGCTCTACTCCATAAGCGAGGAAAAGTGCAGAAAGTGCAGGATGTGTTTAAGGTTGGGGTGCCCGGCGATACAGGTAAGGGGAGACGGAATATTTATAAACCCCATAAGCTGTGTTGGCTGTTCCGTATGTGTTCAGGTCTGCCCCTTCGGCGCAATAGAAAAGGCGGGTGATGAGTGATGTCTGTTAAGAGCATATTCATTTCCGGAGTGGGAGGCCAGGGGACCATCCTGGCGGGGAAGGTCATAACAACCGCGCTCGTAAACCAGGGATACGATGTAAAGATGTCCGAAGTCCACGGCATGGCCCAGCGCGGGGGCAGTGTGATAACCCAGATCAGATACGGCGATAGGGTCTACTCTCCCCTCATCGAAAAAGGAGGGGCCGATGTGCTCCTGGCCTTCGAGAAACTCGAGGCGGTAAGGTATATAGAGTACCTTTCGTCCGAAGGCACGCTGATCGTAAACGACCTGGAAATGCCGCCGGCTTCGGTGCTTACAGGAAAAGAAGAATACCCACCGGATATTGTTCCCCGATTGAAGTCGGAGATAAAAAACACAATAGTGGTGGATGCTGTTAGTATAGCCAGAGAGTGCGGCGAAGTTCGCGCCCAGAACATGGTGCTGGTTGGGGTGCTAGCCAGGGTTATGGACTGGTCGAAACAGTCCTTTATAAAAGTCATTAAAGATGTAGTCCCTGCCCGGTACGTCCAATTAAATATAAATGCTTTCGAAAGAGGGTGGGAACTGGGCGGCTGATATAATATAATTTTTTTTGAATATATAATTCATAATATTATCAAGTGAGTATATTGAAAGATATGTATGACGTATTGAAAATAGAGTTTTTTTAATGTATAATTTAATAAATTATTAATACTCATTTGTACTTAAAATTATAAAGGAGGGTTTTTATGGCGGAAAACAGAGAGAATTGGGGGAGTAAGCTCGGACTTATTCTTGCTATGGCGGGGAATGCCATAGGTCTCGGCAACTTCTGGAGGTTCCCCTACCAGGTTGCCGAAAACGGCGGCGGCGCATTCATGCTGCCCTATTTTGCTGCACTGCTGGTCCTCGGCATTCCCCTGATGTATGTGGAATGGATGCAGGGCCGCTACGGCGGCAAGTACGGCCACGGAACCGTTGGCTGCATGACCTATCTGCAGGCCAAAGAAAAACTCGGTCATTCCTCCGCAGCGATAATAGGTGCTCTGGTCGGTATGCTGGTGTTTTCTGTTACGACCCTTGTAAACTCATACTACACCCAGATCATCGGCTGGACCCTCGGTTACAGCTACCTCTCCCTGATCGGCGGCTATATGGACACTGCCCGGTCTACCGGTGAAGTCTTTGCGAGCTATATCCAGAATCCGGGTATGTCGATTACATTCTGGGTGATAGCGCTCGCTCTCCTGGCGTTCGCCCTCAGCCGCGGTGTCCAGAAGGGTATCGAGGCATGGGCCAAGATTATGATGCCTCTGCTTTACGTGCTTGGCTTCATCCTGATCATAAGGGCCCTGACCCTAGGTTCACCGGTAAACCCAGACTGGTCGCCGATAAAAGGCCTCGACTACCTCTGGAGCCCGAAGTGGAACGAACTGAATTGGCAATCGGCTCTGGCTGCTGCGGGCCAGATATTCTTCACGCTGTCCCTGGGCATGGGCATCATTCAGAACTACGCGTCTTATCTCAAGCCCGATGAGGACATCGTTCTTTCCGCTACAACCACGGTATTCCTGAATGAATTTGCCGAAGTCATCCTGGGCGGCAGTATCGCCATTCCGATAGCCTTCACCTTCCTGGGACCCGAAGGCATAGAAAGCGGTGTCGGGCTTTCCTTCATCGCTCTTCCCAACGTGTTCCGCATGATGCCGGGTGGCCAATTTTTCGGCGCCTTCTGGTTCCTGGTGCTGTTCTTCGCGGGCTTCACGTCGGCCATAGCGATGTACAACTACCTGATAGCCATGCTCGAAGAAGACCTGAATTTACCGAGAAAAGCCGGTGCGGTAATCGTATTCAGTTTCTATATCCTCGTAGGTCTGCCGACGGCTTTGGAGCCCTACCTGACCAAGACTGCTGAGCTGGTGTTCCTCACCGAGCTCGACAACTGGGTGGGCAACTACTTCCTGGTAGTCGTGGGCCTCATCGAAGCTCTGGTGGTGGGCTGGTTGTTCGGTGAAAAGAAAGCCCTCGAAGAGTTGAACAGGGGCGGCTACTGGAAGGTGTCTTCCGCTTTCTTCAACTTTATGATCAAATTCATCACACCGCTCTCGATCGCCATACTTCTCGTTTTCTCCACGAGGAGCTATATAAAGGACGGTTACTTCAAGTGGATTCCAAGATTCGTAGAGAATATGCCGGAGCTGGTTCCCTGGGTGCAGGGTGCCCGCGTGTTGCTCTTTGTAATCCTCGCCATAGGTTTCATCGAAGCCTACTACACCATCCAGAAGAAATACGGCAGCGCTCAGATTCAAAAAGGCGCGAAAGCCTAAAAGGAGGCGTAAAACATGTCCGGAAGCGCGTTGTTTTTCATGGTCCTGGCCTGGGTCGTAATACTGGGAGGATGTTTCTTCACTCTGAGCAACCTAATAAAACACCAGGCGAAATGAGGGAGCTGCGGATTTTCGCAGCTCCTTTTTTTGACATGGAATTCGGGGCTGTTTTTTTGTACAATTAACAAGGGGTGATGCCGGGATGATAGAAACAGTTCGCTTCATGGTGAGGACCAGGGACAGGGTCGGTATGGCCCTTGATATTTTGAAGATTCTTTATAGGTACGGCATAAACCTCAAGGCTATGGAAGTAGGGCCGGGGTATGCCTGGTTAAAAATCGAAAAAAATGACTCGCTTTCCTTCGATTTTTTAAAACAACAGCTCCTCATGGAAGAAGACGTCATGGAAGTCGAAGAGATAAAGCTGCTGCCCCAGGAGGAGAGGGAAAAAAAGATTAAAGCCGTTCTCGATGCAACCGTAGAGGGTATAATTGCCATCGATAAAAACGGTATGATAACTGCATTCAATCCTGCAGCTGAAAAAATACTCAAGGTAAAGGCAAAAGAAGCTGTCGGTAAGCCGGTATCCGAAATACTGGCACCGAATTTACCCATGCTCAGGACCGTGAAAACCGGAGAAAGCTACGACAATGTGGAGATAGTGCTGAACAGCGAAAAATCCAAAAGCCATTATATTACTTCTGGCCGCCCCATCCTGGACGAGGACGGGAATCCGGTGGGAGCCGTGGCGTCACTGCAGGATATAGAGAGCGTCATGAACCTGGTTTATTCCTTTACCCAGCCGGCAATGATAACCTTCGATGAGATACTGGGGGAAAGCGACAAGATCAGGAAGGTCAAGGAAATAGCTAAGATAGCTGCAAAGGGGAACTCCACCGTACTCATAAGAGGCGAGAGCGGGACCGGCAAGGAGCTTTTTGCCCGGTCCATCCACATGGCAAGCCCGAGACGCGACAGACCTTTCGTGGCCGTAAACTGTGCCGCCATACCCGATACGCTGCTGGAAAGCGAGCTGTTCGGTTATGAGGAAGGCGCCTTCACCGGGGCAAAAAAGGGCGGGAAACAGGGGCTTTTTAAATACGCCGACAAAGGCACGCTGTTCCTCGACGAGATAGGGGAACTTTCAACCCACCTGCAGGTCAAACTGCTCCGGGTGCTCCAGGAAGGCAAAATCCGGCAGGTCGGAGGAAATGAGGAAATCCCGGTGGATGTGAGGATAATAGCTGCTACGAACAGGAACCTGGAGAAGTTGATGAGGGACGGCCAGTTTAGAGAAGATCTGTATTACAGGCTCAACGTGATCCCCATCTTCATACCGCCGCTCAGGGAAAGGAAAGAAGATATTCCGCTTTTGGCCATGCACCTTGTAAAGAAGCTCAGCCAGAAGATGAACAAAAGGGTTTCGAATATAAGCCCCGATGCGATGAAAAAGCTTATGGAATACGACTGGCCGGGAAACGTGAGGGAGCTTTCCAATGTCATAGAGAGGGCCATGAACCTGTGCGACGACGAAGTCATCAGGACCGAACACCTTATTCTAAAGGAAGAGGAATTCAACGAGTCGGCGGATATCCAGCAGAGCTGTGGGAAGGGCTGTAAGAGACTGAAAGAAGTGGTGGGGGAAGCCGAAAAGAAGGCGATTCTTGAAGCTCTGGAAAACTCAAGGAGCGTGAGAGAAGCGGCACGGCTTCTGGGTGTAACCCACGCTACAGTGTTGAACAAGATGAAAAATTACGGGATAAAAAAAGAAGCCCGCTGGTCCGAATAAAATGGTAAAAATATTAACCAATGGATACGTTGGTAACCATACTTTTCGCCCTGTTGGTAAAATATTTAACCAGAATGATGTCAAAAAAGCCCCTCCAATAATGGCACAGTTTTTGCAAGTTTTATTACAATAAAGATTTTTTTAGGAGGGAGTTATATGGGTTTTAATACCAAAGCCATTCACGCGGGGCAAAAACACGATCCGGTAACAGGGTCCCACGTGACGCCGATTTATCAGACGTCAACCTTCGTCTTTGAGAACGTGGACCAGGGGGCGCGCCGCTTTGCCGGTCAGGAAGAGGGTTATATATACACAAGGCTCGGAAATCCCACCGTAGCGGAACTTGAAGAAAAGATGGCAGCTCTGGAAGGCGGTGAAGCTGCCATAGCTACTGCTTCCGGTATGGCGGCCATTTCAACGGTGCTCTTCACCCTGTTAAAACAAGGGGACCATGTGGTGGCAAATGATGCGCTATACGGATGTACTCACAGCTTTTTAAGCCACCTGGCACCCAAATACGGTATAGATGTTACTTTCACGGACATTTCTGACCTGTCGAATCTTGAAAAGGCTATGAGACCTAATACAAAAGTCGTTTATGTGGAGACACCGGCCAACCCCACGCTGAAGCTGGTCGAGCTTAAAGGTGCCGCAGAAATAGCCCATAAGTTCGGAGCAAGAGTGGTGGTCGACAATACCTTCATGTCACCGTACCTGCAGAGGCCTATAGAACATGGGGCGGACGTGGTGGTCCACAGCGCCACCAAGTATATCGGCGGCCACGGTGACGTCATAGGCGGCATAATCGTCGGGCCGAAAGACCTGATAACTGAAATGAAGATGCCGTATCTCAAAGATATCGGCGGTGTGATAAGCCCCTTTGACGCCTGGCTCCTCATCAGAGGTCTAAAAACTTTAGGATTGCGCATGGAGCGCCACTGCCAGAATGCGCAGAAGGTGGCCGAATACCTGGAAGGCCATCCCATGATAGAGAGGGTCTACTATCCGGGCCTGCCATCCCATCCTCAGCATGACCTGGCCAGGCGGCAGATGGACGGTTTCGGCGGCATGATAAGCTTCGAGCTTAGAGGCGGAATCGAGGCAGGAAAGCTGTTGATGAACAGTGTAAAAATGATAACGCTGGCTGTAAGCCTCGGCTGCGTCGATTCTCTGATACAGCATCCCGCATCGATGACCCATTCCCCCGTTCCCAGGGAGGAGAGGCTGAAGGCCGGAATAACCGACGGTCTGGTTAGACTGTCCGTTGGTATCGAGGATGTGGAGGATATAATAGGAGACCTGGATCAAGCCCTTGAAAAGGTGCAGAAGGGGTTAAAAGGTTAATTTTCAACCGAAGCCTAGAGTCATCAAGAAAGGAGATAGAGATGAAGGACAGAAAAAATCCTCTTGCTCTCTTGCCCCTTGTAGTATTTCTTGCACTCTTCCTGGGAAGCGGGATTTACTTTAACAGCAAAGGCGTAGAATTCGCCTTTTACCAGCTTCCCTCTCCGGTGGCTGCAATTGCCGGTATCACCGTTGCTTTTATCCTTTTTAAAGGCTCCCTTGAAGAAAAGATGGAGAGTTTCATCAACGGAGTTGGAGATTCGAATATAATAATAATGTGTATGATATACCTCTTAGCGGGGGCTTTTTCTACCGTGGCAAACGCCATGGGCGGAGTAGACTCCACCGTAAACTTCGGACTTTCGGTGATTCCACCTAGTATGATACTGCCCGGCCTATTCGTAATAGCGGCCTTTGTTTCCACGGCAATGGGAACTTCTATGGGTACGATCGCGGCAATATGTCCGATAGCGGTGGATATGGCAGTAAAAGCCCAGATACCTCTGGCGATAGCTGTAGGTACGGTGGTAAGTGGCGCCATGTTCGGAGATAATTTATCCATGATATCCGATACTACAATAGCCGCCACCAGGACCCAGGGCTGCGCTATGAAGGACAAGTTCATCATGAACTTCAAGATAGCACTGCCGGCGGCTTTGATAACAATAGCTATACTGGCTTTTACGGGTATAACGGGTCATATCCCCCAGGGGCTTGAGTACAATTTTGTAAAAATATTACCCTACGTTTCAGTGCTTGTGCTAGCGTTACTGGGAATCAACGTGTTCCTGGTGCTGCTTATAGGAATAATACTGGCGGGAGCTATCGGCCTTGCCGATGGAAGCTTTACCCTCATCTCTTTCACGCAGAAAATGTACGAGGGCTTCGGTACCATGCAGGAGATATTTATCCTTTCTCTGCTAATCGGCGGTCTTGCCGCTATGATCGCAAAGGAAGGCGGTATAGATTACCTGCTTGACTTCATAAGCCACCGCATAAGAAGCCGCAAGGGTGCCGAGCTGGGTATAGGCGCATTGGTCTCCGTAGCCGACATATGCACGGCGAACAACACTGTGGCGATCGTAATTACCGGCCCCATGGCAAGAAAGCTGGCCGAGGAAAATGGTGTTGATCCAAGAAGAAGTGCAAGTATGCTCGATATATTTTCCTGCATATGGCAGGGTATTATACCTTACGGTGCCCAGCTCCTTCTTGCCGGCAGTATAGCCAAGCTGTCACCGGTGCAGATTATGCCTAACCTATATTATCCTTACCTGCTGGGGCTCATGGCACTGGCAGCTATAGCCTTCGGTTTTCCCAGGGCCGATTAGGTCTTGAAAGTCGCAGGTAAAACAGGGAGTTAGAAAATGCATAGACGGCGGAGAAATCCGCTGTTTTTTTTTATCGGAAATAGTAAAATATGTTATAATGAAAAATATGATCGATTATGCCGGGCATGACACCCGGGATGCGATAGGAGCATGAATCATGGATCTAAGGGATTATCACGTACACCTGGAACAGGGACCTTATACAATCGAATGGATGAAGAGATTTCTAGAAGAGGGTGCAAAGAGAAGCGTTAAGGAAGTGGGCTTTTCGGAGCACTGTTACAGGTTTATCCAGGCGATGCACCTGTGGCGAAGCAGCGGCTCAAGGGGTAAATGGCACGGAGAAAGGGCTACCGAAGATATAGAGCAGTATATTAAAATCGTGGAAAGGGCGAAGAGCGAAGGGCTCCCGGTAAAGCTTGGAATCGAAATGGATTATATACCGGAATGGGAAGGAGAAATAAGGGATTTTGTTTTAAAATACCCCTTTGACTACGTGATAGGTGCGGTCCACTGGCTGGGCGATTTCGGATTCGACAATCCGGATTATATGCCGGAGTGGGAAACCAGGGATGTTTACGAAACCCATAAGGAATACTTTGGTGTGCTGATAAAAGCAATAGAGTCGGGCATTTTTGACATTATAGCCCATATTGACGTGATAAAAGTTTTCGGTCACGTGACCGTAAAGGATCTTGCACCGGTTTACGAAAAAGTAGCCGCTGCAATGAAGCGGGCGAATGTGTGTGCCGAGATCAGCACAGCTGGCATCAGAAAACCCATTGGCGAGATTTATCCATCCCCGGCCATTATGAATTACCTCAAAAAGTATGAAATTCCTATTATGATAAACTCCGATGCCCACCGGCCTGAAGATGTCGGCAGGGATTTTGACAGAGCGCTGAAATACGTGAAAACTTACGGTTTTAAGAGATTGTGCTATTTCGGGAAAAGGAAAAGACTTCATTACGAAATTTAAAAGAGGCGATGTAAGATGTTCCATATTGTGCTGGTAGAACCGGAAATCCCACAGAATACCGGTAATATTGCCCGGACGTGCGCTGCGACGGGGGCGGTGCTTCACCTGGTGGGCCCTCTGGGCTTTTCCCTTGAAGACAGGTATCTGAAGAGAGCCGGGCTGGATTACTGGCACCTGGTGGACGTAAGGTATTACTCTAGTTACGGCGAGTTTAAGGAAAAAAACCGGGGTGTGCCGTTGTATTTTCTCACGACGAAAGCGGAAAAATGCTATACGGACGTGCTTTACGAACCGGGCAGCTACCTGGTATTCGGCAAGGAAACCGCGGGTCTGCCCCTCGAACTTTTAAAGGCCAACTGGGAAAGATGCGTCAGAATACCGATGCTGGAGGATGCCCGATCTTTGAACCTGTCCAATGCCGTGGCTGTAGTACTTTATGAAGCACTGAGGCAGAACAATTTTAAAGGCTTGAAGATAAAGGGCCCGTCCAGGAAATAAAAATAGAGCGACGCATACTTTAATATGTATGAGCGTCGCTTTATTTTTCGAATAACGTTATACCTTAAACTTGTTTACCATGGCGGACAGCTTTTCAGCAAGCCCTGCCAGCTGTCTGGCTGAAGAGGCTATGCTTTCCATGGATGCCGTTTGTTCATGGGAAGAGGCCGAGACCTGCTGACTGGCTGCTGCGGTTTCCTCTGATACTGCCATAATATCATTTATCTTTGCGACTATCTTTTCAATGTTGTTGTACTGGGAAGTCACTTCTTCCGAAATCTGTTTGGCGGCCCTTGCTGTAGCTTCAATATCGCCTATAAGCCTGTTAAAGGTTTCGTTGGCTTCAACGATCAGTACCCGGCCCGAATCTACTTCACTGCTGCTTTCGACCATCGAATCAACTGCCACTCTGCTGTTTTTCTGGATTTCTTTTACGATTTCAGATATCTGCTTCGCCGCTTTGCCGGACTGATCCGCCAGTTTGCGGATTTCCTGGGCTACCACTGAAAAACCGCGGCCGTATTCGCCGGCCCGCGCCGCTTCTATCGATGCATTGAGAGCGAGCAGGTTTGTCTGATCCACTATATCGCGAATTATATCTGATATCTTGCCTATTTCCTTGACGCTGGAATGCAGGTTCATTATTATATTCCTAGACCGGTCTACTGAATTTATTATTGAATGCATGCTTTCTGTGGCGTTGTTCATTTTCCTCTGGCCGTTTCTGGCTCGCTCCAGCATTTCAGTAGCCGAGGAGGCAGTGGAATGGGCGTTTTCGTCAATCTTACCGTTAGACAGCACCAGCTGGTTTATAATTTCCGATATTTCGGTGAGTTTTTGGGATTGATCTCCGGCTCCGGCGGCTATCTGTTCAATTGCGCCGGAAATTTGTTCTGCAGCTTTTTTGCTGTCCTCGGCGCTTGAAACCTGTTCCTCTGTTGACGAAGAGAGCTCCCCGGCTGTTCTCATGATTTCCAGGACCAGATTTCTTAAACCCGATACCATGGAATTAAAGGAGGAAGCCAGTGCCCCGATCTCTGTCGAATCCTGTATTTTTATGAATTCGGTGAGGTCTCCTTCAGCTATCGTCTCAGCAGCACCCACCATGCGCAGGATTGGGGTCGCAACCGCATTTCCTATGTAAATTCCCATGGCTATGCTGATCAGGGTTGCCAGAAGGCCGACTACCCCAAAGGTCCGCGTCACGCTGAATATATTGGAATAAGCTTCATTTACCGGTTGGCTAACGAAAATACCCCATCCGGTTGTCTTTTGGGGCCCGTAAGCAACAAACATCTCATTGCCGTTTTCATCAAAGGTGGTGAAGTCCTTTTTACCTAATAGAGCCTGCTTTACGAAATCGTACTTTGAAAAATTCTCCCTGGCTCTTACAAGCTTGTAGTCTTTGTGTCCTATAACATAGCCGTCGCTATCAGTAATAAATGCGTATCCATGGTTGCCGATATTCATAGTAGAGACTGTTCGTGTCAGGGAAACAAGGGAAATGTCGGCGCATAAAATTCCCGCAATGTTGCCGGTTTCAGAGATTATAGGAGCTGATATGGAAAGAATAGTACTTGATGAAGAAGGGTCAACTTTAACCTTTGTGATATAAGTATCTTTGTTGTCCAGGGCGCCGGTATACCATGCTTCGGAAAAGACGCTGTAATTTTCGGGAAAGTTACCGAAAGGCACAGCGTACACGGAGCCTTGGGTATCAGCTATTATAACCCGGAGTATCTGGGGGTTCTGCATCAGCATGTCGTAAATGAACGGCTCGATAACGTTTCTATCCATTGAGCGAACGGTTTTGGTAGCGGCGAGAAAGGAAACCAGGCTTTTATTTTGATTTATGAAAATGTCTATTTGATCGTTTAGATTGCTTACGATTACGCTGGTCTTTTCCTTTACCTCTTTTTCCATGGATTCTTTTATAAAGAAATTAACAATTCCCCCCATCAGAATTAACGGAAATAAGGCCATGATTATTAGGTATACAGTCAGACGGGTTTTGAGGCTGCGCTTTAATTTAAATGCTGACAAATCTTTAAGCTTTATTAACGGAATTGTAGGAATTTTTAAAGCTCGGCGACCGTGCTTCAACACAGATACCTCCTAAAATTTAAAGCATTATGATATGATAAAAATTAACATTTTACCTAATTATATCTAATTTCGTCATTTATAGCAATGTAAAAATAAAATTTATAAGGCGGTGGTATAATGCTTAAAAAAGAAGATAGAATTGAAGTTGATGTAACCGCCATGGCCCATGAAGGACAGGGGGTGGGCCGGGTAGACGGCCTCGCGGTATTTGTCGAAGGAGCGTTGAAGGGCGAGAGGGTGCTGGCGGTCGTGGAAAAGGTTTCAAAAAACTACGCTATAGCTCGGGTGGAGGAGATCATATCTCCGTCGCCCGACCGAATCATCCCCCGGTGTCCCTATGCGGGCGAGTGCGGTGGGTGCTCCCTCCAGCACCTGTCGTATAAGGGGCAGCTGGAGTTTAAAACGCAGAAGGTCAGGGACAGCCTTGAGAGGATAGGCCGCATAAATACGACGGTGTTCGAAACCATAGGGATGGAAGATCCCTGGAAATACAGAAATAAAGCCCAGTATCCGGTAGGGAAGAAGGACTACCGGCCCACATTGGGGTTTTACATGAAAAGGAGCCACGACCTGGTTCCCATAGAAGACTGTCTAATACAGCACGAATTGAGTTGGCGGGCGGCGGAAGTTGTACGGGAATGGATAGAAAAATTCCGGGTATCGATTTACGACGAGGTAAACCATAGGGGCCTTATTAGACATGTGGTGACCAGGGTCGGGGCCAAAACCGGCGAAGTAATGGTGGTACTGGTAATTAACGGAAGGGAAGTGCCTCATTTAAAGGAGCTCCTCGGCGCTTTGGAGAAAAACTTAGAGGGGCTGAAAAGCGTTTATCTGAACGTTAACACGAAGAAGACAAATGTGATTATGGGCGATGAAAATATACTGGTCTACGGCGAACCCCATATTATCGATTTTATCGGAGAAATAAAATTCACCCTTTCTCCCAACTCTTTCTTCCAGGTTAATCCGGTGCAGGTGGAGGTCCTTTACAATAAAGTGATGGAATACGCCGGGCTTACGGGCGAAGAGACGGTTATCGATGCTTACTGCGGCATAGGTACCATAACCCTGTTTTTGGCCCGGATGGCGAGGCTGGTTTACGGCATAGAAGTTGTCCACGAGGCGGTGAGGGATGCCAGGAATAACGCCCTATTGAACGGAACAGAAAATGTAGAATTCCTAGAAGGGGCGGCCGAAGAAGTAATGCCCCGGATGATTGAACAGGGAATCAGAGCCGATGTAATAGTGGTGGACCCGCCTAGGCGTGGGTGCGAAGAGGAGCTCCTTGAAGCCGCTGTGAAAATGAATCCTTCCCGCATGGTGTACGTGTCGTGCAACCCCGCTACTCTTGCCAGAGACCTGAGGTATCTGGAAGATAGGGGCTACAGGACCGAATTCGTGCAGCCGGTAGATATGTTCCCTTTCACGCATCATGTTGAGTGTGTGGCATCGATTAGAAGGAAACACAGCCCATAAAGCCTTGTTGCGCAAGGCTTTATAATTTTTTAGGAGTTTGGGTATGTTTTGGTTCATGGCTAAATGTGAACTGCAGACTGGAGGCGGTATAAGCATGAATCTGAATGGCGGTTGGTGCTTTTATTTGTAACCGTCCTCTTATTTAATACATATAATATGGTGTAAATATCTTAAGTCAAGGCTTACTACAACAGGGATTGAGGAGGTGATATTGTATGTCAACAATGAATGACACATCAGTTGACTTTTTTGATAATGACAAAGATAAATTTAAGTTTAAAAAGGATGAGGATGTTTGTCTGAAAGATTTAAGAGAAGCCTTAAAGAAAGCTGCGAAGGCAGGCTTAGAGGTTGAATTGCTTACTGCAGCCCCACCACCGGCTGGCAGACCACCTAATATTACCGGTGTTATTAAAAGAGTTAACAGGGGAACAATAGAAGTAATGCTTACTTCAGGTCCTCCTAACCGAATAGGCGTTTTCTCTATATGCCATATCATCGGTTTCGTACCAAAGGGTAGCGATGAAGAGCAAGAGGCAGCAGAGTAGAGTATACAGTATGTTTGCATTATAGGGCAGGGACACATCCTGCTCTTATTTATGAGTGTACTTCTAGGTTTAAGATGGTAAAGTCTGGCCACCCAAATGATAGCGGACCTGAATCCTTTGGATTATAGCCCGGAAAATCTGCATTGCCAGGCTCGTATGTCAAACCGAAGTATTCCTGGAATACCCGGGCGTCACCTTCCTGGGATTTTTCGGGGAAAAATAATAGTATAGCGGCTGTAGTCGTCAATAAAGGACAGTAAATAAATTAATTGAACCCTTATTTTGATTTCTAACTGAAAACGATAAGTTTCGTCCATATAATTGTATAAAAAGGGAATTTTAAAAAAAGCTTGAGCCATCCTCGCTCCTCTGGTTAGAATTAAAGGTGACGAACACAAAAACCTAACTGAAGGGATAAGATATGGCTCAACCGGATGACCCCGGTGTCAAGGACGGGCAAAGCCCGGCGATAGCAAATCATTGATCCTCAAAGGGCTGGAGGCGGTATCTAGCCAAGTGGTGGTGATTAAATCACCTGGTTATAACCAGAGGAAATTTTACACAAAAATTTGGACTTGCCTAATTTTATCGAAGAACACTTTATTTCTACACTTAAAAGTATTAGGAGGATTAAAATGCCTTTAAAGAGTTTTTTAGAGCTAGTGGAAATACGGACAAAGGCAGCAAGTATTATACCTTTTTTATTAGGAGCGGCTTACAGTGTTTATCGCTATGACAGTTTTAATATAAAAAACTTTGTTTTAATGTTAATATCGTTGCTCTCAATTGATATGGCCACAACTGCGATCAATAACTATTTTGATTATAAAAAGGCTAATGTGACCTGCGGCTATAATTATGAAAAACATAATGCTATTGTCAGTTACGGGATTAAAGAAAGTACCGTTAAAATAACAATAATCTTATTGATGCTAACAGCTACGGGTTTTGGTTTATTATTATATCTAAATACCGATATAGTAGTTCTGATTATAGGTATTATATCCTTCATGGTAGGGGTCTTTTATACGTTCGGGCCGTTACCCATATCGAGGATGCCGTTGGGAGAAATTTTCTCGGGTTTTTTTATGGGATTTGTAATAGTATTTCTTTCAGTTTACATCCACGTGTTCAATCAAAGTATAGTGGAAATTTCATTGAGTCAGGCCATTTTAAGTGTTAACGTTAATATAATAGAAATCATAACTATTTTTCTGGTTTCAGTACCCACTATAAATGGGATTGCAAATATAATGCTTGCAAACAATATTTGCGATATCGAGGATGACGTGAAGAATAAACGATATACACTGCCGGTTTACATCGGAAAAAATGATGCCGTTAAGCTTTTTAAATTTCTGTACTATATTATTTATATAGACATTATAATCTTGATAGTGCTAAAAATTATTCCTGTATTTTCTGTTGCAGCCGTGCTGACCGTTTTACCCGTGCGGAAAAATATAAAAAAATTCAGCGAAAAGCAAACGAAAGAGGATACTTTTGTTTTGTCGGTTAAGAATTTTGTCCTGATAAATACTGTTTATATTTTGACTATTATAGCAGGATTGCTAAAATGAAATGGATCCGTGTTTAGGCGAGCTTAGGCGCTTTTTGTAACGGGATTACCAAACGGATGAAGTGCATACCAGCCGGGATAGAACGCAAGCTACGCGTTCAGCCCGGCTTTTAATGTGTGTTTAATAATGTATACAAAATTTAATAAAATTCTGTATTGACATAAACTGAAAGAGTATGATAAAATTACAGCCATATTATATTTATGAAAAGCAGTTTATATTTATAAGGGGGGTTTTTATGCTTAAAAAACTTACAGCGATTTTACTGTCAATGTTAATCGTAGCGGGTATTTTGACTGGATGCTCCAATACTGCTACAAAATCATCCAAGGAATTAGTATTTTCAATTCCATCGGAACCGCCAACCCTTGATCCTCAGTTGGCAACCGACCAATATTCTATTATCGTGGGTAATGCTGTATTTGAAGGGTTAGTAAGGTATTACGACGGAAAAGTATATCCGGGAATGGCGGAAAGATGGGATGTATCCGAAGACAAAAAAGTCTATACCTTCCATTTAAGGGATGCCAAATGGAGCGACGGTTCCAAGGTAACGGCTTATGACTTTGAATATTCTATTAAAAGGCTGCTCGATCCTAAATTAGCTTCCGGATATGCAAATCAGGGCTATTACATCCTGAATGGAGAAGAATACAATTTGGGGAAAATAAATGATCCGAATCAGGTGGGTGTAAAAGCTCTTGATGAAAAGACGCTGCAGATCACGTTGAAATCGCCTACCAAATATATTGAAAGCCTTTTAGGGTTCATTTCATTTCTACCGTCAAAGAAGGAGTTAGTAGAAAAGTACGCTGAAAAATATGCCGCCGATGCGGACAAGATGGTCTACAACGGGCCTTTCATCATAAAAGAGTGGAAGCACGAACAGGAGATAGTACTCGTTAAAAATCCGAACTACTGGGCAAAGGACAAAATAAAACTTGAAAAGGTGAGGATATTAATAATAACCGACCCCAATACTGCTTACCAGATGTTTGAAAACGACGAACTTGACTTTGCCGACGTCCCTACGCCACTTGTGGAGAAGGTGAAAAGCGAAGGTAATGCTTTAACATATATGGACAGCTTTGAATATTTCATAAGATTCAACATGAAGAAAGAAGGCAAACCCTATCTTGCCAATGAAAATTTTAGAAAAGCTATAGGTTTTGCTATCGACAGGGAAGATTATATAAACATGGCGTTTAAGGGTGTTTCAAAACCTGCCACCAGATATATTCCGCCGACACTTTCCGGTCTTGAGAAAAAATTTGCGGAAGAATTCCCCTATGAATTCTATACAAAAAAAGCTGATGTGGCAAAAGCGAAAGAACTTCTGAACAAAGCAATGCAGGAATTGGGAATTACCGATCCTTCCCAGATAAACATTGAAATAACTGTAGATGACAGTTCAGGTACAAAAGAGGGTATAGAAGCCATACAGGATATGCTTGTTAAAAACTTAGGTATAAACGTCAATATAAAAATCGTAACCTTTAAAGAAAGACTTCAGAGAATGAGAAGCGGCGATTACGAAGTCATGATAACCCGCTGGGGTCCCGATTATGATGATCCGATGACTTACCTGGATTACTGGACAATGAGCGAGGGCATGATCAACAGCGGCTGGACCGACGAAAAGTACAATGAACTTTGCAATGCAGCAAAAAACACTTCCGATTTTGCAAAGAGAAATGAAATATTGTTTGAAGCTGAAAAATACCTCCTTGAAAAAGGTGCTGTTGTTCCTCTCTACTTCAGGGAGAAGGTATGGGTGAAGAAGGATTACGTAAAAGACCTCGTCAGAACCTTCTCGAGCGGTTCCGATCCGGATTTTATTTATGCTTCAATAGAAGGCGGAAAATAAATTATTCAGGTTCCGGGAAAATTTCCCGGAACTTTTTATTTTTGAATGTATAAATTTTTCAACGCGTACGATACCACGGCTGACCGGTTGGGCAAATTAAGCTTGCGCAGAATCTTTGACACATAATTTCTTACTGTCGCCGGCGATAAATACAGTTCACTAGCAATCTCCTTGTTTGTTTTTCCTAAAGCCAGCCGTTGAAAAACCTTTTGTTCTTGAGCTGTTAAAAGGTTTAGCGGGTTTTTGCCAACCTCGCTATTGGACTTCACAAGTAGCTCTTTAACAATTTTTGCATCAATAAATTTTCCGCCTTGAACTACTTTTATTATTGCATATATTAGATCGGTTTTGTCGCAATTTTTAAGCAAAATGGCATCCGCCCAATCTCTAATGTATGGGAAAGCTATCTCCTGATCTTCAATGTTGCAAAAAACTACAATACTCATATTAGGATACCGAACTTTAATTAGTTTACATGCGTCGACCTCCTTACCATCTTTCAAGTTTACCCCAATCAGAATAACGTCTGTGTGTATTTCTTCTAACAAGGGGACAGCATCATATGCAGTCTTCGCCTCACCAGCATAATTTAAAAAAGAGGTGCCCTCTATTATCGTCCTGAGCCCTATACGTAAAATTGTTGTCGGCTCGATTATCATTACGTCTACATTCTTGTCTGCATATAAAAAAATATTGTCTTTCGTTTCTTTAAGGTTATTAAAAGCCAATTTAGTAACTATTTCGATAAATTCTTTATTTGCGGTATTTTCACCGTCTCCAATATAATGGGCTATATACTTGCTCTTGTTATAATCGAAATAAAAGGGTGAACAATTTGTTATGAAAAAGTCAGAGGAAGTTACTCTCTCTATTATCGCATCAAAATTATCCTCCTTTAACAATTGAACCGCTTCATGAAAATCTCTGCATGCTTTTACTCGATGGCCCGTCTGTCTTATTTTTTTTGACATTTTAGAATTTCTATCATTGTTGGGATCCACAAGAAGTATATTTAGCATTGCACACCCCCATATCGTAATTAATAGTGCCTAGCATAATATAACTGCAGAAGGGATAAGATAAACCTGTTTCATTGAGGTCTAAAAGTACCTTATTATTAATAATCAGGACAATCAACGGAAATTTCTTCTTTTAGTTTGTACAAAATTATCTTATGTTTAAAAAAAATACCTGTAAATATTACTTATGTCACCTTATTTATATATCATAATACTAAAAAAGAAACTTCGACATAATTCCATCAATAATGATAAAAGTTCCATGGATGATTGCAAAAAATGTGATGAATGATGATGAAAATTGTTATAAACGGGACCTCCGGAAGAATTGAATTTTAATTTACTTTCAGTATATAGTATAAAGGTGTATATAATAGTAAAAATTACCTATAATTTCAGGTCAATAATACTAAAATGTTGTTGTGCAAGATTAAAAATCTTGTCAAATTTATAAGATATTGGATAACGAACATAAATAACATTCATAAATTTTAAAAACTATACCTCTGCTTTTTTGCAGTAGGGGGATTTTTATGAGATTATTTTCAAAATGGAATTATGAGGCAAAGACAAGAGTCATAGTTTTTACGCTTGTATTAGCCGCTTTTTTGTTTTATTTCGTAGAGCCGGATTTTATCATATTTTCGCCAGTTTTCTACATAATTCTTATTTTTCTATCCGCTATAAGCTTTTCTACAAAGTGGAGCTGGACTTGCCTGCCGGTATTTATCTTTTTATCTTTTTATGTTCACTTAAAAGAACATTCCGGAAATCTTGCTATATATGGATTTGTGCTTTATCCGATAGTTTTTGGGCTGGTTTATACGGCGGGTTTACAATTTAGAACAATGCTCGTTGAGTTAATCAGCAGTAGTAAATTTGTTAAAAGTCAAAGTAAGGAAGTTGAACAAGTTTACACTGGAACGTTGAGTGCCTTAGTTAGTGCTATTGAAGCAAAAGATGACTTTTTGTATAACCATTCAAGAAATGTTGCAGAAATCGCTCAAAAAATTGCTCGCTTCATGGGTCTGTCTTCTTCAGAAGTAAATGAAGTATATTATTCGGCCTTTCTCCATGATATCGGGAAAATCGGCGTTAGAGAATCTATACTTAATAAAAGTTCACCTCTTACAGAAAGTGAGTGGTATGAAATAAAAAGGCACCCGCTTATAGGTGCTTCAATACTGGCTCAAGTTCCGCGATACCAACAGCTGGCGGAGAATGTGCTTTATCACCATAAATATTTTGATGGCAATGGGTACCCCGAAACAAAACTTGAAGGTAAAAATATACCCTTAGGGGCACGGATAATCGCGGTAGCGGATGCGTTCGACGCAATGACTTCAAATAGGGTTTACCGAAAAAAGATTACCGTTATTGAAGCATGCAAAGAGTTAAAAAGGTGCAGCGGAACCCAATTTGATCCGGAGATTGTAGAAGCTTTAATAGCAGTTGTTGGCAATGATTTATCAAAAGGATTAACATTTCGGTAAAGTAAATACGGAGAGTGGCAGTATAAATTTTTCAGGTGATATCTTGATGTCAGGCGATGTTAAAGGTGGTGGTTTTCAACCATTGCGGCCTGAAATGAGGCGACAAGTAATAATCTGCTGCCTTTAATAAAAAGATTAAAAGTTAATCAATTTACCGAGCCATTTTCTCCCATCCTGTATTGATGGTTTGCCAATCTCTATTTTACAAAAAAGAGAAGGTGGCTCGTAATATTTTACGGTTATTTCACGGTATAAAGGAGGTGAAAAGATGCGACGGTGTCTTGAATGCGCGAAAAAAGAACCAAACCGTAATTGTGTGGAATGCAATTACTTTATTCCGGCAGGTCCCCTTCGGCGGGTGCCTTCGCCGCCTGTTCGGGTATTACTGGAAGATGAGTATGGCAAGCAGTATCCAGGCCACATTCTGGTGTTAAGTACCAGGGAGTTTGGGCTGGAAACGGAAGCTCCAATTCCGGGCCGGTATAAAATCAGGCTGCAGGATAGCTTGTGGGTTGAGGTGGCCGGGGTGCCGTTCAAAGGGAAAAATAATGTACATGTTTTTGATATCCTGTATGTCCACCGGAACCAAGAAACCGCCTTCCGTCTTAGCAAGGAGGAATATCAGTTGCTGGGAGGAAGCGCCGGTGAGCTAGTTAAGGAGATTACCAGGCGCTTGCCGGAGCACCTTCAGGACCTTGTCAGGGAGAAGCTGCTGGCTGAAGTGGAGAAATCCGAACTAATTAACGCTCTCAAGGTGGGGAAGGTTATGAAATATGAAGGGGGGCGCTTCCGCTACCTTTCAGGTCAAGCCGACCTGGCCCTACCCATGCAAGAAGCGGAAAAACTGATGCGTCAGGCTATCCGCCAAGCAGAACACCGGCGTGAAGTAATCATCAGCGAAGACGGGCAAAAGGTGTTTGACCTCCACGGCGTGCCGTTCGACCACAAGAGCGGAGGACTGCTGGCCTTTGACATTACAGAGGTGATTGAAAAGGAGAGAAAGATGCACCGGCAGGAGATGCAGGCTTACCGGGAGGCTATAGCGGCGGTGACGGGGGGCCGGCTGAACCTCGCGAATGGTGAAGAGATTGAGAAAGTGGTATCAGAAGGGACAGAACTGGTCAAGGGTGAGGTACGGCAGACCCTTGACATTCCGGAAGCCCGCCGGATAATACAGGAATTTTTACCTTCTATTGACAGGCGCAGGTGGCACGCGATCGCCCTGTGCTTGTCAGAGGCGCTGACTAACGCTCTCAAACATGCGGGGGGCGGGTGCTGGCAAGCTAGACAGTCAGGGGATACCGTCAGGGTTGTTGTGCAGGACAAAGGTCCGGGAATCAAAAAAAGCGAGTTGACACGGGCAACGCTGATGCAACATTATTCAACCAAGAATTCCTTGGGGTGCGGATTTACCCTGATGCTCTACTATGCGGACTACCTCCACCTTAATACAGGACCGTCAGGTACCACCCTGGCCATGGACTTTTATGTTGTGCCTGCAATAAGTTAAAACCGGAAAAGATCAATGAAGAAGGTGATTTGATTGCTGAAAGTGGATGTTTCCGTTGCCCGGGGAGTGTGCCGGGTAGTGCTGAATGGTGAATTGGACGTAGAAACGGTACCGCAATTGCAAGAAGTTGTTGGGACAGTGAGGGAACGCACGCTGGAAGTGGACCTGTCAGGTGTATCTTTCGTTGATTCCACCGGTTTGAAAAGTTTACTGGACATTAACAACGATTGGCGACAAAAGGGAGGCAAGATGCTGATTTTGAGGCCGCAACCTGATGTGGCGGAGGTGATGCGGCTGGTAGGGCTTGACAGGCTCCTGGAGCAAAACACCGCTCCAGTCGGAGAAGAGAGGGAGGAGTAGAATGATAGAAGTGATTACTGGTAATGAGAAAATACTAAGTGCCTACAGGTTGGAAGGTAGTGGGTGCAGCCTGCCAGCCGGCCAGGTCGGGGGAGATTTCTTTGAGTTTATTTCCTGCGACAAGAGAACCGTGTTCGCTGTCATTGGAGATGTAATGGGTAAAGGATTCCATGCGGCCCGGCTGATGGAAACAATCCGCCATATGCTCCGGGAGTGTATCAGGGTTAATCCCCATCCTCTGGAAGTAGTGCGCCGGTTAAACAAGGTGGGAGGGTATGAACTGCGGAAATGCGGGGCTTTTGCCACGCTATGCCTACTGTGTTACGACGGGATAACGGGACGCCTCTCCTGTGTCAATGCAGGGCACCACCCTCCCATCCTTCTATCTGACGGCGAGGTGAAAGTGGTCCGGTGCCGGGGAGTCGCCTTGGGCCTGTTGGAAGATTACCTTGGGTCAGGGGTGGAGGAATTTTCTCTTGCCGCCGGAGATGCGGTGGTGCTGTATACCGATGGACTTGTGGAGGCCTGTGGGCCGGGGGAACAAAGATACGGGCAGGAACGATTGAGGGAGATAGTACGTCTTCAGTATGGCGCTGGGGCGGACAGGATGAAAAAAAATATTTTATCTGACCTGGAGACATTTACCCGCGGTTTTCCTCAAAAGGATGACGTGACACTGGTTGTTATGAAAGTGACGGGAAAGGCAGGTGAAAGGGTTGGAGATTAGAGTCCGGCAACAGAAAGGAATGGCAATCCTGGAGGTGGAAGGCGAACTGGATTTTAGCAACGTGGATCAGTTACAACAGGAAATTCAGCGTCGGCCGGAGGAAGTGGTGGAGATAGATCTGCAGGGACTTCGGTTCATAGATTCTTCCGGGGTGGGAATGCTTCTGAGCCAGGCAAGGCACTTTTTCAGTCAAGGGCGCACCCTGAAAATTGTTAATATCCCGGATCTTATTCGAGAAGACCTGGAAGTGATAGGCTTTTTTCAAGTGCTGGAAGTACTGAAGACAAATCCCAACGCTTAGGCGAGAGGTGAGTTCCTAAATGAAGGAGGAGATTACCCGCGACGCCCTCATAGCAACAGCTGATATAGTCGACAAAGCTTTTTTGGAAGAAGAAGCGGTGGGGCCGTATGCTTTAGTTAAACAGGGGTGCCTGATTGTCCGGCACCGGCCGGAGGGACCTTACCCGGTGGTGGTGCCTTGCCCGGGAGCAAGATTGATTATTAACGGCCGGGAGTGCACTCAACCCACCCCCGTATCCATGAAGGATACGGTGCGGTTGGAAACGGTGAAAGAGAGAAGACAAGGGGAATGGTCCGTGACCATTTCTTCCGATGGCCTACAAGCGATTTTGCGAATACGTCCTACGGTAGTACTTCACCGGGAATTACCGGATCTCCCGCCAGCCAGGATACTGCAACTATCGGTAGTAAAGCGAGAAGAACGACATCCCCCACTTACATGGGATGAACTATTGCAGGAGTTATCCCGTCTGGGGATTAATTATGGAATAGACTGGGAAACATGCTTCAGAGTTGTTACATCCTGCGCTGAAGAAGAGGTGGTTGTTGCCAGAGGTATTCCTGCAGAGCCGGCAAAGGACGGACGGGTAGAATTACTTTTTCCCCTTAATCCCAAGGTGCCGGTAGTGACGGAGCAAGATGACGCGGTGGATTTCCGGAAACGCTATGTTTTTACGTCGGTGGAGGCGGGAGAAATCCTTGCTGTCAAACACCCTCCAGAACCGGGACGCCCTGGCACCAGCGTCAAGGGTGAGGTGATTGTGCCGCCGTCGCCCCGCGACTTTACTCTTTCTGCAGGTGAAGGAGCGGTGCTTACCGGAGATGGTGAACGGGTCATAGCGGCCCGATCTGGACGTCCCGCTGTCTCCTGTTTTCGCAACTTGGTAAAGGTAAGCGTATTACCTGAGCTGGTACATAATGGTGATGTAGACCTTGCTTCAGGTAACATTGTCTTTAAAGGCGATATCCTAATTGCCGGTAACGTGACAGAAAGGATGGTGGTAGAAGCCGGCGGGAATGTTAGGGTGGGAGGCTTGGTCTCCGGTGCGAGGGTTCAAGCTGCTGGATCCATCCTGATCAGTGGGAATATCCTATCATCGGTGGTTATCGCAGGAAGAGTTCCTGCTTTTCTACAACGGATGTTGCCGCAGGTTCATGCTTTAGCGGTCGGTCTTCAAGAGATGACCATGGCTATCCAGCAGTTACTGGGGCACCCGGCGTTCAAACAAGGCGATCTTAAAGGCGGTATCGGCCCTCTGGTAAAGTTATTGTTGGAGGGGAAGTTTCGCCATCTTCCTGGTGCCGCCAGTACCTTCAGAAAGCAGGTTGAGACAATGCCCCCGGGAATGGCCGCTGAAGGCCTGGAAGAATTTATCCGAGAAGTCGAACGGGCTCTGGTTCGTTCCCCGCTGGCAGTGCGTGACCTCCAGGAGATCGAAACATTGGCGCAACGAGCCGGGGAATGGGAACAGGCCTTTGCGTTCTCGCCGTCTACTGAAAGTGATGTGGAGGCGTCAAGCGTCCACAATTCTACAGTAATAGCTACCGGCGATGTCCGGGTGGTGGGCAGCGGTTGTTATATTTCCCGGATTGAGGCTGGTAAGAAAGTTACTGTATCCGGGGTATTTCGCGGTGGCGAGATACACGCCGGCGGGGATGTGCATGTAGGAGAGCTGGGGGCCAAAGGCGGGGCCGCCACCAGGGTGGTGACCGGCCCGAAAGCTGTGGTGACTGTTGGATATGCCTTTGAGAACGCTTTAATTCTTGTAGGTGGACAGGCATACCGCTTTAATGAGGAGGAAAAAAATGTCCGCTTGTGGTTGGATAAAGATGGGAATCTGAGATCCTATAGCACGGCTATAATATCATAATATAACCATAAAATTATTACATAAAATTTGAGGACGGTCCTATCGGGCCGTCTTCAATGTTTGTGGCCGGAGAAACTCCGCCAGGTGCTCGGGTTGTTCTCCAGTCTTAAGCCGGTTGATTTTTTAAATAAGTCGCCGATCCGTTATTGTAAAAAATAACACTTGAATGAAGGTTCATCAAATCAATCAACTGTTCAAAATAGTCGCCGGTAAAATCATCAAAAATGTAAGGACAGATTCCAACAACCGGCAGCTTTCTAAGGGCATCATCCAGTGAACTTTCAAATTCGATTAGGTTTCGGAAATGTCCTCCCAAGGACAGCAGGTGAGGCGAACCTGAACCCCACATAGTCTTATATCCCAATTCAAAAGTTTTTCTTGCTTCCTCCGACCATACCTGAACCGGTCCATTTTTCCCTGAACGATTATAATAATCAGTCAGGTCAACAATGGTAAGGGCATTTTTTGCTTCAAGCTCCTCAATAGGTAACCCTCTAATAGACAGTTCCCTTCTTGCGTCATCGGGTTTTTGCCACCAGCACCCTTTAAACAATCTATATCCTCTGGATAACCCCTTTTTAAAAAACTCCGCTTCAAGATTATACAGATCGTGTGTTTTGCGGGTAACCGCCAACACATGGTCGCTATGAGGGCCGATTTTATCCAAAAAACGCTGCCCTTTGATACTGGTGGAATTGGTTTCATTTAGTTTTGAAGCCAGGGTTTCTTTTCTTATGCGCCACTCTTTGCCTAGTTTGATACCGGGGAGTTTTCCGGCTCTTAGCCATCTATAGATTGTATTAGTGGTTGTTCGCAGAATTTTTGCTACCTCTTCTACGGTTAGTAGTTCTTCGTTCATATTAACCACTGCTCCACTATTCTATTATTAATAATAAAATGATACTACAGAGTATTGAAAATATCAAGCAAAATACATATTTCAACAATTATACAATGTTATACAATGATAACAAAATATATACGATATAATATATTGACATACAAAATAATGCGATTTAAAATAAAATTGGATCTATACTATGCATTCGAACATTTTTATACCTTCCGTAAAATCTATAACAATTTTGTTTGCTGTTATTTCTTTTTTACACGTCTCAAATTTTCATAAGGAGTTGTATTTTTTTGATATATAGAATAATCACAAAAATCAAATTATTACAAAATGGGTGCAACGGATTTCGTGGCCGTTTGCATTTGAGATAACGCCGGTATTACTTGGAGTGGGGCTCCTGATATTGGTGGCTTTGGTGATTCCTTTGATCTTATTATATATAAGGGGGAATTGAAGTTGGCAGAATGTCATGTAATTAAGATTGGTGACGCAATGATAGGAGGGCCGTTCGGTTTAACAACCGGCTTGGTGGTAGGGAGTATTTTCTACGACAAACACTCTATTGTTTCTGATCCTTTCGCCGGTGAGTTTGATCAATCCCGGGCGGCGGAACTGGTGGACCGTGTAAATAAACTCAGTAAACGATATGGGGTTCAAATGGCCTTTGACATCATTGCCGCTTCACCTGAAGCTATGGAACGTTTTTTGGAATTCGTAAGTGCGCGTACGAGCCTCCCTTTATTAATAAATGCTACTGAGGCTGAAACCCGTATAGCCGGGCTTGAGGCGGGTGCTAAACTCGGCATTCTGAACCGTTCTATTTATGCATCACTCAATGAGGATACCGAAGACGAAGAATTGGAAGTACTTGGCCGGCATCGCCCCGCTGCTGTCATGATTCTTGCCAGCGATGTAAGTAATCCTACCCCTGAGGGAACTTGCGAAATGATTGAAAACTATTATTACCCTATGTTAAAGGAGATTGGTGTAGTAGCTCCGATTGTTGATGTAGGCACCATGGATCCACCTTCGATTGGCTTAAATATCCGACAAATTCAGGCTGTACGGGAACGTTTCGGTTATCCTGCGGGTTGTGCCTTTTCTAACTGTTTTCCACAATGGACCAGCGTGAAAAAGTTGGGCCGGGAATGGGTAAATCTGTCTTTAGCAACGGCCCTTGCCGTCTGTCGTGCCGCCGGTGCAGACTATTTGCACTACGGCATCATTGAGAAGGCCCCAATAGCAGCTCATGTGTCGGGGACTGCAGAAGTATTCTATGGATTTGCGGCTAAGGAACTAGACGGGCATAAACTGCCGGAAAATCATCCCCTATGGAATATGTTCAAGCTATCAGGGGAGATGGAGTAATGTCACTCCGGATGAAGTTAGCTGAATTGCTTTCCGGAGACTGGAACGGTCCACCACTAATTGACATCGGAACAACATCCCTTACCGGCATTCGGGCCAGTGCACTTCCGCATTTGCGAAAAGACAGTGCGGTGGCACATTCCATTTACGAAACTCTGCCTTTGACACCAATGGAGTGTATCCGTTTAGGATCCGATTTCATCCGTACCGGTCTATTATTTGCCCCCCCGGTGATGACCGATGAACCTTTTACCGATGCTTTCGGCGTTCAATGGCAAAGAGACGAAGGTTTCTTATCACCAATCAGCCATCCTTTGGAAACTGCAGGGCTCAAGGATATCTTACATTACCCTAAACCTGAATGGCGTAACCAAGTACAGCTTGTTGAACCGGAATTTAGAAACGCCGGCATTGTAATTGCAGATGCTCCTTGCCCAGGCCTCTTAGAACTGAGCTTTATGTTGCGCAACCCCTGGCGGTTTATGGAAGACATTGCTGAAAAAAACTGGAAGATCGCTGCAGCCCTCCTGGATTGGTCATTGGAATCTATTGTTGATGCCTATAACTACATGTTGAGTTCGCTTCCTGAGCAACCGGATGTCATCATTTATAGCGATGATCTGGGCTACCAGGATGGTATGTTTTTCTCTCCATCGGATTTCCGGAATCTTGTCCGTCCGTATATGCATTTGTTGCTGACCCAGCTTAGAAAGTTAACCCCGGCGGCGATTTGTTTTCACAGTTGCGGAGCTATTCGTCCCATTCTGAAGGATATAGCAGAATTGGGTGTCGAGTTAATCAACCTGGACACCAAAGCTAAAGGAATGAATGTTATGGAAGTGCGGCGGGAACTGCCTGCTTCTATAATATTGCACGGATCAAACGACCTGTGTGCTTTGGGCGAAGCCGTAGCCAATAAAAACAAAGCTAGAATCGCCTTATTAATTACAGAGTTGGCTCAGAGTGCACCGGTCATTGCCGGCCCCCTCGACAATATGTCTTCAGCAGAAGAAGTGCTTGCAGCTATCCGCGGGGCTGCCTTTATCCGCAATTTCTCCAACGATGATTTTGAAAAGTTGCGTTACATTGGTCCGGTTCGAAACATTATTGAAGAGGCAATAGAGAAAACATTTTCAACAGAATTGCCCGTAATTGCCGCCCTTTAATATAGAGCACATTTTTTCAGGGTCATCGCCAAATTTTATGGAAAAAGGTGGTGAGGTATATTCGAATAAGTCTAAAGAACTGCTTAAGATTCACGAATAATGCAAAAAGTTTAAGGAGGGAGCAAGTATGCCCAAGATGACCAGCCGGGAAAGAGTTATTGCGGCAGTTACTATGAAAGAGCTGCCGGATCAGGTGCCCGTAAACCCGTTGTTAATGACACGGGGTATTCGCGAGGGGGGAGTTAGAGTTGATGAGGTTATGTTCGACGGTGAGGCTATGGCCAGAGCCAAAATTAAAGCTCTTCAAAAATTCGGTGGAGACGTGGTGCTTGCCGGAACCGACTTGTTTACCCCGGTAGAGAACCTGGGTGCCGTATTAGAATACCTGCCTTATGCACAACCTTCATTAGTTGAACATCCCGCGCCTACAAAAGAAGCTTTTTACCGTTTAAAAGATAACTACCTAAAGAATGGTTTTAATCCGGATAAAGGCCGTTTGAGAGCTATTCAAGAAGAAATAAGAACCTTCATTAGAGAAGGCTGGAAAGATACCCACGTACTGGCTACTCCCGTCGGCGGTCCGATTACTACCGCCCAGATGGTTACTGGAACAGACAACTTTTTTACCTATTTGGCTGAAGATCCGGATTTCGCTAAAGAGGTTATAGAATTATCTCTTGATGTTGTGAAAAATGTCTGCCGGATGATGTTTGAAGCCGGGGTTGATGTCGTCAATATCCTTGACCCGTTCTGCTCCTGCGACATTTTGCCGCCGGAAATGTATAGAGAATTCGGCTTGCCTTACCAGCAGAGGTTATTCGCTTATATTAAAGAAATCGGCGGTATTGGGCTCCTACATACATGCACCTTTACCCAACCCATCTGGCCCGACATTGTTACTACCGGCGCCGTTAACTTTAACGGCGATATGTACCCTGGAGCAGACCATGCCAAGCGCTCTATAGGAGATAAAATTTCACTTATGGGTACGGTCAGTCCCTACTCAACGTTAGTCCACGGCACTCCCGAGGATGTTGCCAGGGAAGTAAAGAAACTGGCTGTTGAAGTGGGGTATAACGGCGGATTTATCTGCATGCCCGGTTGTGATATTGACTGGACTGTTCCAGAAGAAAACTTACGCGCGTTGATTGAAACCTGCGCGTCAATCAAGTACCCGATAGACATCGAGGCCCTTGGTGACCTGAGCGATGTTTATTTGCCCGGACACCCCAAACACCCGGGTATGCGCAAAGCATCAACGGATAACGATCAAATGGTTAGAATGGGAATTCGGAAGACCCATCAGGTAAAGAAAACTCCTGAAGAAGAGGTTTACTTTAACCTGGCGGATGCGGTTATGGAATATGATGATGACAAGGTTGTAGAGTGGACTAAAAAAGGTTTGGAACTCGGTTTGACCCCTCAACAAATCATATTCAACGGTTTATCCCTTGGAATGAAAATGGTCGGCGATTTGTATGAGCGCAACGAACGTTTCGTGACCGATATGCTTAAATCTGCCAAGACTATGGAGAAGGCTATAGCTATTCTTGCTCCGATGATGGAAGCCTCGGGATCAGGATATGGGAAGAAAGAAACCGTTGTAATGGGTCTGGTACGCGGAAACACCCAAGACATTGGCAAAAATCTCGTGGTTCTTATGTTGAAGGCAAATGGCTATAATGTTATAGACCTTGGCAAGAACGTTAAACCTGAAGAGTTTATAGAAGCAGCGGAAGCCAATAATGCTGTAGCCATTGGTATGTCTGTTATGACTAACTCCTCGGTTACCTATGCAGAGAAAACTGTGAAATTACTTAAAGAGAAAGGTCTAGCCGACAAGTATCTGGTGATGACCGGCGGAGCAGCGATGAATGAGCAGATTGCTGCCCGAATAGGTGCCAAATATGGTTCGGATGCCAACGCAGCTGTTTCCTTAGTAAAAGAGCATCTTGCAGCAAGAGAAAGGGCCAGCTGATTATGCCTATATACGACTTTGTTTGTAGCGATTGTGGTGCCAGGCGTCCGGTGTTAGTAGATTATGAAGACAAAGAGGGATTGGAACTCATATGTGTTCGTTGTGGCGGAGTGATGAGAGCTTCTCCGGTAGCGATGTTCACTTTTATTAGACCGGTAAAAGTAGAACAGTCCATCAATCGGGAAAAAATTAAGCCTTGCGGGCACGCTCATCATTGTCGCTGTGCCGCCGTAAAACAAAAAGGACCTAATCCTTTTCAAAAACAAGTCGATTAAGTTTCAATTCAGGTTCGTTCCGGGAAATTTTCCCGGAACTTTTTTCTTTATTTGCAATTATAATAGTTCAACGGGATGTTATAGAGATATTTTATTTTTATTATAGAAAATATTCATCTATAATTATATCCGTGTGCGGGGAATTCGTACCCCGAAGGAAAAGACAAATATTCAAACGATTGGAGGAAAATTTTCATGGAGAAAAGTGCATTAATTGAATCAGTCCGCAGGAAGGCTGAAGGTTATTTCGTCCGCGGAGAATTTTTTTGTTCGGAAGCCGTGGTGCACACCATCAATGAGTTGCTCGGCTGGCCGTTTCCTGAGGACGTCGTAAAAATGGCATCCGCTTTTCCGATAGGCCTTGGTAAGTCAGGATGCCTCTGCGGAGCCGTGAGCGGAGGCGCTATGGCCCTCGGCATGGCTTACGGCAGAAAACACGGTGAATCTATGAATGAAAAAATGTTTCAAATTTCTGCTGCGCTGCATGACCATATCAAAGGTATATATAAAAGCACATGCTGCCGTGTTCTTGTAAAAGGCTATGAATTTACCAGCCCCGAAAGAAAAGCTCACTGTGTTCAAATAACAGGTGAAGTGGCTGCATGGATTGCTGAAAGGTTGCTGGAAGATCCGGCTATTGCACAGAAAATTAACATGGCAGTAAATAGTTAGGCGTAATGCGGGGGTAAAAAATGTATACGATTATCAATAAAATACCAATTCCGATAGCCGGGTTAATGTTGGCTTCAGCAGCAGCGGGTAACCTGGTATTGTCTTACGGAGACATATATAGAAATTTTTTTGGCATTTTGTCTGCTGTTATAATGTTTATACTTATTATAAAAGTATTTGTCATGCCGAAATCATTGGCGGAGGGCTTCGAAAATCCTGTGGTTGCCGGCGTCATGCCTACGTTTTCCATGGGTATGATGATTTTATCCACGTATATAAAACCCTATTTTTCCCCAGCAGCTTACTGTATATGGCTTCTTGGCTTAACTATACACGCCGTATTGATGTTTTATTTTACCAAAAAATATATTTTAAACTTTAACATTAAAAAAGTTTTTCCGAGCTATTTTATTGTTTATGTGGGTATAGTTTGCGGCAGCGTGACTGCTCCGGTATTCGGTTTGGCCCGCTGGGGCCAATTCATATTCTGGCTCGGCTTTGCGTCTTATTTAATTTTACTGCCGTTAATAATATACAGGGTTATGGTAATAAAAGGAATACCAGAACCGGCTGTTCCAACCATTGCTATTTTTGCAGCCCCGGCAAGTCTGTGTCTGGCTGGTTATTTGAATTCTTTCCAGGGAAAAAATATGGCGATGGTCGTTTTTTTAAGTTTACTATCGCTAATTATGTATATTTCAGTGATGTTATGTATTCCTAAAATACTGAAGTTAAAATTCTATCCCAGTTGTTCGGCCTTAACATTTCCATTTGTCATTACTGCCGTTGCAATAAAAGGCACATATGCTTTTTTAGCAAAAACGGGAGAGGTATATCCACTATTTATGTATTTGACCAAATTTTTAGAGCTTTGGGCAATAACAATGGTCCTTTACGTATTGGTAAGATACGCCGTTTTTATTCTTTCTGAACCGGATGGTCGAAGGCTGTAAATTTAGTCCGGCTTTTCGGGGAACAATAAAAAAGGAGCATTTCAAAACGGCTCGATAAAATCAAATTCAGAGGTGCGGGTATATGAATCGTGCAGCTGGGAAAAAGACGCTGGAGTTAGGGGCCGTATTAATCTGTTTGCTTATAATATTTATAAGCGGATGTACGAGGAGCGGGGACTCCGATAAAAAACCACCGCAGCAGGCAAAACCCCTTTCACGGGAACTGACAGAGCTCCTTCCCGAAAAAGCTGGATTCCGCTGGGTATACAGCGGCTTTGCCGAGTACGGCCATACCATGGAACTCCGGTCAATAGTCCGCGGCGAAACCGCCGCTCGCTATGAAGTAGAAGGGGAGGTTATAGATGTCTCCGGCGGTGAAGCCGAGGGGGATTTTGGTCTCCGGGTGGAGTATGAGGTAAAAAACGGATCTTTGAGAATGCGGAAAGATTCGGAGAAGATGATGGATAACTTTTCGGAACTGGAACTTATCCGCCTGCCTCTGAAGAAAGGCACGCAATGGGAACAGAAGGCACAGCACAAAGACGGCAGGGAATACCGGCTGACCTGCACCATCCAGAAAGTAGAAGACGATCCTCAGGGGAAAATTTATACGGTGGTTTACAAGGATAAGGACAGCGATTTTTACGAAAAAAGGCGGATCCAGGAGAACTGGGGCGTGATTTCCTTTGAGACGGTTTGGGAAAGCGAAGAAGGTCCCGTCACTATAGGTTATGACCTTTACAGAGAAGCTTCAGGCTATAAAAAATGAAACGACGAAAAACACTCCTGCCCGGATATGCTTAAGCGGGCTCGGGTGTTTTTTATTTGCAAGATAAATGTTTAATAAGATTAAAATTGCATTTTCCGGATCATGGTGCTAACATATTAGCTGATGGAATGCGATTGAGGAGGTTTTATTCTTGCGGTTCGGCCAGCTCAACGCCACCTACCTTCATGCCAGAAGGTACAGGGAAATAATCAACGTAATCGTAAAGTACGGCTTCGGTTATCTGGTGGAAAGGGTCGGACTTGCTCGTTTGATAAGCAGGGACAGGTGCCGGAAAGTCAGGAGATTAACCGTCCCTGAAAGGGTCAGGTTGATGCTTGAAGAACTGGGGCCGACCTTCGTAAAGTTCGGCCAGATCCTTGCGACCAGGCCTGACGTGATACCGCCCGATTACATAGACGAGCTTAAGAGGCTGCACGATAGCGTTTTCGGCGTCGAGTTCGACAGGATAAAGGAGCAGGTGGAGAGGGAGCTGGGGAGAAGGATTGAGGAAGTGTTTTCATCTTTTGAAACCCAACCTTTTGCAGCCGCTTCTATAGCCCAGGTCCACAGGGCTGTTTTGAACAGCGGGCAGGACGTTGTGGTGAAGGTGCAGAGGCCGGGAATAGAATGGATAATTAAAGCAGACCTGGATATACTGCACAGCCTGGCGAGGCTCGCCGAAAGACATATCCCGGAAAGCCGCATATATGATCCGGTGGGGCTGGTGGAGGAATTTGCACGGGCTCTGCAAAGGGAACTGGACTTTACCCGGGAAGGGTGGAATGTGGAGAGGTTCAGGCGGAACTTTGAGGGAGACGATAGCGTTTATGTCCCCAGGGTTTTCTGGGAGTTTACAACCCGCAGGGTTCTTACGATAGAATATGTGTGCGGTGTCAGAGTGGACCAGCTTGATAAAATTGCCCAAATGGGAGTTTCCAGAAAGAAGATAGCGGAAAACGGGGCCAGGGCCGTTTTAAAGCAGATTTTCGTGCATGGATTCTTCCACGCAGACCCGCACCCGGGTAATATATTGGTACGGCCCGACGGCAGCATAGCCTTTATAGACTTTGGGATGATGGGAAGGATAGACCGTTATACCAGGGGAAAAATGGCCGAACTTATAATAGGTGTTATAAATAGAGATGAAGCAAGAATTGTAGATACCCTCCTGGATATCGGAGCTCCCGGCAGACAAAGCGATGTCGGGGAGTTTCAGTTGGACGTCCAGGACATGCTGGACCGGTATTACGGCAGAACTTTAAAAGAAATAAACATGACAGGACTCCTTAACGAAATTTTTATCACGGCCGGCAGACATGGTATAAAGTTACCTCGGGGATTTGCCCTGCTTTCCAAGAGCATATTGACCATTGACGGCATTGGGAGGCAGCTTTACCCGGAGTTCGATTTTATAAAAACAGCCAGGCCTTTTGTGAGGCAGTTGATGAAAGAAAGATACAGTTTACGTTATATAGCTAGGGCCCTCAGGACTGATTTCACCGAGGCGGCCAGGTCTTTTGCCCTTTTACCTGACCTGATAGGTGAAGTTTTCGACAAAGTAAAGAGGGAAAGCCTAAAGATAGATTTTGAGTATAATGGCCTTGAAAAGTTCGCCTTCGAGCTTAACCGCATGACCAACAGACTGGTGTTCAGCATGATAGTTGCCGCGCTGATAATCGGGTCCTCGCTGATAATCCGCTCCAGCGCTGGTCCCTATCTTCAGGGCTTTCCCATTATGGGGATTCTGGGCTTCATCCTGGCGGGAGTGCTAGGCTTCGGCCTGTTGATTTCCATCCTAAAGACGGGTATAATGTGAGTAAATTTGATATTGGAGGAAGGGCATATGAACAAAAAAAGGTTTAAATTAATTCCAACCTTACTGGTTGCCGTTATTGTATTCAATATTTTTGCTCCCGAAGTACTGGCTGCCGGTGACCAGCAGGACATACCTCCCGAAGTAGACTTCCTGATGAAGCTCTCCGATTTCATTGATGTAAATTATGCGGGGGATGTGGACAGGCTGCAGTTAATTCAAGGAGCCATACGCGGCATGGTCGACTCCTTGAACGATCCGTATTCGGAGTATTTTACGCCCAAAGAACTGATGGATTTTGAACGATCGACCAGCGGAAATTTCGGCGGAATAGGCGTCGTTATAACCGCAAAGGACGGCTTTAATACAGTGGTTTCGGTGCTGGAAGGCTCCCCTGCAGCCAGGGCAGGAATAAAGCCCGGCGACAGGATAGTGGAAGTCGGCGGGAGGGACGTGACCAAATTTACAACCTCGGAAGTGGCGGAGCTGTTAAGGGGCAATGAAGGCACGAAAGTCAGTGTGGGGGTCCTGAGAGAAGGCGAAAAACAGATTTTGAAGTTTGATATAACCCGGGAAATAATCAAGGTGAACCCGATAGAGTACAGGATTCTGGAAAGCGGCATCGGGTACATAAAAATCAGCGAATTCAACGAAAATACCGCAGAAAACATAGACAAGGCACTGGCGGCTTTCAAAAGCAGCGGTGTCAAGGGAATTATACTCGACCTGCGCAACAATCCCGGCGGGCTTCTTGATCAGGCCGTCGAAACCGCCAGGCGATTTGTTCCCAGAGGGCTCATAGTCAAAGTTGTTTCAAAAAGCGGTGAGACCAGGGCTTATTATTCCGATTCGGACCCTTCGCCCTTCAAGCTGGTGGTGCTGGTAAACGGAGGCTCTGCCAGTGCATCGGAGATACTGGCCGGAGCCATAAAAGACAGAAAGGCCGGAGTAATAGTTGGGGAGAAGACCTTCGGCAAGGCAACCGTGCAGCGGCTGATCAACCTGGGGGTTTTAGGGGGCATAAAACTTACGATCGCCAGATACATCACGCCCAACGGGATTGATATAAACAAGACCGGCATAGCACCGGATATAGAGGTAAAGCAGGATACCTCCGATCCTACAAAAGACTTCATGCCGTTTAAGCCCACAAGGGATCTTAAGTACGGCAGCATAGGCCTTGACGTTATGGGTCTTCAGCAGCGCCTGCGGTTCCTCGGCCTGTTTAAGGTGGAACCCGACGGCGTATTCGGACCCAGGACCAAAAAGGCGGTGGAGGATTTCCAGGCTAAAAAAGGGTTTCCCGTGGACGGAATTGCCGGCGAAAAACTGCAAAAAGCTCTGGATGAGGCCGTAAAGGAGGTACTCGAGTCCCGGGAGGATCTACAGCTCAAGAGGGCTGTGGAAGTTTTGAAAAGACTTTTAACTGCAAAAGCCGATAAAGCGGCATAAAAAGGGAACTGGCAAAAAAATTTTGGTGAAGTGCTTCTTGTATGAAAAAAATGGAATTTAAAGAAAAACAATAATATATAATCATGGAGCGATTTTATTTAAAGTTGCTCTAATAGGAATCAAGATGTACAATGTATGCAGTATGAGTTGTAGTTAAGGAGGACGGAGAATGGATCAATTATTGTATGGAATTAAAGCTCTAAACCCTTCGCAGGTAATTATGTTTTTAACCGGCGGTGTTCTGATTTACCTTGCTATTAAAAAAGAGTACGAACCGATGCTTTTGTTGCCCATTGGCTTTGGTGCAATTCTGGCAAACATACCTTATTCTTCGGCAATAAGCCATGATGGTTTTTTGGCATTACTATTTAAAGCAGGAATTTTGACAGAACTATTTCCTGTTTTAATATTTATCGCCGTGGGAGCTATGATTGACTTTACTCCTCTTCTGCAGCAACCCTTCATGCTTTTTTTCGGGGCTGCGGCCCAATTCGGTATATTCTTTACTATGGCCATGGCGGCTTTATTTGGATTTGACCTCAAAGAGGCGGCATCTATAGGAATAATAGGTGCGGCTGACGGCCCAACTTCAATTTACGTGGCTACCAAATTTGCGCGACATTTGCTGGCACCCATTTCGGTGGCGGCTTATTCATATATGTCCCTGGTTCCTATTATTCAACCGCCGGTTATCAGATTGCTGACAACTCCGGCTGAAAGAAGAATTCATATGAGACCTGAGTTTAATATAAAAATTTCAAAAACGGTTCAGATTCTCTTTCCCATAGTCATTACTATCATAGCAGGAATAATTGCTCCAATAAGCGTGGCACTCGTTGGTTCTTTAATGTTCGGCAATTTAATTCGGGTTTCCGGCGTTTTGGACAGGCTCTCTAAAGCAGCTCAGAACGAACTGGCAAATCTCGTTACGCTTCTTCTCGGAATTACCATTGGTTCAACAATGACCGCGGAACAGTTCCTAAACCCCGCCACATTGCTGATAATAGCTATGGGCCTGGTAGCATTTATTTTTGATACCGCAGGCGGCGTAATATTCGCAAAAATCCTTAACCTTTTCCTTAAAAATAAAATAAATCCAATGGTTGGAGCGGCGGGCATATCCGCGTTTCCTATGTCGGCAAGAGTTATTCAAAAAATGGCCCAGCAGGAAGACCCGTCAAACTTTGTGTTGATGCAGGCTGTAGGTGCTAACGTGGCGGGCCAGTTAGGCTCTATTATAGCGGGCGGATTAATCCTTACACTGGTTAAATAGGAAAGAGGTGATTCTGTTGGATGTCTTTTTTGAGACGTTAAGAATAATGGTTGAAGGCATGGCGGGAATTTTTTTGGCGATATCGCTTTTCTTTATTGTAATAAAACTGATGATACGCGTTTTTCCGGAGAAAAATTGCTAAAAAGCGTTCGTTTTGAACGCTTTTTTTTGATGAAAAAGATGTGCTATAATCTTAATCGAACCATAGAAACAAAGTGAAAAAACATTGAACGTAATAGGAAGAGGGGAAATAATGAGCGATATATATGTGTTCGGACATAGAAATCCTGATACCGATTCGATATGCTCTGCTATCGCATACAGCGATTTCAAAAATCTTACTGAAAAAGACTATAATTACATTCCCGCCAGGCTCGGGCCGATCAACAGAGAAACGCAATTTGTCCTGGACTATTTTGGCGTCCCTGTGCCCCGGGTGATAGAAAATGTTTATACTCAAGTATCCGATATACATTTTGATAAGCCCGTAAATGTGAATAAAAATGCTTCAATGTTTGAGGCCTGGCATATGATCCTTCAGCATAACGCCAGGACGATAAACATTGTGGATGACAGTGGCAAATTTCTGGGCCTTGCTACGCTGGGGGACATTGCAAAGGTCTACTTAGAATCTTCATCAGGTTTCTCCGGATATGCAGTACCTGTAAAAAACATAGTAGAAACCCTGAAAGGCGAAGCCCTCGTCTTAAAAGAAGAGGTATTCAGCGGAAATATTATAGTGGCCGCCATGCAGATAGACGATATCCAAAGCCGCATAAAAGAAGGCGATCTGCTGATTGTAGGCAACAGGAAAGATGTTCAACTCATGGCTGTAAAAAGCGGAATAAAAATCCTGGTAGTCACAGGAGGCCATGAGGTGCCGGGTGATGTATTGGAGACGGCTGGAGCGAACGGCGTAACGGTAATAAAAGTGCCCTACGATACATTTGATACCGTAAAATTGATAAATGAAAGCTTACCCGTACGGTACATTATGAAAACCGAAGATTTAATCACCTTCAGTCTGGAAGATACGATTGACGATGTGAAGGAAACAATGCTGAAATACAGGTACAGAAACTTCCCCGTTCTGGATGGCCAGAAAAGGCCCGTGGGTATGCTGGCGAGGAGCCACATACTGGATTATACCAGGAAAAATGTAATACTGGTTGACCACAATGAAAAATCTCAGTCTGCAGAGGGTATCGAACAGGCGAGTATCCTGGAAATCATAGACCACCACAGGATAGGCTGCCTGGAAACCGGACAGCCCATCGTCTTTATAAACCGGCCTGTGGGCTGCACCGCGACTATAGTTTGCAGGAACTATGAAGAGAGAAATATTATGCCCTCAAAAAAAATAGCAGGCCTCATGTGCGCTGCCATATTGTCGGATACGCTCATGTTTAAATCGCCCACGTGTACCGGCGAAGACATAAGAGCGGCAAAAAAACTTGCCGGCATAGCCGGCATCGAAATTGAAAAATTCGCAAGGGCCATGTTTGAGGCCGGGACATCTCTTGAGGGGAAAACCGAAGAGGAGATATTTTTTACCGATTTTAAAGAGTTTAAAATAGGAGACTACAAAATCGGAGTAAGCCAGGTGAATATCTTTAACAACAGCCCAGAATCCCTTAAAAACCGTCTGATACAATTTATGGAAAAACTGAGGACCGACAGGGAGTACGACCTCCTGCTCCTTATGCTGACGGATATAATCAATGAGGTTTCCGAGTTTCTGTTTGTGGGTAATCACAGGGAATTAATCAGAAGGGCTTTCGGTGTGGATGTTGGAGGAAACAGCTTCTTACTGCCTCGCGTTGTTTCCAGAAAAAAGCAGGTTGTCCCGAGAATCATATCAGCTATAAATTCCCTTTCCTGATACAGGCAAGGAACCGATGACTGCGTATACGTCATCATTGTCGATCGAATGTATTACTTCCAGACCGGCTTGCTTCATATAGGAGGCTACCGCGTCGGCAGGCGGGAGAAGGTGATGGAACACGGGGGAGCCTGCCGACCGGTGAAGGGCGTTTATTTTTTCCCGGCTCTCCGAGTGACATATGGTCAGTTTGCCTCCCGGGTTTAACAGGGAGGCGGTTTTTTTTATGCATTTTGGTTTGTCTTCAATATGAGGGAATACCGAATAAAAGATTATCGCGTCAAATTTATCCGGAGACTCAAAATTCATTATGTCCCCGTGAGCGAATTTTACGTTGGGGAAAAGGGCTTCCTGGAATTTCTCCCTGGCCCTTTCCAGCATTTTTTCAGCAATATCTATACCGGTGATTTCCCCGGAAGGCCCGATTTTTTCAATTAAATACGGGATGAGCACCCCGGTGCCGCAGCCCACATCCAGGATTTTAAATCCCGGGGCGATTCCTGTAAGCTTTAATATAAACCTTATCTTTTCGGGGGAATGATTCACTTTACCATCCCATTCGGGGGCTAAATCGTTGAAAAACCGGCGTAAAGATTCCGGCATGTTTTTACCTCCTTTCCCCACCGGCAGCGCTGGCCTGCCCCTGTAATGGGGTTCGGGATTCGACCAGTTTCACTATTAAGGGGATGAGGATGAGCTGAATAAGAATTCCCGGCAGGCCGGTTATGAAAAGCGACGTCATTACTTTCGCCAAGCTAAGGGGCTTTTCTAATATGCAGGCAATGATTAACCAGTTGGCAACTATAGAGGCAATTCTTCCGGAAAGCATTGTTCCGGCAAGGGCCGGGTATATACCCCATTTTCGGTGGCGGTAAAAAAACGAACTTACAAATCCGTATGTAGCTAGTTCGGCCATCATGGCAAAGACGGCGGGTGGAGAGGGCATCGATGTAAGGACGAAACTTAAAAAGGGGGTTGAAATCCCTATCAGGGCTGCCAGGTTTTTCGACAGCATGAAGCCCCCCAGCAGTACAGGGATATGCATGGGTAGAAACACTGGCCCTCCCAGCTTGTAAGTGTGAAAGGCTATCGGCAGCAGTATTCCCGCGGCGACCAGAAGGCCCGCGGCTGCGATGTCTTTGATTTTATTTTCCATTATACATTCCCCCTGAACATTTATTTTTAGGTAACACACAAAAAAGATAACGTAACACGCTATGTTAAAAAAATTAATCTGCCGTAAATCAAATAATGCCCGTTACGGACAGCCTGGAATGTTTTACGCCCTTCAGGGAAGAAAGTTTTTCGTGGAGTTTTTTAATCTCTTGCGCCATGCCCTTTACTATGAGGACTTCCAAGCAGTTTTTTTCATCGAAGTGCACGTGTACGGTGGATATTATCAGGTGATGAAAGTGATGCTGCATGTGGGTAAGGGTGTCGGTAATTCCGTGGCTGTTGTGGTCGTAAATAATTGTTATGGTGCCGGCGAGGGTACCGGTGTCTTTTTCCCACATGTCTTCTATGAGGGCGTTTCTTACCAGGTCCCTCAGAGCTTCCGAACGGTTGGTATAGCCTTTTTTCTGTATCATTCTGTCGAATTTATCCAGTAAGTCCTGGCTCATGGAAATTCCGAATCTAGTGGTATCCGCCATGGCAGCCTCCCGAAGATGTTACTTTTTCAGATTTTCATGCTACGATTATAATAACATAAACTGGAGAAAAGATCAATAAAAATTTAACAAAGTTCTATCCACTCTGATTTACCAAGGAAATAAAGAGATTCTGTACGGCCTCTATCATGTGCTCATGGGTGAAGTGTTCCATTACCATTCGGTGGGCTGTCCGGGCCATTTTCCCCGCATCACCGGGGTTTCTTATAACGTATTCCATGGCTTCCGCAAGGGCACGGGGGTTATCGGGCGGCACCAGTATGCCGGTTACCCCGTGTTTTACTATTTCCGGATTTCCCCCAACGTCCGTTGCTATGACCGGCTTTCCCATGGCCATGGCCTCCAGCAGCGAAAGGCTCAAACCCTCGCTGCGCGAGGAGAGCACCAGCATATCTGAATTGCCCACTATCCGGTATATATCCCAGCAGAACCCCAGGAAATTCACCCTTCCTTCCAGCCCCAGGCCTTTTGCCAGATCCTTGAGCTCCCGTTCCAGAGGGCCGTTTCCGGCTATATAAAAAACTGTTTCTATGTCCTCGCCGGAAAACCTTTCGACCAGGATGGCGCAGGCCTTGAGGAATACGTCAACTCCCTTTTCGGGGATGAGGCGGGATATGTTCAGAATCGCTACGGGTTTTTGCCGGCATTCATCGTCGTTCCCTTGGTATTTTGCAATAAGATAGGGGTCTACACCGTTGTAGATGACCTCGATTTTTCCCGGGGGAATGCCCCACATTCTGCTGATCTCACGAGCCATCCGGTACGACACGGTTATTATTTTGTGATTGTACCTCAACAAATACCCCGCAGTGCGGCTTAAAAAAGTGTTTTTCGGGAAATTGTGCACCGTGGTTACGATTGCGGGGGTGCCGGCGGAAAAGGCGGCAGTAGTGCCCATTATAGCCCCGGCCAGCCCATGGGCGTGTATTATTTCTATCCCCTCTTTTTTGATAAGCTTAACGATGTCAAAAAGGGATTTACACACCGCTATTGGGCTACGTCGGTCCCCCAGTTTAATGCTGTGGACTTTTACGTTTAATTTCTCCAGATTCCAGGTATCCGGGTTGTCGTCCGAAAGGGCGAGGAATATGTCGAATTTAGCTTTATCGAAACCCCAAAGGAGCTGTTCCACGTGGCGCTTCATGCCACCTTCGGAGTCCCGGACCAGTTCTAGGAGTTTTATCTTCTGCATTTCAATCGACCTGCCGGTGAACTGTTATTTCTTCGGCTATCAGCAGCAAAACCGGCAACCCCAGGAAAATTGCCATGGTTCCTGCTGCTACGATACCTGAATCGTTGAAAATAAACGCCAGAATGCAACCGACGCTGGCACCTAAAAATCCGGCGTAAAGCTGCCGGTACTTGCTGAAAATTTTCTTCATGGTATCGGGAGGCCTGAAAGAAAGGGAAATTATGACCGCGATGGTTGTGATGAGCGCCCGGGTCCAGGGTGTGTATCTGAACAACCTGTAATTCATAGAGAGTTTCCGGGTTATTATCGAGAATACAGGCTCTATTCCCATTTCTTTCATCAGCGCCACCGTCTGGCTGATATGACTGGGCGGACCTGCTACGGTTGCCCAGAAAAACAGGAGCGCGATCATAACCGCCATCCCGGCCCCAATGCCGCCGAAGGTCCTCAGGTTAAGCCTTGAGCCGGAAAGCAAAATCAGAGTGGTCAAAAAGGCTCCGTAGGCGCTGATAGCCCCGCCCACGTTGCTTCCGAAAAACGGGGATGATATGAGGTAAAAGAGTAAGCCGAATACGAAAAGGCCTACTGCAAGCGACGTGAGGCGATTTTTAATCTTAATTTCGTCCAGAAGAGCGGTAATACCGATGGCGGTCGAACCTACGAGTACGCCCATGTATTCGTTGCCCAGGCCGTAATAGCGGGCCCCCGCCAGAGGATCATGTCCCAGTACCGAAGTTCCTAAAAGCCGTGCACCGGATACCAGGTCGGCGGTTATTGCCGATGCAGTGAGCAGGCATATAAAAGCAATGGAGCCAAGGGTACTTTTAAAGCTAATAGCGATGGACACTGCTGCCGCGGTGATGATAAAGGTCCAGGCGTACCTGTAAAACAAAGTTTCCCCCGGAAACAGCGGAAGCACAAGGAAAACCAGCGGTACCGCCATGTTTGCAAGGATAAATGGCTTCGCGAAAGCGAGCCAGTTCCTTTTAAAGTAAATGAACAGCAGGAATGCTATGGAGACCGCTATCTGCATGGCTACATACGACTTTATAAGATAGGGTCTTTGGACGTATGTATAAATCGCTTTCCTGTTGGTATCGAGGAGGTAATCGTAGGTCCCTGAAAAATCTATACTTTCCACGGGATTGCCCAGCATCACCGCCGGTACCGGGATTCGGAAAAAAGCCAGCACCGTAGGGGCAATGTCGATGTTTGAGATTATGCCGGGTCGGCGGGTGGTGGCGGATCGCGCCAGGCCCGGGGCCATCTTGGGGCCGGCGGCTATGAACGGAGTGAGCAGGTTGCGTTCTGCGTACCCCCGGTGGGACGGGAATGGCGTTACGATCATCAGCAGGTCCTTTTTAAGGTCCATAGCCGCCGCTACCCTTCCGATGAATTCGTCGGCCTCCTTCAGAGCCTTCCTCCGATAGTGTTCGTACACTTCCGGCGTAACGAGGTTGATGCAGTCGTTGGCTCTGACGGTATCGCCCAGCTGGATTACTATAAGACCGCCCTTTTCCTTTAATTCATCAAATTTCGCGTAAAGTTTTTCGTAGTCGGTTTTTACGAAAAAAGGGCTTTTGCCGTCTTTTTTGTTGAGATCCCCGCCCACATACCCCGAGTATACTACACCGGTAGTATCCATTGCTATCAGTGCCGCCAGCCTGTTTTTTTCCGAAGGCGTGTCCGCGTTACCCAGAATTGATACGGGTATGCCGTTGTTTTTCAAGAGCTCCCCCAGGAGCCCCGGTATTATCTCGTGGTTCTGTTTTTTGCTTTCCGAAATTATGGCGGGAATATCCAGTTCCACTATGGCACTGCGGGGCACGGCAATACCGGTGAACATTTCAAAGGTGCTGCCTGCGTCCGCGACTTTATATTCTTCGAAGGCCATCAGGGCCTCTTTGCCTTTGCCGCCGGCATGGGCTCTGGTTCCGGCTCCGAGAGTAAGGTAGCAGCTGGCGGGATCGTAATAACCGGCAGTCCTGGTGTTCATTAGGGCAGTGACACCCCGGTCCATAAGCCCGTGGATGTTCGGATAATCTCCATCCAGGTCCTCCAGGTTTATGCGGTCCAGCACAATCATAACCGCCAGCTTGCGGGAAGAACCGGTATCGGCGGCGACGGGGGATGAAAAAAGCACAAAATTAAATATTAGGAGGAAAAATGCGACCTGTCTTTTCAGCATAAAAACACTCCTGACTTCTGAGTTTACAATTAATATTATTGAATTTAAGCTGCTTTTTTATAATTTAAAAACTGTAAAAAGCTGCTCCTCCGTAAAGTTTTTGAAGTAAAATTATATTTAACCCTATATTGGCAAATAATAGGAAGGAGAATAACGACTTTCCGGAGGATCTATGGTTCTGAAAGACTGCTTTTACCGTTTCAGCCTTCTGTATAAATTTATTAACAGGATATTTCCGATAGTAGATGTCGAACTAAAAAAGTATACCAGCCTTGCGGAAAGAATTCCGGATCCGGTGTTAAGCCGCCAGGCCCTGGAGAGCATAAAGAAAAAGAAGTTTCATTGCCAGGGCGGCAGCGTATACGCTCTGTACCCCGGTGTTTCGCAAAAGGACATGGTTCATTTCATAGTATCATACCAGACAATTAGCGATTACCTGGACAATTTATGCGATAGGGCAGGAGTTATGGAAGAAGAGGCTTTCAGGCAGCTTCACCTGGCCATGATCGATGCCCTGCTTCCGGGGGAGAGTTACAACGATTATTACAAGTATTACCCTTACAGAAACGATGGCGGGTACCTTACGTTATTGGTCAGTGAGTGCAAAAAATTTGTATCCACTCTGCCCTCTTATACCATAATAAGGGAGAAGATTCTCTTTCTGGCGAGGCTTTACTCGGACCTACAGGTATACAAACACCTGGCGCCGGAAATCAGGGAATGCAGAATGGCCGGGTGGTTCAGCAACTACCTGGATTACTTTCCCGAAATCAGCGGGTGGGAGTTTTCCGCAGCCGCGGGTTCTACGCTGGGAATTTTCATGCTGGTGGCGGCTGCCGCCGATCCGGAACTGGACAACCTTGAGGCCTGGAAAATATTTCAATCGTATTTTCCCTGGATCTGCGGCCTGCACATCCTGCTGGACTATTACATCGACTTGGATGAGGATAAGGATGGCGGCGATCTGAATTTCGTAAGTTACTACACCAATGAGATAAAATGTTTAGAACGGTTGAAGTTGTTTTACCAAAATTCCCTGGAAGAATCGGCAAAATTAAGATATCCCGTTTTTCACAGCACGGTCGTGGACGGCCTCATGGCCATGTACCTGTCGGATCCGAAAGCCTACACCGGCGGGCGCAAGCTGGTCACGGCGGAGCTCTTAAACTGGTGCGGATATTATGCCAGGTTGATGCACGGTGTTTGCTCCCAGCTAAGAAAAACGAACAGGCTTTGATCACCTGTTCCTTTTTATTACCTTCCCGGAAAGGTCTGTCAATATCTCCTTGTAAATTGAATCGGGCAGCCCGTCCAAGATTTCTCTGGCCTTTTTAACGCATTCTTCAGCCTTTGCATAGGTCTTCGTGATAGCAGCCGACTGCTTGAGATCACGGATGATCTGGGCCTTCATACCGGCCGCCAGTTTTCTGTCCGACAGAATATCCCGGTATTTAGCCCCCAACACGCTGTCCTGCAGAAGATATATATAGGGCAGGGTTATTTTTCCCTCTTCCAGGTCGTGGGCTACGGGTTTTCCCATCTCGCTTGTATCGCCGGTTACGTCCAGTATATCGTCTACTATCTGGAAGGCGTAACCCAGATACAGGCCGAAAAGCCCCATTTTTTCTATCTGCACCTCACCGGCTTTGCCGCAGTCGGCGCCTGATTTGCAGCAGGCTGCGATAAGCGACGCCGTTTTTTTTTCTATGGTCCTGAAATAGTGATCTTCATCAACCGTTTTGTCCGGACTATCACGAGCCTGCATGATCTCGCCCGCGCACATTTCCTGGATGGCGTCAACCAGGTACCCCATGCATCGATTCAGGTTGTACCTGCAGAGCACTTCAAAAGCTTTGGCGAAAACGAAGTCACCGGCAAGGACGGCAGTATGGTTGCCGTAAACATAATTTATTGTGGGGCGGTTTCGCCTGTAATCGGACCGGTCTATCACATCGTCGTGTATCAGAGACGCGGTATGTATCAATTCGGCGGCTACGGCCGAATAGATCATTTTCGTGTTTACAGGAGAAAAGCAAAGTCCCGAAAGCAGTACTAGCTTGGGCCTGAGCCGCTTTCCACCGGCGAAGAAGTCTCTCAGTATACCGCGGACCGGTTCATCGCTTTCCTCGATCACCCGCATTAGTTCCCTTTCTATGAGTTTCATTTCCTTGGATATCTGGGGGATATCCTCTATGTTGGTATTCACGGTCGAAATCATGGTTCTGCTCCGATCCTTCATTATTGTTTAAGGATATTTTTGTCCCGGCCGGATAATTTTATACAGCGGAGGTTTAATTTTAGTTGTTTTGCAGGTTATGATGGTGATAATACCCGGCAATGTAAGTTATTCGTTGATATTTTATATAAACAATGATACAATATGACCGTGAATATAAAAATGGTCATATATTTTAAAAGGAGGTATATAATGCCTGCTGCGTTTTCTGAAAGGGAAAAAGCTCTAATTAAGAGTAGATTACTAGCCGCAGCTGAAGAGTGTTTGCAGAAATTTGGGGTTAAGAAAACCAGCGTGGAACAACTCACTAAAATGGCAGGAATTTCAAAGGGAGCGTTTTATATATTTTACGGTTCAAAAGAGATGTTATTTTTTGAAGTTGTAGAAAAGATTCAGCACGCAATATTGAGTCAATTAATGGAAAATCTGTCTAAAAAAGATTCTGACCCTAAAACCAAATTTATTGATGCTATTTTTGAAGCATTTGTGCTCGTAAAAAATTCTTCTTTGATTAATCTTATCCAAGGCAATGAAATAGAGATTATTTTGAGAAAGCTGCCGGATGAAGTGATTAAAAAACATCACTCTTTTGATTCTATCTTTATAAAAAACCTGCTAAAGGTATTGGAAATCGAGGAGAGCGGTGATATTAATACTATTTCAGCAGCTTTAAGAGCGGTTTTTATTACAACATTGTATGAAAAACAAATAGGTGAATATTATCACGAAGCTATAAAGCTGTTGGTTACAGGATTGGCAGAACAGATATTTAAGGGGAATGACAATTGGAATGGAGGATTGAAAAATGAAAGTAATCGAGGTGCATAATTTCACAAAAAAATTTAGGAATTTGATTGCGGTTAATAATATTTCACTTAAAATAGAGCCTGGAGAAATATATGGTTTCTTAGGGTTAAATGGTGCCGGGAAAACTACTACGATACGAATGTTACTCGGAATGATAAAGCCAACACAGGGGACTGTGTTGCTGTTTGGAAAAGATATAAGTAAAAATTTTAATCAGTGGAATAATGTGGGATACTTAGTCGAAACTACTCATTCATATCCTAACCTTACGGTTAGAGAAAACCTTGAAGTGTATTTTCATTTACGAAAATTAACCGATAACAAGTTAATAGACAACGTTATTGAAAGATTAAAACTCTCGGATTATCGAAATACTAAGGCCAAATATCTATCATTGGGCAATCTACAGCGATTGGGATTGGCAAAAGCACTAATGCATGAACCCAAACTACTCATTTTAGACGAACCTATGAATGGATTGGACCCGGCGGGGATTATAGAGATTCGGCAGATACTTGTAGAACTTTCTAAACGAGGAACCACTATTTTTATTTCCAGTCATATCTTAAACGAGATTGCTAAATTGGCCACAAAAATCGGCATTATACATAAGGGCAGGCTTATTAAAGAATTAGAATCGGAACAATTAGAGCAACAGGTTTTAAAGAAATTAATAGTAGAAACTCGTGATAATATGAAAGCTGTAGAATTGCTAAAAAATAATAGTATTTTTTCAAGTATTAATGATGAAGGATGATTGAAATATACGATTACAAAGCAATAAGTGATCCTGAAATTATTTGTAAATGTTTGGTTAATGCCGGTTTGCCTCCAAGAACCTTATATGTTTTTGAAGAGGATTTGGAATCCTTCTTCATAAGAACCATAAGCAACGAGGAGGGTTAATGTATGAAGGGGCTAAAAAGAGCATTTATTGCGGAACTATTGAAACTAAAGCATTCGAACGCAATATGGATTAGTTTTGCTGCTTTCGCTTTGGGACCCATTATGGGCTGCCTTATGATAATAATTTTGCAAAACCCAATATTAACTCATAAATTAGGAATTATAAGTTCTAAAGCCGCTATACTGACCTTTTCTGCCGATTGGAATTCTTATTTTTCTTTTTTATCGCAAGTGGTAGGATTTGGAGGAATAATAGTGTTCGGTTTTGTTGCAAGTTATATCTTTGGAAGGGAGTACGTGGACAGAACGGTGAGAGATTTACTCTCATTGCCGGTTTCTCGTGCTAAAATATTAAATGCGAAACTTTTTGTTTATATTATCTGGTGTTCTAGTTTAGCAATTTCTAATTTAATTTTAGGGATTATAATAGGGAAAGCATTGAACTTAACTAATTGGGAGTATAAAGTTTTCTATGAAAACATCAAGATCTATTTTATCACTGCTTTATTAGCTATGGCATTAGGTACACCGATTTCACTTTTTGCATTGTGGAGTAAAGGTTATTTAGCAGCTTTAGGTTTTTTAGTGTTAACTTTGATTTTGGATCAATTTATTGCTATTACCAATCTACGTTATTACTTCCCCTGGTTAATTCCCGGCTTATACAGCGGTGCTCTTGGTGAGTTTAAAAGTCTATTGAACATATGGAGCTATTTGATATTGGCTTTTACTTGTGCAGTTTGCTATGCATTGACAATAATTTGGTGGGAGTACACTGATCATACATAATGGTTATTATAGAGGGAAAAAAACACCGCTTTTAGGCTGTGTATCCAAAAAGCGGTGTTTGTCTACAATCTGAGAGTCTCTTAAAAGACTCTTTATTTATTGGCAGAAAAACCTATTCCAAATTCAAATAATCGATATAATTCATTATATTAGCGTTCTTATCTATTATTCCTTTAATTTTGGTTGTTTTGCAGGTCATGATGGTGGTGATGCCCGGTCCGTGACCCATCTTGACGCAATCGCTGTGTATTACTATGCCGATGGTTACGGCTCCTTTTAAATATCCTCTTCCGTAGGTGTTGTCGCAATCTTTCAGTAAAACCAAATCGCCGAATCTTAACTGGTCAAGGCCAAGATTTAAGATTTCGTCTTTGTCGCCGGTCATTATATCGTAGTCTCCGCTGAAAGCTGTCGCCGCACCGAGGCCCGAACCCATAAGGTGTGCCGGGGCTTCGGCAACTACGGGGACTTTAAGTATGCCGTTTTCTTCAATTATAGGTATGTTTAAGAACAGGCGGGGATCAATGTTCATTACCACGATCTCAGGGTAGTCGAGAAGTTTTAGACCCTGTCCCCAGGCTTTGATGAGTATTTTATCATCTACCGCCATTTTTTCCATGTCTTCTTTTTTAAATTGGAGAATGACGTGCTCGATTCCTCCGTGTTTTCCTATAACAACCCCTTTTGCACCTTTTGCGTCGCCGGTTACTACCCTTGCATCATTTCCGATGCATGACAGCATCATGAGGGCATTGTTTTCGTTTTTATCTTCGTTTCTAATGGAAACGCCCGGTTCTATATGGTCGCCGGACAACCCGAAAGCGGGGTCGCCGAGGCTCACATTGTATGTAATACCTCCGGTAGCCGGCAGTATATTTACGCTTCCATCATATCCTATTCTAAAAGGTGATGCGGCAATGGGATGATGGATTTTTCCCTGAACCGATTGAATTACCGTTTTTTCAATGTTGGTTCTTAACATATATGACCCCCCATGAATTTTTATACATCATCCAAGTGATCATTATGGCTATGAGTTAGCTGAACATATAACGATCCCGGGCCTTTTTGATTTCATTCACGGTCAAGTTTAATGCTTTGGCGTTACCTTATGTAGTTTACGACGTTCCTTCTTCTTTCAATGGGGCGCGGTTGCTTTGCTGGGTCAGGATAGCCCAGGGCCACGGTGAAATATGGCTCGTACCCGTCCGGCAGCGAAAGTTTTTTCACCTCTTCCTCAATTTTAAACAGAAAACTGGTCAGGCCTATCCAGCACGAACCCAGTCCGAGGCTGTGGGCGGCCAGCAGCATGTTCTGCGTGGCAGCGCTGCAATCGATCAGGGCGGAATATGAATTCTTCCTGCCCGATACCACGATTATCGTGGGCGCATTGTAAAAAATGTGCAGTTTCTCATTGCGTCCCATGGCCGCTATCCATTCTATTTCCGATTCGGCCATGACCTTTTTCGTCACACGGCTGAAGTGGTCTATAAGTTCCCTATCCTGTATTACGGTAAAATGCCAGGGCTGCTCGTTGTGTCCGCTGGGGGCGTGGATCGCTGCCTCGATGATCGTTTGTATTTCCTCCTCCTTTATCTGTTCCGGCCTGAACCGCCGGATGCTCCTGCGGGTTTTTATGACATTGATGACCTCGTTCAAAATATTTCCCTCCTCTTGAAAATAGACTTCAATACTGTTATGCGTCACCAGAAAAATACGAAAAAAGCACTCCCTAATAATATATCATATAATAACGTCATATAACGGCTGGTTAAGAGAAAATGTTTCAACCATGGGTAATTCGGATACGACTTTAAAACGAGCACTGTAAAATAACTGTTCATCTATTATACGGCCTGTTTTTTGAATTGAGGTATTAGTATTGCTTGTTGCTTTAAATTTGTGTATGATGATAATTGATTCGCCCTTTAGCTTTTTTTTCCTTCTTCTCTTTTTGGTTTTGGGGCTATTTATATTTCGGTTGATCTGACTGTAAAACGCTTATCTTAGGAAATCGGAGGATTAATAAGTGAACAATACGTTTTATGGGGAATGGAAAACTGACGATATAAAAGTGGATTTGCACATTCATACAACAGCTTCCGATGGCACTTGGAGACCAAAAACCCTGCTAAAAAAGCTGCTAAGCGCAGGTATTAAACTTTTTGCCGTAACGGACCATGATACCACGGAAAATCTTGATGAAACCGCTGCATTAGCTAAGAAACATGGGCTCAAATTTATAAATGGAGTGGAGGTTAATACTACTTATAACAACCGGAATTATCATATTCTGGGTTTGGGAATCCAACCTGAAAACAAAGAGCTGCAGACGCTACTGAAAAGAAACCGAGAATTAATGGAGGAAAAGGATGATGAAAGCATAAAATATCTCGAAAGGAAGTTTCCGATTGTTTGTTTCGATGAATATAAAAAATATAAAAATAATCCGGAGAGAGGAGGATGGAAAGCTTTAAATTACTTGATCGATAAAAAGTTATGCAGAAGCTATAAAGACTTTTTCAATTTATTCAACGACTGGGGAAATCCTTTTGAAAAACTCGAATTTGCTTCTCCCGGCGAAGCGATAAAAGCGATTTGCATGGCCGGAGGGGTTCCGGTATTAGCACACCCGGGTGCATCGTTTTATGATAAGGATTATAAGGCTTTAATTGCATTCATGATCGGCGAGGGGATTAGAGGTATAGAATGCTATCATCCTGAGAATAGTCCAGAAATCACCCGATACTGTCTTGAAATATGCAAATCGAATAATCTCTTGGTGACCGGCGGTTCGGATTGTCACGGGGAGTTTGTCGCCGGTAGATGTTTGGGGACTCCCGATATCCGCTTATCGCAATTAAAGCTCGATGGGATTCATATATATTAAGGGAAAACCTCTCGCCCCGTTAAGGGGGTTAAGGGGTTTTTTATATATTTTGTCACATATTAGTAAGCGGTCGCTGCTGACGTCCAAGTTAATTCAGTTACAAATAGATAACTTTTTTGATAGAAGAATAGTGTCAATGATTTATATATAGAAAAATCGAATTAATTAAGTTAAAATATAAGTTAATAACCCGGAGAGAGAGGGGAGTTATAATTCCGTGTTTCAGCTTAGCGAAGAACAAGAACAGAGAGCCTTGAGGCTCCACAGGGAGAGCATCGTTTTCGACGCCCACTGCGACACCATCCTTCAGGTGTTAGACGGCAAGCGAACTCTCGGAGAAAGGTCGCAGGAGGGTCATATAAATATACCCAGGCTCAAAGGCGGGGGAATTAAAGCCCAGGTATTTTCGGTGTTCGTACGGCCCGAATGGTACGGCGATGCGGTCCACGCTACGCTAAAAGGGATTGCCGCCTTAAAGCGCGAGTTCGAGAAAAACGCTGGGGACGTGATCCTGGCCAGGTCCGCCGGTGACATTAAAAAAGCTGCGGCGGAAGGGAAGATCGCTGCATTGATAAGTATAGAAGGCGGTGAAGCCCTTCAGGGAGACCTTGATATGATTGAAATATACCGGGAACTGGGAGTTTCCTCGCTGATTCTGACCTGGAACAATAGAAACCCGATTGCCGACGGTGCGGGCGATATCAGGAGCGGAGGAGGCCTTTCGAGTTTTGGAGTCGAGGTTATAAAGGAAATGGAGAGGCTGGGAATGATTGTAGACCTGGCCCACATATCCCCCCGGGGTTTTTGGGATGCCATGGAAACGGCCACAAAGCCGGTCATCGTCTCCCACTCGCTTCCGAGGAAATTCATGGATATACCAAGGAACCTTGATGACAACCAGATTAAGGCCGTAGCGGAAAAAGGCGGAGTTATCGGAGTGAGCTTTTACTTTGCTAGCTACGGCGGTGAAGGAGGGAACCTGGAAAAGGCACTGGACGCCATCGATTATATAGTCAACATCGGAGGAGTGGACTGTGCCGGCCTTGGTTCCGACTTCGACGGTTTTAGCGGTGAGGTTCCAGGATTGGAATCCTGTGAAAAGTTTTGGAATATTACCCGTGGCCTCGTATACCGAGGTTACTCCGATGAAGATATCGAAAAAATATTAGGGAAGAACTTCATCAGGGTATACGAACAGGTGCAGAGCAAATGAGGAAAGGAGAATTTGCAATGCTTTTCGGCGCCCATATATCGATTTCAAAGGGTTACCAAAATGCATTGAAAGAAGCCCTCTCCATCGGAGCCAACACCCTTCAGTTTTTCACCCGGAATCCGCGGGGAGGCGCCGTTAAGGCCCTTGACGAAATCGATGTCAAAAAGTCCTTACAACTGCGGGAGAAGGAAAACTTCGGGCCCATGGTGGCCCACGCGCCCTACACCGTGAACATGGCGGCTAATAAAAAGGAGACGGCGGATTTCACAAGGAGGGTGCTAAGGGAAGACCTGGAGAGGCTTGAAAAGGTGGGAGCTCCATACCTCGTGATACATCCGGGAAGCCACCTGGGTGACGGAGTGGAAGCAGGTATTGAAAGAATTGCGTCGGTCTTAAAAGAGGTCGTTACGGGCGAGGAAAAGGTGATGGTGCTTTTAGAGACTATGGCCGGTTCGGGCAGCGAGGTGGGATATACCTTTGAGCAGTTGTACGATATAATGGATAAAACCGGAATTCCCCATGCCTTCGGTGTGTGCATAGACACCTGCCACCTTTACGGTGCCGGATATGATGTTAAGGACCGCCTAGACGAGGTCCTGAAGGAATTTGACCGGGTGCTGGGGCTAGATAAAATTAAAGCTGTGCACCTGAACGACAGTAAATTCGGTTTGGCCAGCCGTAAGGACCGGCATGCCAACCTGGGCGAAGGGCTACTCGGCCTTGAAACCGTAAAAAGAGTTATAACTCACCCTGCCTTAAAAGGCAGGCCCTTTTTGCTGGAGACCCCCGGGGGTATGGAAAACTACAAAAAAGAGATAGAGATTTTAAAAGAAATGAGCAAAGAAAATGGCTGAAGATAGGGATGGCTATGAGGGAAAAGGATTTAAACGGCAATATTCGGATCAGCGAAGAGGAAAAAGAGCGCATCCGGAAGATACTTGCCCTGCTTGAGGAGTCTTATCCGAAAGCGACCACGGCCCTGAGATACGAGAACCCGTTCCAGCTCCTCGTGGCCACAATACTTTCCGCCCAGTGCACCGACCGGCGGGTAAATCAGGTCACCGCGAAGCTTTTCAAAAAATATAAAGGACCGGAAGACTTTACCGGCGCCAAGCGCCATGAACTGGAGGAAGACATAAAGGAGTGCGGCCTCTTCAGGAGCAAGAGCAAAAACATAATCGAGACTTCCCGTATAATCATGGAAAAATACGGCGGCCGAGTCCCGGATGAATTTGACGAGCTCATTAAACTGCCAGGCGTGGGCCGTAAGACCGCCAACGTAATTCTGGCCAACGCCTTTGGGAAACCGGCCTTTGCGGTGGATACCCATGTGTTCAGGGTGGCCAGGCGCCTGGGTTTTTCCGACAGAAAGGATCCCCTGGGTGTTGAAAAGGACCTGACTGTAAAGGTACCAAGGGAATACTGGATAAGGGCCCATCACTGGCTTATCAATCACGGGCGGCGCGTCTGCACGGCCAGGAAACCAAAATGTCAAAATTGCGTTCTGAAAGATTTGTGCCGCTATTATGCATATGAATACGATAGAAATAAATCTTGATTTGCTGCGTAACGGCAGGTGACTGCTGTTACGCGTCACAAAAGAAGGGAGAGGAGTTTCCGTGGATTACAAAAAATACGTATCGGAAAGTGTTAAAGAAGTCCGGATTTCCACCATCAGGCATTTTTTTAATCTGGTAAGCCAGATGCCTGAAGCAATATCCCTGTGCATAGGAGAGCCCGATTTCGTCACTCCTTCCCACATATGCGGTGCGGCGAAAAGGGCTCTCGACGAGGGAAAAACTTCCTATACTCCCAATCCCGGCCTGATGGAACTTCGCCGCGCGATAGCTGATTATCTGAAACGCCGTTTCGGGCTTCAGTACGCTCCGGAAACGGAAATAATAGTCACGATAGGCGCCAGTGAAGCAATCGACGTGGCCTTGAGGACGTTGTTAAACCCGGGGGACGAAGTGCTCATCCCCGAACCCTCTTTTGTAGCGTATAAACCCTGCACGATTCTCGCAGGGGGCAGGCCGGTTTCCGTGCCTACCCATCAGGAGGACGAATTCGTCCTGAAACCCGATATACTGGAAAGGTACATAACCCCCAGGTCAAAGGTACTGATACTGCCTTATCCCAATAACCCTACAGGAGCGGTCATGAACCGCAAACAGCTGGAGGACATCGCTCGAATTGCCGAAAAGCACGATCTCATCGTGGTTACCGATGAGATATACGCAGAGCTCACCTACGGCGTCAGGCACACGGCTTTTGCGACGATTCCGGGAATGCGCGAGAGAACGGTGACTATAAACGGCTTTTCAAAGGCCTATGCGATGACCGGCTGGAGGCTCGGATACATCGCGGCTCCTCAGGGCCTGGCGGCGGAAATGCTGAAAGTCCACCAGTACAGTGTGACCTGCGCTCCCACCATGGGACAGTATGCGGCCATAGAAGCTCTGAGAAACGGTGACGCCGATATAGAACTTATGCGCAGCGAGTATGACAAAAGGCGGATCTACCTTTTTAACAGCTTGAAAAATATGGGGCTTGAGTGCTTCGAACCGAAGGGCGCCTTTTACATTTTCCCGTCTATAATAAATACCGGCCTTTCGTCGGAGGAATTCGCCGAGAGGCTCCTGAAGGAGAAAAAGGTGGCTGTGGTTCCCGGCAGCGCCTTCGGGGAGACCGGCCAGGGCTTTATAAGAATAGCCTATGCTGCTTCGATGGCAAACCTCGAAGAGGCAGTAGAGAGAATCAGTGCTTTTTTGAAGGAAATATAAGACCGGCCTTGAACGGCCGGTATTTTAATTAAGATACGTACGATATCAACAGTATACGTTATAAATGTTCGGAAAAACTGTTGATTATTGAAGGGATATATGATATTATGTAAGTAGAGTTGTGAACAAATTTAATAAAAGAGCAAGTCCCTTATATAATTCCAGGAATAGGGCCTGGAAGTCTCTACCGGGCGGCCGTAAACCGTCCTGGCTATAAGGGTTGGCCGGCTATTACCCTGAACCCTTTATGGCTTCTTTAGGTAGAGAGTTTCCTCTCTACCTTTTATTTTTATGAGAACGAGGGGGACAATATGGAAAATAAAAAGGTGGCAATTTTAATGGGCAGCGATTCCGACTATGGTGTTATGAAGGATGCTCTGAATATTTTAAGGAAGTTCGGGGTGGAGTTTGAGGTTTCGGTGATTTCGGCTCACCGTACCCCCGAGCGGGCGATGGAGTTCGCAAAAAACGCCGAAACCCAAGGTTTCAGCGTGGTTATCGCTGGAGCGGGAAAGGCGGCCCATCTGCCCGGTGTTATAGCCGCCCTTACCACGCTTCCGGTCATAGGGGTTCCGATAAAGTCGAGTGCCCTTGACGGCTTGGATGCCCTGCTTTCAATAGTCCAGATGCCCCCGGGTGTACCTGTGGCCACCGTGGCGATCGACGGCGCGAAGAACGCGGCCCTGTTGGCTGTGGAAATAATGGCTTTGAATGACCCGGGCTTGAAGGCAAAGCTTAAAGAATACAGGGAGAGCATGGCCCGGGAAGTAGTGGTAAAAGATGAAAAAATAAAGGATGAGGTGAAGAATGTATGAAAAAAACGGCCATGGTTTACGAAGGCAAGGCAAAAAGGGTATACCGCACCGACGATGAGAAGCTGTTCGTGATGGAGTTCAAGGACGATGCTACGGCCTTCAACGGACAAAAGAGGGGGACCATCCGGGACAAAGGCGAACTCAACAATAAAATTTCGGCGGTGTTATTCGAGCTTCTCGAAAAAAACGGTATAAAAACCCACTTTGTAAAGCTTTTGAGCGATAGAGAAATGCTGGTCAAAGCGGTGAATATCCTGCCGCTGGAGGTTATCGTGAGAAACATCGCTGCGGGAAGCATGGCGAAAAGGCTTGGATTAGAAGAAGGATTGGAGCTCAAAAGGCCGGTGCTCGAATTCTGTTATAAAAGCGACGAGCTTGGCGATCCCATGATAAACACTTACCACGTCCTGGCGATGGACCTTGCCGCAGAAGATGAGATCAGATTCATCGAAGAAACCTCCTTCAGGGTCAACGAGATTTTAAAGGAGTACCTTATAAATAAGGGCATTGTCCTGGTGGATTTTAAGCTGGAATTCGGGAGATTCGGCGGCGAAATACTCCTGGCCGATGAAATATCACCCGATACGTGCCGCTTCTGGGATGCAAAGACCCGGGAAAAACTGGACAAGGACCGCTTCCGCAGGGATCTGGGCCGGGTAGAGGAAGCCTATAAGGAAATACTGAGCAGGGTTAAAGTATGAAAATTTTATAGCATGGTAGCGGCCAAGACACGAAGGCACTGGGCTGTTACCCCCTAAAATTAAAATCGATGGAGGAATTGTGATGTATCTTGCAAGAATTCACGTGAGGTTTAAGCCCGGCGTGCTCGACCCGCAGGGCACCGCCATCAAAGGGGCTTTAAATCAACTGGGATTCAAGGGAGTGAAAGACGTGCGCGCCGGAAAACTGATAGAGATAACTTTAGAAGCAGAAGACAGGGAAGCCGCGGACCGGGCCGTTCGGGAGATGTGCGAGAAGCTCCTGGCGAATCCGGTTATCGAAGACTTCACTTTTGAGATAGCGGAGGAAAACTTATGAAGTGCGCTGTTATCGTTTTTCCCGGCTCAAACTGCGATATCGACTGCTATCACGTGTGGAGGAACGTCCTGGGGCAGCCTGCCGAGTACGTATTTCACAAAGATCGCTTCTCACCGGACGATTTTGATCTGATAATACTGCCGGGGGGCTTCTCCTACGGAGATTACCTCAGGGTCGGGGCGATTGCCAGGTTTTCGCCGGCCATGGCCAGCGTCTACAGGGCAGCCGAAAAAGGAAAGCTGATCCTGGGTATATGCAACGGGTTTCAGATCCTCCTGGAGTCCGGCCTTCTGCCCGGAGCCATGATGAGAAACGAGGATCTTAAATTTCACTGTCACGATGTGTATCTGAAAGTCGGGACCGTGGATACGCCCTTTACGAACCTGTACAGGCGGGGTGAGGTCGTAAGAATGCCCATAGCCCACGGGGAGGGCAATTACTACGCCGGCAGGGAAACTATAGAAAGGTTGAAGGCCGAAGGCAGGATCGCGTTTTACTACTGCGACAGGAACGGCATGGTGACCGGCGATGCCAACCCCAACGGTTCCCTTGAAAACATTGCGGGCATACTCAATGAAGGCAAGAATATCCTCGGCATGATGCCCCATCCGGAGCGTTGTGCCGAAGAGATTCTGGGAAACACCGGCGGCAGAAAGCTCTTCGAGTCGATCCTGGATTACTTCGAGGGGAGGGTAAAGAGTGGCAGGCAGGGATGATGCAAAAAAACTGGGGCTGTCGGACTACGAGTACGAGGAAATCGTAAAGACGCTGGGGCGGGAGCCCAATAACGTGGAACTGGGCATGTACGGCGTCATGTGGTCCGAGCACTGCAGCTATAAAAATTCCAGGCCGGTGCTGAAACGATTTCCCACCGAGGGGGGCCACGTGCTCCAGGGGCCGGGTGAGAATGCCGGCATTGTCGATATAGGCGATAATCTGGCAGTGGTAATGAAGATTGAAAGCCACAACCATCCGTCGGCGGTGGAACCCTATCAGGGTGCCACCACCGGTGTGGGAGGAATAATTCGCGACATATTCGCAATGGGAGCAAGGCCGGTAGCCCTGCTGGATTCCCTGAGATTCGGCGAACCGGACGACCCCAGGGTAAAATATCTATTGAAAGGCGTGGTTTCGGGCATAGCCGATTACGGCAACTGCATGGGAATACCCACCGTAGGCGGTGAAGTTTACTTCAACGAAGCATATAGGGATAATCCCCTGGTCAACGCCATGTGCGTGGGAATAATCCGCCACGAAGAGATCGTCAGGGGGAGAGCTGCAGGCGTGGGCAATTCGGTGATGCTGGTGGGTTCGGCCACGGGCCGGGACGGCATCCACGGGGCCAGTTTCGCTTCCGAAGAGCTTTCGGAGGATTCCACCTCGAAGCGGCCGTCGGTGCAGGTGGGAGATCCGTTTATGGAAAAGCTGCTTTTGGAGGCCTGCCTTGAACTACGGAAGAACAGGTGGGTTGTGGGAATTCAGGACCTGGGTGCCGCCGGCTTGACTTCCGCCTGTTCGGAGACGGCCGCCAGGGCGGGCACGGGTATAGAGCTGGACGTAGCCCTGGTTCCCAGGCGGGAGGAAGGGATGACGCCGTATGAAGTAATGCTTTCGGAATCCCAGGAGCGCATGCTGGTCATAGTGGAGAAGGGGCATGAAGAGGATGTACAGAAGATCTTCGAAAAATGGGACCTGCACGCCGTAAAAATAGGCACGGTGACTGGCGACGGCATGCTGAGGGTGCTGGAAAGCGGCCGGGTGGCAGCCGAAGTTCCGGTCAAGTCTCTGGCGGATGGTGCGCCGGTGATGAAGCGGGAAGGCAGGAGGCCGGCTTATATAGACAATACGGATATAGATTACTCCAGGTTGGAAATGCCCTCGAATCTAAATGAAGTGCTTTTGAGGCTTCTTTCCTCCCCAAATATCGCTAGCAAAGCCTGGGTTTACCAACAGTACGACCACACCGTCCGCACCGACACAGTGGTATCTCCCGGTTCCGACGCGGCCGTGCTAAGGATAAAAGGCACCCGCAAGGGAATCGCCCTGACGACGGACTGCAACGGACTTTACTGCTACCTGGATCCTTACGAGGGGGGCAAGCAGGCGGTGGCCGAAGCCGCACGAAATCTGGTAGTGAGCGGCGCCCGACCTTTAGCCGTAACCGACTGCCTTAATTTCGGCACCCCGGAAAAACCCGAGATATTTTACCAGTTCGAAAAATGCATAGACGGTATTTCCGATGCAGCAAAAGCCCTGGGCACCCCGGTTATAAGCGGCAACGTGAGCTTTTACAATGAGACGAAAGAAAGGGCCGTTTTCCCGACTCCCGTGGTGGGTATGGTCGGGCTGCTGGAAGACGTGGAAAGGCATTGCACCATGGCCTTTAAAAAAGAAGGCGATGTGGTGGTTCTATTGGGCCTTAATACCGACGAACTCGGCGCCTCCGAATACCTGAAGCAAATTTTCGGAATTCAGGGAGGCAGGCCTCCGAGGGTCGAGCTGGAGAGGGAGAAAAGGGTACAGCAGTGCTGCCTGAAGGCCATTGAACTGGGGCTTCTAAGCTCAGCCCACGACATATCCGAAGGGGGGCTTGCCGTTGCGCTGGCCGAAAGCTGTATAGCCGGCGGCCTGGGGTTTAAAGGTGAGATTCATACCGGTTTCAGGGCTGACGCCCTGCTTTTCGGTGAAGGCCAGTCGAGGATAATCGCAAGTCTACCGCAAAAAAACCTTTCAACTTTAATAGAGCTGGCAGAGGAACTGGGCGTGGAGATCACCGTGCTGGGGTTTGTTTACCCGGAGCGCATGGATATAACGGTCAAAAACGATGGAAGTATTACAGGTAGACTAAGCGTTTCACTTGAAAAGATGACCTGTGTCTGGCACGATTCGATAAAACGGAAGGTTGAAGAATGATGGATGACAAACTCAAGGAAGCGTGCGGAGTTCTTGGAATATATTCAAATCATGAGGATCCGGCGATAAGCAGGACCGTATACTACGGCCTTTACGCATTACAGCACAGGGGACAGGAGAGCGCCGGCATCGCCGTCAGTTCCGGGAAAGGTATCAATTACTACAGGGGTCTGGGACTCGTATCCGAAGTGTTCAACGAAAAGATTCTCGACAGCCTTTCGGGGCACATAGCCATCGGGCATGTACGGTACTCCACCACGGGGGCCAACACGCTGAACAACGCTCAACCCCTGGTGGTTAAGTACAGGAAGGGGGCCCTGGCGGTGGCTCACAACGGTAATCTGGTTAATGCGGATGATATCAGGCGGGAGCTTGAAGAGAGCGGCACCGTATTCCAGACTACCGTTGACAGCGAGGTAATCGCTTTCCTCATAGCCAGGGAAGCTTCCGGGGATCTTATCAAGGCCGTAAAGGGCTGCATGGACCGGATCAGAGGGTCGTATGCTCTGGCTATAATGACCGAAGACAGCCTCATAGGTGTGCGGGACCCCCACGGTTTGCGCCCCCTGGGCCTGGGGAGGTACAACGGCTCCTACATTATTTCCTCCGAAAGCTGCGCCTTTGACACCATCGGGGCTGAATTCGTAAGGGATGTCGAGCCGGGAGAGATAGTGATAATAAACCGGGACGGCTTCAGGAGCGTAAGGTATAAGGGTCCTGCGAGGCGTTCCCTTTGCATCTTCGAGTTCGTCTATTTTGCCCGGCCGGACAGTACCATAGACGGGGTAAACGTACACACGGCCCGCTGGGAGGCCGGTCGAAACCTTGCTGTTGAACATCCGGCCGATGCGGACCTGGTTATAGGCGTGCCTGACTCCGGCACGGTGGCGGCTATGGGTTTCGCCGCCGCCTCGGGTATACCCTTAGGATTTGGTTTGATCAAAAACAGGTATATAGGCAGGACCTTCATACAGCCGAGCCAGCGGTTGAGGAGCTTGGGGGTGAGGTTAAAGCTCAACGCCCTGAAGGATGTAATAAAGGGCAAGCGTCTGGTGATGGTGGACGATTCCATAGTGAGGGGGACCACCAGCGGCCAGATAGTGAAGATGCTGAAAGACGCCGGAGCAAAAGAGGTCCACGTCAGGGTGAGCTCTCCCCCAATAGGGTTTTCGTGTTATTTCGGCATAGATACGTCTACCCGCAGGGAACTCATAGCTGCCAGCTACACCGTGGATGACATAAGAAAGTTCATAGGCGCCGACAGTCTGGGTTATCTGAGTCTCGAAGGGCTCGTAAAATCCACCGGGCTTGGTGCGGATAACTTTTGCACCGGCTGCTTTTCCGGTGATTATCCGCTGCAGGTGCCCAGGGAAGGCAAGAAGTATTTATTTGAAAAGTGTTAGGAGAGATGGCCTATGGATAAAAAGATGACCTACAGGGAAGCCGGGGTGGATGTGGATGAGGGCAACAGGGCCGTTGAACTTATAAAGCCCCACATCAAATCCACCCATAGATGCGGGGTTCTGGGAGACATCGGCGGCTTCGGAGGTTTCTTCGAGCTCGATGTGGAAAGGTACCGGCGGCCGGTGATGGTGTCGGGGGCGGACGGAGTGGGAACCAAACTCAAAATAGCTTTTATGATGGACAAACACGACACCGTAGGCATAGATTGCGTGGCCATGTGCGTCAACGACATCCTGGTCCACGGCGCCGAGCCGATGTTTTTCCTGGACTATATCGCCACCGGGAAACTCGTCCCCGAGAAGATAGCCGGCATCGTGAAAGGCGTGGCACAGGGTTGCAGGGAAGCCGGGTGCGCCCTTGTGGGCGGCGAGACCGCCGAAATGCCGGAGTTTTACGGCGAGAACGAGTACGACCTGGCCGGTTTTGCCGTGGGAGTGGCGGATAAAGACAGGATAATCGACGGGTCGAAGATAAAAGAGAAGGATATAGTCTTGGGTATCACCTCGTCGGGCCTGCACAGCAACGGCTACTCGCTGGCGAGAAAAATACTTTTTGACCGGGGGGGCCTTACCATAAACACCTACATTGATGAACTGGGGCGGACCGTAGGCGAAGAACTCCTGACACCTACGAGAATTTACGCTGCTGTCGTGAGGGACTTGGCGGGATTGGAGATCCACGGCATGGCCCACATAACCGGAGGGGGCCTTGTCGAAAACCTGCCCCGTATCCTGCCCGGAGGACTGGAATTAAGGATAAACGAGGGGTCTTGGGATATCCCGCCAATATTTTCGATCCTTCAAAAAATGGGAAATGTGGAGAAAATGGAGATGTACAGGACTTTTAATATGGGTATAGGTTTTGTAATTGTGGCACCGGAAGATGAAGCCGAAAAAGTACTGAAAATATGCCGGAACCGGGGATTGAAAGTCTGGAACATTGGCGAAATATGCAAAGGCGAAGGTGGGGTGGTATTTTGCCGGCGTTAAGGCTTGGAGTCCTGGTTTCGGGAAACGGGACAAATCTTCAGGCGGTAATAGACAGCATTGAATCGGGATACTTAAAGGCCGCCGTCGAGGTAGTCATATCCAGCAGGGACGGGGTGTACGCCCTGGAAAGGGCGAAAAACCACGGCATAAGGACCTTCGTCGTTCGGCCGGAGGATTACGGTGGTACCGAAGAGTACGAAGAAGAGATGATTAAGTTACTAAATGGGGCAGGAGTGGATCTCGTGGTACTGGCCGGTTTCATAAAGGTGCTTTCCCTCCATTTTGTAAGAGCCTTTTCCGGCAGAATAATCAACATTCACCCCTCACTGATACCATCTTTCTGCGGCAGGGGTTTTTACGGCACTCGGGTCCACAGGGCAGCTCTGGAGTACGGGGTCAAGGTGACCGGCGCCACGGTCCATTTCGTGGACGAGGGAACCGATACGGGGCCGATTATTCTTCAGAAGGCCGTTGCGGTGGAAGACGACGATACCCCCGAAAGTCTGGCCGCCAGAGTGTTAAGGGTCGAACACGAGCTCCTGCCCGAAGCAATAAAGCTCTATGCGGAAAACAGGCTTCAGGTGGTGGGCAGGAGGGTTTTAATAAGAAAGGAGGAGTTCTGATGATCAGGCGGGCTTTGATATCCGTATCGGATAAAACCGGTGTAGTGGATTTTGCCAGGGGCCTTTTTGAAATGGGCGTGGAAATTATCACAACCGGAGGAACCGCAAAAACTCTGGAAGAAAACGGCGTCGGAGTTACAAAGATATTGGAAGTGACCGGTTTTCCAGAAATACTCGACGGCAGGGTTAAAACGCTTCATCCCAAAATCCACGGCGGTATACTGGCTCTTCGGAATAACAATATACACCTGAAAGAGATCGAGGAGCTCGGCATTCAGCCCATCGATCTGGTGGCTGTAAATCTTTACCCGTTCAAACAAACCATCGAAAGGCCCGGCGTCACTTTTGAAGAAGCCGTTGAAAACATAGATATAGGCGGACCGGCCATGCTGCGCTCCGCTGCCAAAAACCACGAGCACGTCATAGTGGTATGCGACCCCGGAGATTACCCGGTGGTGCTCGATCAGTTGAAACAGAAAGGGGATGTCGGCGGCAGTTTTCGCAGGCAGTTGGCTATAAAGGCCTTCGAACATACCGCCCATTACGATGCAGTGATTTCGGAATATCTAAGGGGTACCATTGAAGGACAGGAAAAAGGAAGTACCGGAAGCGTTTTTCCAAAAAACCTTACGCTTGCTTTTGAAAAGTTGCGGGATCTCAGATACGGGGAAAATCCCCATCAGATGGCGGCCTTTTACAGGGATATGAGGGATCCAACCGGCATAGCCGGGGCGAAGAAACTGGCTGGCAAGGAACTGTCCTTCAACAACATAAACGACGCCGGCGCAGCCCTGGCCCTGGTCCTCGAATTTGGAGAACCCTGTGCCGTGGCGGTAAAGCATACGAATCCCTGTGGAGTCGCCTGCGGGGCTGATCTGCATGAAGCCTATTTAAAGGCATACGCCGCTGATCCGGTCTCCATTTTCGGCGGGATCGTGGCGCTGAACCGGCCCGTTGATGCGGCTACGGCTGAAGAAATTTCCAAGATATTCCTAGAAATCGTAATAGCTCCCGGGTTTAACCCGGACGCCCTTGAAATCCTGAAGGCCAGGAAAAACCTGAGGCTTCTTGAAGTGGATATGACCGGAAGGCAGAACCGCGGCTGGGACCTCAAAAGGGTGAGCGGCGGCCTGCTGGTCCAGGAACCTGACGTAAAGGACTTTGACGAAAAAAACCTAAAGGTTGTAACCAAAAGGCCCCCCACCGAAGCGGAGATGAGGGATCTTATGTTTGCCTGGAAGGTGGTAAAACACGTTAAATCCAACGCTATTGTGCTGGCGAAAGACAGGGTCACCGTGGGAATAGGAATGGGTCAGGTAAACCGCATATGGCCGACCCGGCAGAGCATAGCTCAGGCCGGCGAAAGGGCAAGGGGTGCCGTACTGGCGTCGGATGCCTTCTTCCCCTTCCCGGACGTGGTGGAAGCCGCGGCAGCCGCCGGAATTACCGCCATAATTCAGCCCGGAGGTTCCGTGAGGGATGAGGAATCCATCAGAGCCGGCGATGAAAGAGGTATAGCAATGCTGTTTACCGGCGTAAGGCATTTCAAGCACTGAAAGAGGGGGGATATAAGGGATGAAGGTGCTGGTAGTTGGCGGCGGCGGCAGGGAACACGCCCTGGTCTGGAAGATTGCCCGGAGCCCCAGGGTGAAAAAGATCTTTTCCGCACCGGGCAATGCGGGCATAGCGGCGCTGGCCGAATGCGTTAATATAAAGGCCGAAGATGTAAAAGGCCTTGCCGGTTTCGCGGAGAAGGAGGGCATTGACCTTACCGTGGTAGGCCCGGAAGTTCCGCTGGTTACGGGTATAGTCGATGAGTTCGAAAATCGGGGGCTCAGGATATTCGGGCCTGCGAAAGCGGCCGCGAAAATTGAGGGGAGCAAAGTGTTTGCCAAGGAACTCATGAAAAAATACGGTATCCCCACGGCGGACTACCGGGTATTCGACGATCTCGGGGAAGCCGTCCGGTATATCCATGATTCGGAAACTCCGCTGGTGGTCAAGGCCGAAGGTCTTGCCGCCGGTAAGGGCGTTGTAGTGGCCCGGGAAAGGCAAGAAGCTCTCGCCGCCGTGAAGTCGATAATGAAAGACGGAATCTTCGGCGATTCCGGCAGGCGGGTGGTCATCGAGGAGTTTCTGGAAGGGCGCGAGGTTACAGTGCTGGCTTTCTGCGACGGAGTTACTGCCGTGCCCATGGAGTGCAGCAGGGATTACAAAAGGGCTTACGATAAAGATCGCGGACCCAATACCGGGGGCATGGGGGCTGTCTCTCCGGCGTATTATTATACTCCCGATATTTCGGAATACGTAAATAAAAACATAATCAGAAAAACTCTTGAAGCAATGCGTCTGGAAGGCATTCCCTTCAAAGGGGTACTCTATACGGGCCTAATGCTGACTTCTAAAGGTCCGAAGGTGCTGGAATTCAACTGCAGGTTCGGCGATCCGGAGACCCAGGTGGTGGTACCCAGGTTGAAAACCGACCTGGTCGACATTATAGAAGCCGTTATTGAAGGCAGGCTTTCCGAATGCAGCATAAATTGGACCGGCGAAAAGGCCGTCTGCGTCGTACTGGCATCGGCGGGCTATCCGGGGGACTACGAAAAAGGGAAGGAAATTGCCGGGATCGAAGATGCCGAAAGAGAAGGCGCGATGGTTTTTCACGCGGGTACTGCCTTAAAGCACGGCAAAATAATCACGGCGGGCGGAAGGGTGCTGGGGGTGACTGCTCTGGGGAGGACAGAGGAAGAGGCAAGGGAAACCGCCTACCAGGCGGTTTCGAGGATCCGCTTTGACGGGATGCATTACAGAAAGGATATAGGACTTTAATATTTGCCTAAATAAAGGATACCGTCTACTTAAAGCCCGGCCGCTCCCGGCGGGAAAAATCGCCAAACCCGGAATGCAGGAACCTCCGGGCTTTAGCGGCCGGGTTAAATAACCTGTCGGTATGGCTTATACTCAATCTAATTCTTCTGTTTGCAGCGTCTGACCGGTATCAAGGTTGATCAATAAAACCCGTGAACCGTCTATCAACCCTACCGAGGGTATTTCGTCTTTGGGCAGCGAGCATGACCCGGGGTTTATATGGGTGAGGCCGGGCAATTTTTTTATGTTCTTCACGTGGGTGTGGCCGGTGACCAGGATGTCAACCTTCCACCTGGCTGCAAGTTCTTCGAGCCTTTCTTCATTTATCTCGTGGCCGTGGGTTAGGAGCAGCCGGCGGTTATCAAAGCAGAGCATCGTGTAAGGCGACTGGATGGGGACTGAGATTAGCATCTGGTCAATGGGTGCATCGCAGTTTCCGGCGGCTATCAGCAAAGGAATATCGATGCTGTTTATAACTTCTGCCAGCTCTTTCGGGTTATAGCCCTCGGGTAGAGGATTCCTGGGACCGTGGTAAAGTACGTCGCCGGCATGGAGCACGAAGTCGCACCTGCCCAGGACATCCAGCGCCTTCCGGAAAGCCGCGGGGCTGCCGTGCGTGTCACTGATAATGCCTATCCTCATATGACTCCTCCTTTAAATACTTTTCAGCAAGTTCCAGTAAAGTCCGTTTGCTATTTAGTTCCGGGTTTTCAATAACATCATCCAGAAGCCTGTTCAGTAGTTTGCCCACTATAGGTCCTGGCCGGATTCCTAGAGTTTCGACGAGGTCTTTTCCGGATACGGCCAGGTCCTTGATTTTGTAATCGGAGTTTTCCTTTTTCAGCGCTTCCAGGTCGTTTATAAGTTTCTTTAAACCGGGACCTGCGGCCTCATTGAAACCGCTGGCTAGCCGGTCAGCCATCCTGAGTTCTATGAGGTCGTATATGTTTTCCCAGCCTACCCTGGAAATCAGCCGCCTTGCTTCCGAGAGAGGGGAATCCGGCGAGTATACGAACATATGGTGCTCTATCAACAGCAGCACTTTTTTGATTGTCCTACTGTCGAATCTCAGGTTGTTCAGTATGTGCTTTGCCATTTCTACGGACTTGAGATGATGACCGGGAAATTCGAGTCCTTTTTCACCCTTCACGGCACATCTGGGTTTTCCCACATCGTGGAGCAGGGCCGCCAGGCGGAGGTGAAAGGAGTTCTTGACGTACTTGCAGGCCAGCAGGTTGTGTTCCAGGACGTCGGCGGGTTTGTTATGGTGCCTCATCCCCATGCCTTCCATGAGTTCGGGTATTATGTAGTTCATGAGCCCGGTAACCACCAAAGTCACCAGGCCGTCAAAGGGATGATCGGATGTGATTAGCTTCGACAGTTCGTCTCTTATCCTTTCCCGGGAAATAGTGGCCAGCATTGGTGCGTAGGCTTTGAGGGAATACAGTGTAGACGGTTCTATGGTAAAACCCAGCTGGGCCTGAAACCTGGCGGCTCTCAAGGCTCGAAGGGGGTCTTCCCAGATCCTCCTCGTCGAGCCGGTGCACCTGATTGTACGCGCTTTCAGGTCGTTGAGGCCTCCGAAGGGGTCGATGAATCCGCCGGCGATAGGGTCGTAGGCCATGGAATTTATGGTAAAATCCCTGCGGGCCAGGTCGGTATAAATCGTGCCTCCGAAAGTATAATTTGGTTTTCTGCCGGGGGCGTCGTCCCTAAAGGGTGTCACTTCAATCTTTGTATTACCACGGAGTAAAAGCATTGTGCCGAAATTGCCGTAAGGAATTGCGTCGGGAAATATGGAAGCAATCCTTTCCGGGAAAGCATCGGTGGCTATATCGTAATCGGGGCTTTCGCGCCCGAGTATTATGTCCCTGAGAGCACCTCCCACGACAAAAGCTTGATGGCCCCGGGCATTAAATTCAAGACATATTTCCTTTACGATACCGGGAATTTTTAAATTCAGCTCCATGGCAATTTTCTCCTGCGGCTATGTTTACCTTTATCTTAACATACAACTTTTAATAATACAATTTTGATTTCACCGGCATGGGAAGTATGTTATAATGAAACAGGAGGTGGATACTTTATGTTGATCAGAGAATTGTATGAAAAAGGTATAAAATACAGCGAATTTTTGGAAAAGGCTGACCAAAAATACAGACGGGAATTCGAGAAATGCTACGAGGATATAAAACTTTCAGAAAAGACGCTGGAACGGATTGAGAAAATAGCTAAAAAAGTCCGCGTGCTGGTTTTCGCCGAACCCTGGTGCCCCGACTGTATAGTCAGTCTGCCGGTTCTGGTGAAAATTACCGAAATCAATGGATTGATAGATTTTACCATACTGCCGAGAGAAGGCTATGAGGATTTCCTGGAGAACTATAAGTATGAAGGCAAGCCCAGGATACCCACCTTCATTTTCATGAACGAGGAATTCGAAGAACTCGGCGCTTTTGTTGAGATTCCCCAAATGTTAAAAGACATCTACGCCAGGGGATACCAGCCGGACATAATAGTGGCCCGTAGGGACTACAGGCAGGGCAAATATGCGGAGGTTATAGCCGGTGATTTTCTTGAAATAATTGAAGGTTCAAAGAGAACAGAGGATGGTGAAGGATGATAAGGTTCAGGGGACATCATCTTATATGCCTGCATTTTTTCCAGGGTGAGGGTTACAACAGGGAATTTGTTGATAACCTGAGGGAATTGGTTGAGAGGGCCTGCCGCGGTGAGGAAATCGAAGTGGTAGGCGGGCCCGACGATGTGTGCAGGGCGTGCCCGTACCTTTCGGAAAACCGGTGTGCCCATAAGGAGGGCGCTGACGAAGAAATCAGGCAACTTGACGGTAACGCTCTGAGTTTCCTGAAAATCGGCGTGGGACAAAGAGTAAAGTGGTTGGAACTCAGAGAAAAAATAATGTCGGCGCCGGAGGACTGGTTTTCGTTTTTCTGCCGGGGATGTGACTGGGAAAGTGTCTGCGACAGGGTGAGGTAGAATCTACAAGGGGTGGAAGAAAAAGATGTCCGCCGGATTTCTGAACGAGTTTTACAATGAGATACTGGACAGTCTGGATGTGGGCATCCATATAGTAGACCGCGAGGGGAATACGGTTTTTTATAATGCGGCCATGGGCAGGCTGGAGAGGCTTGACCCCGTCGCCGTCATAGGCAGGAACCTGCTGGAGGTGTTCCCCTCACTGAATCGCGAGACCAGCACCATATTTCGGGTGCTGAAAACGGGAGAAGCTATCGTCGATCGCGTGCAAACGTATTTTAACTACAGGGGGCAGCGGATAACCACCATCAACACCACTCTGCCGCTGAAGAAAGGCAATAAAATAATGGGAGCTGTGGAAATCGCCAAAGATATCACCAAACTCAGGGAAATGTCAGAAAAGGTGGTGTTTTTACAGGATTCTACAAAAATAAAAGTTTCACGGGAAATGCCCCATCCGTTTACCAGGTTTACCTTTGAAGACATCATCGGCGAAAGTCCGGCGATTACGAAAGCGATCAATATGGCGAGGAAAGCCGCCATGACCTCATCTTCGGTGCTCATATTCGGGGAAACGGGTACAGGAAAAGAGCTGTTCGCCCAGAGCATCCACAACGCCAGCCCGAGAAAGGGAAGGCCTTTTATTGCGCAGAACTGTGCAGCACTCCCCGAAAGCCTTCTGGAAGGCATATTGTTTGGCACTGTAAAAGGGGGATTTACCGGTGCAGTGGATAGGCCCGGGCTTTTTGAGCAGGCCGACGGAGGCACCCTGCTGCTGGATGAAATTAATTCCATGGGTATAAACCTTCAGGCCAAACTTTTGAGAGTACTGCAGGAAGGTTGTGTGAGGAGAGTTGGCGATACCAGGACCATACCGGTGGATGTAAGGGTAATCGCTACGACCAATGAAGATCCGCTGCAGGCCGTAGAAAAGGGAGTAATAAGGAAAGATCTCTTTTTCCGGTTGGGGGTCGTTTGTGTGAAAATTCCGCCCCTGAGGGAAAGGAAAGAGGACATAATTCTCCTCACCCGCCACTTTATAGATAAATTCAACAAAAAATTGAGCAGGAATGTGGTTGACATTTCCCCGGCTGTCAAGCGCATTTTTATGGAATACGACTGGCCCGGCAACGTAAGGGAACTGGAAAACGCCGTTGAGGGTTCTATGAATATGATAGGAGATGAGTCTTTTATCGAAGAAGAACACCTGCCGTTTTACATTACCGATTACATGGGCAGAAAGTCGGAAAAAACCGGGGCGGATCTTCATGCTTTTGTGCAATCAGAGGAATATTCTCTGGACGAGATACTTAACAAGATTGAACGAGAAATCATTAATAGGACCATAAAAGAATGCAACGGCAACGTGACAAAGGCGGCCGGCAGATTGAAAGTCAAGCGACAGACCCTCCGGTACAGGATGAAAAAGCTGAATATGGAATAAAAATTGCAATAAATAATTTGTCGGAGGTGATCGCGTTGACTTATCCTAGGGTCGAAATTAATCTGTCGCTGATCCGGGAAAACACAAGATACATTGTAGATTTATGCGGGAGATCCGGCATAGAGGTGATGGGAATCACCAAGGGCGTCTGTGCCATGCTGCCGGTGGTAAGTGCGATGATGGACGGGGGTGTCAAGAAGCTCGGGGATTCCCGCATAAAAAATATAAAGAATATGAAGTGCTCCGGGCTGGACATGCCAATATATCTCATAAGGATACCCATGCCTTCCGAAGTTGAAGAAGTGGTGCGGTGGGCTGATGGGAGTTTCAATTCCGAACCGGAAGTGATAGGCATGATTTCGGAAAGGGCCCGGGCTCTGGGTAAAACCCACAGGGTCATCCTGATGGTGGATGTGGGTGATCTCAGAGAAGGAGTGATGCCCGAGGATGTGCCTGAGGTCGTGGAACGGATTCTCGAAATGCCCGGTGTGGAATTTGAAGGCCTGGGGACGAATGTCGGATGCTATGGCGGGGTGCTGCCCAGTTATGAGAACACCAGGATTCTGGTGGACCTGGCCAGGGATATTGAAAAAAGGTACGGGGTCAGGGTCAAAACCATTTCCGGAGGCAATACGGCCACGCTGAAGTTAGTGGAAAACGGGCGGATACCTCCCGGCGTGAACCAGTTGAGAATCGGCGAAGGCATATTCCTTGGAACCGATTCCACTAACTGCCGGAACGTGCCGGGGACATCCCAGGGGACAATGGTATTGAAAGCCGAAATAATAGAGGTAAAAGTAAAACCTTCCAGGCCCATCGGCGAGATAGGCCGGGACGCCTTCGGAAATATAACGGTTTTTGAAGATCGGGGACCGATGAAGAGAGCCATAGCCGCTTTGGGCAAGCAGGATTGCAGGATAGAAGGGCTTATTCCTTTAGATGATTCCATAGAGATCCTGGGTGCAAGCAGCGACCATCTTTTGCTCGACGTCACCCGAGCAAAGAGGGACATAAAAGTGGGTTCGGTTGTGGAGTTCAGGATGTCTTACGGCGCCATGCTCAGCCTCATGACTTCGCCTTATGTAGAGAAGATTACGGTCTGATATAGCAAAAATTTTATAATCAACTGCAAAAAAATTTGTCGTTTCTGACACTTCTTTTTAGACCTAGTGGTCTATTTTTTTAAGGTTCAATGCAATTTTAAGGAGGGGCTCCATAACGATTTTTGGTATATAAATTGCAATAAAAAAATAGCAAATAAATTATGGGAGGTTAATTGAATGAAAACTCCGAGAAAACCATATCTCTACGAGGCCTTATTTTCGGTATTAGGACTCATCGTTATCATGGCCGTATCCCTCGTGAAATACCATACCGACCCACATGTGCCTATGTTGATAGGTTCTATTTTCGCAAGCATCGTTGCCGTCCGGGCGGGGTACAGCTGGGAATATATCGAAAAGGGCATGATGGAAGGCATATATCAGGCCCTGCAGTCAGTCATAATATTGACCATTATCGGTGTGTTGATCGGCGTATGGATAGTAGCCGGCGTAGTACCTGCGATGATTTACTACGGTCTGGGGCTGCTGACTCCCAAAGTATTTCTACTTGCTACACTACTGATCTGTTCGGTGGTTTCACTGGCCACCGGTACCTCCTGGGGAACGGTCGGCACTATTGGTATAGCCCTCATGGGTATCGGGCAGGGCTTGGGCATGCCTCCGGCTTTGATCGCCGGTGCGATAATTTCTGGAGCCTATTTCGGTGATAAGATGTCACCGCTTTCCGATACTACCAACCTTGCCCCGGCGGTAGCCGGAACCGATGTCTTTACCCATGTAAAGCACATGATCTACACGACCGGCGTAAGTTATGCCATTGCCGCTGCTATCTATACGGTAATAGGCTTCAGGTTCAGCGGCGGTTCCATAGATGTAAACGAAATAAATGCCATAAAGAGCGCTTTGGCAGCTCAATTTACAATAACCCCACTGCTCCTTATACCACCTCTGACGGTAATTCTCTGCGTGGCCCTCAAGGTTCCCGCCATACCCGGCATCGCTGCAGGCGTGATTCTGGGTGCCCTGGAAGCTCTCGCATTCCAGCATGCGGACTTGGGTGAGATCATCAATGCAGGGTATTCGGGCTTCGTGAGCCAAACCGGTAACCAGATGATCGACGAACTGCTGAGCGCCGGTGGTTTGACGTCCATGATGTACTCCATTTCCCTGGTGGTGGCCTCAATGATGTTCGGAGGCATTATGGAAAAAACCTGCCAGCTGGAGGTTCTGCTGGAAGCTCTGCTAAGAAAAGTTAAGAGCGCAGGAGCTCTGATAAGCACCACCATTTTGACATGCATAGCCAGTAACATGCTCCTGCCCGAACAGTATATATCGATAGTACTGCCCGGAAGGATGTACTCCAGAGCTTACAGGGAGAGGGGGCTTCACCCGAAGAATCTTTCAAGAGCCCTGGAGGATTCGGGAACGCTTACATCAGCGTTAATCCCGTGGAACACTTGTGGTGCCTTTATAAAGGGGGTGCTGGGGATCTCGGCTTTCGCTTACGGTCCCTGGGCATTCCTGAACTATATCAACCCCGTTATTTCGATAATATACGGCTTTACAGGTTTTACAATTGAAAAGCTTCGAGAGGATGAATGATGTCGATGGGGTAGCCAAACAATAAGGGGACAAAAACATTGCTATAAAGGAGAGGATTTTACAACAATCTTCGCCATTCATCCCCCAGTTGAACTGGAGGATGAATGGCGGTTTGTTTTTAATCTCCGCTTATGGTAAAATTTAGAAGACCGGAGGATATATTATATGCAGACAATAACCTGAAAATAAAGCTCTTTTCCCTAACAAATGTGAGCTGGAGAAAATGAGCCGCATGCTGGAGATCTACCGCGCAGTGTTTTGGTTCCTAAAACAGGCTGAAGCCTTGGATACTACCAGCAGGGCACAAATTGCTAGATTTCTTCTCTAATAAAGAATTTGTAAATAAATAAAAATCTAAGATACTCTTTTTAAATTACCCTTTATAATGAGGGTAATTTTTTTGCGCAAAAAATATTGCAGTAAAAGTAAAAAACTATACCTAGAATTAGACAACTATGTCATATATGCATTTAGGATCAAAGATAAGGATTTAAAGGTATTTTGTCGTTCTTTTGATTCTCCTTTATATCCCAGAGCCACAAAAGTATTGGTATAAGGTTTTAAAAAGTATTGGCATAAAGTTTGCTTTTATATATATTTGGTTAATTAAAAACTAAATCAAAGGAGTGTTATATATGGAAAACATAAAAGTCATCGTCTGGGGCCTCGGCGCCATGGGCGGAGGCATGGCCAGGATGATTTTGCAGAAAAAAGGTATGGAGATAGTCGGAGCCATAGCCTCCAGGCCGGAAAAGAGCGGCAAGGACCTGGGCGAAGTGCTGGATCTGGACATAAAAACCGGGGTGACGGTTACTTCCGACCCGCAAACCGTTTTAAAGCAGCCCGCCGATATCGTGCTGCTTGCCACCTCTTCTTTCACCAGAGAGGTTTATCCCCAACTGCAGAGGATCATAGAAAGCGGTAAAAATGTAATCACCATCGCCGAGGAGATGGCTTATCCGGCATACAGGGAACCTGAGCTTGCTGCAAAAATAGACAAAATGGCGAAAGACCACCGCGTGACAGTGCTGGGCACCGGTATCAATCCCGGATTCGTGCTGGATACACTCATCATTGCCCTGAGCGGTGTCTGCATGGATATTAAGAAAATCACCGCGAGAAGAATAAACGACCTTTCTCCCTTCGGGACCACGGTGATGAGGACCCAGGGCGTAGGCACCACCGTGGATGAGTTCCGGAGGGGCCTTGAGGAAGGGACCATTGTGGGCCACATCGGTTTTCCGGAGTCCATAAGCCTGATCTCCGAAGCTTTAGGACTTGAAATCGATGAGATCAGACAGACAAGAGAGCCCATCGTTTCCAGCGTCTACAGGGAAACCCCATATGCCAGGGTCGAGCCGGGCATGGTGGCGGGCTGCAAACACACCGGCATAGGCTTCAGAAAGGGCGAGCCGGTAATAGTGCTGGAGCATCCCCAGCAGATAAGGCCGGAGCTGGAAAATGTTGAAACCGGCGACTACATCGAAATTGAGGGTACTCCCAACATAAGCCTGGCGATAAAACCCGAAATCCCCGGAGGCATAGGGACCATTGCTATTGCTGTCAATATGATTCCTAAGGTTATCAACGCTAACCCGGGTCTTGTAACCATGAAAGACCTGCCGGTCCCGGCGGCCCTGATGGGAGACATAAGAAAATTCGTAAGGGGGGGTGTGAATAATGCCTGATGTTGCTAAAGGAACGTGGGTCCAGATTCACAGGGTGGTCCTCGGGCCCGAGGAAAGATCGCCTCACCTGCCGGACGATACGAAGAAAGTGCCGCTGGAACTCAGGTTAAAGGGTTTTCTCACCCATGACGCCTGCATCGGTGACGAAGTGGAGATCGAAACCCTGATAGGCAGGAGGGTGAAGGGCAGGCTGGTGAAAGTAAATCCCGAATACGATCACGGCTTTGGCAGACCCGTGCCCGAACTCCTCACAATAGGCATGGAGCTGAGGAAGATACTTGGAGGTGACGGCCGGTGACCCGGGACATTAGTTACGAGGCCGTAATGGCCAGAAAAAACGAGATTATGAAAAAAGCGGTGGGGATTGATTACCAGGTCTTTGAATCGGGCGGCATAGCTTTCGACTACGAGCGCATGATGAGGGAAGTGGGTTACACCATAGATGAAATAAGAAAAATACAGGCCGAGACGGGAGTGGGCAATACCCCGCTGATCGAGCTTAAAAACCTCACCAAGCTCGCCCGGAAGCTGGCACCGCCCGGCAAGGGCGCCAGGATTTTTATAAAGGACGAGGCCTGCAATCCATCGGGCAGTTTCAAGGACCGGAGGGCTTCGGTTTCTGTCTACAGGGCCCAAAAACTCGGCTTTAAAGGGGTGATAGCCGCCACCAGCGGTAATTACGGTGCGGCGGTGGCCTCACAGGCTGCCATGAGGAGTCTGAACTGCATAGTGGTCCAGGAAGTTTTCGACAGTGAAGGCAGGGGACAGCCCGAGATACTGGAAAAGGGCAGAAAGTGCGAAGCATTTGGTGCCGAAGTAATCCAGCTTTCGGTGGGGCCGGAGCTCTTCTATACTTTTCTCTGCCTCCTTGAGGAAACGGGATATTTTAATGCTTCGCTCTATACGCCCTTCGGCATAGCCGGGATCGAGACCCTGGGCTACGAGGTGGCCGAACAGGTAAGGGCGGCTACCGGCAGGGACCCGGATGCGGTGGTGATAACCCACGCGGGTGGAGGTAACGTGACCGGTACCGCCAGAGGCCTTTTGAAAGCAGGCTGCAGAAATACCAAGATTATAGGAGCCAGCGTCGATCTTACCGGGCTTCACATGGCCAGCGACAGGGATTTCAACAGGAAATCCTTCACCACCGGCCATACGGGATTTGGAGTTCCCTTTGCCACATGGCCCGACAGGGCCGATGTGCCCAGAAACGCCGCCAGATCGCTGCGCTATCTGGACAGGTACGTGACTGTAAGCCAGGGCGAGGTCTTTTACATGACAGAAGCTCTGGCTCAGCTCGAGGGGATGGAGCGAGGCCCGGCGGGCAACACATCACTGGCCGCCGCTTTTGCAATAGCCCGAGAGATGGACGAAGATCAGGTCATCGTCGTCCAGGAAACCGAGTACACAGGAGCGGGTAAACTTCCGTCGGCGCAGCTCACCTTTGCGACAGAAATGGGCGTAGAAGTGCGCCGGGGAGACCCCGCCGGCGATAAGCCGGGAGAGAGGATAGTAATTCCCGAGCACCCGGCCCAGATCAGGGTAAAGGAAGTCAACCTGGATGCCCTTAGAAAATCCTATATTTCCAACTGTATAAAACATTACAAAGTCCAGAAGTTGACCGGGGAAGACATTAGATTTCTGGCGGAAGACACCAAGACTATTGAGGACTATGTGAGAATGGTTGCGGAAGAGCTGGGGATTTCAATCTAAGGGGGTAGGAAAATGCAGCGTAAGGATGATTTTGAAATAAGGCGCAAGCATCTTTCGCATCTTACCGAAGAAGAACTCGAAAAAAGGTTCTGGGAGCTCACGGAGAAAATAGTAGAGCCTCTGATAGAACTGGCGCGGACCCATACATCCCCGTCGATAGAAAGGTCCGTACTGCTCCGGATGGGGTTCGACAGCCTGACTGCCAAAGCCATAGTGGAAAAATGCGTGGAGAAGGGCCTGTTGGGCAAGGGAGCGGGTCACGTAGTCCTGAAATATGCTCTCTATAAAAACATCACCATTAAGGAAGCCGGGGAAAGACTGGCCAAAGGCGATGGTTGGGATGAGATCGACCGGGCGATGGCTGTGAAAATAAGCGCTGCATCTGCAGGGAAGGTGGTATGATGGAACTTAAAAAAAATGAAAAGCTCAATATAGAGGAAATACTGAAAGACCTTGAAAAATACCGGCCCCGGCGGCGGGGATGGCACTGGAGGGAGAAGGTAGAAAATCAAAAAATAGGCCCCTTCGAGTACCGGGAGACTTCGAAGAGCCTGAAAAACAGCATTCCGCTGCCTGCAGCTAAGTATTTCGGCGGTATAGATCCTCAGCCCGATTATGTCATCACGACCGAGATAGCCTCCGGCAGGTTCGAGGACGACATACGCAGGATGCGCATGGCGGCCTGGCACGGAGCCGATCACATTATGGTCATCAGGACCGCGGGGCAGAGCCACTTTGACGGCCTTATCGAGGGTACTCCGGAAGGCGTGGGTGGAGTTCCCATTACGCGCAAGCAGCTTAGGGCTACCAGAAAAGCCCTGGATATTATAGAGGACGAGGTGGGAAGGCCCATCAACTTTCACTCCTACGTAAGCGGTGTAGCGGGACCGGAAGTGGCGGTGCTGTTTGCCGAAGAAGGCGTTAACGGTGCCCACCAGGACCCCCAGTACAACGTACTTTACAGGAATGTGAATATGGTGCGCTCCTTTGTCGACGCGGCGGTTGCCAAAAATATAATGGCCTGGGCCGGTATGATCCAGATTGACGGGGCCCATAACGCCAACGCCACGGCAAGGGAAGCCTGGAAGGTCATGCCCGAGCTCATGGTCCAGCACGCCATAAACGCCATGTATTCGCTAAAGGTGGGAATGAAGAAGGAAAACATATGCCTTTCCACGGTGCCTCCGACGGCGCCTCCGGCACCCTGCATAAGGCTTGACCTGCCGTACGCTGTAGCCCTGAGGGAGCTTTTCAGGGGATTCAGGATGCGGGCTCAAATGAATACGAAGTACATCGAGTCCAGCACGAGGGAGGCCACGGTTACCCATGTGCTAAACCTCCTGATTTCCCGCCTCACCGGTGCTGATATCCAGAGCACGATTACCCCGGATGAAGGAAGAAACGTGCCATGGCACTACTTCAACATACAGGCGGTGGATACGGCAAAACAGGCCCTGGTGGGGATGGACGGCCTAACCGAGATGGTCCAGATAAAAAGAGATGGGCCGCTCGGTGAAAAAGTAAGGGAACTCAAAGAGAGGGCCGTGCTGTTCCTGGAAGAAATCCTGGAAGCAGGGGGATACTTCAAGGCCGTCGAAATGGGATTTTTCGTAGACTCGGGATTTTATCCCGAGAGAAACGGCGACGGGATTGTGAGAAAAATCGACGGCGGCGTGGGAGCGGGGACCGTTGTAAAGCGGGATGAGGACTACCTGGCCCCGGTATGCCACCACTTCGGATACAACAATCTGCCGGAGGGCCTCGAACATCCCTGCGATTTGATCGGAGGATGTACCCTTTGCTACCCGGACAAAATAGCTTATATAGATGAACTTGATGAGAAGGACAACGTGCACGTAAGGCTGGAAGAGACCCAAGAGATTCGTGAAAAAGGTCTCATAAAACCCGAAGTTGAGTGGTTTGCCGATGGAATAGTCTGCATGAATATATTCCTGCCGGTCGGAGAAGAGGTGGCCGAAGCTGCAGGTCTGGAAATCGCCAGAAGATTAGGGCTGGTTGACGCAGAAATCATCCACAGGGAGATAATGCACCCATCGGAAGGCACGTATCTGGAGATAAAGGGGAAAGTGCCCTTTGCGATCGATCCGTCGTCGCTCACAATCCCCAAAAAGCCCGAGATGCTTTCGCCGGAGGAAATAATAAATTTTGTGAAGGATAATCCTGTAAAAATCGTTGCTGCCACCGTGGGTGAGGATGAGCATTCGGTAGGTCTGCGGGAAATAATAGATATTAAACACGGCGGCCTGGAAGGTTTCGGAATAGAGTGTCACTATCTGGGCACATCGGTGCCGGTGGAAAAGGTGGTGGACGCGGCGATAGAAATCGATGCGGATGCTATACTTATCAGCACTATAATAACCCATGCCGACATTCACAGGATAAACATGAGGAAACTCCACGAACTGTGCGTAGAAAAAGGCATCAGAGACAGGGTCGTGCTGGTAGGCGGGGGGACTCAAGTCACCGATGATATAGCTAGGGAGTCGGGGCTGGACGCCGGGTTCGGCCGCGGTACAAAGGGAATACACGTTGCCAGCTTCCTGGTTAAAAAATTGAGGGAGAAAAAGAAATCATAAAACGGAGGTTCGTTTAAGTGGTAGAAGTGGATGTACTTGTGGCTGAAATAGGCAGCACCACCACTCTTGTAAATGCCTTCGCAGGCATGGGCACCCCCTGTCCCGAATTTGTGGGGCAGGGGCTTGCCCCGACGACTGTGCTGCAGGGCGATGTTACCATCGGCCTGGACGGCGCAGTGAAGGATCTGGAGAAAAGACTGGGTGACGGAGTAAAGTGGAAGAGGATGATGGCCACCAGCAGCGCAGCAGGAGGCCTCAAGATGACCGTCCACGGCCTCGTCTACGATATGACGGCAAAGGCGGCAAAAGAAGCAGCACTGGGTGCAGGCGCCGTTTTACACATGATGACGGCTGGTATCTTGAGCCATCCGGACCTGGATAAGATAAGAAAAATTAAACCCAACATAATACTGCTGGCGGGTGGCGTGGATTACGGGGAAAAGAATACCGTCATAGAAAACGCCAGGAGGATTGCGGAGCTGGGCCTGGACATTCCGGTGATCTATGCGGGCAACGTGGCAGCCCGGGAAGAGGTGGCGGAAATTTTTTCGGGGAAAAACAGGGTGTTCTTCGTTGAGAATGTGTATCCAAGAATTGACGAGCTCAATGTTGAACCGGCCCGCAGGGTGATTCAGCAGGTTTTTGAAGAGCATATAGTGGTGGCGCCGGGAATGGAGAAAATCCGTACCATGGTGGATGGTCCCATAGTGCCCACGCCGGGGGCGGTGATGATGGCTGCCGTGCTTTTAAAGGAAGATATAGGGGACCTGATGGTGGTGGATGTGGGCGGGGCTACAACGGATGTGCACTCCGTAACCGAAGGTTCGGAAGAGATAAACAGGATCTTAATAGCCCCAGAACCCGTCGCCAAGAGGACCGTAGAAGGAGATCTGGGGGTTTACGTTAACAGGTATAATGTGGTGGAGGTTTTAGGATTCGAGGAAGTCAGAATAAAGTTCGGGGAAAACTTAAGCCACGCCCTTGACGTCCAGCCTCCAGTGCCGAAAAATGAAGATGAAGTACGGATGGCTGAATTTCTCACCGAAATTGCCGCTATCACTGCCGTCAATCGCCATGCAGGTGGGATAAAACACCTCTACGGGCCCACCGGCAGGTATACGGTTGCGGAGGGCAAGGATCTCACCGGGGTGAAGTGGATAATCGGTACCGGCGGAGCCCTGACCAGGTTACCCGGCGGCAGGAGGATTCTGGAGAAAATCAGGTCGAAGACCGCCGGCAAAAAACTGCTGCCCGGCGAGAATACTCGGGTGTTAATAGACAGGGATTATATAATGGCTTCTATGGGAGTTTTATCAAGAGAATATCCCGATGATGCAATGAAGCTGCTCAAAAAGAGTCTGGGTCTGAATGAGGGAGAGGACTGATTAAAGGTTCTCTCTTTATTTTTATCTAATTCATTGATAAAGTCCGGCGGTAGGTGTATATTATTAGGTAGATTACAAAATTTTCGAATTTCAGAAGAAAGGAGCTCATGGGTGTACAGTCTAAATTTTCAGCATATATTGGGAATCATGGCAACTCTGGCCGGCATCACCCTGCTGGGCATATATTCCGGCAAAAATATCAGGAGCTCTTCCGACTTTTCTACGGGCAGCAGGAGGGCGAATGCGTGGATCATAGCCGGCACTATTACCGGCACCCTGGTAGGGGGTGCTTCCACGATAGGGACTGCCCAGCTGGCTTATCTCTACGGCCTTTCGGCCTGGTGGTTTACCCTGGGCGCCGGTCTGGGCTGCTTTATACTTGCCTTTTTGTTCTGCGAACCCTTTTATAAAGCAAATAAGGAGACGATACCCCAGATAATTATGGGCGAGTACGGAAACACAGCAGGTCCCATCTCGAGCGTTTTCGTCTCTATAGGAATTTTTTTGAACATCGTCGCACAGGTGCTGGCTGCGATCGCCCTCATAACTTCAATGTTTAAAGTAAATACCTTATTAGCAGCAATTGCAGCGGTTTCGCTGATGGCCGCATACGTGATTTTCGGAGGCGTTTGGGGTACCGGCATCGTTGGGGTAGCCAAGCTGCTGCTGATTTACATATCGCTTATCCTGGGAGGCGTGATGGCCTATGCTGGAGCCGGTGGGGTCGAAGGACTAAGGACCTCATTGCCTGCATTCCCATATTTTAGCCTTTTCGGTAGGGGTTTTTGGATAGATTTTTCTGCAGGGTTCTCCCTCATCATAGGGGTACTGTCGACGCAGACCTATTTCCAGGCGGTGGTTTCAGGCAAAAGTTTATCCGAAGCCAGAAAGGGCGCGTTTTTGAGCGCGCTGCTCATTCCGCCCGTGGGAATTCCAGGCATCCTCATCGGGCTTTATATGAGAATGAAGCACCCCGGCCTGAATCCAGCAGCGGCGTTTCCCCAGTTCGTGCTGAGTTACTTTAACCCATGGATAGGAGAGGTGGTGCTGGCCACGCTGCTCATAGCGGTCACCGGCACCGGCGCCGGGCTGACGCTGGGGATCAGCACCATTATGGCAAAGGATATCTACAAGTATTTTTTTAACAAGAAGGCCGGTGACAGGACCATACTTAGGGTTACAAGGTACAGTATAATACTGGTTCTGGCAATGACGCTGATCTTCATATCGGGCAACATAAAATCGCTGATACTAAAATGGAGCTTCATGTCAATGGGGCTAAGAGGTGCTACGGTATTCGCTCCGCTTTGCGCCGCACTCTTTATGCCGGGGAAAGTGAACAGTAAACTGGCCGTGTCGGCCATGGTAGTCGGGCCTCTCTCAGTGTTTTTCGGGAGATTTTTGCTTCCAGAATCCGTTGATCCGCTTTTGCCGGGGATAATCATAACGTTTGTTCTGATAGCAATAGGCTTTTTTGCGGAAAAAAGATCTGGATGGGGGGATGACCGGTGGAAAAAGCGAGGCTTATTTTTACCGTAAATCCGGGGGCCACATCCACCAAGTGCGCCCTGTACAGGGTCCAGGAATACGGCCTCGTATGCGTCGCCAGCGAGAATATTGAACATCCAGCTCAGGATCTGGCTGCGTTCAATTCCATAACGGAACAGCTGGGCTACCGGGAAAAGGTGGTGAAGGAGTTCGTCGAAAGAAATCTGCCCGAAAATGCCAGGATTGTGGCCTGCGCCGGCCGGGGAGGTATGCTCACTCCGCTCCCGAGCGGAGTCATAAAAATAAACGAGGAGCTGGTGGATTTCAGTTTGAACCGGCCGGTTTACCAGCACGCCTCAAATCTGGGGGCTCCGCTGGCTTACAGCATTGCCCGCCTGTACAACGTGGAAGCTTTTATAGCCGACCCGGTTTCCGTCGACGAATTTCCGCCGATAGCCCGCATATCCGGTAGCCCCGATTTTCCGCGCTTCAGCTTCGTACACGCGCTGAACATCAGGGCAACAGTGAGGAAACTGGCGGCGCAGCTCAACAAGCGGTTTGAGGATATGAGGTGTGTGGTGGCCCATCTCGGCGGGGGTTTCTCCATAGCCGCCGTGGACCGGGGGAAGATAGTCGACAACGACAATAGAATGGAGTCGGCTCCTTTCACTCCTGAGAGGGCCGGTGGAGTTCCGCCCATACCCCTCATAGAGGCCTGTTTTTCCGGCAAGTACACCAAACAGCAGCTCATGAAAAAACTCTACGGAGAAGGCGGCCTTTATGCCTACCTAGGGACTAAAGACCTGCGTGAGGTGCTGGCCAGAATTAAGAACGGGGACGATTACGCAAAATTAATTTACGACGCGATGATCTACCAGATATGCAAGGAAATCGCGGCAATGGGATCGGTGCTATGTTTCGATATGGACGGCATAATTATAACCGGAGGGATCGCCTGCAGCGAAGAAGTGGTGCGCGATATAAAGAACAGGGTAGGAAGGCTCGGCAATATATACGTCTTCCCCGGCAGCAACGAAAACGAGGCACTGGCGGAAAGCGTTCTCAGAGTTCTCCAGGGAAGGGAAAGTTATATGACATGGCCCGTTAATTACGATCCTCTGACGGGCAGGATAAACTGATTCTGGGGGATGTTTATATGTTTATTAAGACCTTTGCTGAACTCCAGGAAAAGGTGTCAAAATTAAAACCGGTAAGGGTTGCTGTGGCGGCGGCGGAAGACGACAGGGTCGTAGGCGGAGTCAAAATGGCCATGGAATTCGGCATCGTTGAGTCTGCCGTTCTAACGGGAAATTCTGTTGAAATCGTTGAAATCTTGGACCACGTGGGAATCAGCAGGGAAAAGGTTGAAATAAGGCAAGCCGCCGACGACCAGGAAGCTGCGAACCTGGCGGTAAAGGCGATAACCGACGGTGAAGCGGAGATTCTGGCAAAGGGCAGGCTTGAAACGGTATACTATCTTAAGGCAATACTGGACAGCGAAAGGGGCATTAAAGCTTCAAAGGTACTCTGCAATCTGACGCTGTTTGAAATGGAATCCTATCATAAGTTCATAGCAGTGGCGGATAACGCCATTATACCGCTGCCTACCCTGGAAGAAAAGAAAGCCATAATAGAGAACACAAAGCCTCTTTTTACCTGCCTGGGAATCGAAACGCCCAAAGTCGCGGTACTGGCGGCAGTGGAGCTTGTGAACCCCAAAATGCAGGCGACTGTAGACGCCGCGTGTTTATCAAAAATGGCCGATAGAGGCCAGATAAAGGGTTTTATGGTCGACGGACCTCTGGCTTACGATGTGGCTATCGACCTTAACAGCGCAAAGGGCAAGAAGCTTGCGAGCTCCCCCGTGGCCGGGGACCCCGACCTGCTGCTGGTACCCAATCTGGAAGCTGGAAATATGCTGGGAAAAAGCTACAAATTCCACGGAAAGGCCAAATCGGGAGGGCTAGTGCTGGGGGCAAGAGTTCCGGTGGTGTTGAACTCCAGATCCGATGGGCCCGAGATGCGGCTGAATTCCTTTTTGATGGCCAGGGCCATGCTGGAAAAAAGATCTATCTATTGAAAGGAGAATATTACAATCCTATGCCTTTCTTATTTTTTTTGTTTTTGCTGCTGCTGTTTTTTCCTTATCTTCTATTGCCGGTCATGGCATTTTTCATCATAGGCTTTTTATTTCTGCTGCCCTACGTGTTCGTTTTCAATTCGATTTTTAATATCATTACGATTCCGTGGCAGATATTGAAAATCGCCACTGACAGGAGAGTGAGAAAAAATCACAGCTTGGAACATGCTACGGTGAATGTGCTGGAAGAGAGGTACGGCAGGCCTTTGAGCATAGGAGGCCTTGCTTATTCTGACGGTTTTTCCTTATCGGGCCCGGACCTTCCGCCTGCTTATGAGGTGCTGGACGCGGCAAGAGAGGCCCTGTACCGCATGAAAAACGGGGAAATTCATCTTGCAATTCACCAACGGTGCGGCACTTCCATGGCGGCCGCAAATCTGATTTTTTCGTTGGCTTTTATACTGGTGCTGGTATTTTACAGGCACCTTTCGATTTTAAACGTCCTTGTAGCCTTTCTTCTGGCAAATATGCTGGCGATACCCTTCGGCAGGACGCTGCAAAGATTTTTTACGACTTATCCGGATGTAAGGGATCTCAGGATTGTCGACATTTTTGGCAGGGATTATACCTTTGGGTTTCCTTTTGAGATTTTTTTGAACCCCAACAGGACATACTTTGTACGGACCGAAATTGAATCGAGGCGTTTTCGATATCTGGTATAGGGGAAAAGAGCAATGAGAATAGAAGGCATCAAAATTGACGCGACTTTTGAAGAAAGGCTCAACAGGTTTGTGGCTGCAGTAAAAATCGGCAATAGGCCTCATAAGGTACACGTGCCTAATAGCGGCAGGCTGGCTGAATTGTTGGTCCCGGGAGCCAGGGTGATTTTGCGGGAAGCGCAGAATCCGGCAAGAAAGTATCCGTATGATTTGATCATGGTATACACAGGCGATACTCTGGTTTCCGTGGATTCTTCCTTGCCGGGTAGGCTGTTAATCTCTGAACTTTCAAGAGACCGGATACTTAGTTTTGATTATGATTTCGTTAAGCCCGAGGTTAAATACGGTGGAAGCCGTTTTGACATCGGTCTGGGCAGCAGGGGGAAAATTTTTTATTACATCGAGGTAAAAGGTGTGACCCTGGTGGAAAACGGCAGGGCCTTGTTTCCGGATGCTCCGACGGAAAGGGGCGCAAAACACATGCTGGAACTTGCAAGAGCCAGAGAAGAAGGCTACGGGGCCGGGGTGTTTTTCATAGTCCAGAGAGAAGATGCGGACAGGTTTTCTCCCAACGATACTATGGACAAAAAATTTGGAGACGCACTGAGAAGAGCAGCAGAAGCCGGAGTTGAAGTATTTGCCTACAGCTGCCAAGTAGACCGAAATGAGATACTGCTGCTCAATCCTCTGCCGGTTGAATTATGACCGAAAATATTGGGCTTTTATGCCCATTTTTTTGTCTGACAATCGATAGTATAATATTTAGCGGTAAATAACTTATCCGGAGGTATTCTCGTGGAATTTCATCAGTTAGAAACCTTCGTCAGGGTGGCCGAGTACAGGAGTTTTTCAAAAGCGGCCGAATCCCTGTTTTTAACACAACCCACCATAAGCGCCCACATAATATCCCTGGAAAAAGAACTCGACATAAAGCTTTTTGACAGGCGGGGGAAGGATATTGAACTTACTCCAGCCGGGAGAATCATGTACGAGAGGGCCAAAAATATCCTTGCTGCCAAGGAAATGGCTCTGATGGATTTGAAGAGGTTCTTGGGGACTGTAGAAGGAGATTTAGAGTTATATGCCAGTTCAATACCGGCAGCCTACATACTGCCCTCTATTATCAGGGAATTTAACAGAGCGTACCCGGGTGTGGTGTTGAAAATCCGCCAGGCGGATTCTGGAGAGGTGATAGGCCTGGTTTCCGAAGGCGTGGTGGAACTTGGAATTGCGGGCACCGTATCGGACAGTGAAAACCTGGAGTTTGTACCATTTTCTTCCGATGAACTGGTACTGATAACGCCGTACAATTGGAGCAGGGCGTTAGGTAACGACAATTGCGTAAACATTGCCGATTTTCTACATGAAAGGTTTATATTGCGGGAAAAAAAGTCCGGCACCAGAAAGACTTTTGAAACGGCTTTAAAAAATAGGGGTTTTCGGCTGGAGGATATCAACATCGTCGCAGAACTGGGCAGTTCCGAGGCGGTAAAGCAGGCCGTTAAAGAGGGCGTTGGAGTTTCAGTTATATCGAAGAAGGCTGTCGAGGATTATGAGAAAATGAAGCTGCTGAGGGTTTACCACATAAAGGATCTGGATGTTCACCGGAGTTTTTACCTGGTATTTAAGAAAGGAAGGACTCTTTCTCCGAATGCAGCCACATTTAAGGATTTTATTCTAAATTTAAAACTTTAGCCAGTTCCGCGAAAAATTCTCCCGCTATGGAGTGGAAAACCAGATTAGCTCTATGGTCCCAGGGAGTCGGTTCTTTGTTTACTATTATCAGCTTTTCTGCATATTTGGGCATATCAGCCACCGGATAAACCTGGAGGCTGCTTCCCACCACGATCAGAAGTTCGCATCCTTTCAAAGCTTCCAGTGCGCGGTAATAATCCCTCCCCATGGGGTCTTCAAATAGCACCACATCGGGGCGGAGCATCCCCATGCATCTTTCACATCTGGGGGGATTTATACCCTTTTCAAACTGGCCCGTTAATTGTTGAAAAGGGTAGGACCTGCCGCACTCCATGCAGTGGCACGTGCGAAGGTGTCCGTGCACTTCCCACACGTTCTTTGAACCCGCTTTTACGTGGAGACCGTCTATGTTCTGAGTTATTACGCCTTCTATAAGTCCCTGGTTTTCCATCGAGGCTATAACCAGGTGAGCCGTGTTGGGCTCAGCTTCCAGGTACCTGGTCCACCTGGGGATGTTGAAATTAATAAATCCCGTGGGGTTGGAAATCAGTGCAGAAAGGCTGGCCTTCTGAATAGGGTCGTACCTTTCCCAAAGTCCGGTACCCTTGCTCCTGTAGTCAGGTATTCCGCTCTCAGTACTTATCCCCGCGCCCGTAAGCACCAAAGTCTTGCGGGATTTTTTATTATTTCCGCTGCTTCAGCTGCGATATGGTCCCTTCTTGCCATGACACCACCCCCGTTATTTTATGGTGAATTTTCGGAAGCTCAAAAGGTTTTGAATTAATCGGTGTGATATTTCTTTAAGGCCGCTCTCTAAAACAATTATAGCTTTTTTTTAAAAATTTTCCACACGCGCGTAATCGATTATCTAAAATTACAAAAAGAAAAGGAAGGAAATTTTTACTTTTATGTAGAATATGAATTAAAAATAAAAGAAGGAAATTTTTACTATTACGTAGAATGCGAATTTACCAATATTATTATATGGAAGGGGTGAATGCCAGGAATATAAATTTTTTGTTTTTAATTAATGAAATAAAAAATAGGGGGGATTTTCTTAATGTTTAAAAGGGCTATTTCAATAATTTTGATTCTCGTAACTTGTTTGAGTTTGGCGGCTTGTGGAAACACTGGCACACAAAGCTCTCAAAATTCGAGTTATAAGATAGCAATTTACACTAATACTGTTTCACAAAACGAAGAAGAATTCAGGTCGGCAGAACAGGCCCAGAAAAAGTACCCCGATATTATTGTAACTCAAACGATGCCTGATAACTTTATGAAAGAACAGGAGACGCTTATAGCCAATGCTGTTGCTCTTGCGTCTGATAAGGATGTTAAAGCGTTGATCATGAACCAGGCTGTTCCAGGTGCAGCTGCAGCCTTTGAAAAAGTTAGACAACAAAGACCTGACATTTTATTGATTGCAATAACCCCCGCAGAACAGGATATTATAGCAGACAAAGCGGATATGGTCATTCAAACCGATGAACTCTCAATGGGTTACAAGATGGTTGAACAGGCTAAAAACTTTGGAGCAAAAGTTTTTGTGCATTACTCCTTCCCGAGACATATGTCGTATCCTCTCCTTGCCAGGAGAAGGGACATTTTAAAGGAAGAATGCGCAAAAGCGGGAATAAAATTTGTTGATGCTACAGCGCCTGACCCCACAGGGGATGCCGGATTACCCGGTGCTCAGCAGTTTATTATCGAAGACATTCCGAGAAAGGTTGCGGAGTACGGCAAGGATACCGTTTTCTTCAGCACCAACTGCGGAATGCAGGAACCTTTAATAAAGACGGCGCTTGAGCAGGGTGCCATGGTAGTTCAGCAGTGCTGCCCAAGCCCCTTCCACGGTTATCCTGGTGCGCTCGGTATAAATATACCTCCTGACAAAGCAGGGGATGTGGATTATGTAATAGAACAAATTAAAGCAAAAATTGCAGAAAAGGGCGGCACAGGCAAATTTTCTACATGGCCCATACCTGCCAGCATGCTTTCGACAGCAGCTGCAGTAGAATATGCCAAGCTTTATGCGGAAGGCAAGTTAAAATCTAAAAATGATCCCGAAGCTTTGAAGAAATGCTTTGAAGAGGTTTCAAAAAATGCAAAGATAGATATCAGCAATTATGTTGAAATAGGTGCCGATGGTAAGGAAATTAAACATGAGAATTTCTACATGATTCTTAGCGATTATATAACCTTCTAATTTTCGTTTGACTTTGACTTTTTCCATTAAAAGATTGCCGCCAAAAGGCGGCAATCTTCTAATAATACTATTTTTTGTATTTTGATTAGTCAAGAGGTGAACTCAAGCATGGGAGAAAATAACAGCACAAAATATGTTATAGAACTCAAAAACATAGAAAAAGAGTATTTTGGAAATAAGGTTCTAAAAGGGGTTAACCTTTCTGTAAGGCCGGGTGAAATTCACGGACTTGTAGGAGAAAACGGAGCGGGTAAATCAACCCTGATGAACATCATTTTCGGCATGCCGGTTATTTTCAGCACTGGTGGTTACAGCGGAGAAATATTGTTTGAAGGAAACACCGTAAAAATAAAATCGCCGAAGGATGCAATGGAACTCGGTATCGGAATGGTGCACCAGGAGTTTATGCTCCTACCCGGTTTTACGATAACGGAAAACATTAAGTTGAATAGAGAAATTTTAAAAGATAGCATAGCAAGCAGGTTTCTTGGCCCACAATTAAAGACCTTAGACATTGAGGCTATGAGAAGGGATGCGAGGAAGGCGTTAAACGAACTCGGGATGACCGTTGATGAGTGGCTGCCGATAGCGGGGTTGCCCGTTGGATACAAGCAGTTTGTAGAAATAGCCAGGGAAATTGATAAAAGAAATGTGAAACTCCTTATTTTCGATGAACCTACCGCAGTTCTAACGGAAAGTGAAGCGGAAAAATTGCTTGGGGCTATGAAGATGCTAGCCGCGAAAGGTATCGGCATATTGTTTATAACTCACAGACTTTATGAAGTTTTGGCTGTAGCGGATAATATCACCGTTTTGAGAGATGGCGAAAAAGTTGGCTCAATGAAAAGGGAAGAAGCTTCTATTGAAAAAATAGCACAAATGATGGTCGGCAGAAAAATAGAGAGAGTGGAAAAAAGGCAAAATAAGGCCGAAAAAAGCGAAGAAATTATTATGTCAATTAGAAACCTTTACGTAGATATGCCAGGAGAAATGGTAAAAGGGGTAAATTTGGATATAATTAAGGGAGAAATTTTGGGAATAGGCGGGTTAGCAGGTCAGGGGAAAATAGGCATTGCCAACGGGATAATGGGGCTTTACAGGGCAAAAGGAGAGGTTTATAAAAACAACAAAAAAATTGAACTGAATAATACGAGGAAGGCGATAGAAAACGGATTGGCTTTTGTCTCTGAAGACAGAAGAGGCGTTGGATTGATGCTGGATAATTCAATCGAATTGAATATAGCAATTGGGGCAATGCAGGTAAAAGGAATGTTTTTAAAGACCTTTTTTGGTGTAAATTGGCCGAGACTGGTGGATGAGAGGAAGATAAGAGAAAATGCCTTAAAATACATAAAAGAACTTGATATAAGGTGCACGGGTCCGACTCAGATAACGAGGCGGTTGAGCGGCGGCAATCAACAAAAGGTCTGTATAGCTAAGGCATTGACCCTTGAACCCGATATATTATTCGTTTCGGAACCTACAAGGGGCATTGACATAGGTGCTAAAAAACTCGTGTTGGATTTACTGGTGAAACTCAACGTTGAAAGGGGTATGACTATAGTTATGACCTCCAGCGAATTGGGAGAGCTTCGCTCCATATGCGACCGAATTGCTATAGTTTACAACGGTAAAATTGAAGGGATTCTAAGTCCTTACGATTCGGACACCAATTTCGGATTGATGATGGCAGGAGAGTACAAATCCCATTCAAAGGAGGCTGTGAGATGAAAAACCTATGGAAAAAGCTTATAGATAAATACGGTTACCCGAAGGTATTTATAACGATTCTACTTGCAATACTTCTTTTAATAGCGGTCTTTCAGAAGCAAAGCATTTACGGCCTGTTAAAGGACTCTCTTGTAAGAATAGGTATGAACAGCGTTCTTGTACTTGCAATGGTTCCTAGCATTGTTTCCGGTACAGGGCTGAATTTTGCTCTTTCTATAGGTATAATATGCGGATTACTTGCGGGATGCATAACAATCGAAATGAATATGGTAGGTTTAAAGGGGTTTTTAATTGCAGTTTTAATTTCTATTCCTTTTTCGGTAGTGGCCGGGTATTTGTATTCTATCCTTCTAAATAGAGTTAAAGGCGACGAGATGACAGTTGGCACATATATGGGATTTTCAGTGGTATCATTAATGTGCATAGGTTGGTTACTACTCCCGTTTAAAAATCCCGAGATGGTTTGGGCGATAGGAGGGAAAGGCCTCAGGACCACTATAACCCTTGCAAATAAATACGATAAAGTGCTCGATCGTTTGATTAAATTACCGAATATCGATTTGCCAATCGGGACCCTTTTGTTTTTTGCGCTTTGCAGCCTCCTTATGTGGCTGTTTTTAAGATCGAAGACCGGTATTGCCATGATGGCGGCGGGCAGCAATCCAAGATTTGCTCAAGCCTCGGGTATAAATGTGGATTTGCAAAGGACCATAGGGACCATACTTTCTATGGTTTTAGGCGGCATCGGCATATTAGTGTATGCTCAAAGTTACGGGTTTTACCAGCTTTATATAGGCCCTTTAATGATGCCCTTTGCGGCTATATCCGCAATTCTTATAGGCGGGGCTACAGCTAAAAAGGCTTCCATTTCCAATGTTATTGCGGGTGTCGTTTTGTTTCAAGCGCTTCTCACCATTTCACTTCCCGTCATAAACAGGATGATGCCTGAAGGCAATCTATCGGAAGTAGTAAGGATAATAGTAAGCAATGGAGTTATTTTATACGCATTAACGAAGGTGGGGGGGAATGATTAAATGAAAAAATATAGTTCACAAAAGGCGGCAATAAACTTTATAAAGAATAATACGGTACCCATTTTATTTTTTATAATATGTTTGGGCGGTGTAATAGCTTCAAAATTAAGCATTCCCTATATTTTAAACGAAATTGTAAATCGATTGGACAGAAATCTGTTCCTGGTTTTGTCCCTCATAATTCCGGTAGTAGCAGGAATGGGGCTTAATTTTGCCCTTGTGATCGGAGCGATGGCGGGACAAATAGGCCTTATTACAATAAAAGTATTAAATATAGGCGGGATTACCGGCTTGTTTCTTGCCGCATTAATTTCCATTCCCTTTGCTCTCCTTTTTGGGTACGGCACTGGTAAAATCCTGAACAGAACAAAAGGTAAAGAAATGATTACCAGTTTGATTTTAGGTTTTTTTGCAATGGGTCTATACCAGCTGGTGTTTTTACTTTTTGTTGGAACGATTATTCCTATAAAAAACCCCGAAATTGTGTTACCGGGTGGTGTAGGCTTAAAGAACGCTATAGATCTTACAATCATACAGTATGCCTTAGACGACCTTTTAAGTATAAATGTAATGGGAATAAAGATACCCATATTTTCTCTCTTTATAATAGGACTTTTATGCTTGTTTACGAAATTCATTCTTAAGACTAAAATCGGTCAGGATTTCCGGGCGCTCGGTCAGGATATGCATGTGGCAGAGGTGGCGGGTATTGATGTGGACAGAACGAGGTTGATGGCCATTACAATATCGACCCTTCTTGCCGCATGGGGGCAGATCATATTTTTACAAAATATAGGGACGCTTCAGACATACAGCAGCCATGAACAGGTGGGTATGTTTGCCGTTGCGGCGATTTTGGTCGGCGGCGCCACAGTTACCAGGGCAACTATAGGCAACGCCATACTTGGTACCATTCTGTTTCATACCCTGTTTATAGTTTCTCCCAATGCCGGAAAAAATCTATTCGGAGACCCGCAAATAGGTGAATTTTTCAGGTCCTTTGTAGCATACGGCGTTATAGCGCTTTCTTTGGTGCTTCATGCAATGCAAAAAAATTTTGACGCCAATGCAAATGTGGAATCTATGGAATGAAAAGGTGAGTTTTAAATAAAGTGCCGAAGGAAATCAGAAATCTTTGTAAAAAAATACAGAAACAGAATTAAAAGTTTTTGAGGCCATGGAGCCTCATTTTTATTGGTATTTTTGGTTTAAATTGAGGGAATTAATAAATTGAGAAAATAAATTCCAAGGAGGAATGGCCATGGCAGCGTTTGATATCAGGGATTTGGTCATAAAAAACCTGGCGGGGAGCACCAAGGAAGAGGTGGAAGGATATATAAACGAAACCATACAGACCAAAGAAGAACAGGCTCTCCCCGGAATGGGTGTTCTGTTCGAAGTGGTCTGGCAGAAGTCGAACGACAATGAGAGGAACAGCATGATGGACAAGATAATGAATGCCATCAACCGGACATAAAAGGGGGTGGAATTTCCACCCCGCTATTTTTAAGGTATTAACTGGTCCAGTACAGCGTAAGTCTGGGGTCCCACTATGCCGTCAACTCTTATATTGTTGTCCCTCTGGAGCTGTCTTACCGCTCTCTCGGTTAAAGGGCCGAAGATGCCGTCTATGGGGCCCATATAATATCCAAGGGCCTGTAATTTGGTCTGGAGTTCGGCCACATCCCTCCCACGCATGCCCCTGCGCAATGTTCTTGAACCAAAAGCTTGGCGGGATTGCACATTAAAGCCCCCTTTACAAAAACTTTGGCAGTATAATACTATGTTAATTCGATAAAATTTGTTAAGAAATAATAATGAGAGCAGGAAAAAATCATTATTTTGAAGAATATATATCACTAATGTTGCATAAACAAAAAATTCATTAAATCTGTGGATTTTTCAACGACAAGGAATCGGAAATTTCCCGGTTTACGCTTAACATTATGTTCTATTATTTAGAATATTAATTTATTATTACAGAAAATTAAAAATATAAACCAAATAATTTATAAATTACAGAAAACTAACCAAAGCAGCGTGAGGGTAGTATTTTTAACACCAGATCAAAAGCAAGGAAGCCGGTCTCATAAAAGACAAAATAAAACATAAAAATTTAAGAAGGGAGGATGAAAGAATGGTTTTGCTTATCTTAATACTCTATATATCTGGTATGTTAGTCGTTGGTTGGTGGTGCGGTAAATATTACATAAAGGGCATGACGGATTTTTTGCTGGCCGGTAGAAGGCTTGGCCCGTGGCTGCTGACTGCTACGTTGGTGGCGACGCACTTTGGCGGTGGTGCCGTTATGGGGGGAGGGGAATACGGGTATAATTACGGGCTTTCAGGGGCCTGGTACGGGATATCATGCGGCGTAGGTTTGCTTTTCCTGTTCTTTACTTCTAAATTTAGAGATCTGGCTTTATATACCGTGCCGGACTATCTGGAACACAGGTACGGTGGCAAAACTGTCAGAGTCCTAGGGGCGCTTCTTTCTCTTATCGCACTTATAGGAATTTTGGCAGCTCAAACAATGGCAACTCGGAGTGCTCTCTCCATAGTCGGAATAAGGGGCAATACCGGTGCCGTGCTGGCAACCATAGTCTTCATTATTTATACTATGGCAGGAGGCTTATGGGCTGACACACTAACTGACTTTGTCCAAGTCATTGTAGCCACCATAGGAGTGGTATGGGCAAGCATAATAGTTCTTTTAAAAGCCGGTGGTATGGCAGGGCTTGCATCTTTAGTCGCTGATAAAGGTGTACCCGGCCAGTATATTAATATTTGGGGTATGGGATATTCAAGCATTATGTGGATTTTGCTTCCAACCGTCATGTACACTCTAATTGGTCAGGATTTTTATCAGAGACTTTTCTCTGCTAGGGATTCAAAAGTTGCAAGAATAGGCTCTTTGGCAGGCGGTATTGTGATGATAATTTTGAGCTTATTCCCTGCAATAATCGGTATGGGTGCCCGGGCCCTTTCCGATATAGACGATGCTGGCAGCGCAGTTCCCTGGGTCCTGCAAAACCTTATGAACCCCGTTATCGGCGGAATATTCCTCGCAGCCATATTGGCGGCTATCATGTCTACAGCCGATTCGCTGCTCACGGCAGCTACCGCCCATATAGTAAAGGATCTGTGGATAGAAACCTTTCATGTAGATGGAGTAAAGGAAGAAAAAAGGCTCCTTGCTGTGTCCAGGAATTTCACTTTTATAATTGGAATAATTTCACTGATTATCGCCCTTATTGTTCCCGGGATAATTGATGCACTGATTTATTCATATACCATGTATACAGCAGGTGTCTTCATACCGGTTATGGGTGGCCTTCTCTGGAAAGGTGCAACCAGGGCCGGTGCTTTATCATCCATAATAGCTGGTTCTATAATTGCCCTTGTAGGTATATTGACGAAGATCAATATTTATGGCGCTCCGGTTGAAGTCTATGCAGCATTGATATCACTGGTAATATTTGTAATTATCTCATTAGCTACCCAGCCGAAAAAGAGTGATGAACTGGCAAAATAAAAATTCATTCTTTAGCTAAGCCCGTAATAGGTTTTATTTAAGGGGACCTTCCTCGAAGTTCGAGTCTTGGAAATCTAGCATCGAACTTCGGAGATGGTTCCCTTAATGACTTTTTGGGAGCTTTTATGATGTTAAAAGATTACATCGATAAAAAATTTAAAGGAGGCGAAGGAGAACATGATAGTAAATGGAGAAAATCTCACCATAGAAGATGTAGCAAGAGTGGCAATTAAAGGTGAAAAGGTGGAACTTTCAGCAGAATCCATAGAAAAAATAAAGCATTCAAGAAACTACGTGGAAAAAATGATAGAAAGAGGGGAGATAGTCTACGGCGTTACAACAGGATTTGGGAAATTTTGCAATGTGGTTGTCTCACGGGAAGACGTTAAAAAACTGCAGATAAATCTCATAAGAAGCCATTCGGTAGGAGTTGGGGATTACTTTCCCGAAGAAGTAGTAAGGGCTATGATGCTGCTCCGGATTAATGCCCTTGCAAAGGGATACTCGGGAGTAAGGCTTTCTACCATGATGACATTAGTTGAAATGCTGAATAAAGGAGTTACGCCTCTTGTCCCATGTCAGGGCTCGCTCGGGGCCAGTGGTGACCTGGTGCCCCTGGCTCACATGGTACTGGTTATGCTCGGCGAAGGTGAGGCGATTTATGAAGGCAGGGTTCTTCCTGGAGGAAGGGCGCTGGAACTGGCAGGGATTAAACCGTTGGTGTTGGAAGCCAAGGAGGGCCTCGCGCTCATAAACGGAACCCAGGCCATGGCGGCAATAGGTTGTATCGCCCTGGTGGAAGCGTGTAACCTTTCGAAGGCGGCTGATATCTGCGGAGCCTTGACCTTTGAGGCGCTGAACGGGATAGTAGACGCTTTTGATGAAAAAATCCATATGGCTAGGCCCCATCCCGGACAGATCGAATGCGCGAGGAATATGGCGCGGCTTATAGGGGGGAGCACCCTGGTAACCCGTCAGGGGGAACTGAAAGTGCAGGATGCGTATGCGTTAAGATGTATTCCCCAGGTCCACGGGGCGACAAAGGACGCGCTGCGCCATGTCAGGCAGGTTTTAGAAATAGAGATAAACTCGGCAACGGACAATCCGCTGATTTTCCCCGATGAAGAACAGGTTATTTCCGGAGGAAATTTCCACGGTCAGCCGGTGGCAATAAATATGGATTATATGGGCATTGCAGTGTCGGAATTGGCGAACATTTCCGAACGGAGAATAGAAAGATTGGTAAATCCCTATTTGAACGAAGGTTTGCCCGCGTTTTTGACAAAAGAAGGAGGGCTCAATTCGGGTCTTATGATAAGCCAGTATACAGCGGCGGCTCTGGTATCCGAGAACAAGACCCTGGCTTTCCCGGCAAGCGTGGATTCCATACCATCATCGGCCAATCAGGAGGATCATGTGAGCATGGGGACCATTGCCGCGCGAAAGGCCATGAAGATAGTGGAAAATACTAGGAACGTGTTGGCGATAGAGCTTTTATGCGCGACTCAAGCTATAGATCTGCGGTTTGAAAAGATGGGAGGCAAAGGCAGTCTGGGTAAGGGTACAGCCCGCGCCTATGAGGCGGTAAGGGAGCGTGTGGCAGTCATTGAAGAAGATAGGGTTCTGAGCGGTGACGTAAAAATATTGTCAGAGCTTATACGAAGCGGGGAGCTGGTGAAGAGGGTTGAAGACAGGATTGGGCCGTTATATTAGGAAGCAAAAAAATACTGATTTTATTCTGAAATTTACGAAGGGTTATGATCTTTTTTGGTAAATTGATATAATTAAAACTTAAATTAGGAGGAATGCTGATGGACAAAACCAGATCGGCGTGGAGATTTATTGTTTTCAGCGCGATTGGCTTCTTCGTGTTTTTCATCCCGGTAAATTGGAAGGGCAGTTCATCGATTCCGCTGGACCACATCGTGTCATGGATAAGGACCAACCTCACATCCTTTGCCCTGCTTTATGCTGTGGCAGTCACTACAGTCGGAGGATTGCTTCCCTGGGTAAACGGTAGCTGGAGAAAATCGAAGGTTGATACGGTTTTTTCTGTATTTAAGCTGGCGGGCATTCTTATAGCCTTCATGGTGTACTTTAAAATTGGCCCTGCATGGATGATGGAAAGCAGCATGGGCCCGTTCCTCTTCGAAAAGCTCGTAGTGCCAGTAGGTCTCATAGTTCCCGTAGGCTCGGTGTTTCTGGCATTTCTGATAGGGTACGGCCTGATGGAATTCGTAGGTACTTTTTTAAGACCCATGATGAGGTTGATCTGGAAAACTCCGGGCAAATCTGCAATTGACGCGATAGCATCTTTTGTGGGGAGCTATTCAATAGCCCTGCTGATTACCAACAGGGTTTTCAAAGAAGGTAAATATACAATCAAGGAAGCGGCGATAATTGCCACCGGTTTTTCGACGGTTTCAGCTACATTTATGATTATAGTAGCAAAAACCCTTAATTTGATGGATATGTGGAATACCTATTTCTGGTCAGCCCTTGTGGTGACTTTTGCGGTGACGGCGGTAACCGCCAGGATCTGGCCCCTGTCACGAAAGCCTGACAGTTATGCGACCGAACCCAATCCGGAAAAGGAGATAAGCACCAGCATTGCGGTTGCCTGGGAAGAGGCCTTGAAGGCTGCAGCGGACGCACCGGGCATCCTTGAGAGCATTGCAAAAAACATAAGAGACGGTTTCAGGATGGCGGCTTCAATTCTGCCTACAATTATGTCCATAGGGCTTCTGGGCCTTGTACTGGCAAATTACACCCCTATATTCGACTTTATAGGGTGGATTTATTACCCTTTCATGCTGCTGCTCAGAGTTCCAGAACCGGTATTGGCGTCTAAAGCTGCCGCGGTGGAAGTAGCAGAGATGTTCCTACCAGCCCTTCTGACCGCGAACGCACCGCTGGTCACCAGGTTTGTCACCGCTATTGTTTCGATTTCAGCTATACTGTTCTTCTCGGCATCGATTCCCTGTATCCTCTCTACGGAGATTCCTCTGACCATAACAGAAATAATCGTTATATGGATAGAGAGGACCATTTTCTCAATCGTTTTTGCGGCAATCCTGGCCATGATCTTGCTGTAAAAATTTAACTTGCTGGGGATGAGCTAATAGAAGTCTCTAAATCACCAGGGTATACTCTTTAAAAACCTAAGTTGTTGGGATCCCTCCTATCAGGTTCAAGCTCAGCAAAAAATTCCATGTCGAGAGGAATTTTTGCGAAGGGTAAAAGTAATAAAACGAGAAATATATATAATAACAAATTGTTCGGGAGGTATAAAAAATGAACAGAGTGATACGCGCCCCGAGGGGCAAAGAGATCTCCTGCAAGAGCTGGCAGCAGGAAGCTGCTCTGAGAATGCTTATGAACAATCTTGATCCTGAAGTGGCTGAAAAGCCCGATGAACTTATTGTATACGGGGGGGCCGGTAAGGCTGCGAGAAACTGGGAATGTTTTGACAAAATAGTCGAATCATTGAGGAACCTGGAAAACGACGAGACCCTCCTAATCCAATCAGGAAAACCAGTCGGTATTTTCAAAACCCACCCGATGGCTCCCAGGGTGCTCATATCGAATTCCATGCTGGTTCCCGCATGGGCTACCTGGGAAAATTTCTGGGAGCTGGAGAAAAAGGGACTTACAATGTACGGCCAGATGACTGCCGGCAGCTGGATATATATAGGCACCCAGGGCATAGTGCAGGGAACTTACGAGACCTTTGCCGCATGCGCTAATAAATATTTCGGAGGATCGCTTAAAGGTAAACTGGTGCTTACCGCCGGCATGGGTGGCATGGGCGGTGCTCAGCCTCTAGCGATCACCATGAACGAAGGCGTGGCCCTGGTCGTCGAGGTCGACAGGAGCAGGATAGAAAAGAGGATTAAGACCAGGTACTGTGACGTCATGGTGGAAGACCTGGATGAGGCTCTTAATATGGCCCTCAAAGCCAAAGAAGAGGGCAGGGCTATTTCCATCGGACTTGTGGGCAATGCAGCTGAGGTGCACCCGGAACTGGTGCGCAGAGGAATAATACCCGATGTGGTGACCGACCAGACCTCCGCCCACGACCCGCTGAACGGTTACGTCCCTGCAGGCATGACCCTTGAAGAAGCCGTCGAACTCAGGAAGACCGATCCCCAAAAGTACATCGCGAAAGCCAAGGAGAGCATGGCGATTCATGTTAGGGCGATGCTGGAGATGAAAAAGCGCGGCGCCGTGGTGTTCGATTACGGCAATAACATAAGGCGCCAGGCTTATGACCAGGGAGTAACCGATGCCTTTGACATTCTGGGTTATGTACCTGAGTTTATAAGAGACCTGTTTTCCGAGGGAAGCGGTCCCTTCCGCTGGGCTGCCCTTTCCGGAGACCCGGAAGACATTTACAGGACCGACGAGAAAGTGCTTGAACTCTTCCCCGAAGATAAACACCTGGCCCGCTGGATCAAGCTGGCAAGGGAGCGGGTTGCTTTCCAAGGCCTTCCGGCCAGGATCTGCTGGCTGCGGTATGGAGAACGGGCAAAAGCGGCTCTGGCGTTCAATGAGATGGTGAGAAAAGGCCAAGTCTCGGCACCTATAGTCATAGGTAGAGACCATCACGATACAGGCTCCGTTGCTTCTCCATACAGGGAGACTGAGGCCATGAAAGACGGCAGCGACGCCATAGCCGATTGGCCCATCTTGAACGCGCTCCTAAACGTGGCATCAGGCGCCACCTGGGTTTCTGTTCACCACGGCGGCGGTGTAGGTATAGGTTACTCTATCCACGCAGGAGTAGTCGTAGTGGCCGACGGCACCGACGACGCCGAGTTCAGGATTTCGAGGGTGCTCAATAACGACCCCGGGACTGGCGTAATGCGCCACGCCGATGCAGGTTACGAGATAGCCATAAAGACTGCAAAGGAAAAAGGCATAAAAATGCCGATGCTGAAATAAAAAGGAGGCAAAATTCATGTCCAAACTTGTGGAATGCATACCCAACTTCAGTGAAGGGAGAAGAAAAGAGGTAATAGAGGCCATAGCTGACGCCATCAGGTCTGTAAAGGGCGTGCGGCTTCTGGATTATTCTTCTGACCAGAATCATAACAGGAGCGTTTTTACCTTCGTCGGCGACCCCGACGCTGTTAAAGAGGCTGCCTTTGCTTCTGCAGCAAAGGCAGCCCAGCTTATAGACATGACAAAGCATAAAGGCGAACACCCGAGAATGGGAGTGGTTGACGTAATACCCTTCGTGCCCGTAAAAGCCATAACGATGGAGGAATGCGTTCACATTTCCCGGGAAGTCGGCGAAAGGATTGCGAGTGAACTTTCGATACCGGTGTTTTTGTACGAAGAATCGGCGACGAGGCCCGAGCGGAAAAGCCTAGCCGATATAAGGCGCGGCGAATTCGAAGGCATGGCGGAAAAGATAAAGGACCCTGCCTGGGCGCCCGACTTTGGAAAACCTGAAATACACCCCACCGCTGGTGCGGTGGCGGTAGGGGCCAGGATGCCGCTGATCGCCTATAATGTAAATTTAAACACTTCAGACATAACTATTGCCAAAAATATAGCGAAGGTCATCCGGGAAAGCGGGGGCGGCCTGAAAAACGTCAGAGCGATAGGCGTAATGCTGGAGGATAGAAATATCGCCCAGGTCTCCATGAACATGACCAATTACGAGAAGACCGCCCTTTACAGGGCTTTCGAGCTAATAAGGATAGAGGCCAGGAGGTACGGTGTGGACATTATTGGAAGCGAAATCGTCGGCATAACACCGATGAAAGCTCTCATCGATGTGGCTAAATATTACCTGCAGCTGGAAAATTTCGACGACAGCAAGCAGATACTTGAAAATTATCTTATTGCAGAATAAAGGTTTTATGGAGGGTGAGCATGACTGGTAATAGTCCCGACCTTCTTATAAAAAACATAGGAGTTCTGGCGACGCCGGTAGGGAATTGCGCCGCAGGTGGAGACGGACAGAGCGATATACAGTTTATTGAAAACGCTTTTATTACCGTAAAAGACGGTGTAATTACCGTTGTGGGCAGCGCGGAAAATCTTGCTCACATTATTCCCGGGGAAAAGACGGTGGTAATTGATGCCGGGGGTAAACTGGTTACCCCCGGTCTTGTAGACTCGCATACTCATCTGGTTTTTTCGGGATGGCGCCAGAAGGAGCTTTCCCTTAAGCTGAAAGGCATGAAATACCTGGAGATACTCAAGATGGGGGGCGGAATTCTCAACACCGTCAGGAATACCAGGAAGGCTTCCCTGGATGAGCTCGTTGCAAACGGCATGAAATCTCTCGATCGTATGCTCGAACACGGGACGACCACCTGCGAAGCCAAGAGCGGTTACGGTCTTAACCTGGAAGATGAGCTCAAGTCCCTGATGGCCATAAAGGAAATGGACAGGTATCACCCTGTGGATGTGGTGCCCACTTTTATGGGAGCCCACGCGGTTCCCGAGGAGTACAGGGAAAACAAAAAAGAATACCTCAGACTGGTTGTGGAGGAAATGATACCCAGGGTAGCCCGGGATAAGCTGGCGGAGTTTTGCGATGTGTTCTGCGAAGAAGGTGTATTCGATATCGAAGAGTCCAGGTACATATTGGAATGCGGCAGAGCGCACGGGCTCGTACCGAAGCTTCACGCCGATGAAATCACGCCGATGGGCGGCGCTAGGCTGGCTGCAGAGGTGGGGGCCCTGTCGGCGGAGCACCTTATCTACGCTACCGATGACGGCATCAGAGCGATGGCAGAAGCGGGGACTATTGCCGTACTGCTTCCCGGGACGTCCTTTTACCTCGGAGAATCCTTCGCCCGCGCTAGAACTATGATAGAGGCCGGCGTACCCGTAGCACTGGCTACCGATTTCAACCCAGGTTCTTCACCGACCGAGTCGTTGCAGTTGGTGATGAACATTGCCTGTCTCAAGTACAGGATGACGCCGGAGGAAGTTCTGACAGCGGTTACATTGAATGCCGCAGCAGCCATAAACAGGGCGTCGATCACCGGCACCATCGAGGTTGGAAAGCTGGCGGACATAGTTATTTGGGATGCGCCCGACCTGGATTTTATATTCTACCATTACGGGGTTAACCTGGTCAGGACGGTAATAAAAAAAGGCCGGGTAGTAGTTCAAAAACAGGAAAGGCAGGAGGATCAAAATGCTGCTTTCGGAGTACCGCATTAAAGAATTTGTGGATGAATTGGCATCTAAAAGTCCGGCTCCCGGCGGCGGGTCCGCTTCAGCCCTCGCCGGGGCTATGGGTATAGCGCTGGCCTCCATGGTGGCAAACCTCACTTCCGGAAAGGAAAAATTTAAGGACCGGGAACCGCTGCTGCAGGAAATATTGCTGGAGGCAGGAAAAATAAAGGAGTCGCTGGTATCGCTGATGGACAGGGACACCGAAGCCTTTAACAAGGTGGCGGAAGTTTTCAAAATGCCCCGGGAAACCGAAGAGCAGAAAAAGGCGAGGAACGAAGCGATGGAGGAGGCGCTGAAGGAGGCCACCGTCATTCCGCTGGCAATTATGGAAGAATGCCTCAAAGCCGTTAGGCTGCATGAAAAAGCTCTGGGGAATACGACCACGTCCGCATTGAGCGATATAGGCGTGGGGGTGCTATGTCTCAAAGCGGCCCTCTATGGCGGATGGCTGAACGTAAAGATAAATTTGAATTCGCTAAAAGACGCGAAGTTTGTTGAGGATGTGGAGCAGAAAGCCCGGGCCATTTTAAAGCAAGGGACCGAACTGGCCGACAGGTTATATCAAAAAGTGGAGGAAGAGCTTGCGAAAAAATAAACGGGAAGGAGCCGGAAGGCTCCTTTCAGACTGTCGACAAAGTAACTGTCGACAGTCTTTTTTTGCAAAAGCTAGTACAAAAATCATCAGCTTTTTAGTAAAATTAAAGAAGATACAAAAATATTGTGGGGCGATGAAATGTTAACGAAGAAAAATCGAGAAATAATAGAGCAGGTAGAATTAGTAAGCATCGATAGCTTAGTACCTCAAGACCATCTCCTTAGGGCAGTAGAAGAAAGCATCGACTTTAATTTCATTTATGATGAAGTAAAAGACCTATATAGCGAAAATACAGGAAGACCTAGTATTGACCCGGTAGTGTTAATTAAGCTACTCA
>NZ_VNHO01000002.1 GCF_008124715.1 Thermosediminibacter litoriperuensis | reverse complement strand
GTTTAACTTCTTCAACTTTAACCCTGGTGTTCCAGTCTTCTTGATAGATATACTTGCGTATAGTTTTTCGGTCTTTTTGGAACTCCCGGGCTATCTCGCTGATATTTTGCCCTTTCATAAAGAACGCTTTTCTGATATTATCAATATGGGTCATTGTGAGCATCCTCCAATCCTCCCTTGCAGTTAAGATTTCCCTAACTACAAGGGTAAAGGTTTTTAGGGGTGCCTGCAATGACCTTTGCAAATTTGGGGATTTTTGAGTTGCAAAAGTGGGGATTTTATTTTGCAACTCTGTCCATTTTAATTATGCAATAAACAAGCGAGGGAATTGGCTCAAGATATTTATAAAGCTTCGGCTAATTTTCCTGGATTTGAGACCTACGCAGCAAAATGCCAAATAATCAGAGCGGCTACTTCCATAGGTGCTAATATTGCTGAAGGTAACGGTCAGTTATACAAAAAGAAGGAAATTATGTTTTTTAATAATGCTCTCGGTAGTGCATCGGAAACAAGGCACTGGCTTGTTGTCGCATTGGACAACGGGTATATTTCCTCTGAAGATTATACTATGCTTGAGCAAAAAACCGTAGAAATAATCAGAATGCTGATAGGCTGTATTAAAAAGCTGCAGGAACAAGCAGACGGTGAAGAAGTGGCATAACCTCATTAATAGAACCATATAAGCCTTTAAAAAAGTTTAAACAAAAATTATCAAAACTGCGCAAATTCTTACCTTTTATGTTATAATTTACTTAGAGTTTTTATTAATATAAACGTCTTCATTAATTCAAAATGAAAATTAAATGCAAGGAAGTGATAAGGGATGGAATTGGTTTTATACATTATTGCTGTTCCGACAATTTTTATAGCTCTTTGTATATTATTCAAGGTTAATTATAAGTATGAAGGTAAGCATTTTTCAATTTCGATTAAGACAAGTCAAAGTGACAACGATTAAGTGGATGATTATAGCATTTTTTTTACAGGTATTAATGGGCAAGATCATGAATCAAGAAAAAGGGGTAAGTGTATAAGCTCAGTATTTACAAAGCTTTGCACTTATTCCTTTTTTACTTTTTTCTTTACTTTACCCCTTAATTCTTTCCCCGAATTGGGGTAGGTATGAAAATACGGTATTTCGATTATAACGTTGATACATAAACCTGCTCCTGTACTTGGTCTATCAACAGCTTATTTTCTGTAACGAAGAATTTTACAAAAATCTGATGTTGTCTGTCGGCAATTTTACCAGTATCTCCATCCTCAAGTTGACTTATATAATCATTGTTTTTATTGATAACATCAATGACTTTTTCTTTCAATGTTTCTTTATCAATAATATGACAATCTCTCATGCAGTCCTTGATAAAAGCTATCTTCCGATCCATTTCCAGCCCCTCCTCTTTCACAAATCTAAATATAAATATAACAAAAGTTTAGATTTCTTCAAATAAGTTATTTCCCAAAGACTATCTCATTTTTTACTAACATTAATGAAAAAACTTTTTTCACCTTACGGAACGACTTTATTTTTCACGGAAAAACTTCAGCCAAAAATAATTTCCAAACTTGATCCTTCTCCCTTTTTTCCTTGCCCCTAACTATGTTAATTTAAAAAAAACCCTTTCCATTTCCCTTCCCTCCAACCCGCATAAAATCTACCTGGGATTTTATGGGAGGTAATAAAGTTTTTCCGTAAATCAGTATTATTTTTCCTATTATTTTCCGAATACTACTCTAATTTGTATGAAAAAAGTTGTTCCAAAGGGGCAGGATCATGGCTTAAGGAAAAAAGGGATAAGTGATGTCAGGCTTCTATTTTCAAGGCCTTTCACTTATCCCTTTCCTTATTCCTTTACCCTTTATCCTTATCCCTTCATTTATCCTTTTCCCTTATCCCTTCCTACTTGGAATCACTTTTTTTGCATGGGTGAGAGGAATAAATGAAAAATACACTTATCCCTTCCCTATTCTCTGCCCTACTCCACCGTCACGCTCTTGGCTAGATTCCTGGGTTTATCCACGTCGCAGCCTCTGGCCACCGCAGCGTAGTAGGCGAAGAGCTGCAGGGGCATTACAGCCAGCACCGGCGTGAGCATTGGGTGGGTCTTGGGGATGTATATGACGTGGTCCACCGATTTTGCGATCTCTTCGTTGCCCTCGTTGGCCAGGGCTATCACCGCTGCGTCCCTGGCTTTGACCTCCTTTATGTTGCTCAGGGTCTTTTCATAGAGGTGTTCCTGGGTTACCAGGGATATCACGGGTACTCCTTCGGTTATGAGGGCCAGGGTGCCGTGCTTCAGTTCGCCGGCGGCATAGGCCTCGGCGTGGATGTAGGAGATTTCCTTAAGCTTCAGGGCCCCTTCCATGGCCACCGCGTAGTCCATGCCCCGGCCGATGTAGAAGATATGTTCTCTGTCCGCATACCTTTCGGCCATCTGCTTGATCCCGTCTTCAGCATCCAGGATGGCCTTCGCCTGGTCGGGCAGCTTTTTCATGGCCAGCCCGATTTCCTTAAATTCCTCGCCGGAAACGGTTCCGAGGAGTTTTGCAAAGTGGAGGGCTATCAGGTTCAGGGCTACGAGCTGGGTGCTGTACGCCTTGGTGGAAGCCACGGCGATTTCGGGGCCGGCCCAGGTGTAGAGCACGTCGTCGGCCTCCCGGGAAACGGAGCTGCCCACCACGTTGGTTATTGCCAGCACCCTGGCGCCCAGATTTTTGGATTCGCGCAGGGCCGCCAGCGTGTCGGCGGTTTCCCCGGATTGGCTGATTATTATCACCAGCGTGTCTTTGCCGACCATGGGCTCCCTGTAGCGGAATTCCGATGCCAGGTCAACCTCCACCGGTATGCGGGCGAGCTTTTCAATCACATACTTGCCCACGACGCCGGCGTGGTAGGCGGTGCCGCAGGCCACTATGAATACCTTCTTCAGGCTCTCCAGTTCTTCTTTCGTTATCTTTATGTCGTCCAGGCGGACCTCGCCCTTATCGGGGTAAAGCCTGCCGGTCATGGTATCCCGCAGGGCCCTCGGCTGTTCGTGGATCTCCTTCAGCATGAAGTGGGCGTAACCGCCCTTTTCGGCGGCGACGGCGTCCCACTTGACCTGGAATATCTCTTTAGTTACCAGGTTCCCTTCAAAGTCCGTAATCTCGACGCTGTCCTTGGTAATCCTGGCCATCTCGCCGTCCTCGAGGATATAGACGTTGCGGGTATACTGGAGTATGGCCGGTATATCCGATGCCACGAAATTTTCTCTGTTGCCGAGGCCGACAATGAGGGGGCTGGACTTCCTTGCAGCCACCAGGGTCCCCGGCTCCCTGCAGGAAATCACTCCGAGGGCGAAGGAGCCTTCAAGCTTGTTTACCGCCATCCTCACTGCACGAAACAGGTCTCCATCGTAGAAGTGCTCTATCAGATGGGGCACGACTTCCGTATCGGTCTCGGATTCGAATTTATGGCCCTGGGATTCGAGCCATTCCTTGAGCTCCTGGAAGTTCTCGATGATGCCGTTGTGCACCACTATGAAATCCCCGGAGCAGTCGCCGTGGGGATGGGCGTTGACGTCGGACGGCCTGCCGTGGGTGGCCCAGCGGGTGTGCCCTATACCCATGCGGCCTTCCGGATAAGCCCCCCCTATCTTGTCTTCCAGGACCTTTATCTTGCCCTCGCTCTTCACCACTTTCATGCTGTGGGAGTTGTATACGGCGATGCCCGCCGAATCGTAACCCCTGTATTCCAGCCTTTTCAACCCATCTATCAGAACGGGAGCGGCTTCCCTGTCTCCCACATAGCCGACAATTCCGCACATAAGTCTCTTCCTGCCTTTCTCCTGTTGTATTTTCAAGGTTCGATCAATAACGGCCTTTAAAGCTGGTTATTTCAAACCATCTTAATTCTGCTGAAGGCCCCTTTGTCCCAGCGATCGCTCGCCGGTTTTGTAGGCCTCTTACGGTGGCAGTTCACCGTGGGGCATCCGCCGAAAACTCGATAAACCCCATCCTCGTCAGCTCCCGAAGAAGCTATCCGGGAGCTCAGGCGCTTTTTCGGTTAGTTGAAATACTCATACTCATAGACTCCTTTGTGGTCTCATACCCCCTCCCGCTGTTTTTCCCCGTGTCGAGCGGCTCCTTTCGACCCCATCACCTCCTTAAAATGGTCGCATCTTAAGACAGTTCCTTTCTTATCACTTCGGCCAGCCGGTCGGCCAGATCTTTTATGACCTGCTCTTCCTCTCCCTCCACCATGACCCGGATAAGGGGTTCGGTCCCAGAGGGGCGCACCACGACACGGCCGTTTTCGCCCAGCAGGGCTTCGGCTTCTTCGACCGCCTCCTTAATCCTCTGGCTTTTGCCGTACCCGGTTTTATCCATTACCTTCACGTTTACCAGGATCTGGGGATAAACCTTCATTATACTCCTTAACTCGGAGAGGGGCTTTGCTTCCTGCACCATCACCGAAAGCAGCTTTACGGCGGTAAGGAGGCCGTCCCCGGTGGTGTTGTGGTCGAGGAAGATTATGTGGCCCGACTGCTCGCCGCCTAAATTGTAGCCTCCCCTTAACATTTCCTCCAGCACGTAGCGGTCACCCACTTTGGCCCTCACCGTCTTTATTCCGGCCTTTTTGAGGGCGACCTCAAAGCCCATGTTGCTCATTACGGTAGCGACAACGGTGCCGTTTTTCAGCAGCCCTTTGCGGTTCATGTATTCGGCGCATACGGCCATGATGTGGTCGCCGTCGACTACCTGGCCCTTTTCGTCTACAGCGATAAGCCGGTCGGCGTCGCCGTCAAAGGATAGGCCCACGTCGGCCCCTACTTCCCTCACAAACCGGGATATGACCTCGGGGTTGGTGGAGCCGCAGTTGACGTTGATGTTGCAGCCGTCGGGGCGGTCGTTTATCACGAAGACCTCAGCCCCCAGCTCGCGGAACACCAGCGGAGCCACCCGGTATGCAGCCCCGTTGGCGCAGTCGATGGCTATCTTGAGGCCCTTGAAATCCGTCCCCGCTGCGGATTTTATAAAATCGGCGTAGGGGCGCAGGCCGTCCTCGGTCACGACCCTGCCCACGGCCGGCCCCGTGGGGTTTTGTATACGGCCGTCGGGGTTCTTCACCAGGGCCTCGATCTCGTCCTCCATGGCGTCGGGCAGCTTGAAGCCCTCGCCGTTGAAAAACTTTATGCCGTTGTACTCCACGGGGTTGTGGGACGCGGAAATGACCACACCGGCGTCGGCTCTGAAATGGCGGGTTAAAAAAGCTACGGCGGGAGTCGGCATTACCCCCACCCTGAGCACGTTGGCTCCCACAGAACATATACCGGCTATGAGGGCCGATTCCAGCATATCCCCGGATATGCGGGTGTCCCTGCCCACCACTACCGTGGGTTTATCATGGGTTTCAGAGAGCACGTAAGCCCCCGCTCTTCCCAGATGATAAGCAAGTAACGGCGTCAGTTCCTTATTGGCTATTCCCCTTACTCCGTCGGTGCCAAAAAGCCTTTCCGTCATGTGCTATCTCCTCTCCCATGGTATGGCTGTTTTTATAATCCAGCCCTATAGTCTTTTTGTATCGTTACCTTTACGTTTTCGGGCTCTATTCTTATTACCTGATAGGGTTCGGGTACTTCAGCCCTGATCCTGAGAGAATATTCGCCCTCTCCGAGTCCCGAAGCGTCGGCGTATATTTCCACTGAATTTTTATCCGCTTTATTTATAATACTCTCCGGCCCTCTGACTGTCAACACGAATTGTCCCTCTTCGGGTACGGCTGTTAATCCCTCGCCCAGGTTCCGGAAGCTTATATCGCTGCTGCTGAAGCTTACGGTGCGGGACTGGACCCTCTCGATTTCCACCACGACCTTCACCTTCTTCAGGGCTTCATCGAAGGGCAGTATCCCCCGGGGCATCTGCAATTCGGCGTCGGCGGCAATGCTTCTGGCAAGGCCGCTTATGTTTACGGGTTCTGTAGAAATTTCCCTTATATTTTTGAGGGCGTCGCTGTTGCCGGTAATCATAACCACCGACGGCTCAACCCTCACTTCTCTTACTACAAACCCTTCCAGGGGCTGGCCCCTGAGGTCGGGCCTTACGGTCACCGTGGATACGGGCACTATGGGCACGGTAACCTCCACCATGTCGGGCCTGAAGGTAACTCCTCTCTGTTCGTTCCCCTTTGCATCCACGACCCTCACGGGCAGGGTGGCGGTGACCACGCCGTTTTTCCCCGTGACATCCAGTTCCACCACGGCCCTCCTGATAGAATTTACCAGAGTCCTGGGGCCCTTCACCAGCACGGCCTGAGGTGTCGCTACAGGCGTCCTGGCGGCAAAACCTTCGGCGGGCACTCCCTTGACATCCACGTATACCGGCATCTGCTCCTCAACGACCGCGTCCAGGACCACCATGATCTCCCTGGGGGAAAAGTCCAGCAATTCCACGCCCGCAGGCACGTTCACGCTGACGGGCAGCAGGTTTTCACCCTCTATCCGCCCCCGGAGGTTTGCTTCCGCCACAATATCCTCAGCCTTAAGGCCTGTTATTATGCTGCGCCTTGCCCTGACCTTGACGTTTACGAAATACTGCTGGGTAGGGTCCTTCAGGGCGAGCTTTGAATCGTCCAGGTATTTCAGCTGCACGGGCACGTCCCTGATCACATAGGTTACCTGCGGATTCTGCTCGTTCATCACATACATCCACATGACCAGGGCCACCAGCACGGATATTACCTTCAAGGCCGCGTCGCTGGAGAAATACCTACCCATTTAATCTCCTCCAATACAAGAGGTTTGGTTTTTTCTCGTTCAGTTGGTAAACTTCTTTCAGCATGTTCTTCAGGGTCTTGACGTCTAAGTAGCGGGTCAGCTTACCTTCCCTGGCCACAGAAATTACGCCGGTCTCCTCCGAGACTATTATAGCCACGGCGTCGGACTGCTCCGTAACGCCCAGAGCCGCCCTGTGCCTGGTACCCAGCTCCTTGCTGAGGTTGGGGTTTTCCGTCAGGGGAAGATAGCAGCCCGCAGCCATTATCTTGTCGTTGCGTATTATAACGGCTCCGTCGTGAAGGGGGGTATTGGGTATGAAGATGTTTATCAGAAGTTCGGCGGTCACATAACCCCCTATCTTGACGCCGGTCTCGATATACTCGTTGAGGCCGGTCTGCCTTTCCAGCACCATGAGCGCACCTATCCTGTTCTTTGAAAGCTCCTCGGCGGCCTCGGCCAGGTTATCGATGAGCCAGTTCAGTTCCTCTTCTCCAAGGCCTAATAGCGGGCTTGCAAAAAACCTGCTCCTGCCCAGCTGTTCCAGGGCTCTCCGCAGCTCCGGCTGGAATACGACGAGAAGCGCTATGACACCGACGGTCATGGCGTTCTTCAACAGCCAGTTTATTGTGTAAAGGCCGAGCCATTCGCTCACTTTGGTAAATACCACGAATACGACCAGGCCTCTTAAAAGCTGGACCGCCCGCGTGCCGCGGATGAGCTGTATGGCCTTGAAAGATACGTAAGCCACAATGGCTATATCGAGAAGGTCCATCAACCGGAAGCCCTTGAAAAGCTCATAAAGCTGTAAATACATCTTTCCACCTCATGGCCGTGATCTACTCAATATTATAACATGTTATTAAAAATAAATATATTTTTCGGCAGGGCTTTTCAATATTTTTAACAAAATTTTTACGCCTGCTTCGTGCCGAATCTGGTTTCGGTGGTGATGCCCAGGGACAGTATGAGAACCGCCAATGAAATTATTCTCCCGGCGAAGGGGATCAGCTGTACAAGCCAGAGCACAAGAGCTCCCAGAATGTATTCCGTAAAAAGACCGGAATTCACGCGCAGATGATCGTTCAGCTTTCTCCCCAGGAATACGCTTATCCCCAGGTAGCCGAAAAAACCGGCGGCAGCCATCAATAGTATGGCAACGGGTATTAAGGGGATCCCTATGAGCGTGAGCGCGAGAAGTACCGCGACTACCGGCATCAGCAGCAACAAGGCGAGCCCTATCAGAAACTTGCGCCCGGTGCCTTTATCCACGGCTTCCGCTGCTATCAGCACGCTGTTGGGAAACAGCACTACGGTCAGGGCTCCGAGGGCTGCAATACCCAGGAAGCGCACAAGATTGAAAACGGCAAATCGAGGCATAAAGGGGCGGCCCACCATTCCGTCATTCCGGTAAAATTGGTACTTCCCCAGATTTCTCAACATCTCACCGATGCTGCCGGCTGCGCCGACCTGGCTTATCTTGCCCAGCACTCTGCCGTTTTCTCCGATTACGACCCTACCGCCCACAGCTGTAACGCCGCCTTCCACTGTTCCGTTAACGACCACGTCACCCATGACTGCCACAGCGTCGCCCAAAACCTTTCCATTAACAATTACGCTGCCCATAATCGCCACGGCGTCGCCGTCCAACACCTGACCGGGTCCTATCACCACATCACCGCCCAGCTGTACCATATCGCCACCGTTTGCCAGGGCGAAAGCTGGAAGCAGGAATAAAGCCGCAAGGAGCAAAATCAGAAACCTCTTCAATCTTACCCCCCCCTTCTCCAGAAAATTACAGATCGCAGCTTACTATGATAATATCATTTATGCGCCCGCTTCTCAATATGTGATATAATTAACCTACAGGCAGCTTTGAAAAATAAATAACCTTATAATATATAATACGGGAGAGGATGATATAAATTGCAGGGCAGCACCCTCAACGACACCCCGCTGGCCAGCAGGCTTCACATCGCTATCTTCGGCCGCAGAAACGCAGGCAAGTCCAGCCTCATAAACGCCATCACCAACCAGGACATAGCCCTGGTATCCCCTGTAGCCGGCACCACCACCGACCCGGTCTTTAAGGCTATGGAGCTCCTCCCCATCGGGCCCGTCGTCATTATCGACACCGCGGGTATCGACGACGAAGGCGAGCTCGGGGAACTCCGGGTGAAGAAGACCCACCAGGTGCTGAATAAGACCGACCTGGCCGTCCTGATCATAGACGGCGAGGCGGGAGTCACCAGCTTCGACCTGGAAATCCTGGGCAGGATCAGGGAGAAAAACATACCCGTAGTGGGGGTTGTAAACAAGAGCGACGTCGCAGGGTACACGTCCGTAGAAAAGAAAAGCTGGGAAAAACGGCTGGACCTGAAGCTCATAGAAGTGTCCGCCCTGAAAAAGCAGGGTATCGAAGAACTCAAGCGGGAGATAATAAACAAAGCTCCTTCGAGCTTTACGGAGCGTCCCCTCATCGGCGACCTCATCGCCCCGGGCGACATCGTGGTGCTGGTGGTGCCCATCGACAAGGCGGCACCCAAGGGCAGGCTCATCCTTCCCCAGCAGCAGACGATCAGGGACGTGCTGGACCACAGCGCTATAGCCGTCGTCACTAAAGAAACCGAGCTTAAGGAGACCCTGAAAAATCTTTCAAAGAAACCTCGCATAGTCGTAACCGATTCCCAGGCTTTTGCCCGGGTAGCCCAGGACATACCCCGGGACGTGCCCATGACCTCCTTCTCGATACTTTTTGCGCGCTACAAAGGTGACCTGGCGCAGCTCGTGGAGGGCGTGAAGGCCGTAAAAAACCTGAAGCCCGGCGACAGGGTGCTCATCGCCGAGGCCTGTACCCACCACAGGCAGAAGGACGACATAGGCACGGTGAAAATCCCCCGGTGGTTGAAGCAGCTCCTGGGCTTCGACGTAGAGTACACGTGGTCCAGCGGATTCGTTTTTCCGGAAAACCTGGACGAATTCAAACTGGTGATCCACTGCGGCGGATGCATGGTGAACAGAAAAGAGATGCTTTACAGGCTTTCACTCTTAAAGCGAAGGGGCATCCCGGTGGTGAACTACGGCGTTTTTATCGCCTACGCCACGGGCATACTGGAAAGAGCTCTGGAGCCATTTCCGGAAGCCGCTTCGCTGCTTTCGCCGGAGTCTTAAGGAAGCCCTCGCCTTATAAAGGCGGGGGCTTTGGTTTATATTTATTTGGCGGTAGCCCTCGGTTTCCGGCAATAAACTTTATTTGTCTTGATATTTTTATGCCTCTATGCTAATATAGGAATATAATAAATTTTCCAGTGAGGAGGTTTCTTCATATGCCCAATGATATATACGATATGTATGCAGCAATATTCAAAGCCCTAGCCCATCCTACGAGGTTGAGAATCCTCGAGATTCTTGCAACGTACGGTGAAATGTGCGTCTGCAATATCGCAGATAAATTGAATATCGACCAGCCGGCGGTTTCCAAGCACCTGGCCGTTTTGAAGAACGTGGGAATTATAGAAAGCAGAAAACAGGGCCTGACGGTTAATTATAAAGTCAGAATGCCCTGTGTCGTCAACTTTCTCAAATGCGCTGATGAGGTTCTGGAAGCGGATCTAAAAAGCAGGTACAGTTTTATAAACGGGAAGGAGATGTTAAGATGAAGGAATGGCAGAAACTATCTTTGATTGTCGGCGTATTTTTATTCGCGTATTACATGCCCCTTTCAAACTCGAGATTCACTGGTGCTGTGATTGAATCCCTTTACATGCTCCAGGACTACGCCAGGCTCCACGTGCTGACTTGCCTTGTCCCGGCCCTCTTCATAGCCGGCGCCATAGCCAATTTCATCTCCCAGGCTGCGGTTATAAAGTACTTCGGCAGAGAAGCAAAAAAATGGCTCTCATACGCAGTAGCTTCAGTTTCAGGCACTATCCTGGCTGTATGCTCCTGTACTGTGTTGCCCCTTTTCGCCGGAATATATAAGAGAGGCGCCGGAATAGGGCCGGCGGTTGCTTTCCTTTACTCGGGCCCGGCCATCAACGTGCTCGCCATAATAATGACAGCCCGGATTCTGGGGTGGAAGCTGGGGATCGCCCGGGCTCTCGGGGCAATTACTTTTGCGGTAGTTATCGGTTTAATTATGGAGTTATTGTTTGGCAAAGAAGACAAAGAGAGGACCAGCAAGATTGGACTCATCGGCTCTTCGGACCAGGAAGAAGGAAGGACTCTGTATCAGGAAATAATCTATTTTACAAACCTCGTCCTCATCCTCATCTTCGCCGCATGGGGAAAGCCCGCACAGCCGGTGGGCTTCTTCAGCTCGGTTTACGCCGTAAAATGGTACATTACAGCCGCGCTTATGGCCAGCCTTACGCTGATTTTATACCGCTGGTTTAAAAAGGAAGAGCTGGTTTCCTGGGTTGACTCGACCTGGGACTTTATAAAGCAGATAACGCCGCTGCTCTTCGGCGGGGTGCTCGTGGCAGGTTTTCTCATGGGGCGCCCGGACGTCGATGCGGGTATAATACCGGCCCGTTACATTGCCTTGATGGTCGGCGGAAATTCCCTTTTCGCCAATTTGCTGGCGTCGGTCGTGGGAGCCTTCATGTATTTCGCCACCCTCACCGAAGTTCCCATACTCCAGGGGCTTTTAGGTTCCGGTATGGGCCAGGGTCCCGCCCTTGCTCTGCTGCTGGCCGGCCCTGCTCTGAGCCTCCCCAATATGCTGGTTATAAACAGCGTACTCGGCCTGAAAAAAACCATCACGTACGTCTCTCTTGTAATCATCATGGCCACATTGGCGGGCTATATATTCGGCGCCATCTTCTTATAAAATAACGCCGGCGCAAAAGCCGCACCAAATTATTGATACCGCTGCCGGCCGGTGATAGAATAGCGAGGCCGGCATATAAGGAAAGGATAAAATCTTTAATTGACTAGGGAGGTTAAATTATGGAAATTAAAATTCTCGGTAAAGGCTGCCCCAAATGCAAGGCTCTTGAACAAAATACGAGGGAAGCTCTTAAGGAACTCGGTATTACCGCAGATATCGAGAAGGTACAGGATATAAACAAAATTTTGGAATACGACATAATGTTCACCCCCGGACTCGTTGTTAACGGCGAGGTCAAGGTTGCGGGCAAGGTCGCATCAAAAGATGAGATAAAAGAAATCCTTCAACAGTATGTTTAAAAAAACAAAGAGGCGGACCTTCATATTGACAATCCGCCTCTTTTTCTTGCGCTCTGCAAAGGCAGATCTTATCGTAATGAAAAGTCTCAACCCAGCTTGCTGTACGCCTTTACACCCTCGGCCGCAGCTCTGACCTCATCCAGGCTCTTGCCGAAACTTGCCTCAATGGCTGCCGCCACCGTGCCTTCCACAAAGGGCGCATCGGCTATAACCGTCGCCGATCCGAGCGATTCCCCCAGGTTTTCTATGGCGAATTCGGCGCTCAACACTGCACTGCCCAGGTCCACCATCACCAGCACCCCGTCTCCGCCGTGGACTTTCCTGATCTTTTCCTCTATCACCGCGGCGTCGGTGCCCAGCCTGCCGTCGGCCGTACCGGCGGCAATTTCAATGGGCACTTTATCGCCCACCATCTGCCTGACAAGGTCCAGCGTCCCTTCGGCTATCCGGGGGCTGTGGGATACGAGCACTATCCCCACCATAGAACCGCCCCCTTCAGGATTTCTTGCCGTCCAGGAGCCGGGCGGCCATGGCTTCCAGCATTATATAACAGGAAGTGGCGCCGGGGTCCTGGTGGCCCAGACTTCTCTCCCCCAGGTAGCTGGCCCTTCCTTTTCTGGCTATTATATCCTTGGTGTATTCCATACCTTTTTTTGCTTCTTCCACCGCATCCCGCAGTGCGGTCTCGAGGCCTTCTTCGCGGCGCAGTTTCAGAGCTTCTACCGCGGGTTCCAGAGCGTCCACTATGGTCTTTTCTCCCCTCTCTGCTTTACCGCGGTATTTTATGCCTTCCAGGGCTGCTTCCATCAGGGAAACAAGGTCGTTGAAATCCAGTTCGTTCTTTCCGGCCACCGCCTGCCCCGCTCTCATGAAGGCGGTACCGTAAAGCGGACCGGAGGCTCCACCGACGGTGGAGACCAGCGTCATACCTACGGTCTTCAGTATGGTACCGCAGTCCTTTTCCCCCATATCCGATATCTTTTCAACCACAGCCCTGAACCCCTTACTCATATTTATGCCGTGGTCGGCGTCCCCTATGGCCGAGTCAAGTTGGGTGAGGTATTCCCTGTTTTCGGTTATTTTATCAGCGATGACCTTGATTATGTCGATGAGTTTTGCTGAATCCACCGCCATTTTTATAGCTCCTCTCGAGTATTTATAATTGTTTGAAAGCGGGAGTGTCGGCAGGTGCATCCAGCAGGGATTTGAGTTCGTCGTCCAGTTTTAGGAGCGTGATGGATGCCCCTGCCATCTCCAGGGATGTCATAAATTCTCCCACATAGGTGCGGTACACTTTTATGCCTTTATCTTCAAGGATTTGGCTCGCCTTCCTGTTCAGAATGAGGAGCTCCATGAGCGGGGTGCCGCCCAGACCGTTCACCATTACAGCTACTTCGTCTCCCGACTCCACCGGCAGGTCGGCGAGGATTTTCGACATGAGGTGATCTACAACCTCATTGGCCTTCATGAGTTTCGTCCTCATGGTCCCGGGCTCGCCATGGATACCCATACCTATTTCCATTTCATCCTCGCTTAAAGTAAAATTGGGTTTCCCGGCGGCTGGTACAATGCACGGCGTCAGGGCCATACCCATGCTGCGCACATTTTTGATGACCTTCTCGGCCACCGCCTTAACTTCTTCCAGCATTCCGCCGGCCTGGGCTTTGGCACCGGCGATCTTATGCACGAAGACCGTGCCGGCTATACCTCTCCTGCCAACCGTGTAGGTGCTGTTTTCCACCGCCACGTCATCGTTAACCGTGACGCTGGCAACCTGTATACCCTCCATTTGCGCCATTTCCCTGGCCATCTCAAAATTCATTACATCTCCGGTATAGTTTTTTATTATCAGCAGCACCCCGGCCCCGCCGTCGACGGCTTTTATCGCCTCGAAGATCTGATCAGGGGTGGGGGAAGTAAACACGGCGCCAGCAACGCCGGCGTCCAGCATTCCCCTGCCCACGTATCCGGCGTGGGAAGGCTCGTGACCGCTGCCTCCGCCGGAAACCAGCGCCACCTTCCCCTTTACCGGGGCGTCGGCCCGCACTATCACATTGTACCCTTCAAGCTTTCTCACGTACTGCGGGAAGGCCCTGACCATGCCCTCCAGCATTTCCTCCACGACGGTTTCGGGATTGTTGATTAATTTTTTCATCCGATCCACCTCCACGATTATGATATAAATTTATTTTGCAAAACTCATGCCAATAAAACGGATAACCCCGCGGGCTCATTCCGCAGGGTTATCCGTCCGGCATTCTTCCGGCGTTGATATTTTTTACCAACCCTCATACCAGACCGTACTTCCGGGCTTTGGCGGCAACGGTCTTGTGGGTGATGCCCAGCACTTTGGCCGCAGCGTTGAAGCTCCTGTACTTTTTTAAGGCCTTTCTGATAATCTCCTTTTCGTATTCCTCATAGGGTGCCATTTCCCCATCTCCGCTCAAGTTTATAAGGTGGCCGGAGTCCCCGGTCTCCCGCCCGCTTATATACGAAGGCAGGTCGTCCACGTCGATTTCTCCGTCATCGGTGAGGTTGATGGCCCTTTCGATGATGTTTTCGAGCTCCCTTGCGTTCCCGGGCCAATCGTAATTCATCAGGCACCTCATGGCCCCGGGCGTTATGGTGGTCACATTTTTTCCCAGCACCGTTGATAGTTTTTCCCTAAAATGTTCCGCCAGAAGAGGTATATCCTCTTTCCTCTCCCTGAGGCTGGGCAGGAAAATTGGTACAACGTTGAGCCTGTAATAGAGGTCTTCCCTGAATTCTCCCCTTTTTACCATTTCCTCGAGGTTCCTGTTGGTGGCTGCGATGATCCTGACATCCACCTTTATGGTCTGGTTTCCTCCTACCCTCTCAAACTCCTTTTCCTGCAGTACCCTTAAAAGTTTGGTCTGCATGTCCTTGCCCATTTCACCGATCTCGTCCAGGAAAATCGTCCCTCCGTTGGCCAGTTCGAACTTGCCTATCTTTTGGTACAGCGCTCCGGTGAAAGCACCTCTCTCGTGGCCGAAGAGCTCGCTCTCCAAGAGCGTCTGGGGAATGGCCGGACAATTCACCCGAACGAACGGGCCGTTCTTTCTCTTGCTGGCACTGTGGATTGCCCTGGCCACCAGTTCCTTGCCGGTACCGCTTTCTCCCCTGATAAGAACCGTGGAAGTCGTTGCGGCGGCTTTAGAAGCCACAGCTAGAGCATCCAATAGTTTTCCGCTCCTGCCGACTATCTCATCGAAGGCCCTGTCGAGCTTTTTACTCCTTATGAGCTCTTCTTCCAGGTATTCGGCCCGAGCCACGGCTTCGTTGAAGTCCTTCATTTCCCTTAAAAGCCTCTCCATGCGGGAAATGTCCTGAAAGATTATGACTCCCCCTACTATTTTCTTCTCTATTTTTATCGGAGCCAGGTCGGCTATCACCGGCCGGCCGTTGAAGATCTTTTTCTTTTCGTACTCGCCCCTTCCGCCGGCCAGTACCTTCTCTATCCCGGTTCCCGGCAGCAGGAAGTTAAGATTTTTTCCCACTGCCAGCGCCTGGGGGATCCCGGTAATTTCTTCCGCCGCTCTGTTAAATACCGTTACGGTGCAGTCCGCGTCTACCACTATGAGGCCGTCGGTTATGCTGTCCAGGATTACGTCGGATGTCAGGGCGTTTTCTTCAAGTATGGAGTCTATTTTATCATTCTCCTCGATGTTTTTTGGCATTAAATCTCCTTCCAGCAGCCTCGAAAATCTATCCAGCGCGGCACCCGCACCGGCGCCGCTTGCCAGCACCGTAATCTTATCCCCCGGTTTAATGTGCAAGGAATAAAGGGCCATAAGAGCCGTCGCCGGCACTTCGTGGCCTCTCGGATTCCTGACAAAAAGACTGGCGTCCAGCTCCTTTTGCATCTCATGGGCCTTCTGGACCAGCATAGCGGCCGCCCTGATATGGAGACCTTTCCTGTTTTTAAAAAGGACCTCCTTTTTTAACACACTCATCACCGCCGGTATTTTAGTTCCAGCTCCGGGTAGTCACCACATCGACGCCGGTACCGGCCACGTTGGAGTAAATCACCTGGCCGATTTTTACCGGCGCTTTTACCCTCACGCCGCTCAATTCCTTTACGGCGTCAAAGAGCAGGACCTTCGGTATAGGGCTCGCCGTCTTCACAGGCAGCAGCCGGCCGTCTTCCAGCCGTACCGTGGTGGTCAGCACCCTCATGGGCTGAGTGACTTCAGCCCTGGCGTAATCGGCACCCCTCTTACACTGGTTACCGCTGATCCGGACTATTTCACTCCCTTCTATGCCCACCTTAATCCTGCACCCGCTGGGGCACACTATACAGGTTACCGTCCTTTCCTCATTCGCCGCGCTCAACGCTGTCACCTTCCTCCCGAAGGCTGAAGTTTAACATTTTAATCCCCCTCATTTCATCGCGATCCAGCTGGATGCTTATCATCTCGCTGGGCTTGACGTACCTCAACACGCTTGATTTTATTACACCCCTTTCCGATTCTACGAAGAGCCTTGCCTTCGCCATGGGTCTGACGCTTCGCATAAAGAAGTTCTGCCTTTCCTCCGGCATTGCGTCTACGTTTATTCTCTGGGGCAGCACGTATCTCAGTCCATTCCCCGGAGAAACGGGTATGTGCTTGTATTTTTTGCCTCCGTCGGCCAGGTACGAGGCGGCTCCCCTCGCAGCCGACACCGCTTCCTGGGTGACGTAATCCACCAGGTCGTGGACGTGCAGCACGTTGCCGCAGGCAAAAATGCCGGGGACCGATGTCTCCATCCGCTGGTTTACCACCGGACCTCCGGTGACCTCGTCTATTTCTATATCCGCCAGCCTTGAAAGCTCGTTTTCCGGTATCAGGCCGACAGACAAAAGCAGCGTATCGCAGGGAACAAATTTCGCGGTCTCCATGATTGGCTTCATGTCGTCGTCGACTTCGGCGATGGTAACCCCTTCTACCCTTTTTCTACCGTGGATGTTGACAACCGTGTGCTTTAAGAGCAAGGGAATGCCGTAATCCTCCAGGCACTGCACGATGTTCCTCGTGAGGCCGTTGGAGTAGGGCATTATCTCTACGACGCACCGGACCTTGGCTCCCTCTAGGGTGAGGCGCCTTGCCATTATCAGCCCTATATCTCCCGAGCCCAGGATGACTATTTCCCGCCCAGGCATATAGCCTTCGATGTTGACAAACCGCTGCGCAGTGCCTGCGGTAAAAATACCCGCCGGCCGGAAACCCGGAATGTTGATGGCGCCCCTGGTCCTCTCCCTGCATCCCATAGCAAGGATGACCGCCTTCGCCTGGATTTCTATCAGCCCTTCCCGGCTGTTAACCGCCACTATGCGCCTGTCCGCTGTGAGCTCTATCACCATAGTGTTCAGCATGATTTCCACGCCAAGGTTTTCGGCTTGTTCTATAAAGCGCTCCGCGTACTCGGGGCCGGTAAGCTCCTCCTTGAAGACGTGCAGTCCGAACCCGGTATGAATGCATTGCTTCAATATCCCACCCGGCTCCGATTCCCTGTCTATGACGAGCACATCCTTTATCCCCAGCCTGCGGGCTTCCACAGCAGCTGACAGCCCTGCGGGTCCTCCACCGATTATGACAAGCTCTCTATTTTGCACCGGTAACACCACCAGTCTCAATAAATTCTTTCGTCCTTCCCCTCAATATTTCAGAACCGCTGCCGCATTTGGTTACTTCCAGGGGGTCTATACCGAGCTCCCTGGCCAGGATTTCCACCACTCTGGGCGAACAAAAACCCCCCTGGCACCTACCCATCCCGGCCCTGGTACGGCGCTTTACGGCGTCCAGGCTCCGGGCACCCACCGGCCTTCTGATTGCATCGATTATTTCCCCTTCGGTCACCGTCTCGCACCGGCAGATCACGCGGCCGTAGGCCGGATTTCGCCTTATCAGCTCCCTTTTTTCTTGGCAGCTGAGACGGCGGAATTTGAAAATTTGCGGTCTTTCAGGATTATAGTCGCTCTTTTCTTTTAGCTCCAATCCCTCTTCCTTCAAAATACCGACAACCATTTCGGCGATGGCTGGTGCGGAGGAGAGCCCTGGCGACTGGATGCCTCCGACGTTGATAAAGCCCTTGACTTTCTTCGAGGCCCCTATAACGAAGTCATCGGTATTAGACACGGCTCTCAACCCGGCAAAGGAGGCGATGACGTGCTTCAGGGGCAGTTCGGGCACTAGCTTGCGGGCGCTTTTTATTATTTCTTCAATCCCCTGCTGTGTAACTGCCACGTCGTCCTTTTCCCGGACATCGTTGGAATTGGGGCCGATGAAAAAGTTGCCGTCAACCGTAGGGCATACGAGAATGCCCTTGGATATTTTTGTAGGCGTTGGGAATATTGCTGTGTTTACGATACCCCCGAACCTTCTGTCGAAGATCAGGTATTCGCCTTTTCGCGGCGTTATGCGGTAGTCTTCCGCCCCCGCCATTCTCGATATCTCGTCGGCGAAAAGGCCCGCGGCGTTCACAACATACCGGGTGTAAATAGTTTCTCCCGGGGTCCTGACGGCCAGCACTTCCCCGTTTTCTACCCCTATACTCAGGACCGGGGAATTCAGCTTTATTTCCACCCCGTTCCGGCTGGCATTTTCCGCCAGGGCAATCGTCAGCTCGTAGGGGCATACGATGCCTGCCGTCGGCGCATAAAGCGCCGCCCGGGCCTCCCTGCTGATATTGGGTTCCATTTCCATCAGCTTTTCCCGGTTTATAATCTCGAGGCCGGGAACGCCGTTGGTCTTCCCCCTTTGCAGCAATTCTTCCAGCACCTTGACCTCTTCCTCGTTTAAAGCAACCACGAGAGAACCTATCCTCTTAAAGGGTACATCAAGCTCGCTGCAAATTTTGTCAAAAAGAGGGTTGCCCCTCACATTTAACTTGGCCTTCAGGGTACCGGGCTTTGCATCGTAGCCGGCGTGGATTATGGCGCTGTTGGCCTTGCTGGTGCCGCTCGCCACATCGTCTTCCTTTTCCAGCAGTACAGTCTTCAGCTGGTACCGGGACAATTCACGGGCGATCATGCATCCCACGACACCCCCGCCTATTATAACCACATCTACCATTTGATTGACCTCCTTAAATTGATGACCCCTAAAAAAGTAAAGAGAACCACACCTAAAGGTGTGGTTCTCCTCTTCTCCACCACAACTTTCTAACAGCAATTTATCTTTTACTGTAGTAGTACTTCGACAAAAAATCGATCATTCCTTCTCCCAATCGAGGGCTCTTTTCACTGCTTTTTTCCATCCGGAGTAAAGTTTTTCTCTGGCTTCCATCGCCATTGCCGGTTTAAACTCCCGGTCAATCTGCCATTTGGCGGCGATTTCATCCATATCCTTCCAGTATCCTATGGCAAGGCCCGCCAGGTAAGCCGCCCCCAGAGCCGTGGTCTCCGTTACTTTAGGCCTAGAAACCGGAACGCCTAGAATATCGGACTGGAACTGCATCAGGAAATTGTTGGCGACGGCGCCCCCGTCAACCTTGAGGTTCGTCAGCGTTATGCCGGAATCCTTCTGCATGGCCTCAAGCACATCTCTGGTCTGGTACGCAATGGATTCAAGAGCCGCCCTTATTATGTGTTCGCGCTTGGCCCCGCGGGTAAGGCCCACTATAACACCCCTAGCGTACATATCCCAGTAGGGCGCTCCCAGCCCGACGAAGGCCGGCACCAGGTATACACCGTTGGTATCCTCCACTTTCATAGCGTATTCCTCGCTCTGGGCCGAAGTGTCGATTATTCTGAGCTCGTCCCTGAGCCACTGGACCACGGCGCCGGCTATGAATATACTTCCCTCGAGGGCGTATTCGACCCTGCCGTTAACGCCCCAGGCTATAGTGGTCAGGAGTCCGCTTTGAGATTCCACAGCCTTTTCACCGGTGTTCATCAGCATGAAGCAGCCGGTGCCGTAGGTGTTTTTGGCCATACCTGGCTTGTAGCAGGCCTGACCGAAGAGAGCCGCCTGCTGATCACCGGCATCGCCGGCTATAGGCACCTCGGCCCAAAATATTTCGCGGTCGGTATGTCCGTAGACGAAGCTCGATGGCTTTACCTCGGGGAGCATCGCCCTGGGAATTCCAAGCTCTCTGAGTATGTCGTCATCCCAATCGAGGGTATGGATGTTAAAAATCATCGTTCTCGAGGCGTTGGAATAATCGGTGACATGAACCTTACCGCCGGTGAGATTCCAAATCAACCACGTATCTACGTTGCCGAAAAGCAACTCTCCTCTTTCCGCTTTTTCCCTTGCGCCCTCCACGTTATCAAGAATCCACTTGATCTTGGTACCCGAGAAATACGCATCTACCACCAGCCCGGTTTTGCTGCGGATCGCATCGGCCAGTCCTTTTGCCTTTAAATCGTCGCAAATGGGAGCCGTCCTGCGGCACTGCCACACAATGGCGTTGTACACGGGTTTACCGGTATGCTTATCCCAAACAACGGTGGTTTCGCGCTGGTTGGTGATGCCTATGGCAGCTATTTCATCCGGCGTTATTCGCGCCTTCTCCATGGCTTCCCTGGCGACACCTACCTGGGTTCCCCAGATCTCCATGGGATCGTGCTCCACCCAGCCGGGCCTGGGATAAATCTGGGTGAATTCCTTCTGGGCGACGCTTTTTATGGAGCCGTTTTCGTCGAAAATTATCGCCCTCGAGCTGGTAGTCCCCTGATCCAGGGCCATTACGTATCTCGTCATAAAATATACCCTCCCGTTTATAATAATATTTTTATACCATTGCGAAGAGCAAAAGTCCTCCGAGCACCCCGCCCAGGAGACCGCTAAGGACCGGTTCCCAGTCTATCTTCTTACCTTCCATCAGATCCGCTACAAAGAGCCCCCAGAAGGCCGCTAGGGCCATATCGCTCCACGGACCGGGCAAACCTCCGCTCATCTGGGGTTCATACATCAGCCCGATGCCGTGGTTCAAAAGCCATATGGTACCCACTATGAAAAAGCCGGCCAGGACTCCTCCGAAGCTCTTGTATTCATCGGCCAGTTTGCCCCATACCAGGCCGATGACCAGCGGGAAAATAATACCCCCGAAAATGGTGGTCAGCACGTGCTGCCATGTCCACATTACACATCACTCCTTCTCGCAGCGTATAGGAGATATCCGGCCAGCGTCGCCCCGACGAGCTGCAGGAATATGGTCATCAGTGCACCGCCCAAGTTGGCACCGTGTAAGATACCGTAAGCTCCCCTGACAAGGCCCTTTACCGGGTCGAGCACTACGGTCCCGCCGAGCAGGGCCGAAAGCCATACCGACAGAGCCATATCCACCCAAGCGCCGCCGCCCTTGTTGGGTATACTGCCGGCATAGTGATTTACCAGCCAGCCCGTCGTTATTATGATTCCAGCCGCGAGCCAGCCGCCCAGCCAGTTCCACCGGGCCAGGCTTGAGGGCCATATGGTAAATACTCCGAAGCCTACAAAGGCCCCCGTGCACATGCCCATGAGAATACGCCTCAAATTCATTCTTTAACCCCTCCCATTAAAATCTTCTTGTGAAAAAGACCGGTCGTGTTTTTTATCACCTCCCCTGCTTAAATAAAAACCCTCCCGGAAAAGGCAAATTTATTACCTTCCGGGAGGACTTCTCCAGCTCTCCGAGTCCCCCGTCTTCCAACTATTGCTTTTTAGAAGGCATCCCAAAGGTCCTCCCTACTGACGGATACGGCCCAAGCTCCGGCTTCCAGAGCATCGTTCACCTCTTTTTTGTCCTCGATTAGGCCTCCGGCTATCAACAGGTGATTGACGTTTTCGTGTAACCTCTTTATGATCTTCGGTATTACTCCCGGTAAAATCTCTACCGCGTCGGGGTCTACCTGCCGTATGGTGCGGACGGCGGTGTCAACGGCCTGGCTGTCGAGGAAAAACGCCCGCTGAATGGCAAAAATGCCCTCGCTCTTCGCCGAAGAAATCAAATTACTCCTGGTCGTAATTATCCCGTCGGGCCTTATCTCTTCAGACACGTATCTCAAGCCGGCGGCGTCCTTGCTCACGCCTTCCAGCAAATCCATGTGAAGAAAAACCCTTTTTCGCGCCTTTTTTATGTGGGTGACAGGATATTTAATATTGAGGATATCGCCTGCAAGCATGAATATGCACCTGACGGGTTTATCCAGGGCCAGGTCTACAGCATCAATATCCCTAATCGCCGCTATAATCGGGTAGGCCTTCAGGTCAGCCAGTATATCTCTCAACGGTTTCACTCCCGATTTAGGGTTAATCTAAATAAAATTCTTTCTTTTTCTGTTTATTTTTAATTGCAAAATTTGTGCCAGCAGGCAAGTCCCAGTAATTGACGAGTTTGTTGGGAAAAAGTATCAAGCTTACAAAATACGGTGGATACTTTTTACCAAATTATATTAGATCTTCACATAACCTTCGTCCAATAAATTTGATTCCGAATTGCACTAAATATTACTATAAAAACCAGATATTTTATATTTTCGGTCATTTTTAAATATATTTTCGCACAATTCTTAAGGCCTGATTTTCTCGCCCAGCTTATGCTCCTTGCCCGCAATCAACCTTTTTATATTGGTCCTGTGCCTGTAAATGGCTATCGCAGCTATTATTACGCCGTACGCTATGTATTTGGCCGGGTAACGGAAAATCACAAGGAATAAAGGGAAGAATGCACTACCGACAACGGACCCCAGGGACACGTATCTCGTCAGCAGTATCGCAGCTGCTCCCACCATAAAGGAAAACAGTGCCGCCTTAGGAGCCAGGGCAATTACAACCCCCATGCTGGTAGCTATGCCCTTGCCGCCGTTGAAGTTGAGGAATAAAGACCAGTCGTGACCAACAATGACGAAAAGGCCGCTGAAAAGCGCCAGTGTGTCGCCTCCTATTAATTTAGCCAGCGCAGCAACGAGAAATCCTTTCAGAAAGTCGGCCGCATACACTGCTACCGCGGCCCTGCCGCCAACCACCCTGAACACATTGGTGGCACCCGGGTTGCCGCTGCCGTATTTCCTTATATCGATACCGTAGTATTTTTTGCAGATCAGGTGGGCGGAGGATATGGATCCTATTAAGTAACTTATGATTCCCGCAAGTATATATTTGAGCAATCGTCTTCACCTCCCGTCCTCACTTTTATTTTACCATATTATATTGATTTAAGAAAATAAAAAAAATGGGTTACCTTTTATAAAAGTATAACCCATTTTTCACTCCACTATTATATCCCTACCAGATTTTTCTTCAACCCGGCCTATAATCGACGCCCATTTTACGCCATTGTTTTTAAGTTCTTCCATCAGGACGGCGGCTTTCTGTTCCGGACAGGATATCAAAAGGCCTCCCGACGTCTGGGGGTCGAAAAGAACATCGGCCAGTTCTTCCCTGATATTTTCCGGGAGAACAACCTTATCCGCCAGGTACTTCCGGTTAGCGTAGAGGCCCCCCGGCAAAAGTCCCATAGCGGCGTATTCGAATATTCCCGGAATAACCGGAACTTTTTCCACCTTTATTTTAATGGTTACCTGAGAAGCCGCAGCCATCTCATACGCGTGGCCCAGGAGCCCGAAGCCCGTTATGTCGGTTACAGCGTTTACGCCCACCTGGACGGCGGCTTCCGAAGCAGCTTTATTGAGGGTACTCATGGTCTCAAGCGCTTCTCTTTCAATCCGGCTATCAGCCATTCCGGTCTTGGCGGCGGTAGTGAATACGCCTGTCCCCAGGGGTTTCGTAAGAACTATAACGTCTCCGGGTTTGGCCCCGGCATTGGTAAGTACACCGGCGGGATGCACCGCGCCCAGCACCGAAAGGCCGTATACCGGCTCAGGAGTCTTTATGGAATGGCCTCCTGCTATTATAGCCCCGGCTTCGATCACCTTGTCGGCACCGCCCTTCATCACCAGAGGCAGTACATCCTCCACCAGCTCTTCGGGAAAGCCCACGATATTCAGTGCCAGCAGGGGCCTTCCCCCCATGGCGTATATGTCGCTCAGGGCGTTGCAGGCGGCTATCTGCCCGAAGAGGTAGGGGTCGTCCACCACCGGGGTGAAAAAGTCCACCGTATGAATAACGGCCAGCTCCTCGTTTATTTTATAAACCGCCGCGTCGTCGGAAGTTTCAAGGCCCACCAGCAGGTTTTCGTGCTTTATTACGGGTAAGTGCCGCAGGACCTGCGACAGCGCCGAAGGCGAAAGCTTGGCCGCTCAGCCGGAACTGCAGGTGAGCTCGGTCAGTTTTATCTTTTCCACGGGTTCACCTCCCCGGGGTCTAATCTAAAATAATTAGCTGTAAAACAGCCGAAAATCCGGCAATATGCCGCGCTTTAAGAAGATTATAATACAAACTTGTAGAAAGCTCAATCGGACATCTTGTTCCGTGTTTGATTGTACTAACCGGATGCCGTGATATGGATAATATTATAGATATAATCTATAGAAATCATTGATTTGTATTTACATTTCAAATGCGTTCCATCTAAATAGTATTGTACAATTGTTAGTGAAAGAGAACACCCGGCTTGCAAAAAATTCCGGGTACAATGTGGAGATAATAAATTCAGCGGCGAATTTATTTTGAGGATATCGAGGTAGAACTGTATGATCGATAAGTACCCTTTTTTTATGATAACTTTTCCGTCGGTCCACCACGCGCTGCGGTTCGAGTCAAGAATGAAGGGCACCGGTATATCTTTTCAGCTGGTGCCGGTACCCCGTGAAATCAGCTCCAGCTGCGGTGTGGCCGCAAAGGTGACCAACACCGTTGAACGGACTTTAATCGACGCCGTCGAAAAGACCGGCATCGAATTTGATTCCATTTACCTTTACGAATCACCTAAGGAAAAACCCAGGCTGATAAGAGGATATAGTTAAGGGAATGGTTGGGCGGATAAAAAGGAGAATAAAAGGCCGGTCGAAGCCTTTTACTCTCCCAGTTTTCTTGCAAAAATCAGGTAGCCGGTATGGCCTATCATAAGGTCCTCGGGTCTCAGCCTTTCCGGGACCAGCTTGTACTTCCGCATCATGATTTCAACGACTTCGGAGATGTAAAAGCCGTTTTGATTCAGGGAGCTCATGGTCTCCGAAACCTGGTTCGCCGTCGGAACCAGGATCCCCAGGTGGCCGGCGGGTTTGAGCGCTTTCCTGACTTCGGCCATGACCTCCCACGGTTCTCTCACGTCCAGGAAAAAGGCATCCAGGTCCCTTTCCTCTATTCCCTCAGTGATGGATTTGTTGCGCATCACCACGTTATCGAATTCAGAAAAGCCCCTGATGTTCTTCTCGGCGAGCTTATGAAACTCCTCCCGCTGCTCGTAGGTGTACACCCTGCCCTCGGGGCCCACAGCCCTGGAAAGGCACACAGTGAAGGCTCCAGAGCCGGTGCCGGCTTCCCCCACCCGCTTGCCCGGAGAGACGTCGAGGCGCATGAGTATATAAGCTCCCTCTTTGGGATACACGATCTGGGTGCGGCGCTTCAGGTAGTACATCACGTAATCGAACATGTCGCAGGTCAGCACGTGGTAAACCGCGCCGTTCACCTCAAAACTGCCCCCCGGGCTTACGTCCGCAAGCAGCGTCGAATCTATATGACCGTTGGGCAGCCCTATTTTGTTCGGCGAAGCGATATCGACCACTTTTTTAAACCCATCGGACCCTATTATGACCCTTTTTGTCGCAAATCCCGACTGCATCTTTAGCCCCCTTTTCTCATTCTAATTCTCCGTCGTAACGGCCGAGTTTGCCGCCTCTCACCATATTGAGGGGCACGGAAAACATTATTCCCATTGAGCTGTCTTCAGCGAAACTGCCTATCTCCCTCTCCACGGCATCGGCTATGTCCTGGAGCTTTTTCTTATCCTCTATAACCGAAAGGATGGTCTTATTCACGAAAAGTCCATCTTCTTTCAATTTTTTAATGCTGGCGATCATGGGTCTGTCCTCTTCAAAACTTTTCATAATAGCGCCCTGCCCCATGGAGTCCAGCACCGTGGCCCCCTTGGCCCCGTTCTTTTTCATCACCGTCAGGAGCTTTTTTAAAAGTTCGGGCCGGTTAAGGATTATTACCATGAGATACATCGCCTTCACTCCCCTCAATATTTTCTGCGCTGTGGAAAAGCAGCTTTAAAAGCGGCGGAGCCACCAGGGTGGTGACCAGAACCATCAGCACGGAAGCGGTGAAAATCCTCTGAGATACGATACCCCTTTTCAGGCCCAGGTTGACGATGATAAGGGCCACCTCTCCCCTGGGCACCATGCCCGCGCCTACCGTAAAGCCCTCCCTCCAGCTGAATCCCACCAGCTTTGCCATGAGCCCGCACCCAAAAATCTTGCCGAGCACAGCAACGGCTATTATGAGAAGGCTGAAGCCAATACCGCCCAGCATGGCCCTGACGTCAGCCTTCAGCCCTATACTGACGAAAAATATCGGTGTGAAAAAGAGATAGGCCATTTCTTCTACACCGCGGACAATTTTTTCTTTCGCATCGTAGTTCGAGAAAATCAGGCCCGCTATGTAAGCACCGGTGATGGCGGCAATGTCGGCCTTCTCCGCGAAGTAAGCCACGCTGAAGCACAGCACCAGGGCGAAGGTTATGAGCCTGGTCCCCGGTTTCATTATCTCTATTATGCGCTCACCGTACCGGTGAAGCAGGAATGCCAGGACAGCTACCGAGACCGCGAATACGCCTATTTTCTCCATCAGCGGCAGGATGCTGGCTCCTCCGGAAACGTAGCCGATTATAAATGTAAGGAGGATTATACCTATCACATCGTCGATCACCGCCGCAGCCAAAATTGCTATACCCTCTTTTGAGTTCAGCTTTCCCATTTCTCTCAGGGCCTGCACCGTTATACTGACCGAGGTGGCCGTCAGCATGGTCCCTAAAAACAGGGCCTCGGGCAGGGTAACCCCACCGACGAGCCCGGCCCAGACACCTGCAGCGAAGGGCAATACAACCCCTCCGGCGGCAATGACCGTGGACGATAATCCCGACGCGATGAGCTCCGACGTGTCGGTCTCGAGGCCTGCCAGGAACATTAAAAGAATTACACCTATTTCGGCCATGAACTCCAGCACGTGCTCGGAGTGGACCAGGCCCAAGGCCGAAGGTCCTATAAGAAGGCCGGCAATGATCTGGCCCAGCACGTTCACCTGGTTGAATCTTGCGGCCAGGTAGCCGCCGATCCTGGATATCCCCAGTATTACGGCAAGTTCCAGTAAAGTCATGGATAACCCCCCTTTAAAACCGGTTCACCCGGAGTTGAATCCTTTTCCAACAGCAGCGCCCTTTCATAGTCTTCCCTAGTATTTATGTTAAAAAATCCAAGGCGGATTTTTTCTTTATCTATATCAACATACCGGGTATTTACCATATCGAACAGGTCCCTCACCCGAACGGAGCTTCCCTTTTCAATAAGGACCTCAATGGCATCGATGCAGTTTTTGCTGTAAACGGCGTGAAGGGGTTCGATCAGCCCTCGGTACCGGGGGCATACCGCGTCAAAGCCCCCGGAGGCGTCGAGCAGCATATTTATGAGCTCTGCGCTCAAAAAGGGCATGTCGCAGGCCACGAAAAACCCGGCCCGGTTCTCCATTTTCTTAAGGCCGGTGTATATGCCCCCCAGAGGGCCCAGCCCCTCCACTTCATCCCGGAATATACGGCAGCGGCCTTCGAGATAATCGATTTCCCCGGGGGAGTTGGATATAACCAGGATGTCCTGGAATAGCGGCTCCAGCACAGCAATGATCCTTTGCAGGATGGTCATTCCTCCTATCTTCAGGAGGCCTTTATTCTTTACGGATATTCGGGAAGACTTCCCCCCGTTCAATATGACCGCCGAAAATTCCCTCACGAACACTTTCCTTCCAAAAAAAGTCTCTATTATATTATAGCAAAAACCTCCGGAAGGCAACCGCGAACGGGTAATTTTTTCACTCATTTTTGTATATTTTTCAATTCTCAATATGCCCTATACTGCTAAAAAAATAAGAACCCGGATAACCGAGCCGAAAATCTTTAGAAGTCCGCAGCGTGCCTCCTGTATATTTCCTCCTTTTCCTCCCGGGTCAGGAGCCTTTCTATCAGATGGGCCATTATTATTATCCCGAATACGTCCACAGCCCACCTGGTCACCGCAAACTTATACCCCAGAGAGGACATCTCGAAGAGGAACATGGGTATTTTCAGGGTCGACCAGGCCCCCAGGAAGATGAGTATGTTGGAAAGCCTGGCTCCCTTTTTGATCATTACCCCCGCCACGGGGAAGGCACCGTACAGGGGTCCCGCCGCGGCAGCACCGAGAAATACACTGAGGAGCACGCCTTTTATACCGGACTTTTCCCCCAAAAGCCCTACTACCGTCTCCCTTGGCACCCACACGTCCAGCAGTCCCAGCAGCAAAAAGATCGGTGGGATAACGCCCGCCATCTGAAGAAAATTTCGGCTGGTATTGGCGATTATCCTGGCGCCGAGCCCCCTGTCATAAACCAGAATGGCAAGGTCAACAGCGATAACCGCCAGGAAAAGTCCGTAAGCTTTAAGGTTTTTCATGATACCACCATCCCTATGATAAAAGCCACCAGAAAGGAAAAGAGGTAAGCCATTGCATTCCTCAAAAAAGCTTCTTTCCGCCCGAAATAACTTATTTCCAGGGGAAGGGTAACCACGCCCACCATCATTAGCGTGGAGATGAACACGGCGAGCTGCATGATACCCGCCCCCCTTTCCAGCAGCGAAGCGGCTAGGGGAAAAGCCACGAAACCCGGTACCAGGGTGACGGCCCCTATAGCGGAAGTGAGCATCATCCCCTTAAAGCCGGTCTCGGCTCCGATGAGCCGGGAAATCACATCGGGGTTCAGCACAGTCAAAACCAGGCCGACCAGAGAAAGCACGCCCAAAAAGGCCGGCAATAGGTTGGCGAAGGACTTCCATGCCTTCAATACGGCCGTTTTGGTCTTTTTGCGATCCCTGGCCAGCGAAAAGAGCAGGAAGCTGATAGAAATCGCATACAGGACTGCTGTGAACAAACCCTTCCCCCCTACTTTCCGTCTTCCTTTTTCCGGAAGAGCCCTTCGTATTTTTCGATAAATACCTTAAGCCTCCCCATCTGGTTAATAATGTGGACGGTCCAGGCATGGATGGCTTCCTCGCCCTCGGGCGTTATGGTGTAAAGCCTTCTGGCAGGGCCGGATTCTCCGGTCTCCCAGTCGGACCTAACCCAGCCCTCTTCTTCCATTTTCCTGAGGTTCCTGTAAACGGCTCCCGGATCCAGATAACCGCCAAAGCCGAACTCAGCCAGCTTTTCCATCAGCTCATAGCCGTGGGCCGGTTTTTCATAGAGAAGAAGGAGCATACAGGGCTGCATAAACTTCTCCATCTTGAAACCCGGACATCCCGGTTCGCCCCCGCGGTGATGGGATCTATCGTGACACCCGCACATAATAAGATACCTCCTATAGTCTATATATGTATCTAACATATATATGATTAATAAGATTATACTATAGATCCAAACCATTCGGCAATATGAAAATAAAAACGGGAGAAAACTTCTCCCGCAGGTTCTTGAACTTATCGCTTTAAATTACATTAACTGCTGCCGGTCTCTCCGGTGCGGTTGGTCAGGGTCAAAAACACGACCACCTTTCCGCCCTCGCGGGCTCCCGCGTCGTAAAGGGCCCGCACCGCCTTCCAGACCTCTTCTTCATCGCCCCGGATCAGCGTACTCAAAGGAGTTACATCCACGTCCACGTCAAACTCCGCGAGGGATTCCAGAGATTTAAGCACAACCCTCTCGTAATCCTCCCTTCCCAGCGGGAAGAGGGACACCTGGCATGTGAGCATACTCAACGCCTCCTAATTTCGTATAACCACTTCGCCGAAGCTCGCCCGGAGCCTTTCCTTCGCCCTTTCCAGCAGTGCGCCGTCGCAGGGCTTTTTCCCGCAAAATGCCGGATCCAGCACGCCTTCGGAGAAGCGGTATCCCTGGAGCACGTATCTTTTTGCCCCCGAAAGCCACCGGCCAATTGCGTCAAAGTCTTCGGACGAGTGGATTCTTTCGTGCACCGTAGTCCTGAACTCGTAGTCGACTTTAGAAGCTCTCACCAGTTCTACGCTTTCCCTCACTCCGGCAATCTGGCTTTCATCGGTGGCAAAAATACCATAACGTTCCGGACGGGTCTTTATGTCGACGGCGACATAGTCGATTAAACCTTCATTCAAAAGCTCTTTTAAGATTTCAGGCCTGGAACCGTTGGTATCGAGCTTGACTTTCAATCCCCTTTTTTTGAGCTTTAAGACAAATTCCGGAAGGTCGCTCCACAGCGTAGGCTCGCCGCCGGTTATACACACACCGTCGATCAACTTTTTCCTGCGTTCCAGATACTCAAAAAACACACTTTCCGGTACCCTGCCCTTCGGGCTGCCCGCTACCAGCGGGCTGTTGTGGCAGTACGGACACCGGAAATTGCACTCCGGCAGGAACACGGTACACGCCACAACGCCCGGGTAATCGGCGGCAGATACCGGCATAAAATCATATATTAACGGCATATATCCTGTATTCCCTTCTGTCGGCAAATTCCGCCTTCTTGCCGTTGTTCCAGCACTGGACGGGCCTGTAGTAGCCCACTATCCGGCTGTAAACCTCGCATTCACGCCCGCAGGTAGGGCACTGGAAGTGCTCGCCGGAGATGTAGCCATGGTCCTCGCATACCGAAAACGTAGGCGTCACGGTGTAATAAGGTATGCGGTAGTTTTCCGCTATTTTTCTCACCAGAGCCTTGCAGGTGGATTTGTCCATCTTTTCTCCCAGGAACATGTGGAAAACGGTGCCGCCGGTGTACTTGCACTGCAGCTCCTCTTGATGGTCCAGGGCGGCGAATACGTCATCGGTGAAGTCCACCGGAAGCTGGGTGGAGTTAGTGTAGTAGGGCTCGTCCTGGCCGCAGGTTATGATCTTTTCTCCGAAAATCTCCCTGTCCTTTCTCGCCAACCGGTAGGAAGCTCCTTCCGCCGGGGTGGCTTCCAGGTTGTAAAGTTCGCCGGTTTCCTCCTGATACTGGGAAAGCCTTTCCCTCATGAAGTCCAGCACTTTAAGGGCGAAATTCCTGCCCTCCGGGTCTTCGATGCCGCACCCCATGAAGTTCCTCAGGGCTTCGTTCATCCCAACGAGGCCGATGGTGTTGAAATGGTTCTGCCAGTAGGCGCCGAACCGCTCGTAGACATCCCTTAGGTAAAATCTGGCGTAGGGGTAAAGCCCTTCCCTCGTCATCCTCTCCAGCACCTTGCGCTTTATCTCCAGGCTGGTCCTGGCGATGTCCATGAGCCGGGAAAGCTTCTCGAAAAATTCGCCTTCGCTCTTAGAGGTGTAACCGATCCTGGGCATGTTTATCGTCACAACGCCTATGGAGCCGGTCAGGGGGTTGGCGCCGAAGAGCCCGCCGCCGCGCTTTTTAAGCTCACGGTTGTCCAGACGAAGGCGGCAGCACATACTCCTCACATCTTCAGGTTTCATGTCGCTGTTGATGAAATTGGAGAAATAGGGCAGGCCGTACTTGGCCGTCATCTCCATTATTTTATCCACAACAGGGTTATCCCAGTCGAACTCCTTTGTTATATTGTAGGTTGGGATGGGGAAGGTGAAAATCCGGCCGTTGGCATCTCCCTCCATCATTACCTCGGCGAAGGCCATATTCAACATGTCCATTTCTTTCTGAAATTCGCCGTAAGTCCTGTCCATAAACCGGCCGCCGATGATGACGGGCTCCCTGGCTATTATCTCCGGCGGGACCAGGTCCAGCGTAATATTGACAAAGGGAGTCTGGAAGCCCACTCTGGTCGGAACGTTCAGGTTGAATATGAATTCCTGCATCGCCTGTTTGACTTCCTTGTAGCTCAGGTCGTCGTAATGTATAAAGGGGGCGAGGTACGTGTCGAAGTTGCTCAGGGCCTGGGCTCCGGCGGCTTCTCCCTGCAGGGTGTAAAAGAAATTAACTATCTGCCCGAGGGCGGACCTGAAGTGCCTAGGTGGTTTGCTGGCCACCTTGCCCTTCACACCCGTAAAGCCCGAGAGCAAAAGATCCCTCAGGTCCCAGCCGCAGCAGTAAACCGATAAGAGCCCCAGGTCGTGGATGTGAAAATCTCCGCTGATATGGGCGTCTCTAACCTCTTCAGGGTAAATCTTGCTAAGCCAGTATTTAGAAATAACTGCGCTGGAGATGTGGTTGTTGAGCCCCTGTAACGAGAAGCCCATATTGCTGTTTTCGTTGATCCTCCAGTCGGTCCTGCCTATATAATTGTCCACCGTATCCTCTATGTCCAGAAAGACTTTGCGGAATTCACGCATGTCCTGATGCTGCTTCCGGTACAGTATGTACGCTTTTGCCGTCCTGGCATGGCCGTTTTCGATGAGCACCTTTTCGACTATATCCTGTACGTTTTCCACCGTCGGCACCGAGTCCCGGTATCTTTCTTCCAGGATTTTTATTACTTCGTCGGTTAGGCGCCGCGCAATGGTCCTGTCGCTTCCGCCTACAGCCCTGGCCGCTTTGAAAATAGCGTTTTCTATTTTATCCCTGTCGAATTTCTGAATCGTTCCATCCCTCTTGATAATTTGAGACAACATTTAGAAAACCTCCAATTTCCAGTAAATTACGGCAACATATCCCGCATCATATATATTCTATCGATTGTTAAGAGGACAATCAATGCGATAAAAAGGCTAAAAAAAGCAGGAATTTAAACCTAGTCCTCCGGTAGTTCCCCGGGACTCCCCAAATCGCCCTCCTTAAATTTTTATATCAGTTTAAATTAAAACCCCCGCGTCAAGCCGGGGTCGCATCGTCAGGGCATCTTCTTCAGCTCGGTCATCACCCTCTGGTTGTTCTCATTGACGTAGTACATGAATTGGATCCGGTCGTTTTCTTTCAGGTTGAAACTGTCAAACCTGTCCTTAATCTCGGGTGCCAGCCTGTATACCTGGAAGCTGTCCCCTTCCTTGACTTCGATGGAGTTATCGTCTATCTGACCGATGTAAACCGCCTGGCCTTTTAAAGCTTCGGGAGCCTCGGGTTCTTCCGGTTTTTCTGTCTCATCCTCTGAAAGTTCATCTGATTCGCCCGGCCTTTCAGTAATAACTTCAGGCTTGTTATCACCCGATGCCGGTTCCCGGAAGTCTTTCCTGTATCCGTTGATGAATATAACTACCAGCAGAAGTACAAGGAGAATAATAAACATGGTCTTCGCGGTTTTCATAAAACATCCCTCCGGGTTCCAGTGTTACTTCATTATATCTCATTTACCGCAAAAAAATCAAGGTCCAACGTCCACTTCCTCCTTTCAAAGCATTTTATCCGGCAGGCAAATTTTGATATAATTTAATCAGCGCAAGAACTGAGGTGAAAAAACATGAATGCCGAAGAGAGAAGGGCAAGAATTGTGGAAATCCTTAAAGCGGAGAGGAAACCGGTTTCCGGTGGCGAGCTCGCAAGGATTTTTAACGTTACCCGGCAGATTATCGTGCAGGATATGGCCGTCCTCCGGGCCGCCGGGAAAGATATTATAGCCACATCCCAGGGCTATATGATAATGGAGCCCCTCGGCTTCATAACGAAAAAGGTGGCGTGCCGCCACGGCAGGGAAGAAACGCGCGAGGAGCTCATGACCTTTGTGGAATGCGGCTGCAGGGTGGTGGACGTGATAGTGGAACACCCCATTTACGGCGAAATCCACGGCATGCTCATGCTCAATAACTCCAAAGACGTGGAGGATTTTACGAGAAAAATGGAGGAGCACAACGCCGCCCTCCTTTCCCAGCTCACCCAGGGGGTGCACCTACACACCATTCAGGCAATAAACGAGGACTCCATCAAAAAGGCCAGTGAAATTCTGAAGAAAAAGGGGATACTGCTGGAATGAAATAACAACGGGTTGCCCGGATCACGGGCGCCCTCTTTTTTTGCTCCCGCCAGCCCTTATAAATGGACACGGCCGGGGATACGAGATCAAAATGATATTGACATATATCTGTATATACACTAGAATATATACAGATACCTAATTGAACGGAGGACATCTATGAGCACAAAAAATCTGGTCGCAGGCGCCCTGCTGACCGCTTTGGCCCTGGTAATTCCCATATCGTTCGGCGGGTACCTGCGCATCTATATTCCGCCCTTTTCCGCGACCCTAGCCTCCCACGTGCCGGTCATGCTGGCCTTTTTAATCAACCCGCTGGTGGCGGTAATGGTTGGCCTAGGCTCGGCCACCGGGTTTCTCGTCATGATGGGGCCGGTCGTAGCCGCCAGGGCATTCATCCACGTTATCTTCGGCTACATCGGAGCGAAGCTGGTTCAGCAAGGTACTTCCATTGAAATGGCCCTTTTGATAACGGCGCCGGTACACGCCCTTGGAGAATCCCTCGTAGTCCTGCCCTTCGGCTTTACGCTTTACAAAGCCTTCGTGCTGGTAGGCGCCGGAACGTTTCTGCACCACCTGATAGACAGCGCCATAGCCGTATTTCTGGCAAGGACGGTGCTCGCAGGAGCGATATCCAGGGTGAGAAATTAAGCCTGCACCGATAAGATGCAGGCTTTTTATTTTCCACACATCGATTTCTCGAAGGTGCCGAAAACCTGTACTTTTCCGTCTCGGACCATCCATCTCCCTTTTGCGATAACGCTCCGGATCTCCAGATTCTCGTCCATCACCACCAGGTCCGCGTCGAATCCCTCCCTTATCTCGCCTTTGCCCTCCAGCCTGTGGATGCCGGCTGGATTTTTTGTCACCGTGGCCAGAGCGGTTTCAAAAGGTATGTCGTATTTGAAGACCATAGCCTTCAGGCTTTTTAAAAGGGCGGAAACATCACCTATGCCCATGCCCACCAGCCTTTTACAGGAATCAAATACGGGCATACTGCCGTTGCCGTCGGAGCTTATGGTGAGATTCTGCGCCGGTGCACCCGCCTTTAACGCCTCGTAAATGGCCCGGGCTGCCGTCACCTCGTCATCTTCCAGGATATCCTCGCCTGCGGTGTAATCGCAGTATCCCCCCGCCATGGCGAATTCAATGGATTCTTCCATCAGCCTGCGGCACCGGTTGAGGTGGGTGGGCTGAAACTGGGAGAGGGGCACGTCGGTGGACGCGGCTATGCGGAAAAGGGCTTTAAGGCCTCTGGCACCGTCGCCCACGTGCAGGTGTAGTTTACCCCCTTTTTTGCCTATCATGGCCGCCACCCTGGCCTCACCCGCCAGGCGGGCAAGTTCAGCAGCTGAGGCGTGGGAGGAGCGGTGGTCCGATATGGCCACTTCTCCCACCCCCACCACCTTGTCTATAAAGATAAGATCGGTCTGGATGCTCCCGGTCAGGGTGGGAAGAGGGAACTGGTAGGCGCCGGTGAATATATACGTCGAAATACCCTCTATTTCAAGGGCTCTGGCTTTGTTGTAAAGCCTTGCCATAGACCTGGTGATTCCGTCGGTCCCCAGGCAGCCTATCACCGTGGTTATACCGTTTCTTGTCAGGTCGGAAAGCCTTATTTCCGGTGTCGAAGTCTCCGGACCTCCTTCACCGCCTCCGCCCGTGATGTGGACGTGCTGGTCGATAAACCCGGGGCAAAGATTCGCACCTTCCAGGTGGACCACCTCCACCTGAAAAGGGCCGCTTACTTCACAGCTTTTACCTACGTATATGATTTTCCCGGCTTCGATAAGTACGTCGCAATTTCCCATATCTTCCGGAGCAAAGACATGAGCATCTTTAATGTGGATCACAGGTTATCCCTCCAGTAATAATTTCACCGTTCTCTCCAGGATTTCCGGCATCACCTCGAAGGAATAGGATATGTTAACCCTTTCGGTGAATTTATGGGCGTCCTTGCCATAAGGGCCTATATTGACGACGGGTACGTTCAATTTTTTTATGGACTCGATAGGCAGCGAGTAGATTTCGTTCCACCCCGGCATATTGTTTACCAGGGCGCTGATTGCCTCAACTTTTTCTGAAACCGAGAAATAGCTCAGGTCCGAAATATACGGGTAAAACTTCTTTATTTCAAACCTGTAGGGGAACCGGGCGTCCGCACCGGCCACAGCCTCGTTTACGGCTGCCAGCAGCTTTCTTTCCTTCTCATTTTCGCCCTTTACGTAAATGTGCGGGTAATACGGCGGCGCGAAAAACAGGATCACGGCTGGGTTCTTGTTGGACCATTGCCGGTGCAGTTCCCGCACCACCTGCAGGCTGTATATTCTGTCGTCAGGTTTTTCCCGCAATAGCTCCTCCTTAAGTTTTTTTAGGTATTCGTCGATACTGTGGCCCTTCTCAGCTCTGACGGCGGCATAAAGCTCCTCGAAGGTCAGCACCTGTACCTCCCACGGCAGCTCCCTGTACGGCATACCGGCGGCCCGGCAGTAGCGCCTGTACTCGTCATTGAGCTTATCCAGCACACTCTTGAAGGCTCTCTCAGCCTTGGCTTTCAGTTTGGCCAGCACCTCATCCGGCTGGCTGCTGTGGGTGGAGTAATTGAAGTAAAGGTAGGCTTCGTTCACCGTCTGCACCGAGTACCTGGATTTCAAATCCCGCTGGCTCAGGCTTATAGGCGGGATCGAAGCTTCGTTTTCAACCACGTCGCAGAGGTCGAAGGCCAGGTCAACTTCCTTGAGTATTTCTGCAGCCAGCAGGTTGGCGTCGAGGCCTTCGAAGGCTTGCCCGACGTGGGTCTCTTTGCCGTATATGTAAAAGCAGGGCAGTATCTTTCCCACGGTGCCTATATAGATGTACTTCCTGTCGTCGCCGGGAAACCGGGGCGCCATGTAGTCGGTGTCAACAGCGGCCATGTACTCAAGGTCGTGGCTTTCGGCGAGCCGGACCAGCTCATCCACCGCTGAAAGCATGCCGCTGGAATTGCCCTCTTCGTCGGGCACGGCCAGGAACACCACGTTGCCCTCCAGCTGGCCGGCGTTTTCCGAAAGTTTCTTCATCAGGGCCATATGGGTCGCCACCCCGGCCTTCATGTCGAATATCCCCCTGCCGAACAGCCAGTCCCCGCTCTCCAGGTCCTTTAAGGTGTCTTCATCCAGCTCCTTTTGCCTGAGGACCGCTTTCAGCCTTTCTGGATCGGTGGCGTATTCTCTAATGTTTCCGTAATCTTCTACGCCCACGGTGTCAATGTGCCCTATGAGGATCACGGTCCTCCTGGAATTGCCCTTTTCCCCCTTCAGCAGGGCGATCACGTTTTTCCTGCCCAGGGCGTCTTCCTTTAAATCCGACAGCATGAGGTAATCGGAGTGTTTCGCGTAATAGTCAAGGCCTTTTAAAAAATCGTAAATTTTCTCGGCCACCCTTATTTCTCCCGGGGTGCCGACTATGCTCTTTATTCTGGTGAGTTCCACAGTGAGCTGCCGGATGAGTTCTCTTTCCAACATCCAACCCCCTCCTGGTATCATGTTTTCAAGGTCTTCAGGACTATTGCAAGAACCTCGTCGCCGCTATCGCCATTATTATTCCCCTTTTCAAGCATTCGACGTAGGTTCCCAATTTCCTCCGATCTAATAAAATATATAAAATTCAATAAATTACTTCCTATGCAAAACCGGTTTTTTAGCAAAATTTTTTTGCGGTTTTTCTATGCACGGAAGGAATCCCGGATTGACCGTAGAAAATCTTATAAGTGGTGATGAAAAATGAATGAGGTCCAAAAGCGTTTGAAGGAGATTCTCTCCTATGAAACCGTAAAGCGGATTTTCGATGCCCTGGACGAGGGCATCATCATCGTCGACCGGGATTACAACATCATTTTCTACAACAGGACCCTGACCCGTTTTGAAGGCCTGGAATCCAATAACGTAATAGGGAAAAAGCTTCTCGAAGTATTTCCATCCCTAACTCCAGAAGAAAGCACCATTTACCAGGTCATCGAGACCGGACGGCCGATATTTAACCGCTACCAGCAGTACCTGAACTACAAGGGCAGGGAGATCAGGACGCTCAACACCACGATACCCATCATCGAAAACGGGCGGGTACTGGGGGCGCTGGAGATTTCCAGGGATGTATCGGAGGTTTATGCCCTTTCCCAGAAAGTGCTGGAACTCCAGCAAAAGCTCATAGGTAAAAAGCCCCGGTCTATAAACGTCGGGCTGAAATACTCTTTCGACAGCATAGTTGGCGGCAGCAGAAAGATAAGGGAAATAGTAGAGCTCCTGAAAAAGGTGGCCGGCACCACCTCCTCGGTACTGATATACGGCGAGACCGGCACCGGCAAGGAACTCTTCGCCCAGAGCATACATTCTGGAAGCCCCAGAAAAAACAGGCCTTTCATAGCCCAGAACTGCGCGGCTTTACCCGAAACCCTGCTGGAAGCCCTGCTCTTCGGCACCACAAAGGGCAGTTTTACCGGCGCCGAAGACAAACCGGGGCTGTTCGAACAGGCCGACGGCGGCACGCTGCTCCTGGACGAAATCAACTGCATGGGTCTTTCGCTGCAGAGCAAGCTGCTCAGAGTACTGCAGGAAGGGGTCGTCAGGAGGATCGGGGCGACCTTCGACATCCCGGTGGACGTCAGGATAATAGCCACTACCAACGAAAAACCATCGGAGCTGCTGCAAAGCGGCAGGCTCAGGAGCGACCTTTTCTACAGGCTAAGCGTAATCTATGTGGAGATTCCCCCGCTAAGGGAACGTCCGGAAGACATCGAAGAGCTGGTAAGTTTTTTCATAAAAAAGTACAACACAAAATTCGGCAAGGATGTAAAGGGCGTAGACCAGCAGGTACTGAGCATTTTCAGGGAATACTCCTGGCCGGGAAACGTGAGGGAACTGGAACACGTGATCGAGGGCGTAATGAATTACGTGGACGGGGGCTATATCTCTGTGAGGGACCTGAAGTACCTCAGTTTCGGAGGTTTTAAGAACTACATAGAGAAAAAGCCCGATCCTGCAATAGACGTAAAATCCAGGGTGGACGAATACGAAAAAGATTTGATACTGGATGTTTTAAGAAGCACCGGCGGCAACATAACCAGGGCCGCCGAAAAGCTGGGAATAAAAAGGCAGTCGCTGCAGTACCGCCTGAAAAAATACGGCATAACAAAAGAGCTGTACAGGTCATAGAGGAGATGACCAAAAAGGGCTGTCCCTTTACGGTGACAGCCCCTTATTCACTTACTGGAACCTCCGGAGCAGATCCTCCAGAGTGGGCGTACCGATTTCCTGTAACCTGTACCTGACTCTTACCGTGGGTTTATTGAGCTTCGTTATCCTGGTCAGGTCGATGGGCGTACCGATTATAACCGTGTCACACTCGGCTCTGTTGATAGTTTCCTCAAGTTCCTTCACCTGTATGTCTCCATACCCCATAGCCGGCAGAATCGCCGAAAGGTGGGTGTATTTGGCGTAGGTGTCCTTTATGCTCCCTACGGCGTACGGCCTGGGATCCACTATATCGGCGGCGCCGTACTTCTTGGCAGCCACGTAACCCGCCCCGTAGGTCATCTCGCCGTGGGTGAGCGTTGGACCATCTTCCACCACCAGCACCCTCTTGCCCTTGATCTTAGCCGGATCTTCCACAAATATCGGAGAAGCGGCCTCTACCACCTGAGCCCCCGGGTTCACCTGTTCGATACTTTTACGCACAGCATCAATTCCCTCGGAGGAAGCAGTGTCAATCTTGTTAATCACCACCACGTCGGCCATTCTGAGGTTGGTTTCTCCCGGGTGGTATTTTACTTCATGGCCGGGCCTGTGGGGATCTACCAGTACAATGTGCAGGTCGGTGTTGTAGAAGGGGAAGTCGTTGTTTCCGCCGTCCCATACTATTATGTCGGCTTCCTTCTCCGCCTCCTTCAAGATCACGCCGTAATCCACGCCTGCATACACCACTATGCCCATATCGATATGGGGTTCGTATTCTTCCCTTTCTTCGATAGTGCATTTATGGCGGTCCAGGTCTTCGTAAGTGGCGAACCTCTGGCACACCTGCTGGCTGAGGTCACCGTAAGGCATAGGATGTCTTATAGCCACTACTTTCTTTCCCATATCCTTCAGTATCTGGCATACCCTTCTGGTGGTCTGGCTCTTTCCCACGCCCGTCCTGACGGCGCAAACCGATACCACCGGTTTCACCGATTTGATCATGGTGCTCTTCGGTCCCATGAGCCTGAAATCCGCCCCGGCGCTGAGCGCCCGGGAAGCCTTGTGCATCACTTCTTCATGGGATACGTCGCTGTAAGCAAAAATCACCTGGTCGACTCCCATCTCCTTTACCAGCTCTTCCAGCCGGCTCTCGGGATATATGGGAATACCGTCGGGATACAACCTTCCCGCCAGGTCGGCCGGATATTTCCTTCCCTCGATATTCGGTATCTGGGTAGCCGTAAATGCCACAACCTCGTATAACTCGTTGTCCCTGAAATAGGTATTGAAAACGTGAAAGTCTCGCCCCGCAGCTCCCATTATTATGGTCCTGATGCGTTTCATCCGTACACCCTCCCCTTGATAATTTGTATTTTAGCCGAAAATTAAAAGCAAAAAGCGTGCCAAACCTGCAGCGGGGTATAAAAACCGATTAGAGTTTTGAAGCCGCAAAAGATTTTTGCTTACTCTAATAATTTTTGCATTTTGACCTTAAAATATAAGTTCCCTTCCCGTTACACCGGCATTAAGGAGGTTTGAGTTTATTAAGGTTAATCTTAAGATTTTCTTTAGATTCTTCTCATAAGTTTCTTAAATTTTATGGCTACAATAAGTTTAGAGACAATGAAAAAATGAAGGGAGTGGATGCGCGTGTCTAAAAAAATTGTTGCTCTGGGAGTAATGGCGGTAATTATCCTGGGAGCTGCAGCCATGGCCATGGCTGCAGGGCCCGGAGGCCAGCGAACCGCCGGTGTAAATCCTCCCACTTTGCCTCAGTTGAATCTCACCGATGAGCAGTACAGCCGGCTCAAGGAGATAAGAACAGAGTTCTACCAGAAGATGATCGAACTTCGAAATGAAATGGACAAAAAGCATTTTGAGCTGCAGGATCTTTACTTTTCTAAAAATCCCGACCAAGACGCTGTACAGGCTAAATTCGAAGAACTGAAAGATCTCAGGGATAAAATGTTCAACCTCAAAAAAGAATATTCCGAAAAAATGAAGAATGTACTGACAGAGGATCAGCTTTCGCAGCTTCGGGGATTCAGGGGGCCGGTCTTCGGCATGGGGCCCGGATTCTGCCACGGTTTCGGCCCCGGCAAAATGGGGCGGTTTTTCGGTCCGGAATATGATCCCGGTAAAACTCAATAATTGAGCTCGAACTTTTTCTTACGGGGCGGCCGGTGAAGTTATACCGGCCGCTCCGGCTTTTATGTATATTTTTTCGTAAATTGATTGCAGTTATGCTATACTTTATTTAAGGCAAATAATAAATTGCGCTATTGATGTACGGGCAAGGAGGGAAGATGTGGGCGGTTACAGGATACTGGTAGTAGACGATGAGGTCAAGCTGCTGAACCTGATAAAAAATTATCTGGAAAAGGAGGGTTTTGACGTCACCATCGCCGACAGCGGCGGGGAAGCCCTGAAACTTCTTGAAACGCAGAAGTTCGACCTGGCGGTGCTGGATATCATGATGCCCGAAGTTACCGGATTCGACATCCTGAGAAACATCCGGGAAAAAATTAAAATTCCCGTCATATTCCTGACCGCCAGGGCAGAAGAACAGGACAAGCTGCTGGGCCTAGAGCTGGGCGGCGATGACTACATCACAAAGCCCTTCAGTCTCAGGGAGCTGGCCGCCCGGATCCGTGCGGTCCTGAGGAGAGTCAAGCCCGCCGGGGCGGCAAACACTATTCTGGAATACGGCGGTATAAAGCTGGATCTCAACGAAAAAACCGCCTTCCTTAACGGCCGGCCTCTCTCCCTGACACCAACGGAATTCAGGATACTGGCGATTTTGATGGCCAACCCGGGAACTGTAGTCTCCAGGCTGCGGATACTGGAAGAGGTGCTCGGCGGTTACTACGAAGGGTACGAAAGAACCCTAGATACGCATATCAGTAACCTGAGGAAAAAACTGGGGGACAACCCCTCAAATCCTTGTTACATCAAAACCGTCTACGGCGCGGGTTATAAACTGGGAGGTCTATCATGAGAAAGAGGGGAATAGGATTTCGCGTAACGGCTAGCCTGGTGGCCGTATCCCTACTGACGTCAGCGCTCTCCATCCTGTTCTTTTACTCCCTGACCAGAAAGGCGTTTAACGACTACGTGAGAAAGAACCGGACCCAGTTAGTCCTGCAGGTGAGCAGGATCGTGGGCGATGTATACGACCAGTCGGGATGGGCGGGCGTTCAGAGTCTGTTAGAGGACATATCCTACATGAGAAGAATGCACGGCCCCCACATGGGGATGAGACCGGGCTCCATGGGCGGCATGGGGCTGATATTTTTACTACAGAACGATATAATTGTAACCGATGCATCCGGCAGGATAGTGGCATCCACGCCGGGCTTCAACGGGCAGGTGCGGACCGCCAGCATCACAGCACCGGTGTATTCGGAAGGTGAAATCGTGGGCTTTGTCACCGTAAGATCCCCCCTCAGGCCCGCCGAGAGGAGCCTGGAATTCGTCTTCTACAGGACTTTGTCCTCCTATTCCCTCTTTTCGGTGGCCTTCGGCCTCGGCCTGGCCCTCATAATAGGGGCGCTGGTTTCCAGGCGGTTGACGGAACCGGTAAGGCAGCTTTCGGCAGCCGTGAGGCGTTTTTCCGGGGGGGAGAGGGATGTGCAGATCACGCTGAAAACCGGTGATGAGCTGGCCGATCTTGCTGAAGACTTCAACGCCATGGCCGAGAGCATCAGAAAAAGCGAGGAGCTGCGCAGGAACCTCACCGCCGATATAGCCCACGAGCTGCGGACCCCCATAGCCATAATTCAGGGCACCCTGGAGTCCATACAGGAAGGGATGCTGGAGCCCTCGCCCGCTCTGATGCTCTCCCTGCAGGAAGAGGTCTCGCGGATGACCCGCCTCATTAAAGACCTGTCGGATCTCAGCCTGGCCGAGACAGGCAAGCTGGAATTGAACAGAACCCGGATCTTTCCCGCCGAGCTCGCGGGCAAATTCATCCATTTCAAGACCAAGGCCGAGGCAAAAGGTGTACGGTTTGACATCAACCTCCCCCGGAACCTGCCCGCCGTATACGCGGATCCAACCCGCCTGGTCCAGATAATTACCAACCTGCTGGCCAACGCCCTGCAGCACACGTCTTCCGGCAGCATAGAACTATCCGCAGAAAAGGCCGAAGGAGGGGTGGTTTTCAGGGTGAAAGACACCGGCGGCGGCATAAAAAAAGAAGACCTCCCTTACATCTTCGAGAGGTTCTACAGGGCGGAAAAATCCCGTTCCCGCAGGACCGGGGGTATGGGGCTGGGCCTGGCCATAACAAGAGGCCTGGTGGAAGCCCACGGCGGCAGGATCTGGGTGGAAAGCCGCGAAGGCGAAGGGTCGGTTTTCAGCTTTTTCATCCCCGCCGCCCCTTAAAAAAGGAAAATTGGATTTTTTGTACTATTAAGTCCGAAAGGTTTTATTTAAAATATTCAGGATGTACTTCTTTTAAGTAGGTCTGATCAAAAATCACTCTGGTAAGGTGCTTCTCCATTAAATCCGCTGCCGTCTTTTCATCTTTGTCTTTTATGGCCTGTAATATCTCTTTATGGTCATTAACAGTCCTTTGCATATCCATTTCTGCAAGGTTAAGGATACGCACCCTGTCAAAATGCGACATCATGCTTTGAATAAGATTATAGGTTGTCACTTTATTACAGGCTTTGAATAAAAGCTCATGAAAATGGTTATCTAAGGAAAGTAGGCGCTTGAAATCTTTGCGAATTACACAGGAATTCTGTAACTGCAGATTTTCCTCCAAAGCTACTATATCGGCCTCGGAAATCATTTTACAAGCAAGCTGTACAACAGCTTTTTCAAGCACACACCGCACAAAACGGGATTCCTCTACCATTTCCATATCAATCCGCGAGATATACGTTCCCTTCTGAGGATATATCTCGACCATCGATGATTTGGAAAGCTCTATAAATGCCTCTCTCACTGGTGTGCGGCTCACACCGAGGATTTCAGCTATTTCATTTTCGCTCACAAGCTGTCCGGGCTTGAGATTCATATTTATAATGTTGTGCCGCAAAACCCTTATTACATATTCCCTTGCATTTTCTTTTCCATTTCTTTCAAGCACTTCAAGCATGATTTTGCACCCACTTTCCGGTGTCTCGATTAAGATTATAAGCACTAAGTCAATAAACGTCAATAAATGCAAAAATTGGTTTTTTTAACTTTTACGGCTCATTTTATCAATTGCTTCCCATAAGCCCTGCAGATATGTCGCACCAAGGGCTCTGTCATAAAGACCATAGCCGGGACGGCCTGTTTCTCCCCAGATCATGCGGCCGTGGTCGGGACGTACATACCCCGTAAATTTTGTGTCATAGAAAGCTTTGACTATCTCAAACATGTCAAAGGAACCGCATTGTGACAAGTGTGCGCTTTCGTAAAAATCCTTGTCCGACTCAAATTTTAAGTTCCGGATATGAGCGAAATGAACCCTTCCCTCACCCACAAATTCCCTCACGATAGCAGGGATGTCATTGTTTTTATTTGCTCCCAATGAACCCGTACAGAGGGTTAGGCCGTTATACGGGCTCTTATTAAGGTCAAGGAATTTGCGTATATTTTCTCTGCTTGTTATCACCCTGGGCAGGCCAAATATAGGCCATGGTGGATCGTCCGGGTGTATGGCCAGCTTTATATCATATTTTTCAGCATATGGTATTACACTGTCAAGGAAGTATTTAATATTCTTCCAGTACTGTTCCTCGCTGACGTTTTTATATTTCTCTATGGTAACAGACATCTCTTTTAGCCTGTCCGGCTCCCAACCAGGCAGCTCAAAGCCGTTTGACTGCTCACTAAATCGATTGGCAAGATTGCTGGGATCAATTTTTAAAATATATTCATGATTATATGCCATGGTATTGGAGCCGTCTTCCAATGGCCTTGCAAGGTCGCTCCTTGCCCAATCCAGTACAGGCATGAAGTTATAGCATATTACTTTCACACCTATCTGTGATAGATTTTCCATCGTATTGATATAAGCCTCTATATATTTATCCCTTGTTTTTTCTCCCAGTTTTATATCCTCATGGATATTTACGCTCTCTATTACTTCAACCTTTAGGCCGTAACTCTCAACTTCTTCTTTTAATACCTTTACTCTTTCTAAAGGCCAGACCTCTCCTACAGGTATATCCATTAGACTAGTTACTACACCTGTTATGCCCGGTATTTGCCGAATATACTCGAGAGGAATTTTGTCGAATCCTTTTCCGAACCATCTAAAAACCATTTTCAAGTAACATCACACTCCACTAGTCAAAAATAAGATTTGGAATGAAAAGAACTAAATCCGGAAAGGCAATCATTATTCCTACTACCGCTAAAATTGCAATAAAAAATGGTATAGCTTCCTTTGTGGTTTCTTCAGGTGAACATTCCATTAAAGATGATACCGTATACAGGGCCACACCAAGAGGAGGTGTCATTATTCCCATGGTAACGACAGTCATCATAAGCACGCCGAAGTGCACCGGATCTATTCCGACACTGGTAACAACTGGCAGCAATATGGGAGTAAGAAGCAAAGCCAAAACAGTAGTTTCAACAAACATGCCGGCGATCATGAGAAAGACAACAATTATTAACTGAAGCAGTATGGGATTTGCAGTTATGCCAATAAGGAACTCGGCAAGTTTTTGGGGTACTCTGTCATATACAATGCCGTAACCAATAATACCGGACAATGCAATTATGAGCATTATCGAACCTATGTCCATGGCACTATCCTTTAAAGTCCGCATAAATGACTCCCATGTGAGTTCTTTATATATAACCGCGCCGACAAAAATGGCATAAACTGCGGCAAAGGCACCGGCTTCGGAAGGTGTAAAAACACCGAAACGTATCCGACAATTAATATGACCGGAAAAATAAGTGCCCAGAAACTTTCTTTAAAGGCAATGAAAATTTCCTTTAAAGAGGCCGGCTTTGCTTTTGCAGGCAAATATCCGCGTTTTCTTGCGGATATGGATACAGCCAGCATAAGTGCAGCCATCATGAGGAATCCGGGAACAATACCTGCGGCAAAAAGCCTGCCCACCGATACCTCACCGACTGAACCGTAAATAATCAATCCCATACTTGGAGGAATTGTGGCGGTTATTAAAGCGGATAGCCCGTTTATTGCCGCACTGTAGCCTCTTGAATAACCCTTTCTGAGCATTTCTGGGCCGAGAATTCGTGTTTCCATCGCAGCATCCGCTGTGGCCGAACCGGATACGCCCCCCATCAGGGTGCTGAGAACAACGCTTATCTGGGCCAGGTTGCCGTACATATGACCGGTAAGCACATCTGAAAGTCTTATGAGTTTTTTGGTTATACCTGTGTTATTCATCAAGTTACCGGCAAATATAAACAACGGAATTGCGAGTAATGTAAAAGATTGAGTTGAAGCTACAACTCGTTGAACAACTATGGAGAATGGTATATCGGGTGTTGTAAGGAAATATGTCACACCGGAGATACCTATGGAAAAGGCCACAGGCATACCGAAAGCCAGCAAACCCAAAAATATTATTAATACGAGTAACATAACTTCACTTCCCTTTAACTACAGGTGTTTTTGCAGCTTTATAAATCTTTATACCGGTTGAAATCATCATAAGAAAAGATCCCACCGGTACACTGATTGTAGCCCAGGAGTAGCTTATACCTAATGTCTGAAATAAACGCTTTGAACTTTCCAGTGACAATGGTATACCATACAAGACAAGGGAAGCCAGAAAGGCAAGTATAACTATCTGCCAGAGTATATAAAGTCCCTTTCGAGCGCCGGGTGATAATTGTTTTATTATCATATCCACATTTACAAGGTCGGTATTTCTGAGAGCCATATCGGCTCCCAGAAATACTGTCCAGGCGAAGAGCAATAAGGAAAGATCTATTGCCCAGTTAATGGGAAACTTTAACGTGCGGCATATTGCTGATGAAAACACTAAAAATACAACAGCGCACAAAAATACTTGAACCACTAACTCCTCAAATTTACAAAAATATCTATACAGTGCTTTCATCTCTCTCACCGTCAGTTATTTTTTGCCGATTTCTGCATAAATCTTTTCCTTGAGTTCCCTGAACCCCAGGGCATCATAAGCTTTATCGGCCGCTTCCTTGAATGCTTCTATATCAACCTCGACAACTTTCATGCCTTTTTCAACCATCTTCGCTTCATACTCATCAGATAGTTTCATAATTAGTTTTGCATTTTCAGCAGCAACCGCCTTTGTTTCATCGCGTAGAATCTGCTGATACTCTGCTGGTAGTGTTTTAAACCACTTTTCGCCTACAATAATACCGTTAACAAGCTGGAAATGAGCTGTCTTGTTTATATACTTGAGAACCTCATATAATCTTGATGAATAGGTAGCAGTATGCTGACCTTCCGCCCCGTCAATAGCCTTCTGCTGCATAGCCGGGTAAACCTCCGTCCAGGGCATCGAGACAGGTGTAGCTCCCATGGCCTTAACAGATTCCGACCAAACCGGTGCACCCGGTGTTCTTATTCTTAAACCGTTAAGGTCAGCGGGTTTTGTTACAGGCTTGTTTGTAAGGAAATGCCTTGCACCGTCATACCAGTTGAAAGAAAGTACTCTGATACCGTGTTCCTCGGCGAGCTGCTTTTCCCATTCTTTAAATGTATCACTCTGTGTTACCTTCAATATATCTTCATAGCTGTCTGCGAAGTAAGGCATACCGATAATACCCATTTCTTTTACATAGTTTCCCATACGGCCGCCATCGGTGAGTACCGCCACATTTACACCTTGAATTGCCTGCTCGATTACATCTTCATCGGAGCCAAGCTGTGCGCTGGGATAAACTTCAATTACAAGCTTTCCACCGGTCTTTTCGGCAACTCTTTTTGCCAGCTCTTTAAAACCATCTACCATTGGGTGCGTTTCATTCAACTGCGTTGACATTTTCAGCGTATACACCTTACCATCATCGGCTGGAGCCGAATTTTCATTGCCTTCGGGTTTGGAGCCGCCAGAGCATCCCGTCATAACCACCAGAACCATTACAAGCACCAGCACTACCGATAAAATCTTTTTCATTTTTTTCCTCCCCTTTTATTAATCTCAGCCATATGCATATATGCATATGGCCAGTATACAAGACTATTAAATGTTAATATATTTTTCCAGAGTCTTCCTTACGGCACCCTTACCGGCTACTAGTTCCTCAAACATGCCCTCAACCTTTGATGCAATGCCATATTCATATAAATTTACACCAAAAATTTTGCTGTCGGATAAAATCGGCCTTAGAATCTCCGTAAAGGGGCCTCTATCACCGAGAGAAATCTCCTTGACATACCCCTGCAGAACTTCAAGCATCGGGTCGGGGCTTAATGTAAATGGATTCCCCTCGTCGTCAACTCCCATTAGATATCGGAGCCAACCCGCAAAGAACAGCGGTATATATGTCAGTGTGGATAAATCTTTTCCGTAAGCAATATATGCCTTTAGGGTTTCGCCAAAACGAACGGGGATTTTTTGCGACGTGTCGCAGGCAATCCTCTGCGGAGTATCCGGTAAAAAAGGATTGGGCAGTCGTTTTTCAATTACCTCGTTTATAAAGTCTTCAGGTCTTATAATGCCTGGATCAACCACTACCGGCAGTCCTTCTTCATAGCCGGCTTTTTGAATAAAAGTCTTGAGGTGTTTATCTTTCATTTCTTCTGATATTGAAGTATAGCCGAGGAGACAGCCGTAAACAGCCAGGATTGTATGAAGGGGATTCAAACAGGTGCAGACTTTCATCTTTTCTACCTTGTCCACCGTTTCCCTGTCAGTAAATATAACACCCGCTTTTTCCAGGGGTGGTCTTGAATTCGGGAAGGAATCTTCAATTACCAGATATTCAGTTTGCTCCGCGTTTACAAATGAAGATATATATGTATTTTTGGCTGTGCGTATAATGTCAGCACCCTCAAAGCCGTCAGCTTCAAGTACGGCTTTTACCCGTTCAGAAGGACGCGGAGTTATTTTATCAATCATACTCCACGGGAAGGATACCAGACGCGGATTGTTGATATAATCAGCAAAACCCGCATCCACCAATCCTCTTTTTACCCAGTTATCTGCAAAAGTTCTTACCGCATTACAAAGCTTTGTTCCATTATGGGAGCAGTTGTCCATACTTACCAATGCAACAGGCAACTTTCCCGCCAGATATCTTTTATAACATAAAGCGGCTACCTTTCCCATGAGACTCTTAGGCTCTTCAGGAAGATTCTCAAAGTCGCTGAGCACATCCGGATAATATTCTCCCTTAGAGTCCGTAAGCGAATATCCTTTTTCGGTTATAGTAAAACTCACCATCTGCAGCGAAGGAGATGTAAATATCCTTTCAAGCTCATCCATGTGGTCTTTTGCGGGAATTGCATGAACTACGCTGGCTACGACCTTTTTATCCATGCTTCCATCGGCTTTTAAAGTGACAAGCAAACTCAAATTATCAAAAGGAGCATACGCCTTTTCAATAATTTCTTCATCAAAGGACTCACATACTATTATCCCTTTGTCACAAAAGCCTTTATCAAGAAGAGTTTGCTGCAATACCGCCGGAAATGCTCTGAATATATTTCCTGCACCAAAGTGAAGCCATATGGGCTCTTTTAGAGTCCTCTCTCTGACTGCCTCAACGTCAAAAGCAGGCAGTTCATATCCCCTTTTTTGCCAGACTTGTTTGTTTTTCAGGTCATGGATGCTCAGTTTCATATAATATCACCTGTATTTCAGGCTGTTTGTACTCGCCTGAATATTTTCACTTACATACTACCATATTAGTATGCTGCTTGTCAATAACTTTTTAACACTCTGGACGCATCAAATAATTTCATCAAATAATTTCAATTATTTGATGAAACCATTACCACTTGAACTTCATTTTAATCCTGAACGGAAGGAAAATGGTAAAACCATGGATAATAGTAAATCAGAACGCGGCATACGTATACACCCGTGTCTCCACAGAAGTACAAGAGTTGACAGATTGCTGTAAACGGTTATATAATTATTTTCGAACAGCTAAAAATTTGAAACCTTCAAGGTGCCCCTTTCCGGGGAGAATAGGGAAGTCCGGTGAAAGTCCGGCGCGGTCCCGCCACTGTAATGGGAAGCCGCCTTATAAGATGCCACTGGGAAACCGGGAAGGCATAAGGCGGCGATGAACCAGAGCCAGGAGACCTGCCTTGAAAGGTAGCCGTCCGGGGATGATGGTAAAGTCCACGGTCTAATTTACAAATTAGACTGTGGGCTTTTTTGTTTACCGCTCCGGCACCGGCCCGTTACCTGCCGATTAATTTACGTACCGGAAATTCCCTGAATAATTTCGGACAGGAGGTATGATTGATGATCGGTCAAAAAACAAAAGATCTCACCTTAACCGCCATGTTTATAGCCCTGAGCTTCGTGGGAGCAGGCATAAAGGTGCCCAGCCCCACGGGAACCGTGGCCTTTGACTCGGCCCCTGGGTACATGGCCGCTCTCTTTCTCGGTCCCGGTTACGGAGCTCTCACCGCCGCCCTGGGCCATTTATTTACCAGTATGAGCGCAGGCTTCCCGCTGTCACTTCCTCTGCACCTTTTAATAGCTGCGGAAATGGCATTTTTCGCTTGGGTATTCGGCCTGACGGCCAAAAGGAGTCTCATACTTGCGGTGGTCGCCGCCTCGCTCATGAATGGAATCCTGGCTCCCGCAAGTTTCATACTCATCCCCGGCTTCGGACCCGGGTTTTTCACGGCTATGGTGTTTCCTCTAGTAGTGGCCTCGGCCCTGAATGTAGCCGCTTCGGCACTGCTTTACAGATACATACAGAGGACAAAGGGTGAAGACCATGCCGCATAAAAATATAGCCCCACCGAACAGGGACGTCGCCCTGGTGGAGCTTCAGCCCGGAATCTATCTGGCCGTGGCCTGCGATTCCGCGGGAGGCATCGGGGAGAAGGAAAGGGATGTGGTGAAGGTCCCGCCTTACATCACCGGCCGGTTCACCTGCCGGGTGACGCTAATGGAATTGCTGGCGATAGGTGCGGATCCCCTGGTCCTCACCGCAACTATATGCAGCGAACCGTCGCCGACGGGTGAGGGCCTGCTGAAGGGCGTTATGGACGAACTCTGCGCGTCGGGCTTTAATATACCCATCACCATCAGCACCGAAAAGAACATCCCTACCTGCCAAACCGGGCTGGGCGTGACCGCCGTCGGCCTCGTTAAAGAAGGGGGGCTGCGCATGGGCAGGACGGAACCGGGAGACGGGGTTTACTGTCTCGGCGTTCCAAAGGTGGGAAACGAGGTCAGCCTCCACGACCCCGATATAGCCGATACCGGTGCCGTCAGGCGGCTGCTTTCCCTGCCGGAAGTGCACGATATAATTCCGGTGGGTTCAAGGGGGATAAAGGGTGAGGTGGAACACCTGGCAAGAGTGTCGGAACTGTCGGTGCGGTGGGAGCTCTGTCCGCCCGTAAATACGAAAAAACCGGCGGGACCTTCTACATGCGTCGTTTTTACCGCCTCGAAGCTGCCGGACATAAAAGGGCCCAGCCCGGTTTTCCGGCTGGGAACTCTCTTCTAATCATTCCTGCTGTACGCTTTTTTCCGCGTCCTTTATATTTTTTTCGGCTATCTGATACTTCATCTTGATCAGATTGGGATCCCCGGCTCCGATGGCTTCGGACAGCTCCTTCAGGGAAAATTCGACCTTGCTGGCCATCGTGTTGTCTTTCAACTGCGATTTGCCCATTTCCCACTCCTGCAGGGCCCTATCCATCGAGGCGGCAGCTTCCTGACCCTGATTGTTGAGAGCCCTGTACGCCGCATCCCTTGTGTAATATAATGTTCTCTTTACGCCTATTGCCGGCCCGCCCTGAAACAGCCTGCCGAAAGCCACGGTTCTGTCATAAAGGTCGTTGGCTGCCAGCACGCCGCCGTAAAGGTCCTGCCTTGTCAGCATTTGGGTCAGTTCGTTCAGTTTAGTGTTAAAGGCGGTGATCATCTCCATTCCCGCCCCTTTTTTCAGGGCTTCTTCCCGGAAATTGTTCCACTGGGAATGGATGAGAAATACCATCTTTTCGTATTTAGTCCAGTCGGGCTTTTGCTGGCTGCCGGCCTGTTGCTGACTCCCATCCTGCTGCCCTCCACCCTGCTGCTGGCCCCCGCCCTGGCTCCCCTGCTCTTGCTCTTTAGACTGGCCTTGATTCTGGCCCTGTTTCTGCTGTCCTCCCCCCTGCCCGCCGCCTTTCTGTGCTCCCTGGCCGCCCTGACCCCCGGAGCCTCCTTGAGTTCCTCCCGGTGGGGCCTGGAAAGCCAGGTAGTCTTTTTCAAACTCTTTAATGAGCTTTTCCACATCTTCCTCCAGCTGCTTCAGCGCGAACATCCCCTTTTTTTGCTGATCCGAGCTTTTGGGGGAAGACTTGGCGGACCCTCTGGAGCAGCCCGCCGCTACGGCCAGGCACAGCAGGAGAATCGAAACTATTAGCCCGTACGTTAAAAATACTCTTAAGGTCTTGGGGTGTTTCACGTCTAAACCACCTCGTTTCACCTTAAGAGTATTTTTCCCGGTCTTTGCCCTTTTTATTTAAACCAGGGCGAACATGAGCTCCCCTTCGGCGGCCGTTTCACCGTTGACGGTGGCTCTGGCCTTTCCCTTACCGACGGAGCCTTTGAGCTTTATTATCTCCACCTCCAGGGTGAGCACATCTCCCGGTACCACCTGTCTTTTGAACCTCATACCGTCGATACCGGCAAAAAGGGCGAGTTTCCCTTTGTTCTCTTCGGCGCTCAGGATGGCGCAGGCGCCCACCTGGGCAAGGGCTTCTACTATCAGCACGCCGGGCATGATGGGCCTGCCGGGGAAATGCCCGGCAAAAAAATGCTCGTTGGCGGTTACGTTTTTGACTCCTACGGCCTTCCTGCCGGGTTCCATTTCAAGGATCCTGTCCACCAGCAAAAAAGGATATCTATGAGGTATTATTTTCTGAATTTCTTCTATTCCCAGCATAAAAACCTCCGTTACTCACCGTCGTTATACGTATCGGGAGAGCTGCCTGTACAATTGTTCCGCAATTCCTATCCCATTATTCCTGGAAAGTTCCTCGGCCAGTGCGTCATCGTGCATGGACCGGGCTATGTCGAAAGCCAGGCCGTGTCCCAGAAATCCCGAATTTGGCACGGTCTCTCGCATCTCTTTTAGAAGGTATCTCAAAAAGATTGCCTCGAACTGCTTGCATACCTTTTTCAATTCGGATTTCGCCCTTTCGGCTTCAACGGCCGCAGCGACGGGGCTTACGGATTCTACTTTCAAGCCTCAGAACCTCCTATCTCCTGAGATTATTGGCTTCGCCCAGCATTTCGTCGCTGGTCTGGATGGCCTTTGTATTTATTTCATAGGCCCTCTGGGCTACGATTAAATTCACCATCTCTTCCACGACCTGCACGTTGGACATCTCCAGGAAGCCCTGCAACACGGTACCGAATCCCGGTTCGCCGGGGTCCTGTTTCAGCCGGTATTCTCCCGATGCCGCCGTCTGCTCAAAGAGGTTGTTGCCCACGGCCAGCAGGCCCTCGGGGTTTAAAAATGTGGCCAGGGCGATAGTTCCAATTTCCTGAATATTGCCGTCCCTGTCGCGGCCCGTTATGGTGCCGCCGGCCGATATGTTTATATCCGTGAGGTCTTCGGGTATCGATATGTAATCCTCATCGGTGCTGAGCACGTAATATCCTTCAGACGTGACCAGGTACCTGTCGGACCCGTCTATGGATAATTTAAAGGATCCATCCCTGGTAAAAGCCCGGCTTCCATCGGGCCTTTCCACCACGAAAAAGCCTTCCCCCTCGATGGCCAAGTCGAAGGTATTTCCCGTCTGCTGGAGGTTACCCTGGGTGAAAAAGCGGGTAGTCGAGGAAGGTCTTACGCCATGTCCAACCTGCAGTCCCACCGGATTCCCCTGTCCGGGCTGATAAACATCGGGCCTCCGTAAGGTCTCGTAAAGCAGATCCTTAAACTCCACCCTGCTTTTTTTGTAGCCGGTGGTGTTTACGTTTGCCAGGTTATTTGAAATCACGTCGACGTTGAGCTGCTGGGCAAGCATGCCCGAGCCCGCACTCCAGAGCGCTCGCATCATGGCAAAATCCCTCCCCATTAAATCTCGCTGCCTCAATCGTTCAGCAGCGGAGGGCCCCTGCAATGCAGTCCGGCCCTATTTTATATTCTCGCGATTTCGTTTACAGCGCTAGCCAGCGTGTCATCGTGGGCTTTTACAACCCTCTGATTCGCCTCGTAAGCCCTGAAGGCCGATATGAGGCTTACCATTTCAGAAACGGCGTTTACATTGGACCGCTCCAAGGCTCCCTGAATTATCCGGGCATCGGCCGGTAAGGGCACGCCCTCCTGAGCACTATAAAGGTTATCGCCCTGTTTTTCAAGAAGCGAACCCGCCGGAAAAGCCGCAATTCGGAGCCTGTCCACCAGCTGGCCGTCAAGATACACCTCTCCCCTGGTGTTTATCACTACCTTGCTGCCTTCCTTTAAGTTTACCGGGCCGTTCTCGCCCATTACGTAGTACCCTTCCCTGGTCACCAGAAATCCGCCGGCATCGATGGTAAAGCTGCCGTCCCTGGTGTAGCGGACTCCCTCCGGCGTCTGAATTTCAAAAAACGATCTTTCACCCGCTGCAGTATCCTCTATGGCCAGGTCCAGAGGGTTGGAGGTCATTTCTATCCGGCCCTGGGTGAAATCCACGTGGATTTCGTCCAGTACGGCGCCCGTCCCGAGCGCGCCTATAAACGGCACCGGATCGATTTTGAATCCGGCCCCTGCCGGTTCAGGATCGTCAAAGCGGTGGATGTTCATCTCCGGAAAAGCCCTGAACACGGCCCTGTCCTTTTTAAACCCCGTGGTGTTCACATTTGCCAGGTTGTTGGAGATGACGTCGGTCCTTGCCATCTCCACCAGCATCCCCGACGCGGAAGTATAAAGTCCTCTTATCATACTACTTATCACCTCCCCCCTCATCTTCTATAAACGGCTTTAGATCCCAGCATATCAAGGCATTCCAACGCCTTGCCGGCTCCCAAGGCGACACAGGAAACGGCGTCTTCCGCTATGTAAACCGGGATATTGGTCCGGTGGGCTATAAGCTTGTCGAGACCTTTCAGCAGAGAACCGCCCCCGGTCATGATTATGCCCCGCTCGCTGAGATCCGCCGCCAGTTCCGGAGGTGTCCTCTCCAGCACGCTGAATATAGCTTCGATTATCCTTTCTACAGGTTCCTGAAGAGCCTCACATGTCTGCCGGGCGTTGATTGTTATGGTCTGGGGGAGCCCGCTGACGAGGCTCCTGCCCCTGATTTCCAAAGATTCCGATGAACTGGCATCCGGAAACACTGTAGCTATGGAGATTTTCACTTCCTCGGCGGTGCGCTCTCCGATGGCTAGATTAAACTCCTTTTTTACGTACCTTATTATGGCTTCGTCGAACATATCTCCCGCTACCCTTATCGAAGTCCCGCACACGATTCCTCCCAGGGAAAGCACGGCGATGTCGGTGGTGCCCCCGCCGATGTCGACGACCATGCTGCCCATCGGTTTTGATATATCAAGGCCCGCTCCTATGGCCGCCGCAACAGGCTCCTCAATGAGGAAGGTCTGCCTTGCCCCGGCGGCGGCCGCCGCCTCGATAACGGCCCTCTTTTCCACCTCGGTTATCACCGCGGGCACGCATACCATAACCCTGGGGCGGAACAGTTTTCGCTGAATGACCTTGTTCAGAAAATGCTTGAGCATCAGCTCCGTTATAGTATAATCGGCTATTACACCTCCCCGCATGGGCCTTATGGCCACAATATTACCGGGAGTCCTGCCGATCATCTTCCAGGCCTGTTCTCCGACAGCCAGCACTTTGCCCGTATCCTTGTCCAAAGCTACTACAGAAGGTTCCTGGAGGACGATACCTTTCCCCCGTACGTACATTAGTACAGATGCTGTTCCGAGGTCTATACCGATATCCATGAAATTTATGTAACCTCCTGTCAAAACTTAACAGATACTTAAGTATAAATTCTACATATATACAAAAATTCCTTCTTTTTTCCAAATTTTTGTTAACAATTGAGGTACTTCCTTCTGGTGGCCCTTCCTCCCCTGATGTGCCTCTCGGCCTTGTTGAATTCCAGCACCTCCTTTACCAATTTCGCCTTCTCTGGATTTATCTCGGGAAGTCTCTCGGTCATGTCTTTATGCACCGTACTCTTGCTGACACCGAATATTTTAGCGGCCTGCCTTACGGTAGCCTTAGTTTCGATTATGTACGACGCAATTGCCAGAATCCTTTCTCTCATGTAATCTCTCACTTTTATTCCCCCTCAGCCCGTTTTTACTAAATATATATGTCGCTATTTACTTTGTTAGAAGAAAAAAATAAAGCACGGCCTTTAAGGGCCATGCTTTTTTAAAGGGGGGCTTTTTAAAGATCGGGGAGAAAGTTCCTTGGATCAATGCTCTCGGTTCCTTTCAGAACCTCGAAGTGAAGGTGGGGAGGATCCTCTATCTCATAGGGGGCCGTCTTACCGACGCCCCCTATGACGTCGCCTTTTTTAACTTGCTTCCCCTTCTGCACGAGGTTGTCTGACATCAGATTACCGTAGAGAGTCTTGATGCCGTTTCCATGGTCTATTACGACGACCACACCCAGCTTTGGATCGGAGTTTCGCACTTCGACTACCGTTCCGGCCATGGCGGCTTTAACCGGTGTGCCAGTATCCGCCGCAATATCCACGCCTTTATGGACACACCACTGCTCCAGGGTCTTGGAATATACCAGCCCGTCGGAGGAATGCTCCGTTATGATTTTTCCCAGCACGGGCATGGCCATTGTCGAAGGATTTCCGGCAAAAGCCTCAACCACACCGGCTTCGGCAGTTTTTTCGCCGCCCTTCACCTCAGCGGTATCCGCCGGCGGGATATCCTGAGAACCGGGAACCGGCTCGGCCGACTCTCTGCCGGGTTCCACCGCAGGCTCCTGTTCAACTTCCTGTTCATCTTCGGCCTTATCAGGTATTTTTTCTTCATTCAGATTGATTTCCCACTCTTTAGGAGCTGAGTAATCCTGCGGCTGCTGCGGGCCTTTGCCGAAAAACCTCAGGTACCAGAAGGCGCCGTTTACTGTAAAGAGCACCGCCAGAAATGCCACGAGTAAAAGCCTTTTTAAGGATATTTTCTTCCACATTTTTTGCATAATGGAGAAAAATTCTCTGATGGGCCGCCGGACGCGGAACATCTGCATCACCTCGTTAATATTATGACCATAATTTTCCTCCATTATGCATGCGTCGTTTATATAATTTATTTGAGCCCTTCTATCTTTTTAACCTCAACCCCCGTATAGTAGTGCTTCAGTATATCGACATAATTGGCGCCCCTTTCGGCCATGGCGTTGGCCCCGTACTGGCTCATACCCACGCCGTGGCCGTAACCCACGGTGGTGAATTTTATATTATCCCCGACCCTCTCCCACCTGAAGTTGGTGGAATTGAGCTGGAACAGTTCCCGGATCTCCGTGCCGTTGACCACCCTGTTCCCTATCTGAATTTTTTTAATCCTGCCGCCCTCGCTCCTCTCTACGACTTTCCACTGGCGTTCAGGGTTTCTGGGATCCAGCACTATGTCAGGCCATTTCTGCCTTAGTTTTGAAACAACCTCGTTGACGGGCACCTGCTTTACGGCCACAAACCTGGGCGAAGTCTCCTCGCCGGGGCTGGTTACGCTGCGCAGGTAAGGGATGAAATTCCCCCAGACGTCCTCGGAATTTTCCGTCTTACCGCCGCTGGTGGAGTGAAAAAGGGGGTCGATGGGCTTGCCCTGGTAAAGGATCACCATACCGGCGGTGCTTTTCACCGCCTGAGAGATCTTGCTGTAGTAGTGGTAAAAGGCGAATATCCCCCATTTTTTCAGCATCTCTCCCCTTGTTATCCAGGCCTGGCAGTGGGTCGGGTCGTCGCACACGTCGGCTTCCGGGTGCAGACTGCAACCGGTCCCTCCAGCCGATCTCATCCTTTTATATGCGTAGGTCCTGGCAGCCACCGCCTGAGCCTTCAGGGCCTCCATTTTAAATCCGGCCGGCATTTCGGCCGCCACCACTCCCTTTACATATTCCTCGAGGGGAATTTTCTCAATGCTGTTCTTGGAGGTCACATAGAGTGAGACCATCAGTCCCCCGGGCTTATCCACTTTTTCAGGCTCCCCGGTCCTTTCCGGCAGAAGGTCGCTGCAGCTCTTCACCACAACGGCAGGGAGGATAATTACCACGAAGAATATAAAAAAAACGAGGTAATACGCGGCGTTTCTCATTATATCCCAGCCCCTTTTTGTCTTATAAAATTTTATTTCCGGGATGCCGGGAATATGATCAATATAAAAAAAGAGCCTTATTCGGCTCTCTTTATTTTCGCTCCGATGGAACGCAGTTTTTCCACTATGTTTTCGTAGCCCCTGTCCACGTGCTGGGCGTTCATAACTTCGGTGGTACCTTCAGCCGCCAGGCCTGCCAGGATGAGGGCCGCCCCGGCGCGAAGGTCGGTGGCTTTCACCGGAGCGCCGGAAAGCTTTTCCACGCCTTCTATCATGGCGCTCCTTCCCTCTATCCTTATCCTCGCGCCCATGCGCTTCAATTCCTCCACGTGCATGAAGCGGTTTTCGAAAACGGTCTCGATTATCATGCTGTTGCCGTTGCAAAGGCTCAGATACGCCATCATCTGGGCCTGCATGTCGGTGGGGAAGCCGGGATAGGGCATGGTTTTTACATCCACGGGATTGGGCCTGCCCTTCCCCACGACCCTTATGCCGTCCTCGCCCTCGGTCACCTCCGCTCCGCATTCGATGAGCTTGGCAATTAGAGGCTTGAGGTGTTCGGATACCACGTTTTCCACCAGCACGTCCCCGTTGGTAATGGCGCCAGCGATCAGGTAAGTACCCGCCTCAATCCGGTCCGGTATGACCGTATATGAAATGCCCTTCAGGCTTTTGACGCCCTCAATCTTTATTATATCGGTACCTGCACCGCGTATGTGGGCCCCCATGGAATTGAGGAAGTTGGCCAGGTCCACTATTTCCGGCTCCTTGGCTGCATTTTCTATGATGGTCTGCCCTTCAGCCAGAGCGGCGGCCATCATTATGTTCTCGGTGGCACCGACGCTGGGAAAATCCAGGTAAATTATGTTGCCCTTCAATTTTTCACATCTGGCTTCTACAAAACCGTGCCCCAGGTCAATTTCGGCCCCCAGGGCGCTAAAACCCTTCAGGTGCAGGTCTATGGGCCGGCTGCCGATAGCACAGCCGCCGGGCAAGGATATCCTGGCCCTGCCGTATTTCGCCAGCAACGGGCCCATTACCAAAAAAGAAGCCCTCATTTTCCGCACAAGTTCGTAAGGGGCCTCACAGGTATCTATATTATCGGGATTTATCTTCAGCGAACTCTCTTTTGTTTCACACCCGGCTCCGAGGGAAGATAGTACCTCCCTCATCACCCTGACGTCTTCAAGCTCGGGGACGTCTTCGATCACGCACTCGCCCTCCGCCAGCAGCGACGCAGCCATAACGGGTAGCACGGCGTTTTTGGCACCGCTGGCCCGAACGGTCCCTTTAAGGCTCTCTCCACCTTCTATGATAAAACTCGACAATCCTTTTCCCCCCGAAAATTCTAGTATTCGACCGAAATGACGGGTACCCCCATCCATATATAAGTCCTGTCGTCATCGGGGCTGTACCTCATGGCGACGTTTACGTTGTAATTTTCGCCCATGATTTCGATACCGTCGGAAATAAGCGGGCTGTAGCCTACGAAGCTTTGAGTCTCCAGATCCTGCATCTTTTCGAATTCTTTTATATCAAGCTTTTCGCGTATCTTGTCGATAATTTTGTCCTTATCCGTCTGATTAAGTTTACCATAAAATGCCCCGGTGAGGCAAGTGGTAATTCTTGAATGCCCGCCGCTGGAGTTCACCGCTTCAATAACCTTCTTTTTCATGACCTTTAGTTTTCCAACATCCCTACCGGTAACATTTACCACCAGGTAGGTCTGCGGTTCCTTTTCATATTCCTCGGGCAGTTTTACCGACTGCACTATCACTCGCAGGTGGGTATCGTCATCCAGCATACCCTCGAGGGTAAGTATTCTGTACATATCGTCGGATTCCTGCGTCGAGGGGAAATTATTCTCACCGGCGCCGAAGATCCGGAGTACCTTTTCTGTGATATGCTTCATATCTGAAAAATCCATAAATTTTCTATTAATTACTGACCAGTCTGTCACATCGAAAGCTTCCGGCCGGGCCCCGGTAGCAGTAAAGGCCTCCAATAAAAGGTCTTCCTCCGCCATACTGAGGGAGACGACCGGGACGGTTAATAGAAAAATGAGTCCTATGACAACTATTTTCATAAATTTCATAAACATCTCCTCCTCATACGTTATTCATTAAGATTATTGCCCCCAATCGCTCCTCCTATGCTTCCCGTTTAAAATATTCAGTTATAACAGTGGTTTTTTCCGGCAGCACCTCCGCCAATCCCTGCTTTACGGTATAATATTCTTCAAATCCCTCGCCAGCCACCTTCATCACCCCTTCCCTAAGGGCTATTATTTCCGGGGCGTGGCGGGGGAGTACGCCGTAGTCGCCTTCAAGTCCCGGCAGAATCAGCTTTAAAACTTCAAGCTCGATAGAATTTTCGGGAGACAGCACGGTAAGCCGGAAGGTCACTTTTTCCTCCCCCTTATTCTTTCCGCCTTTTCCAGGGCTTCTTCGATGGTGCCCACCATGTAGAAGGCCGATTCAGGAAGGTCGTCGTACTTGCCTTCGATGATACCGGCAAAACCCTTAATCGTGTCCTCCAGTTTAACGTATTTTCCGGGAGTCCCGGTGAACGCCTCGGCCACAAAAAACGGCTGGGTGAGGAACCTCTGGATCTTGCGCGCTCTGGAAACCGCCAATTTATCTTCTTCTGAGAGCTCGTCCACACCCAGTATCGCTATAATATCTTGAAGTTCCCTGTAGCGCTGCAGGATTTTCTGGACTCCCCGGGCCACGACGTAGTGCTCTTCCCCCACAATCTTCGGATCCAGGATTCTGGAGGTGGAATCCAGCGGGTCTACGGCTGGATAAAGCCCCAGCTCCGCCACCTGTCTGGAAAGAACGGTGGTAGCGTCCAGGTGGGCGAAGGCGGTGGCCGGGGCCGGATCGGTCAGGTCGTCGGCCGGCACGTACACCGCCTGCACCGAGGTTATGGCCCCCTTCCCGGTGGAGGTGATGCGCTCCTGGAGCATGCCCACGTCTACCGCCAGCGTTGGTTGATAGCCAACCGCCGAAGGGATGCGGCCCAGGAGCGCCGAAACCTCGGATCCCGCCTGAATGTACCTGAATATGTTGTCGATAAACAGCAGCACGTCCTGTCCCAGCTCATCCCTGAAGTATTCGGCCATGGTGAGGGCGGTCAAGGCCACCCGCATCCTGGCCCCCGGCGGCTCGTTCATCTGCCCGAAGACCAGCACCGTCTTTTCCAGGACCCCTGAAGCCTTCATTCCCAGCCACAGCTCGTTGCCTTCCCTGGTCCTCTCTCCTACGCCAGCAAATACCGAGTACCCCTTGTGCTCGGTGGCTATATTCCTTATGAGCTCCATTATCAACACAGTCTTTCCGACGCCGGCTCCGCCAAAGAGCCCGATCTTCCCGCCTCTGGGGTACGGGGCCAGCAGGTCCAGCACCTTTATTCCGGTCTCGAAAATCTCCTCCCTGGTCTCCTGCTCCTCGAAAGGCGGCGCCGGCCGGTGAATAGGCCAGCGCTCCCTGACCTCGACACCCTGTATGTCGTCGATGGGTTCGCCCAGGACGTTGAATATCCTTCCAAGTACCCTCTCGCCCACGGGCACCTCTATGGGCCTGCCGGTATTCTTCACCTTCATCCCTCTAACCAGGCCGTCGGTGGAGGACATGGCTATGGACCTCACCGTGTCGTCTCCCAGGTGGTGCATGACCTCCAGCACCACCTTCACCGGTTTCGACACGTCATTATTCCTTGGACCCTCCTGGGGCCTGCCCAGGGATTCATCCTCCACCTCCAGGGCGGTGTAGATGGCGGGCAGCTCGCCTTCGGGAAAACGCACATCTACCACCGGACCCACGATCGATACGATTTCGCCGTACGATTCTCGCGATTTTTGTTCTTCCAACGCTTTTCCCCCCTTACCCGCTAGTGCAGGTAATTTTCGGCTCCGCTCACTATCTCGGTTATTTCCCTGGTTATCACGGCTTTTCTCTCCCGGTGAAACTGCAGGGTGAGCTGCTCTATGAGGTCGTCGGCGTTTTCGGTGGCCGTCTCCATGGCCCTCAGCCTGGAGGCCAGCTCGCTGGCGTAGGAATTGAGGTAAAGGCCGTACAGGCTCAGCTTAAGGTACAGCCCCGCAACATAGTCCATAAGTTCTTCGGGGTCAGGTTCGAAGGCGATATCGATATTCTCATTCCCTACTTTGTCAGGAGGCAGGAGGCGTTCGGTTACCGGTTCCATGGAAAGGGGGTTTGAGAACCTGGTGTATGTGACGAAAACCCCGCCTCCCTGCCTGTAATGGTCCAGGGCCAGCCTCACCACGCCATCGAAGGACCCGGTGCTCATGTTCTTTGCCACGTCCGTCAGGCCAATGGCGGGTTTCATGCCCTGCCTTGTAAAATAATCCCAGGCCTTCCTGCCCACCGTTACAAGAACGGCGTCGCCCCACTCTTTCAATCTGGCGGCTGCTTCCTCCAGCACCGCCGCGTTGTAGCCGCCGGCGAGCCCTCTGTCCCCCGCCATTACTATCAGAAGGGGCCTGCCTTTACTCTCCCTTTCTTCAACCGGGATGCGGGCCACAATTTCCTTCATGCTTTTGTAGAGGGCTCCGTAGTCCTCCAGCTTTTTCTGCGCGGCCTTCAGGCGCGCGGAGGAGATAAGGTGAAAGGCCTTTGTAATTTTGCGCATGTTCTTTACACTCCCCAGCCTTCTCCTTATATCCCTGAGTCCCGGCATGAATAACTCCCCCCTTTAGTTTCCCCGCCGGCGGTCCGCCGTCTCGTTTTCGCGATCTTTCACGTCAAGTTCCTCCGGGGATTCCCCCGCGGAGGGACTGAATCGTTTCTTGAATTCCTCAAGAAGCACCCGGATCCTTTCTTCCAGCCCGTCGTCCATAGCCTTTTTTTCCCTTATCTCCTGCAGGACTTCGGGATGGGCCGATCTTGCGTATTCCAGCATTTCCTTCTCCCAACGCTTCACATCAGCCACGGGCACATCGTCGAGGAACCCGTGGGTCACCGAGTACAGGGAAAGTATCTGGCTTTCCAGCTCCTGAGGCTCGTACTGGTTCTGCTTTAAAATCTCGACGATGCGCTCTCCACGGGCAAGCCTTGCCCGGGTCTCGCTGTCCAGTTCCATGCCGAACTGGGCGAACGCAGCCAGTTCCCTGTACTGGGCCAGGTCCAGCCTCACCCTGCCGGCCACCTGTTTCATTATCTTGAACTGGGCCGCACCCCCCACCCTCGATACGGAAAGCCCGGCGTTAACGGCCGGTCTTACACCGGCGTGGAAAAGTTCGGGCTCCAGATATATCTGCCCGTCGGTAATCGAGATTATGTTTGTCGGAATGTATGCCGAAACATCCCCGCCCAGAGTCTCCACTATGGGTAAAGCCGTCATGGACCCGCCGCCCATTTTTTTACTCAGGCAGGCGGACCTTTCTAGCAGCCGGGAGTGGAGGTAAAATACGTCGCCCGGGAAGGCTTCCCGCCCCGGCGGCCTCCTTAAAAGCAGCGACATGGCCCTGTAGGCGATAGCGTGCTTTGAAAGATCGTCGTACACTATGAGAGCGTCTCTGCCGCTGTACATAAACTCCTCGGCCATGGCGCAGCCGGCGAAGGGAGCTATATACTGTATAGGGGCGGTTTCGCTGGCGGTGGCCGCCACAACTACGGTGTAGTCCATAGCCCCATGCTCCCTCATAGTCTCAACGATCCGGGCCACCGTGGAACTCTTCTGGCCGATGGCCACATACACGCACAAGACACCTTTTCCCTTCTGGTTTAATATGGTATCCACGGCTATGGCGGTCTTACCGGTCTGCCTGTCGCCTATTATCAGCTCCCGCTGGCCGCGGCCTATCGGAATCATGGCATCGATAGCCTTGATCCCTGTCATAAGCGGAGTGTTTACAGGTCTGCGTTCGGTAACCCCCGGCGCCGGATATTCTATGGGCCTTTTCTTTCCTGAATTTATCGGTCCCTTGCCGTCTATGGGATCTCCCAGGGCGTTTACCACCCGCCCCAGCATTTCCTCGCCCACGGGCACTTCTACTACCCTTCCAGTGAGGCGGACCTCGTCACCTTCCTTGATCATCGAGTCGGGCCCTAGCAGCACGCACCCCACCGAATCTTCTTCCAGGTTCATCGCTATGCCGTGGACACCGCTGGGAAACTTCAGCAACTCGCCAGCCATGGCCCTTTTTAACCCGTATATCCTGGCTATTCCATCGCCGACGCTGACCACGTAGCCCGTTTCCTCTATATTCAATTTTTCCCGGTAACCGCGAATCCTTTCCTCTATGACGGATATTATTTCGTCAGCCGAAAGTTCCAGCCCCATTTTTTTACCCTTCCATCATTGCCCTTAATTCCTCAAGCCTCGACCTGATGCTGCCGTCGATTACCTGAAAACCTATCCTCACGACCATACCGCCTATTATCGCCGGGTCCACTTCTTTTTCCACCACTACTTTCCTGCCGAATATCTTCTCGAGTCTTGTCTTGAGATCCTCTTCTTCGTCAGAGGTAAGCTCCACTGCAGTGGTAACCCTGGCTATGCGGTAAGCCCTGTACCGCCGGTAATATTCCATGTACTCCCGGTAGATGTCATCCAGGAAGTACTGCCGGCCCTCGTCTATCACCAGGTTAAAAAAGTTCATCATCTCCGGGTCCAGAATTCCCGAAAAGACATCAGAGATTATCCTTTTCTTATCCTGTCTTTTGATCCCGGGGTGGTACAGAAAATCTCTGAAGGCGGCAGATTTTTTGACAGCGTCTCTCACCAGGGAAAGCTGTTCTTTGATTTCTCCCACCTTTCCGGCTTCCTCTGCCACCGAAAAAAGGGCACCGGCGTAAACCCTGCCTACCGCACCCATTTTCCCTCACCTATTTTCTCAATGGCCCGCCGGATGAGATAGTGGTGTTCCCGGGGATTCAGCCGCTCCTCTATAATCTTTGCAGCAAGCATCACCGAAAGTTCGGCCGCTCTCGACTTCACTTCGGAAAGGGCCCTCGCCTTTTCCCGGTCTATTTCCTCCCGGGCTCTGGCAAGAAATATATCGGCCTTTTCTTTCGCCTCCCGTTCGGCCTCCTCCTTAATGGCTTTCGCCTGCTCCCGGGCCGTCTCGATCATCGCCCGGACTTCCTCCCCTGCCCTGTCCAGTTTTTCCCTGTAATCCTCGTAGAGCTGCCGGGCTTCTTCCAGGCGTTTATCGGCCTCGACGAATTTTCTCCTGATGGATTCATCCCTCTTTTCCAGAAATTCGCGGACGGGCTTGAAAAAAAGTCTTTTCATGAAGTAAAACAGCACGGCCACGTTTATGAGCTGAAGTATAACCGTATAAAGGTTGAGGAGCACGGAATGATCCCCCCTGGAGTGGTTTAGAGCAGCCGGAGCAGCGGGTTTGCGAAGATAAGGATGAGGGCTATTATGAGGCAATATATGGCACTGGTCTCGGCCACGGCGTCACCCAGGAGCAGCGTCCTGATGATGTCGCCCTGGGCTTCCGGCTGGCGCGCCACAGCTTCGGCAGCCTTTCCGGCGGCTATTCCCTGACCGATACCGGTTCCCAGCCCTCCTATCATCGCTATTCCCGCTCCCAGAGCCGAAAAAGCAAGTAAAAGCGCTTTACCGTCAACGGCAGGCATATAAAGGACCTCCTTTTTCGAATTTTTAATCGGCCATGGAGACGAATACAGCGGTGAGCATGACGAATATGAAGGCCTGAAGCACCCCTGCGAAGACGTCAAAGTAAAAGTGCAGCGCCACCGGAACCAGCAGGGGGACGGCCGAGTATATGAGGCCGGTTATTATCTTCCCGCCCAGTATGTTTCCGAAAAGCCTGAACGCCATGGATACCGGGTTGGCGAAACTTCCTATTATGTTAAGCGGCGCCAGCAGGGGCAGAGGCTCGAAAAAGCTCTTAAGGTATCCTGCAAAACCCTTCCGCCGGACGGCCTCCCGCTGGACCAGCCCAAAGGTTATGACCGCCAGTCCGAAGGTCGTGGAAAGATCCGCCGTGGGAGGCCTAAGGGTTAAAAGGCCCGACAGGTTCGACAGCAGGAGAAAGGCGGCCAGGGTACCGATGTACGGAACAAATCCCATTCTCTCGCTGCCCATGGTCTCCTCTACGAGCCTCTCTACTCCCTCGTAAAAAACCTCGGCGAGCTGCTGGAAAAGGCCGGCTTTTCTCCCCAGGCTTTTTCCGGCATAGTAGGAAGCGGCTATAAGCACGGCCATTATGAACCATGTCACCACCACCGTTTCGGTGACGGGCACGGACAGGTTGTATACACGCCAATAAAAAACTACCCTCGGGAAGAACTGCATTTTTTGAGACCTCCCAGGATAGTATTTGACAATACGGCAATTTTTATCACCATTAGGCCCAGGATTGTTGCAATAAAAAACTCCATGTTTGCGGATATGGCAAAAATCAATCCGGTCAGGGTCAATAGAAACCTCAGGAAAAAGCCGCCCATGCCGATAAGAGTCGCCATCTCCCGGCTTTTACCGGCGAGCCCTGTGAGGAATATATAGAGCAGATAAAAGTTAAAAATTGACATGAAAGATCCCAGAATCAGCCCTCCCGCCCACCTTCCGGTCCTGTCGAAAACCAGAGCCAGTATGGCGGTAACAGCGGCAAGTACGATGCTTCTTTTTACAACCCCTGCGAAAGTGTTCCTGAGTTCGTCCAATTTTTCACCCCGGTCGTATGTATTATGGCTTATATTTTTATCTTGCTCCAAGGATCATTTCTTATAACAAAAAAGCCAGTTTTTTTAATACGGGTCGGAAATGCCTAGAAATAGAAAAGGCAGCTTGCTGCTGCCTTTTCTTTGCATTTATTATTTTATTTATACTATACTATATTGCTTTGTGTCTTACGCCAAGATAAGCTTCCTGTACTTTCGGGTTTGCCAGAAGCTCTTTGCCAGATCCGGAAAGGACCACGCGACCGGTTTCCAATACATAAGCCCGGTCCGCTATTTCCAGTGCCTTGTGGGCGTTCTGCTCGGCGAGGAAGATGGTGGCCCCCTGGGCTTTTATCTGCAATATGGTTTTGAAAACCTCAGAAGTGTACAATGGCGAAAGGCCGAGGGAAGGTTCGTCCAAAAGCAGGATCTTGGGCCGCGACATTAGGCCGCGGGCTATGGCAGCCATCTGCTGCTCGCCGCCGCTTAACGTCCCGGCGTATTGATTGGACCTCTCCTTTAATATAGGAAAAAGCGAGTATATGAATTCCAGGTCCTTTTTTATCCCCTCTGGGTCTTTCCTTAAGAACGCCCCCATTATTATGTTTTCCCTTACGGTAAGATTAGCGTACAGCCTCCTTCTCTCGGGCACCAGTATAACGCCGGCGGCAGCGACATCATGGGCCGAGGCCGGCAATGATTTGCCGTTATAAGTAATGGTCCCACTTTTCGCTTTCAGTACGCCGGCCAGTGTCCACATCAGGGTCGATTTCCCCGCCCCGTTGGCCCCCACTACTGTCACGATTTGTCCTTTTGGCACTTCGATGCTTACATTTTTTAAAGCGTGGATTCTCCCGTAGTATACGTTTAAGTTTTCAACCTTTAACATAGGTGTATTCCTCCCCCAAGTAAGCCTTCAATACCCTGGGATCGCTCTGCACTTCTTCTTTTGTACCGTCTATGAGCATTTCCCCAAAATTTATGACGATAATCCTGGGGCAGAGTTCCATTACCACATCCATGTGGTGTTCGATGAGAATGATGGTGAGGTTGTAGCGTTCCTTTACTTTCCTTATGAGGTCTACCAGCATCAGTGATTCTTCGGGGTTCATCCCGGCGGCGGGCTCGTCGAGTAAAAGGAGCCGGGGCTTCAGCGCCAGGGCTCTCGCTATTTCAAGTTTTCTCTGGAGACCGTATGGCAGGCTGTCGGCGCGGTAGTTCGCGTATTCCTCCAGTTCTACCACTTTTAAATATTCCATAGCTTTTTCTACAAGTTGTTTTTCAATTTTTGTCACTTTTGGGCTTCTGAAAAGTGCTTCAACCATGTTGTAGTCCGCCTCTCTGAAGAGGACTGTCCTGATGTTTTCGATGACGCTCAGCTTATTGAACAGCCGTATATTTTGAAAAGTCCTGGCTATACCGCATTTCACTATGGAAACAGGATCAAGATCTGTTATGTCTTTACCGTCGAAAAAAATTTTTCCTCCGGTAACTTTATAGACTCCGGTTATAAGATTGAATATGGTTGTTTTGCCCGCTCCGTTGGGGCCTATTAATCCGACTATTTCGTTTTGCTCCAGGGCAAAGGATATGTCTTTTACCGCCACTATGCCACCGAAGCGTTTTGTTACGCCTTTCAATTCAAGCAGAGCCATTTCGTTTATATCCCCCTTTTGCCTGCATAGCCTGCGGCTCTTCCAGGAATTATTTTTTTAAGAATTTCAAAGGAAAACTCGTGGTATCCCATAATTCCCGACGGTCTGTATATCATGATGAGCACCAGGATCAGGCCGTAGACCACCAGGCGCCACATGTTGGCTACCCTGAGCACTTCGGGAACGGCTATAAATAATGATATGGCTATAATGGGTCCAGTGAGGCTGCCCATCCCGCCCGCCACAACGGCAGCCGTGAGCTGCGTTGAAAGGACGGATGTGAACATGGCAGGTTGTATGTAATTTAAATAATGCGCAAAAAGCCCTCCTGCAAGACCGCCGCACGCTGCGCTGTATATGAGGGAAATCATTCTCACCTTAAAAAGATCTATCCCGGCCATCTCGGAGGCTACAGCGTCTTCTCTTACAGCGATGGCATTCCTCCCGTATTTGGACCATATGAAATTTCTGGTCATCCAGACAACAAGCAGCGAAAATACCATCACCACGGGAAGTGTCGTGTAATGGGAGATGCCCGGAAGTCCCCTGGCCCCCTGGGTTATGGAGAGGTTTTCCAGTATAACCCGCACCGCCTCGCCAAATCCCAATGTCGCGATGGCGAAATAGTCTCCCCTGAGTTTCGCCCGGAGAGTCGGAAAGCCTATAATCATACTGACCGCCGCCGACATCAACATCCCGGCAAGAAGGGCAAATAAAAACGGGACGTTATAAAAATATGTAAGGATTGCCGCCGTATAAGCACCTATGGCCATAAATGCGGCATGCCCCAGTGAAAAAAGCCCCGTAAATCCTGTAAAAACCGAAAGGCCCACCGTGGCAATAATTTCTATTCCTATTACGGACAATACTCCGAGAATGTATTGCATATATTCTCCCCCCTAAACCTTTTCTTCAAGATACTTGCCAAGCAAGCCCGCAGGTAGTATTACCAGGAATATTATGACCAGGGAAAAACTGAATACGTCCCTTATTACCGAGGAGATATAAACAGAAACGAACGTCTCAAGTATTCCCAGGATAACCCCGCCTATTACAGCTCCGGGGAGGCTTCCCAGTCCGCCTATTACCGCGGCGATATAAGCCTTGCTTGTTATCCAGCCCATGGTGGGGTATACCATGTATTTTATTCCAAGGAACACCCCGGCAATGCCTGCAAAGGCTCCCGCCAGAATAAATACTACTCCTATGAGTCTATTCATATTGACGCCGTTTAGAGACGCCACGGTCATGTCGTAGGAAGCTGCCCTGATGGCGGTGCCCATCTTAGTCCTTGTGAGAAAAAGATGAAGACCACTTATGGCTATAAAAGAAAAGATCAGGGCAAACAGGTCAAGGGTGCTTATTTCACTGCCGAAAAAGGAAACACTGGACTTCTTAAATATTTCAGGGAAAGAATAGAAATGGGACCCAACAGTTACGTAGACCATATTCTCCAAGAAAATGGAAACACCCATTGATGTAATCATTAAATAGAGCGGAGGTGCTTTTCTATTGATAAGGGGAATATATGCAAGACTTACGTTTAACAGTGCGAAAATTGCTGCGCCCACGATTGCCCCGAGTAATGAAATCGCAAGACTTGAATAAAACCAGGATATTAAAAAATAACCTATATAAGCCCCAAGCATTATGATGGTGCCGTGGGCAAAATTGCTGAAATTAAGTATAGAAAAAACAAGAGAATAGCCTACCGCCATGAGGGCATATATACCGCCTATAGAAAGTCCTGTTATCAGGGTCTGCAGAAACATTTAATTCACTCCTCATTTTTGTCCAATGAATATATCTACAGAGAGGGGATTTTAAAATCCCCTCTCCACTCAATGCTCTAGTTTGTCACAAATTTTTCAACAAAAACGAACTCGCCGTTTTTTATCTGTTGGATAATAGCTGGTTTATTTAAAGGATCATGAGTCTTGGGATCTATTGTAAGAGTTCCTGTTAGAACTTTAAGGTTGGCTGTATTCTCTAGGGCTTCGGCTAAAGCCGAACCTTCGGTCGTACCTGCTCTTTTTATAGCATCCACCAGCAGATACAATGCATCAACAGCCAGGACCGGTTCCGGCAATACAGGTTCTTCTCCGTATTTTTGCTTATATTCTTTTACAAAGTCCTGTATATCAGGATCATCCATAGAGGCGTGGTTTACCAGGTAAAAACCTTCCACCGCTGATCCTCCCAGTGTAACAATATCCGGGGTTCCGCAGGCATCACCGCCCATGAGAATAGATTTTATACCCAGGTCTCTTGCTTGTTTTGCCGCTAAAGCAGCTTCTTTTTGCGTATTCGGAAGGAATATGACATCAGGATTATTCTGTTTTATCTTTCCCAGCATTGCCCTGTAATCAAGTTCCCCTGATCTGAAGGCCTCCTTGTTAGTGATATTACCGCCCAGCTTTTTGAACTCATCTTCAAAATACTTTGCAAGCCAGGCTGAATAGTCATCACCCACATTGTATAAAATAGCGGCCTTCCTTGCATTCAACCTGTGGTAAGCAAATTGTGCCAGAACCTTTCCCTGGAACGGATCTATAAAGCATGTCCTGAATGCGTATTTTCTCACTTTACCTTCCTGAGGAACGGTTACCTGTGGGTTTGTCGCTTGTGTTGCGATAAACGGGATTTTATTTTCTTCAGCAACTGAAGACATGGCGATTGCCAGCCCGCTCATTGCCGGCCCAATTATAGCCACAACTTTATCCTGTTCTATCAATCTCTTAGCGACATTGACGGCTTCGATAGAATCCCCACGGTTATCGTAACTTATCAGTTTGATCGGCCTTCCGTTGATTCCTCCTGCAGCATTTATTTTGTCGACCTCCAGCCGCAGGGCTTTTTCACAGGATTGGCCCCAAATAGATACATCCCCGGTTAGGGCCACAGTATTCCCGATTTTTATGGGTTCGACACCGTTTTTCTCCGATCCATTTCCATTATCGGATTGTTGTAAAGGTTCGCTACACGCGGTCAGGGTTAAAACGGCAACCAACAAAATAACAAAGAAGGCGCGGAATTTTTTCTTATTCACCTTTTTCACCCCGCATTTTTAATTGAATTTTCAATAAATTTAAGTCAGGTCAATAACTTTTACCACCCCTTTTAACTTAATCTTATTAGAGCCGTTTTGAAGTTAACATAATGCTCATATAGCTGTCTTAATAAATTTTACCAAGCAAAATACATACCAATCCCAAAAAGTCTATATGGATTGGAGCTATAGCGCAAGTACATTTTGCAGTGCAAAAAAATCGGTGCAAAATTTTTGAATAAATCACTTTTAATTGATGATATATTAAATTCTGATATTGATTCTGAGCTGGTTGGCGATTGCGTGATTCCTTCATAAAAAAAGCAGGCTAGACTGCATATCTGCCGTCTAACCTGCTTTATCCACTTATCCCTGCATCACCATTTCCTTTATCTTCATAAGCCTTGTACGGCTTGAACGCTCGTTTTCGTCCAGCTTCATGGTGATGTATTTTATGGTATTTTCGAGCTGCGGTATCAAAACATACTCCAGAGCGTTTACCCTGCGGCGGGTCTTTTCTATCTCATCGGCCATGAGCTGGCAGGCCTTCTCAATTTCCGCCAGCTTCAACATCTTAGGAAGCATGGCCGACAAAGTGCGGATGGCCGAGTCCATTTCCGCCGACGTGTTCGCCAAGCCGTAGGGAAAAAGATTTTTCCCCTCTTCCCGGGATATCTCCAGCCTGGGCACGTTGACGCTCATGATGTTTTCCTTTCTGATGTTTATGCTGACCCTGGCCGAGGGGATCATGAGACTTTCTTCCACCACGTTGGCGGGCATCTGGCTTCTTGCCATGGTGAAACTTTTGAAAGCACCGACGAGCTCGCACTCGACCTCCTCGCGCAGGAGTTTATTCTGCTTGACCATGTCTAAAAACTTCTTTATAAGCTCATCCTGCTTGTCTTTCAGGAGCTTGTGGCCACGTTTTGCGGTCACAAGCCTCTTTTTCAACCTGGTTAGTTCCATCCGGGTAGGATTTACCCGTATTTCCATGTCTATTCTTCTCCTTTTTCAGGAAGGTATTTTTCGATATATTCGTCCCTCACCCTCTTGAGCTCGGCCCTCGGCAAGATCGTCAGGAGCTCCCACCCTATAGTCAGGGTCTCCTCAATGCTCCTGTCCTCGTCTTCCCTCTGGGCCACGTACCTGGCCTCGAACTCATCGGCGAATTTTGCATAAAGCTTATCCGTATCGGAAAGAGCGGCCTCACCCAGGATAACCGCCAGCTCCTTCGCCTGCTTACCGCGGGCGTACGATGCAAACAGCTGGTTCATGGTGTCCGCATGGTCTTCCCGGGTCTTGCCGCGGCCGATACCCTTATCCTTAAGCCGGGACAGTGACGGAAGCACGTCTATAGGCGGATAGATGCCCTTCCTGTGAAGTTCGCGGCTTAAGATTATCTGGCCTTCTGTAATATACCCGGTGAGGTCGGGTATCGGGTGGGTCTTGTCGTCTTCGGGCATGGTCAGAATGGGTATCTGGGTGATGGACCCATTCCTGCCCCTTATTCGACCCGCCCTCTCGTATATGGTCGAAAGGTCGGTGTAGAGGTAGCCGGGATAGCCCCTACGGCCGGGAACCTCCTTCCTGGCGGCCGATACTTCGCGCAGAGCCTCGCAGTAGTTGGTCATATCCGTCAGGATGACGAGCACGTGCATGTCTTTCTCGTATGCCAGGAATTCCGCGCAGGTCAAGGCCATGCGCGGGGTGGCTATACGCTCGATTGCCGGGTCGTTGGCCAGGTTAATGAACAGCACCGTTCGGTCGATGGCACCAGTACGCCTGAAATCCGAGATGAAGTAGTCGGCTTCCTCGAAGGTTATACCCATTGCAGCAAACACTACGGCGAACTTGCTCTCGGTACCAAGAACTTTGGCCTGCCTGGCTATCTGTGCCGCCAGCTGGGAGTGGGGCAGACCGGAACCCGAGAAGATCGGGAGCTTCTGCCCCCTTACCAGGGTGTTCAGCCCGTCGATGGCGGATATTCCCGTCTGGATGAACTCGGAAGGATAGTCGCGAGCCGTCGGGTTGATGGGGCTGCCGTTTATATCTAGCCGTTTTTCCGGTATGATCATTGGGCCTTTGTCCCTTGGACGGCCGAAGCCATCGAAAACCCTGCCCAGCATGTCGGTAGAAACCCCGAGCTCGATGCTCCTTCCGACAAACCTTACCTTGCAGTCGTTTATATTAAGCCCCGTAGAGCCTTCAAACAACTGAACCAGCGCTTTATCGCCGCTGACCTCCAGCACCTGTCCCCGGCGGATTTCTCCAGCCCCGGTCTCGATTTCCACAAGCTCGTTGTACTTGACGCCTTCCACGTTTTCTACCAACATCAACGGTCCGACTATTTCCCGGGCGGTTTTATACTCCCTAAGCATCGGCTCCACCTCCTTCGGTGAGGTCCTGCATAGCCTTCTTTATCTCCTTCTCTATTTCATCGAATACGGACAGGTTCGATTCCTCGATATATTTGGCACGGGCGATTCTCTCGCGCACCGGGTGCTTCTCTATTTCCGAGAACAGGGCGCCTTTTTCAAGGGCTTTCTGCGCTTCTTCGTAGAACATCAGTATCAGCTTCAGCATCCTGTACTGCTTTTTCATCGAAGAGTAGGTGTCCACCTCGTGGAAAGCGTTTTGGTGCAGGAAGTCTTCCCTGATGGATCTTGCAACTTCCAGCACGAGGCGGTCCCTGGTGGAAAGAGCGTCGATACCCACTAACCTTACTATTTCCTGAAGGCTGGCCTCTTCCTGCAACAGCCTCATGGCCTCGCTTCGCAGCTCTCCCCAGTCGCTGCTCACGTTTTTGTTCATGTAGTCCTCAACGACGTCGGAGTACAGCGAATAGCTCGTCAGCCAGTTAATGGCCGGGAAGTGGCGCGCATAGGCCAACTGAGAGTCCAGAGCCCAGAACACCTTCACCACGCGAAGAGTCGCCTGGGTAACCGGCTCCGACAGGTCGCCGCCCGGCGGGGATACGGCGCCTACCACCGTTAGGGCACCCTCGCGGTTGTCGCTGCCCAGACATATGACCCTGCCGGCTCTCTCGTAGAACTCCGCAAGCCTCCTCGAGAGGTAGGCCGGATAACCTTCCTCGCCCGGCATTTCTTCGAGCCTTCCGGACATCTCACGCAGAGCCTCGGCCCACCGGGATGTGGAGTCAGCCATCAGCGCCACGCTGTAACCCATATCCCTGAAGTACTCGGCTATTGTTATACCGGTGTATATCGAAGCTTCACGGGCCGCCACCGGCATGTTGGATGTATTGGCGATCAGCACCGTGCGCTTCATGAGCGGTTCCCCGGTCTTCGGGTCCTTGAGTTCCGGAAATTCAAGGAGTACGTCGGTCATCTCGTTGCCGCGCTCGCCGCAGCCTATATAAACGACTATCTCGGCGTCGGCCCACTTGGCCAGCTGGTGCTGGACTACAGTTTTGCCGCTGCCGAAAGGTCCGGGTATACATGCGGTCCCGCCCTTGGTAACCGGGAAAAGGGTATCGATGACCCTCTGCCCCGTGGCCATCGGAATTTCGGGCGGCAGCTTCTCCTTGTAGGGCCTGGTCTTTCGTACCGGCCACTTCTGCATCATCGTAACTTCCACTACCTGCCCGGAATCGGTCTTTATCCTGGCAACGGGTTCGGTTACGGTAAATTCGCCTTCCCTGATGTCCTCGACGACGCCCGAAACTCCAGGGGGTACCATTATGCGGTGTTCGACTATAACGGTCTCCTGTACCGTGCCGATAATATCGCCGCCGCTAACCCTGTCCCCGGGCCTGACTCTGGGCGTAAATCCCCATTTTTTCTCACGGTTCAGGGCAGGCACATCTATACCTCTTGTTATAAAGCTGCCGACTTTTTTTTCTATAACGTCAAGAGGTCTCTGGATTCCGTCGAAAATGCCTTCCAGCATTCCCGGTCCCAGTTCGACGCTGAGGGGTTCTCCTGTGGACACCACCGGGTCCCCGGGACCCAGTCCGGAAGTCTCTTCGTATACCTGAATCGATATTCTCTCTCCGCGTATTTCTATGACTTCACCTATAAGGCCCTGAGTACCCACCTTTACCACGTCGAACATCTTGGCTCCGGGGAGGCCCGTAGCCACCACGAGGGGACCGGAAACCTTGGCTATTACACCTTGGCTCATTCCCTTCCCTCTCTTTCAAAAATGATATCCACTCCAATGGCTTTTTCAACAGATTTCTTCACGTCACTTATACCGATTCCCAGAGTACCCCGGTTGCTGGGAATCAACGTAATGATAGGCAACATTTTATCCCTGAAAAGGTCTATTCTCTCCCTTATCTTTTCAGCCAGCTGTTCGGTTATGAAGATAACAGCGTAATTCTCACGAACAAGTTTCATGAGTCTGTCCGCGGCTTCTGTCTCGTCGACGGCGGGGAAGGTGTCAATACCCGTTGACTTAAATGAAAGCACTGTATCGCGGTCTGCGATTACTCCAATTTTATACATACACATCCCTCAGCCTTTCCCTTATCATATCTTCGGAAATGCCGTTGATCTTCCCCACCATCAGAACCCTCAGGATTTTGAGCTCATTCTCCCGGGCCCCAAGATATCCCGCGACGGTTTCCAGCCCGAAGGGCTTATAAAGCCCCTTCCTCAGCATACCGAGCAGGAAATCGTCGGCCAATCTCTCGTAAACCGCCGGGCTGCCCGTGGAAACCCAGCTCTCCAGGCCTTCTTTAATAACCATGGAGTACCTGGAAGACGCCAGGGCTTCGATCAGGGCCGGCACCGGTTCCTGGATCATCTTCTCGAAAAACCCGGTATCGATGGTACCGCCCGGCAGGAGGGATTTCTCCAGGGTCCTGAAATCGGATTGCATATACTTCAACCTGACCACCGTCTTTATATTGGTGAGGTCCATTAATGCGGCCAGGTAATTTTTGAGAAAATCGTGGCCGATCTCCCGGACGAGCAGATTGAGCTCTTCGTATAAGGCCCTGTCCAGTATGAGGTTCACCTGCTGCGGGTCCCGGGTTTCTTCGTAGACTTCAGCGGCCCTCTCAAAAGCAGCCCGCATGCGCTCCGGGACGGCTGCATCGCTTTCACCCTTGCTCAGCTTGAAAAGTTCTTCGGCGGAGACTTCGCCCAGGGTGGAGAGGTTCTCCGGCACCTCAACGCCGAGTATCCTGCTTTTTAAAACTACTTTTAGATTATGGTAGTCGTACTTTAGGGTGAAAAACCTGACGACTCTATGGTCTTTCAGCGATTCTTTTATCACGCCCAAAGTCCTTTTCATGCTGTTTTCCAGGGCCTTTTCGAAATCGTATACACTTTCCAGTTCTTCAAAATCCGGGGCATAATCGGTCTCGCCGAGGACCCTGAGGACTGCATCCAGGTCCTGCGCCTCTAGGATCCTCTCGATGATGTTCCTGCTCAAGAGCCTGTTCTCCAGGGCCCTTATCCTGCCCGATGCGTATAGGAATTCCTGTTCCCGGGCCATCGCCATCACTCCTCAAAAAGTATTCGGGCCACTTCGGTCTCCAGTTCTTCCCTCTGGGCCTTGAGCAGGTAATCGAAAGTGCAATTGATCTCCACCGTCGCCGATTTTAATATGAATCCGCTTTTTATGGGTCTTTTCTCTCCCGAAAACCTGATGTTGCCTGCTTTGCCTTGCATTTTCAGGGCTTCGTTAACCCTCACAAGCAGTTCCGGAGTTATCTTCCCCTTGTCAGCCTCGGAAACTATGATTTCCTCATTGCCGTCAACGGCGGCGGCCAGGATCATGTGGTAGGCCAGGTCCCTGTACCTTTCGGCATCCAGATTAAAAAGCTTATTTTCTGCACCGGCGAAGGCCTCGTCTATTAGGGCCTGCTTGGCCTCCAGATACCGCTTTCTCTCTTCCAGTTCGGCCATGGACAGGATCTTCCTCTTTTCCTCCCCGGCCGCCTTCCTGGCTCTCTCACCGGCATTGGCTTCGAGTTCTGCGGCTTTTTTTCTGGCCTTTTCCAGGATTTCAGCCGCTTCCTTTTTCGCATTTTCTATTATCCGGTTTTTTTCCTCTGCAGCTTCCTCCAGGATCTTTTCCTTTATCTTTGCAATGCCCTGCATTATAAGCACTCCTTAAGCCAGCTTTAGACCAAAGAGCATCAGTATCGAAGCGAGCAGCGCCAGCACCGCGTAGGTTTCAACCATAGCGGCATAGGTTATACCTTTAGCCAGTTCTTCGGGCCTCTTGGCTACTATTCCCACACCTGCGGCCGCAGCCCTGGCCTGGGCGATAGCCGAAAGCAGGCCTACTATAGCTATAGGAAGGCAGGCCGCGAAAACCAGTAGTCCCTGATAAGTGGAAAGAGGCAGCAGATTTCCTCCCAGGATTCCTATCCTCTGCATCACCACGAACCCGGTGAGCAGGCCGTATATACCCTGGGTTCCGGGCAGCGCCTGCAGTATCAGGGTCTGGCTGAATTTGCCTGGATCCTCGGTGACTACTCCGGCAGCAGCTTCACCGACCAGGCCGACTCCTTTGGCGGAACCGATCCCCGGCAGGAAAACCGCCATAGCAGCTCCTAACAATGCAAGAACTTGACCGAGTGTGACTTCCATTTAAATTCCTCCTCCAAAAGTTTGTTTTTTTAATAATTTTAATTTTAATTAAATATATTCAATTTATTCTATTAAGCGTCTTCCAGGTCCACGTACTTCGTCCTAATCCTCAGGGGGTCGAAGGATCTGCCCCCGCCGTCGTAGAACTTGCCGAAGAATTCGATATACTGCAAGCGGCTGCTGTGGACGTAAGCACCCAGGGCGTTTACCGCTATATTGAAGAAGTGCCCTCCTATCATCACCAGCAGCATCGCGATATACCCTAATATATTTACTCCCAGCATTCTAGCCATAGTATTTATGACCATCGCTATAACGCCTGTCGCAAGGCCCAGCGCCAGCAGACGGGAGTAAGAGAGTACGTCGCTGAGGTAACCGGTCACGTTGTAGAGGCTTAAAAGCCCCGACGTGAACTTCTTTATTATACCCTTCTGAGACCTGCCCTGCGTCAGCACGAGACCCACGGCGCCGGCGAGGGCCACGGATTTTGCTATTCCCGCAAAATTGGGAAAAGCCATCATCACGAGCCCCGTCAGCAGCACCAGCCACAGTCCCTGGTCCATGAGGGCGTCGGCTATCTTTCCGTTTCTTATATTTCTATAACCGTTCAGAATTATACCGGTGTATATCTGTATCAGGCCGAAGGCAAAACTCAAAAACAAAACGGCCAAGGGGTTGTCCAGGGGGTTCAGCCAGAGAGGCTTGACCTTTATAAGGTCACCAAACCAGCTACCGAAAATCATCCCCCAAACAAAAGTCGATATTCCGCCCAGGAACAGCAGCTCGGCCAATTTTTTGCCCATTCCCTTAAGCTTGAGCTTCCAGAGGGCAAGGCCCGTCAGCAGGGACAGCACAAGACCGTAACCCGCATCGCTGACCATCATACCGAAAAATACGAAGTAGAAGGGTGCCATAAATACATTGGGGTCTATCCCCCTGGGATCGGGAAGGCTGTAAAGTTCGGTTATTATCTCAAAGGGCTGTACTAACCTCGGGTTTGACAGGGCCACCGGTATGTCGTCCTCTTCCGACGGTTCGGCGAAAACCACGTGGACTGCACCGGTGGTGGAGGTGACCGCCTCTTTTACGGCTCCTACCGAAGGCTCGGGAACCCAGGCTTTCATAAGGAAGACTTTGTCGGTTCCCACCATCTTCAGGAAGTTCTCTTTCTTCTGTTTTTCCAGGAACCAGTAATCGTAGAGGGCTTCCAGGTCCAGGAGCCGGTCCGCCAGCCCGGAAATTTCTGCCTTTACTTCTTGCCTTTCAGCTTCGATGACTTTTAGCCTTTCCTGAAACTGATCGATTATCTGTGCCGGAGTCCCCGAAAATCCCGAAAATTCTTCTGTATTGACCGAAAATTCCTTAAACAACTCCTGAATGTCGGATTTCGCCGAATTGTGATAGATCATTAATAAAAGGCTGTCTTCCCGGCCTTCTCCCACCGGCATTATTTCCACGGGAAGATCTTTTTCAACCGCTTTATCCATGAAGGGTTTGAAGTTCTTTTTGGGGACCGCCACAGCCCTTACTTCCACCTTGCCGGTGGAACCCAATTCCTCTACAGGGACGTCTAGCCGCTCCCAGGGTTTTATTAATTCAATCTGATTTTTTATTCTGGATTCTTCCGTCTTGAGCCTGGAAAGCTTCTGGTCAACGCCGGAAAGCGAATCTACGAGCTCAAAAATCTCGCCCTCCCGGTTAAGGAGATCCTGCAGCTTTCTCATGCTGACCCTGGGCCTGCCGTGGATCAAGGGGTTTAACTCCCTGCCGTAAGGCTTCAGGAAATCGATGGCGAATTTCAGCCTGCCGAGCTTCAGTTCAAGCTCCGATAGCTCGTGACCCACCTGTTCCGGGAGCTTTTCGTTGTTGATGCCAACATCGATATTTTCCTCTTTCAGGTCTGCAATTTCGACCGCTCCCAGTTTCTGCAGGGCGCTGAGTATCCGGTCCCGCTCTTTATGCAGGCCAAAGACGTACATTTTTTTCATCTTAACAATTGCCATGGAAAGTCACTATCCTCTCCACAATTAAGTCTACAGCTTTTTGAATGCGGCCTTCCGCCTTTTCCCGAAGTTTTCTGATTTTGTCTTCATACTGTTCCCTCAAAGCCAGAGCTTCTTTTTGCGCTTCTTTTTTCGCATCTTCTATAATATTTTTAGAAGCCTCTTCGCCCCTCCTGCGGGCCTGTGAAATCAGTTCTTCGGCTTCGCGGTTGGCTTCAGCCAGTATGAACCTCGCTTCCCGCTCGGCTTCTTCCACCATTGCCCTGGCCTTGTTCTCCGCGTTTTTGATATCATCCAGGATTTCCTTCAACCGTCCTCCACCTCCCCGAAGAAAAAATTATTTCTTTTTTTTGAATTCAGCGGATACCAGTCGGTACACACCTGCTACACCAGAAAAAAATCCTAGTATTACCCCCAAAATCAAAAAAGCGCTACCAGTGGAAAACCTCCTGTCCAGATAGGCTCCAGCATATACACCGCCCACTATGGGCAGCGCTATATTTAACCCTATTTGCGTTAAAAGTGCAATATGTTGCATTATTTTGATGTCTTTCATATGGGTTATTATACAATATTAATACAAAAAATTCAAACCAAAATTTTAGAGTTTATTGTTTAATTCCTCGCATTTCCTCCATTTATCTTCGGTTATGTCTATTGTGAAATATCTCACAATAAAATCATACCATCTCGATGATAACTCACATACAGTATATTCTCACCCATTTGGCTTAATTCCAGCATATTGTAATTGGGATAAAACAAAAGTACCCGCCTGTTAGGCAGGTATGGATTTAATTCCCTCGTGTGGCAGGCGGTTTCGTGTTTTTGCCGGCTGGCGGATCCTTCTTCCCATAATCAACGTTCTTCGGGGTACTGGCGGGGACATCCTTTCCCCCGTCCTTTACCGATGAATCCGAAGTCCTGTACCGCGGGTTCCTGAAGGGTTTTTCTCCTTTTTTATCTCCTCTGGCCGGTGAACTCACGCCCCTCGTGCTGTCGAAGTGCTTTGCGTCCCTGTCGTCCCCGCCTTTTAAACCGGACGGATTGCCCCGGTGCTCTCTGCGGTCTTCTTTATCCCGTTCCTTTTCATTTGCCGGTACATCTTTGATTTCCCCGGGTGATCCGTCTTTCGCCGGCTTTTCTTTTTCGGCCTTTTCTTTCGGTGGTATACTGGGGGTTTTCGGACCCGGCCTCCTGTCGCCGTCTATTCTATCCTTCCCGGTTTTAGCTTTAAGTTCTTCAAGCATTTCTCTGACGCGCATCTTTTTCACGCGTTCCACGTCTAAAGCGGGACTTTCTTTCTTCAGCTTTTCATAAAGCAGCAGCTTGCCCTGGGATATCCCCATCCTTCTGGCTTCCTGGTGCTTTTTTATGGGGGCTTCCTGAACCAGTACTTTTACTTCATCCGCACCATTGCGCTGTATGGAAATACCGCCGTCACCCTTCAGTTCCTGCCGTGCGGTCTCCTCTAACTTTTTTTCGAGTTCCGGCATTTTTTTGTCGTGCACGTTAGATATGGTAAACATCACAACCGAATCCGGCCCGAGGAGGTTCTGCTCTCTAGCCCGGAAAAGCAGCATCCTGACGACCCTCTCCGGAGGCAGGGTTCTGAATGAAGTCCGGTCTCCCACAAGGCGGGCGCCGTCGTCATTAAGACCTTCAACATCTATCACGCGGTTGAACCGGTTCAGTGACATCTCCACACTGGGATTCACATCCATTGTCACGTAGGTCACCGGGCGGAAAAACGAAGCGATTCCGTATCCCGCCATAACAACAGTTATCATAAATACCGCGGCTAGAGACGCTATTCTCCGGAATACGGTGTAATTGGTGGTGATCTCGGGAATATCTATTTCATCACCGATCTGCCGGCCTTTATACATATTGTATATTTTTTTAAAATCGCCCCTTTGGTTGACGACTATGATGTATTCTCCCTCGACGTCGACAATTACGGCCTTCACCTTTTTACCTCCACTTAATGTACTCTTTTATGTACCTGTAATCCCCCGATAAAATAATCACCGCTGCTATTATATAATTTCGTCCTCGCTCGATCTTCTTTCGGGGTATTTTTGTCGCCTTTTCAATTTTATCTATCGGCAAGTATTTTTTCCGCTTTATCGTATCTAGTATTTCCGGTGACGCCATTATGAAGTCGATTACCTGAAGATAAATCCGGCGGGTGCCTTCCTGTCTGGGAGAACTCCTGGCCACATCGGAAAAGGTCAGTCCCCATTTTTCCAGTTCCTTCTTTATCTCGAGGATTTCCAGCCTTCTTTGTTCGCTTATCTCTTCTTCCCTGTGTTTTTTTATGGATTCGTCGATACTGATGTCCAGCTCGTATTCCTCGTCATACTCCTGATTCTGCGCGATGTACACTACCGTTTCCCTGTTTTTCCGTTCCCGCCGGTAGTAATCGACCAGCCGGCTTCTTATCACGTTTTTGGCAAAGGTGAGAAAATTACCTTTTTCTATATCGTATCTCTGAACGGCTTCGTTAAAGGCGATCATGGCTATGCTCAGCTCGTCGTCGATACCGTATTCGACCCGGCGGCCCAGGTACTTTTCCACAACCGAAGCAATGAAAGGCCTGTATTCCTCAATTAAATGGCTTATCTCATCCTTGTTGCTTTTTATCATCATGACCCTTTCGTTTATAGAAGGATGCGACATGGCGACCTCCAGCTACCATACTGAACCAATTCTATTATAGCACAGAGTTGCAAGGTATTGGAAAATTAAAAAAGCGGGGAGGGATCCCCGCCTCTATAAAATCTTTACTCCTCCGGCAACACCTGGTTCAATATTACACCGAGTATGGCGGCCAGGCCCATGCCCCCTATCTGGATACCGCCCCAGAGGTTTACTACGGCGCCGCCTATACCGACAACCAGAATTACGCTGGATATTATAAGGTTCCTTGACTTTTTAAAGTCCACGGCATTCTCGACAACGGTTCTGACACCGATACTGGCTATCATGCCGAACAGGATTATGGAGATGCCGCCTATCACCGGCTCCGGCACAGTCCCTATGAGAGCGGTGAGCTTCTGGAAGCCGGAAAGAAGTATGGCTATTACCGCCGCAACCCTCATCACTTCCGGTTTCCAGACCCCGGTCAGCGCCAGAACGCCTGTGTTTTCGGAATAGGTGGTGTTGGCCGGCCCGCCGAATAATCCCGCCAAAGATGTGGCTACACCGTCACCTATCAGAGTCCTGTGAAGGCCGGGGTCTTTTACGAAGTCCCTCTCCACCGTAGCTCCCACGGCGAGCACGTCGCCCACGTGTTCCACCATAGTGGCCACCGCCACCGGCGCAATAAGACCGATTGCCGCCAGGTTGAATTCAGGTTTTGTAAAGGCCGGCACGGCAAACAGCGCCGCCTCCTGCACGGGTTTCAGATCCACGATTCCGAAAATCAAACTCACCGCATAACCTGCAATTAATCCCACGAGCACCGGTACCAGTTTGAAAAATCCCCTGCCGTACATGCTGACCAGTGTTACCGCACTAAGCACTATCAAGGCGACCGTCCAGTTCTGAGAGGCGCTTTTAATTGCCACCGGCGCCAGGTTGAGACCTATAACCATTATTATCGGGCCGGTCACCACCGGCGGGAGAAGGTTTTCCATAAATTCGCGCCCCAGAAAGTAAACCAGCGCCGCCATCAACACGTAAAGCAAACCGGCCACAATGATGCCGCCCTGGGCCGCCGGAACCCCCCACTGTTTTACCACCAGTGCTACCGGCGCAATGAACGCGAAGGAAGAACCCAGGAAAACCGGAACCTTCCTTTTCGTGACCAGGTGGAACCACAGGGTGCCCACCCCCGCCGTGAAAAGGGCCACTCCCACGTCGAGCCCGGTAAGCAGCGGTACCAGCACCGTGGCCCCGAACATCGTAAAAGTATGCTGGAGTCCCAGGATGAGAAGCTGAAGGAGTGAAATCCTATCCCCCTCCCTTATCGGACCTGACAGTTCTCTTGGGCTTGCAGTAAGTTCTCTCATAATTTTCCTCCTTCCAAAAATTAAGCCCCTGCTGTGAGACATAGACAGCAGAGGCTTTTTTCTCTATCAAAAAAGCCCTTCCCCGTCAGGCGGAGAAAGGCTTTCCTTCATCTTTATGTTAAACCCCTTCGCCTTACTAGCCTCACAGGACCAGTTTAAAGGCTGGCTTTATTCAATTTCGCTTTCTTTGTATATTACCATGCGCGGAGAAGGTTGTCAAGGGGAAAATAATTCCCGTCTGTAGATGAGCCAGAGTTTCGTTCACACTACTTTTTTAAAGTAAAAAAGACATTGCAAAGGGTGGGTATCCCTGGGGTATTATGGATATGGCAAACCAAAAACCCATTAAGGATGGATCCCACCCAATGACATTATACCAAATATGGCACAAAACTGGATGCTCTATTTAAATTATAGGCGGCCGCATTTTGGTAAAAACATGAATGGAATGACTCCTGTTGAGGCGTTAAAGTTTTATCGATGCTTTTATCATTCTGCGATTGGCTCTATGCCTGTAGTTGTTTTGGATCAGCTTATAATTACGCTTCTTTGCTTTTTGACATCTCTTCTTTGCCTTGGGATAACCTACTCAGAAATAAAAAGCTATTGGAACGAAACTATGGCACATTACATTCCGTAAAAATACATTACATTAAACCTGTAATTATCTATTTACCTTTTAAGTAGGAATCGTATTTTTCAGACAAATTTTCGATAACCCGTCCTGCTTCTGGCAGGTTTGCTTTAACCCGGTCTTCCTTCTCTCTCCTTTCAGTCAACAATTCAGCCACTTTTAGAACATCTCTGGCAAAGGATTCCCAAAAGTCTCTCGACTTGCCGTCTTCGGTATTAATTGAATCTCTATTAAGTTTTAATGATATATCTTCTATAATTCTAATAAGTTTTCTTATTGGAGTTATGGATTCGTCCAAATCCTTGAGAAAAACTGTATTTGTAGATGCTAAATTATATCTGAAAGCCTTTAATACCAGGTAAATCCATATCATCTCCATTCTATACTTTTCATCCCGATTTTTAATGTATTTTTGTAAATTGTCGCCGAAAATACCAAAATACTCTCCGCAGGTAAATACGTTGGATAATAGTCTTTCCTCTTCCTTTTTTTTAATATCCAGCAATTGAGCCACAAATACAAAATTTAAAAATATGCTTACTACCAATAACATTGATATCAACGTTAAAGTATATTTTTTCATTTCGGTCTCTCCTTCATTTGCCTTTGTATAACCGGGCGGGTGGAGGCTGTAAAAAGGCTACAACGTAAGCGTCATTGTATCTTGCCTAATGGTCATTTTATTAAAGGATTTTTGCTTCTTACCGAAGGCGTCTCAAAATATCAAGTATTCGGCAATTATTTTTATAACCGAGCATATTTCCAATCTTCAAATCCATGTTCGCCCTTGCTTCGTATTCTGCTATCCAATCCCTCTTGCCGTCTGGGTCAGCTTTTGTTAAGAATATATTGGGCCTTATTTTTTGCGGGGATTTACTTGGATCAAAAGTTAGGATCGCATGATCTGCTGGAGATATCTCTCCTGCCTCATACAGTTTTAAGGATATATCACAAAGCTCATCGAAAGAAGCATTTCTAATGTTATATACTTTAGCAAGTTATTCCCAAATATTTGAAGAATACTCCGTTTTGTGCTCCATCTTTGAATTTTCCTGCATCAAGATATATGGTCTCGTATTATCACGTACATTAGATTTCATATTTGTACTGATATATGGCTTTGTTTGATAATAATTTGTGTTGACTCTCATTTTATCCTTCACTCCTATTTTAATTGTGATCAAATTTGTAAGTCTCTTTCATATCTGTGCGGGCTCTCAACCGGAGATATTAAAGATACCTTCCGCGATGAAATTGAACCGAAATTTCTTCCCTATAATATAGTCGTTTTATGCTGCCAAAAAGTTCCTTGAAGTTAAAAATTTTTTAATAATAGATATGAAAAAGTTTTGCAATAAAGGCGGTATCTTAACAATGGAAGATTTTGATCTTTTCGAGAGTCTCTACCGTATGTATTTTTCAAAAGTTTACAGGACGGCGTACCTGGTCGCCCAAGACGAGAACATTGCCCAGGATTCCATTCAGGAGGCTTTTTTAATTGCCTACGAAATATTGAAAAAAGGCCCTGTGGACCTTCCTCGGTTCCCGGCGCTGGTTAGCGCTATCGCTACCAAAAAAGCCGTAGACCTTATCCGGAAGAAAGCAAAGTATGTACTCATGGATGAGGTCTTTATGGATAAGATAGTCTCCATGAATACCGCCCTGGAAGTTTCGTTCGATTCGATTACGGATGCTGAAAATAGAATAGATATGGATAAAGCTTAAAAGTAGCTGAACCCGATTCACAGGCAGATCGTAGTATTGAAGTACTACAACAACCTTTCCGAAGGTGAAATATCGAAGTATCTCGGAGTGCCCGTGGGAACTGTCAAAAGCAGGCTTTTCCGCGCCAGGCTGTTTTTAAGGAATATCCTGGCGGAGCAGAAGGAAGGGGTAGGATACGATGAAAAAAGATAAGGATGCTTTCGACCTTTACCTGTCCAAAAAAGTAAAGGGATGCGCTGAAGACATCCCCGTTCCGAAACATATCGAAGATGAAACCTGGGTCAGTATAAAAAAAGAACTAGAGGCCAAAAAGCATAAACAAACGAATATCGCGAAAAGAATGGTCAATGCGGCTTTTGTCCTGGTGGTATTTTTTATGGGGGTGTATGCAGGAATCGCCGGCAAAGAGGTCACGGCCGATTCGAAGTTTTTCAACGTTGTCAGGAAATACTGGAATAATGTAATGACTATTTCGGGAAGAACCGGCGGGGAAAATTACGGGACGCTAAAAGATGTTTTTATTCCCATTTATGAAGCGCAGAAAAATGTGCACTTTCAAATCTCGGTCCCTGAATATCTGCCCGAAGGATATAGTTTCCACGGTGCGAAGATTTCCGGCGGGGGAAAGGATTCTGTTACGTTGATTTATAGAAAAGGAACAGAAGGCGAGGAACTTAGAATAGAACAATTTTCTATAGCGCGGGAAACAGCCTTTTCTCACAATTTCCGGACAAACGATGCAGAAGTTAAACCCCTCAGCATAAATGGATCATCCGAAGCAACGCTCATCCATTTCAAGAAAAGCGGATTAAGGCATCTTTTATATGGAAACGGCTCGACTTATTTTATAATTACGGGAAAATTGAGCGAAGAGGATATAATTCGGGTAGCCGAAAGCATGAGAACCTAAGGGTAATATCAAACCATAGTTACCTTTTTATCTTTGACGGAGTTTTTAACACCAATATGAGCACCATCGGGGTGCTCATATTGGTACGCTCTCACCTTCATGAGCCGCTCTAAAAACACCATTTGAGAATGTATTTTTGTAATACTATGTTATTAAGGAACGCTCATTATTCTTTTCATTTGCTCGAGAATTCCGGTTTTTTTATAACAAATACCGTTGTAAATGTAGCCGTTTTCATAGACTTCCACAATCTTGGAATCACCATTTATTGTAAATTTCAAAATCAGCTTCTCGTTCTCGTTATTATTAATAATCTCTTCTTTTTTAGATGGTTCCGCATCGTACAAAGACCTTATAAAAATTGTTTTCGCATAACTGTAATCTTTAGTATACTTTTCAGATTCTATTACAAACACTTTGTCGGCTTTAAAAAGATATCTAACATCATTTTCTTCGGACTCGGTCGCAGGAATAATAGAGCTCACAAAATCCCAGATGTGGCTATCGGTAACATATACATTAAACCCACCATTAGTTTCAAGCATCATTTCCGGATTTAAAATACACAACACTATTTTTTTATTGTCAGGGTTTTGTGTATAAGCTTCAATAACATAATCCGGATAATCGCCCCATTTAGGCCCAACTATTTCTTCATACTCAATAAAAGCTGATTCAAGACATTTAACCAGTTCACTTCTCTGTGAATCACTAAGTTCAACATACTGCTTCAAATCTTCAGCCTTTAATAAAATGCGGGATGAATTCTGGATTTTTTCTACTACGAATTTTTTATCGTAGATATACTTATTCAAAATGTCCCTTATGCAGGAGGCTTCATAAATACCGTAATACGTTTCTCCTCCCAAGTGCACGAATCCATCTTCTAACATAAATCTTTGCTTTTTAATCTTATTATAAATAAAAATTCCTTTGTCTGCGTATTCATGAAATTCTGCCGATGGCTTTTTTTCCATGGTCGAAATGATTTTCATAATATTCGCAAGATCGACGCTATCTTCAATTTCGACTGTCTTGTCGCGCAAAAATAATATCAATTTTTGAGGAGTTGCGTCTTTGAGAATTAGAACAGACCCAACTGCTAGAGTTAATAATACTAATAAAATTATTGCTTTAAATATAGGCCCTTTAAATTTAAAAATTTCAATCAACCCCTTCATATTACCTTAAGGATGGAAAAAGTTTTCCCATCCTTAAGCTAAGTACGTAAAACTCATCCGTGGTCGCGGTCGTTGAAATAGTCGTTTTATGCTGCCAAAAAGTTCCCAATAGTAAAATTATAGCGTGTAAAAAAAAAAGACCATCAAAAAGAATGGTCTATGGGGTATTCTTCAGCATGTTAGCTCAATATCAAATCTCCGGTTTAAATTCCTCCGGCTTTTTATCCGAAAGCCCGAAATAGTACAGAATGCTCTCCACTATCCGCCTGGAGGCGAATCCGTCTCCGTAGGGGTTCACCGCATTGGCCATGCGGGCGTATTCGGCTTCATCGCTTAATAGTATCTCTGCTTCTTTCACCACGCTCTCCCGCGCCGTGCCTATGACTTTCACGGTGCCCGCCTTCACCGCTTCGGGCCGCTCGGTCTCGTTCCTCAACACCAGAACCGGCTTGCCCAGTGAAGGCGCCTCTTCCTGCAGGCCGCCGGAGTCGGTCATGACCATGTAGCACCGGGCCATCAGGTTGTGCAGCTCGTCGGTGTCCAGGGGAGGCAGAAGCATTATGCGCTCGTGATTTCCCAGGATCTCGTGGGCCGTATCCCAGACCGCAGGGTTCAGGTGGACCGGATATACCAGTACCACGTCCGGATTCCGGTTGACCACGTCTAGAAGGCCGTAGCATATATCTTTAAGGGGCTGCCCCAGATTCTCCCTCCTGTGGGCGGTCACGAGGATGACCCGGTTTTTCTTAAAATCCAGGGTATTGAGAACAGACCGGCTGAAAACGTAGTCCCTTTTCACGGTGGTCTTGAGGGCGTCTATCACCGTATTCCCGGTCACGAATATGGATTTGGGATCGACGCCTTCCCTTATCAGATTATCCCTGGCGGTCATCGTGGGTGCAAAGTGAAGGTCGGAAAGAGCGCCGGTGAGCTTGCGGTTCATTTCCTCCGGGAAGGGCAGCCACTTATTGTGGGTCCTCAGCCCGGCCTCCACGTGCCCTACCTTTATGTGCATGTAAAAAGAGGCGAGGGCTCCGGCGAAGGTGGTGGTGGTATCCCCGTGGACCAGAACCAGGTCGGGTTTCGAATTTTCCAGCACTTCCTTTAACCCGGTGAGCGCCTTTTGGGTGACGTCAAACAGCGTCTGCCTCTCTTCCATTATGTCCAGGTCGTAATCGGGTACTACATCAAAAAGGCTCAACACCTGGTCGAGCATCTGGCGGTGTTGAGCTGTTACTGCCACTTCGCAGTCTATTAAATTGGTTTTCTTGAGCTCCTGCACCAGGGGGGCCATTTTAACGGCCTCGGGCCTGGTGCCGAAGACGGTTAATACCTTTATTTTTTTCAAAGGTCCATGCTCCTTTTAACGATCTAAAGTTCCTGGGATTTTTTGTCCTGAGAACCCGCCATCTGGCGGCCTGCCACTATAAAGGCCGCAAGTAAGGCGGCAAGAGCGAGGAATGCCTGTTTTACCCCGACCCATATCAGCATTAACGCACAGAATCCTAGGGCAAGGCTCAGGAGGTACATGTAAACCACCGCCTGCTTTTGGGAAAACCCCACATCCAGGAGCCTGTGGTGGATGTGGCCCCTGTCGGCCTGCATAATGGGCTTGCCTTTGAGAAACCTCCTTACTATTGCAAAGGCGGTATCGAAGATGGGCAGCCCCAGAGCCAGAATGGGAACTATTAACGCGATGGCTGTAGCGCTCTTTACGGCCCCGTCAACAGCGACGGCAGCCAGGATATACCCCAGGAACATTGCTCCGGTATCACCCATAAAAATCTTGGCCGGGTTGAAATTATAGGGCAGGAATCCGAGAGCAGCACCAGCCAGCAGGGCCGTCACCAGGGTTGCGTTAACCTGCCCGAGGCTTATGTTCACCAGCATCATGGTCACCGACGCGATGGCTGCAATACCCGCCGCCAGCCCGTCGAGACCGTCGATGAAGTTCAGCGTATTCGTTATTCCCACAACCCAGAAAAGGGTAACGGGTATGCTCCACTTGCCCAGAAAAAACATGCCCCCAAGAGGGTTTGTGACCCAAACTATCTTCAGGCCGAACTGCACCAGAATAAAGGCCGCAGCAGTCTGAAAGAGAAGCTTTACCTTCGCGGGGAGCCCGTAAATATCATCCAGCACGCCCACCGCCGCTATAAAAGCTCCTCCCAGGAGCATACCGCGCATGGAGCTGTACTGGAGGGGTAGCGTTACCAGGCCTACCGCCGTGAAGGCTATAAAGATAGCCAGCCCCCCGAGCCGAGGCATGGGCTTTTTATGAATCCGGCGGGCGTCCCTGGGGACGTCGACGGCTCCCACCTTCCACGCGAGTTTCATCACACTGGGCGTGGCAAGGTATGCAACGGCCATCGCCATGAAAAAAGCGTATATATATAACGGCACTTTTATCGCCCCTTTGTTGCCTTACTTTGCCTTTCTTAATTTTATTCCACAGGAGCCGACTTGTCAATCCCGCGAATACCGGCTGATTTCGACTCCCGCCTCGGAAAGCAGCTTAAGAGCCAGATCATCGGGATAATCGCCTTTAAATACTATTTTCCTGATGCCGGCGTTTATGAGCATTTTAGCGCAAAGGGCACAGGGCTGGTGGGTCACGTAAAGGGTAGCTCCTTTTATACTCGTTCCCCAGATGGCCGCCTGGATTATGGCATTTTGTTCGGCGTGGAGGCCGCGGCAGAGCTCATGCCTTTCGCCCGGCGGTATTCCCATTTTTTCCCTTAGGCATCCCACGTCTTCACAGTGGGCCAGGCCCGTCGGGGCTCCGTTGTATCCGGTGGTCAGGATACGCTTTTCCAGCACTACCACGGCCCCTACGCTGCGCCGGAGGCAGGTGGATCTTTTGGCCACCACCTGGGCGATTTCCATAAAATAGTCATCCCAGGGGGGTCTCATAATCTCCCTCATTTGGTGCCGAAGAGCCTGTCGCCGGCATCCCCGAGGCCTGGCACGATGTACCCGTGGTCGTTCAGGCGCTCGTCGACGGCCGCGGTGTATATGTCCACGTCGGGGTGCTTGCTGTGCAGGGCTTCTATCCCTTCAGGGGCTGCGATGAGGCACATCAATTTTATATTGTTTGCCCCCTTTTCCTTAAGCAGGTCGACGGCCATGGAGGCGGAGCCTCCTGTGGCGAGCATCGGGTCCAGGATTATGAGCTCCCTCTCCTGCACGTCAGCGGGCAGTTTGCAGTAGTACTCCACCGGTGACAGGGTGTTCGGATCCCTGTAAAGCCCGATGTGCCCCACCTTCGCTGCGGGAATGAGCTTCAAAAGGCCGTTCACCATCCCCAGGCCGGCCCTGAGGATGGGCACCACTCCGAGTTTTTTGCCGGAGATCATCCTGGCCTTGCACGGGCCGATGGGCGTTCTTATTTCCACCTCTTCCAGGGGTAAAAACCTGGTGACCTCATAGGCCATCAACATGGCCACTTCTTCCACCAGTTCTCTGAATTCCTTGGCTCCCGTATTTTCATCCCTTATAAGGGCGAGTTTATGCTGCACCAGCGGATGGTCTATCACGTAAACGTTCTTCATCCTATCCCCCATTTCTACCTCATATTTGCGTAAAGCGGAAATCTCTCGCAAAGGGCTCTTACCGCCTTGGCCACTTTGGCTTTCTTTATTTCGTCGTCCCGGTGGGTTAGCGTTATATCTATGAGCTCGGCTATTTCCTCCATCTCGGCTTCTTTCATGCCCCTGGACGTGAGCGCCGGCGTGCCGATTCGGATGCCGCTGGTCACATTGGGCTTTTCGGGGTCGTAGGGTATGGCGTTTTTGTTGACGGTGATGCCCACTTCATCCAGCAGCTTCTCGGCGGCGACCCCCGTCAGGTTCTTATTCCGCAGGTCCACCAGCATCAGGTGGTTGTCCGTACCGCCGGACACCAGGTTATAACCCCTCTCCATCAGGGCTTTGGCCAGCGCCTTTGCGTTTTTCACGACCTGCTCCTGGTATTTTCTGAATTCCTCCGTACCGGCCTCCTTGAAACACACCGCCTTGGCAGCGATGACGTGCATCAGAGGCCCGCCCTGAATGCCGGGGAATACGGCTTTGTCAATGGACTGGGCGTATTCCTGTTTGCAAAGGATCATGCCTCCTCTCGGCCCCCTGAGGGTCTTGTGGGTGGTGGTCGTCACAAAGTCGGATACCGGCACCGGGTTCGGGTGCAGCCCTGCGGCTACGAGGCCGGCTATGTGGGCCATGTCGACCATGAGGTACGCCCCTACCTTCTTGGCTATTTGCCCTATCCTGGAAAAGTCGATGATCCTGGGGTAGGCGCTGGCACCGGCTACGATCATCCTGGGCTTGTGTTCCTCGGCCAGGGCCTCCAATTCATCGTAATCGATATATCCGGTCTCCTTCGAAACGCCGTAGGGGATAAAGTTGAAATACTTCCCGGATATGTTCACCGGGCTACCGTGGGTGAGGTGCCCTCCGTGGGCCAGGTTCATGCCCATTACCTTATCGCCCACGTTCAGAGCAGAAAAATATACGGCGGTGTTGGCCTGGGCTCCGGAATGGGGCTGAACGTTGACGTGCTCGGCTCCGAAAAGTTTCTTCGCCCTCTCCCTGGCCAGGTCTTCCACTACGTCCACGAATTCGCAACCGCCGTAATATCTCTTGCCGGGATATCCCTCCGCGTATTTATTTGTGAGCACCGAACCCTGAGCTTCCATTACCGCCTTGCTGGCAAAGTTTTCGGATGCGATCATTTCCAGGTTGTTCTGCTGGCGCTTCATTTCGTTTTCAATAGCCTCGGCGATCTCCGGGTCGACCAGTTTTAAAATCTCCATAAAATCACACCCCATTTCTTATTGGTTTTCATAGGAGCTTATTTTATCGATCCGCCTCTTGTGGCGGCCTCCCTCAAACCCGGTTTCCAGCCATTCCTCGACGATCGTCCGGGCTAGGCCCGGCCCTATTACCCTAGCTCCCATCGCCAGCACATTTGCGTCGTTGTGAAGCCGCGACATCCTGGCCGAATAGACATCATGGCACAATGCGGCGCGGATGCCTTTCACCTTGTTGGCCGCAATGGATACGCCTATTCCCGTGCCGCAAATGACGATACCCCTGTCGTGCTCCCCGCGGGCCACCGCTTCGGCCAGCGTGATGGCTATATCGGGGTAATCCACTGGATCGTCGGAAAAAGTACCTAAATCCCTGTACTCGATGCCTTTCTGTTCCAGCAGCTTTATGATTTCGACCTTCAGGCTCAGCCCGCCGTGGTCGCAGGCTACCGCAATCTTCATGTTTTTTCCTCCCGTTTTATATGTTCAACTAAATTATATTTAAAAATATCAAGCCTTGTCCAGTTCTTTTTCCAGCTTTTTCAAGACCTTTTCGAGCTTTTCCTTTATTATACCCGCCACCCGGCGATACGTTTCCTCGTTGCTGCCGTAAGGGTCGGCTATATCGGCGTCCTCGTCGCCCCGCTCTTCAGCAAATTCCGAAAGGATGAAGACCCTCCCTTTAGTATGAGGGAATTTATTGATAATATAATCCCTGTGGCTCTTGGTCATGGTGAGTATGAGGTCGGCGTTTAAAAGGTCCTGGGAGAGCATCTTCGCCCTGTGGGAGGAAAGATCCACGCCCTGCTCTTCCATCACCTTTCGGGCCTGGGGGGATGCGGGCATTCCCTCCACGGCGGCTATACCGCAGGAGTCCACCTGGATCTCCTTTTCTTTGCCGCGCTCCTTCAGCATCTTCCTGAAAATGCCCTCGGCCATGCTGCTCCGGCAGGTGTTGCCTGTACACACGAAAAGTACCCTTTTCATTGAGAAAACCTCCCGAGAATTTCATTCCAATTTAATTATATTATACCCTGCGGCCTTTCTCAGCCTATTCATCACCGCCAGGCCCAAGCCAGTTTCCGGGATGCCTTCAGCCAGTACCTCCTCGACCCCCAGTCTGTCGAACTTCCGCAGGACGGAAAAGAGGTTGGAGGATATGGTGAGAGGTGCTTCCCTGTCTCCGACGGAAAGCACGCATCCGGTCCCATAAAACCTGCGCGTCTGGGCTGTGGCCATTATCCCCACCTTTTTCCCTTCGGCGGTAAGTTTCTCCGCGAGTTCGGTGATCTTCCTTACCTGAGCTTCGACGGGCCCTTCCACGACCAGCACCCGTGCCTTCGGTGAATAGTGCCTGTACTTCTGGCCGGGGGATCTGGGTTTTTGCCCCTCGGCCAGGCCCGGATCCAGTTCCACCCTTCCGAGAACCGCCTCCAGCTCCTCCCGGGTCACTCCCCCCGGTCTCAAGATAACGGGTAATTCCCCGGTCAGGTCCAGCACGGTGGATTCCACACCGACCTCGCAGGGCCCTCCATCCAGAATTAAATCCACCCTGCCCGCCAGGTCTTCGTATACGTCCTCGGCGGCGGTGGGGCTGGGTCTTCCGGATATATTGGCGCTGGGGGCGGCGATGGGAACCCCCGATTCCCTTATGAGCGCCAGGGCCACGGGGTGCCTGGGCATCCTGACGGCTACGGTGTCCAGGCCACCGGTGGTGCCGTAAGGAACCGCCCCTGACTTGTTAAGCACCATGGTAAGAGGGCCCGGCCAGAATTTTTCCATCAGAATCCGGGCGGAACGGGGAACACCGCTGACGAGTTTCTCCAGTTCACCGGGAGAATGTATGTGGACGATAAGAGGATTATCCTGGGGCCTTTGCTTGGCCTGGTATATCTTGAAAGCCGCCTTTTCGTCCAGGGCATTTGCCCCGAGGCCGTAAACGGTTTCTGTGGGGAAAGCCACGAGGCCGCCGTTTTTTATGACCCGGGCCGCCAGGTTTACGCTTTCAGGTTCCGGATTTTCCGGATTTACTTTAATCAATTTCGTCTCCATGCTATCACGTTCCTCGAATTAATAGATCAGAATGCCGGCGGCCGCTGCCAGAGCTATTATCAGGATGGGGTTCAGCTTGAAAATATAAAGTCCGGCCAGCACCGCAAAAGTTAAAATAATATCTTTTATTCCGAGAATCGAACTCTTTCCGAGGGAATAGGCCGCTTTCACGATCAGGGCTATCACAGCAGGCCTGACTCCGAAGAAGAAGGCATCGACCCAGGTAAGACCTCTATACTTCCTTACGAGAAACGCCAGCAGCAGGATGATGACAAAGGACGGTGCGGTCACGCCCGCCGTGGCCAACGCGGCTCCCCGGAAACCCGCGATCCGGTAGCCCACGAAAGTGGCCGCGTTTACCGCAATGGGCCCGGGGGTCATCTGGGAGATGGCTATGACGTCCATGAACTGTTCCAGGGTGAGCCACCCGTTTATATCTATTATTTCCTTCTGAATGAGGGGTATCATGGCGTAGCCGCCGCCGAAACTGAAAAGGCCTATTTTAAAAAAGGACCAGAAAAGGAGAATGTATATCACTCACCGGCACTCCTTTCCCCCCGGCCTCCGGCCATATAGGATATGACTCCCGTAATCCCCGACACCAGGATCACCAGGATGGGGTGCACGTTGAAAACCACCAGAGCTATCAGGCCGGTAATCGCGACCGCTACGTCGATTCTGTTTTTAAAGGCAGCCTTTTGCAGGTTGAAAGCAGCGGCCAATACCAGCACGACCAGGGCGGGGTATATTCCCCTGAATGCCTTCTGAACGGCGGGGTTCGACCTGATATCGGCGTAAACAAAGGCAACGGCCAGAATGATTAAAAAAGAAGGCAAAACCGTCCCGAGAGCCGCGACGACCGCACCCGTAAGCCCGAACAGCCTGTATCCTATGTAAACGGAAGAATTTATCGCCACAGCTCCCGGCGAGCACTGGGTAACTGCTATTATGTCCAGGAATTCTTCTTCCTTGAGCCAGCCTTGCCTGTCCACGATTTCCACCTTCATCAGGGGAATCATGGCAAAGCCGCCCCCCAGGGTGAAGGCCCCGATTCTGAAAAAGACACAGAACATGGATAGAAGCTGCCGGGGAGAAAGTCTTCTTTCACTCAACGCTCCCATCTCCCACGTGTAAGGATGCCGCTATAACTCGTTCGAAGCCGGCGTAATCCTTCAATATCTTTATACCGCCGAACCCCTCCCGCCGCAGGAGATCGGCGATTTGGCCGGCCTGGTCTTTTCCGAACTCCAGCACTATACTGCCGCCCGGTTTTAAAAACCGCGGTACGCCGGCGATAATTCTCCTGAAAAATTCCAGGCCGTCGGGACCGCCGTCCAGGGCGACCTCCGGTTCGTATTTTACATCCCTGGGCAGGTTTTCTATTTCCCCCGACGGGATATACGGTGGATTTGCCGCCACCACGTCGAAGCCTCTCAGGCCTTCCGCTTCAAAAGGTTCCCAGAGGTCACCCTTCAGGAAGCGAACCCGGTCCTCGACGCCGTATTTGGCAGCGTTCATGAGCGTCACCTCTCCGGCCGTTTCTGATATATCGGAAGCGTAAACAACGGCGCTCTTATTAAAAAATGCCACCGAAACCGCAACGGCTCCACTGCCGCAGCATAGCTCGGCGACTTTCGGTCCGGCAACACCCGATATGCGGAGGAGCACCTCTTCCACCAGAAATTCGGTCTCCGGCCTGGGGATTAAGACACCCTCCTTGACCTGAAAATCCAGGGTGAAAAACTCCTTATGGCCGGTAATATACGCCACGGGCACCCGGGAGCATCGTTTTTCCACGAGTGCCCTGTAAGTTCGGATTTCTTCCGCGCTCAGCCGCCTTTCCGGGTGAATAAAAAGGTCTATCCGCCTAACCCCGAGCACGTGGGCGAGGATGACTTCGGCGTCCAGGGACGGGCTGTCAACCCCGACCGCGGAAAGCCTTTTTCTGCCGTAGCTAAGAGCTTCGGTTAAGTTCACTGAGCCGCCCTCATTTCGGTATCGCCGGCCTCGGCGAGTCTCCTTGTCTGGTCTTCCGCTATAAGCCTTTCTATCAGCTCGTCCAGTTCCCCGTCCAGTATGTTCTCCAGCTGGTGCGTGGTGAAGCCTATGCGGTGGTCGGTAACCCTTCCCTGCGGGAAATTGTAGGTCCTTATCCTTTCGCTCCTGTCACCGGTGCCCACCTGACTCCTGCGGCTCTGGGCGATCTTTTCGTTCTGTTCCTGCTGCTTCATCTCCAGGAGCTTGGCCCTCAGTATCTTCATGGCCTTGTCACGGTTTTTTAGCTGCGAACGCTCGTCCTGGCAGGTGACTACAATACCGGTGGGGAGGTGGGTTATCCTCACCGCCGAGTCGGTGGTGTTGACCGACTGCCCTCCGTGGCCCGACGACCTGAATACATCTATCCTGAGTTCGTTGGGGTTTATTTCCACGTCGACTTCTTCGGCCTCCGGCAGCACCGCCACGGTGGCCGTGGAGGTATGGATACGGCCTCCGGCCTCGGTCACCGGTATCCTCTGCACCCGGTGGACGCCGGACTCGTACTTTAGGCGGCTGTAAGCGCCCTTGCCCATTATTTCGAAAATTACTTCTTTAAAGCCGCCCAGTTCCGTCGGGCTGGAGCTCATAAGCTCCACCTTCCAGCCCTGACGCTCGGCGTAGCGGGTGTACATCCTGAAAAGATCCCCGGCAAACAGGGCCGCTTCCTCCCCTCCGGCCCCGGCCCTTATCTCCATTATGACGTCCTTTTCATCGTTGGGGTCCTTCGGCAGGAGCAGTATTTTCAGCTTTTCCTCCAGCTCCTGTTCTCTTTGCAGAAGCTGTTCCAGTTCCCCCTTTATGAACTCCTCCATTTCCCTGTCGTTGGAGGTCTCCTTCAAAAGCTCCCTGCTTTCCTTTATCTCACTTACAACTTTTTTGTATTCCCTGTAACACGATACTATCTCTTCCAGGGAAGCGTGTTCCTTGGCCAGCTTTCGCCACTCTTCCTGCCTGGCGATTACGGTGGGATCGCTTATTTCGCGGGTGAGCTCCTCGTATCTTCTCTCTATAGCATCGAGTTTATCCAGCAACAGTACCACCTCCTGATAAAACGCTCTTCAAAGCCTCCAGGGCCACTTCAAGCTGGGAATCGTCGGGCTCCCGCGTGGTGAGCAACTGGAGCCACATCCCCGGCGCGCTGATCACTTGAATAAGCGGCGACCGGCTCCTTCCGGCCAGCCTGATAAATTCGTACGATATCCCGGCCACCATCGGAAAAAGCAGCACCCTGGAGGCTATGCGGGCGAGTATTCCGGGCCATCCCAGCAGGGAAAACAGCAGGATGCTGACGATCATCACCACCAGCAGAAAGCTGGTGCCGCACCGGGGGTGAAGGGTGGTGTATTTTCTGGCGTTTTCGATGGTCAGCTCCTCACCGTTTTCGTAACAGTGTACGGCCTTGTGTTCGGCCCCGTGGTATTCGAAGAACCTCCTGATGTCCTTCATAGAAGAAATGAATATCAGATACAATAAAAAAACAGCTATGCGGATAACCCCTTCTATGAGATTCAATAAAAGGTGACTTTTTACGCCTCCCGCGATTAATTTGACCAGAAGCGTGGGAACAACGATAAAGAGCAGCACCGCAAATCCGATGGCCAGGGCCACCGCATAGAAAATGTCCCTGCCGGTAAGCTCTTCCTCCTCTCCGGCCGCTATCCCCGCCGAATAGGACAGAGCCCTGACGCCTATGACCAGCATTTCGATAAGCGCCACGGCCCCCCTCAGCACCGGGAGCTTTAAAACCGGGTATTTATCGGTGATCGAGCTGTTTTTCTCTTTTTTTACTATTATTTCGTCGTTTTTTCGGACGGCAACAGCGGTGAATTCCGGGCTTCTCATCATGACCCCTTCTATAACCGCCTGGCCGCCGATGGCGGGCTTTGCTCGGCCCATTTCTTTCTCCCTTTCTATAATATGAATAAAGGCTAGAGTAAAAACTCTAACCTTCAAAATTATTCCTCATCCTTTATGCCGAACTTTTTCTTGAAACGCTCCACACGGCCGCCGGTGTCAACGAGCTTCTGCTTGCCGGTGAAGAAAGGATGGCACTTGGAGCAAATTTCCACGTGAATCTCGGGTTTTGTCGAACCGGTCTCGAAGGTCTCGCCGCAGGCGCACCTTACTATGGCTTTCCCGTACTTGGGGTGGATGCCTTCCTTCATTTATATCACCTCTCCGAATTTATTTGCCTACTCTATCTTACTCTTGAGAAAATAAAAGATAATGGTACTGAATACCTCTGTTATTATAGCATACGTGATTTTTTTACACAAGGGTTACGGTGAAAATGTGTGGTTATTTTGTTTCGCCTTCGCCCGCACCTTCTCCCAGCTTTGCCTGGCCATCTCCTTTATTACGTTATTTTCCGGTAAAGACCTGTCCATTATCACTATCTGAAGCCATTTTACCGCGCGTTCTTCCTTACCCAGCATTCTGTTCAGCTCGCCGATGAGGTAAAATTGCTTGGCTTCGTTCTGTATCCTTTCCCTTTCAGCCGCCATTTCGTAAAAACGAACGGCGTGTTCGAGAAATTTATTTTCTTCCTCTATGTTGCCCATTATCCTGTACACCCAGGCCAGCCTGTGGCATAGCTGCGCCATTACGCTCGCCTTCTCATTCTTCGCCTGTGCAGTGTATATCCCCATTTTATATACCAGTTCGGCAGTCGAGAGGGAACGCTCTAAAGGTATGCGGCCCCCCCACCTTACCTTCTTCAGTTCTTCCTTTACTTTCTCCTTCTCTTTGTGACCTATTTGGCGGAAAATACTCTCAAAAGCCGCATACCCGCATTCGGAGCATATCGTTACATCGTAAAAAAAAGGATAGAAATTTTCTTCGTAGTGCATTAAAAAATCGGTGTCATTGCACTTTTTGTGCAATTTAGAATGTCTAACCCTTGCTGACATAAATTTTGTACCGCAAATGGGACATTCTTCTTCTTTTTGGTATAAGAGCCTTTCCACCTGCATTTATCTCACCTTTTTCTCTCTATACTTTTTAAGCAAAGTGTGCAGCGAAGAGGAATCCGGCTAAAAAGTAAAAGAGAAATCGCGTAGTTACACATACTGCCTGTCGATTATTATCACAGGATTATACCCCGGATAAGCTTCCTTTATTCTTTTCGCAAGCCTCCGTTTCAGGGTTTTCTCCTCCTGCTCCCCCACATCGCCGGATACCACCGCATCGAAGATCACATTCTTCCTGCTGCCCGAACCGACCACCCTCAGGTCGTGGATCGAGAGTACCTCAGGAAATTCCCGGAGCACCTTTTCGATATCTCTTCTGGTCCTTTCGACCTCTTCGTCGTCTACGCTGACCGGGTCCATGTGAATCGTGAGGAACACACCCAGTTCTTCCGAGAGTTCCCTCTCGGCGGTATCTATGATGTCGTGGGCCTTCATCGCCGACATGTTTTCGGGAACTTCGGCGTGCAGCGATACTACGCACCTGCCCGGGCCGTAGTTGTGCACCATAAGATCGTGAACTCCTATTATCCCCTCATACGACAGTATCCGCCGCTTTATTTCCTCCACTAATTCCGGATCAGGCCGTCCTCCTATCAAGAGGTCCACCGATTCCATAACCAGGTTGTAGCCCGAATACATTATGAAAAGGGAAACCAGAATTCCCAGGTACCCGTCCAGGGGAAGGGTCGTGAATCTCGAAAGCAAGAGACCCAGTGTCGCCGTGGAAGTCGATATGACGTCCCCGTAACTGTCAAAGGAACTGGCGTCCAGGGCTCTGGAGTCGATCTTTTCCGCCAGCCTGCCGGTGAATTTGCCAAGCCACAGTTTAGCCGCAACAGTAAAAAGGAGAATTATAAGGGATACCGGACTGAACTCGACGGTTTCCGGATTCAGCACCCTGCCGATGGAGTCCCTCATCAGTTCAAAACCCATAAGTATTACGATAATAGATATTATAAGGCTTGTTATATACTCGATTCTTCCGTGACCGAAGGGATGTTCCCTATCGGGAGGTCTGGCAGCGACTTTAAATCCTATTATCGTCACTACCGAAGAGCCTATATCGCCCAGGTTGTTGAAGGCATCGGCGGAGACGGCTATGCTGTTCGTTATCCGTCCCACGGTGAACTTTAGCGCAAAAAGCAGTGCATTTACGGCTATTCCGACAACGCCGCTCAACATTGCGTATGCGTTCCTGCGAGCCTTTTCCTCGTCTTTTCCCGTGCCAGAAAATAATTTTTCGGCCAGTCTTTCCAGAATCATATTCCATCTCCTTCTGAAGGCTGGAGGGGAAGTTCAGTTCACCACAGAAATTTCGCCGCCGCACTTTCCGCATTTACCGCCGCGCATTTCAACCTGCACCCTGTAGTTATACCGCCGTATAACGGCTTCCCCGCACCGGGGACAGTAGGTGTTGCTGCCCTCCTCATCGGCCACGTTGCCGGTATAAACGTAGTCCAGGTACTTCGAGGCTGTCTCCCTGGCCCTTTTCAGGGTGCTCACGGGGGTTGGAGGCAGGTCCATCCTGTAATTGGGGAAATACCGCGTAAGGTGCAGCGGGATATCCCGCCGGATTGAAGAAAGCCAGCGGGCCAGGGCTTCTATTTCTTCATCGCGGTCGTTGAGCCCGGGGATGAGCAGGGTGGTTATCTCCACGTGGCAGACCTCCTGTGCCCGCTCAACAGTCCGCTTGACCGCCGAAAGGCTCCCCGCGGCCAGGTCCCTGTAGAAATCTTCGGTGTAAGCCTTGACGTCGATGTTCATGGCGTCCACATAGGGAAGCAGTTGCTCCAGCGGCTCTTTCTCTATAAATCCGTTGGTGACCAGCACGTTTTTCAGCCCTTCTCTTTTTGCGAGCATTGCGCACTCGTACACGTACTCGTACCATATGGACGGCTCGTTGTAGGTATAGGCTATACCGATATTCCCGGCCTCTTTCTTCGCTACTTCCACGAGGTGTTCGGCCGAAACCTCTTCGGTAGGAACCTCTTCCACCTGTGCAATCTGCCAGTTCTGGCAGAACTTGCACCGGAAGTTGCAACCGAAGCTACCTACCGAAAAAATCCAGCTCCCCGGGTAAAAGTGATAGAGGGGCTTTTTCTCTATCGGGTCCATGCCCCAGGAGGATATCCTGCCGTAGTTCATCGAATAAAGCCTGCCTTCGATGTTTTTCCTCACCCTGCATATGCCCGACCTTCCCTGTGAAATCCTGCAGTGGTGGGGGCAGAGAAAGCATTGAACGTGTCCGTCACCCATTTTCTCGTGATACATGGCTTCTTTTTTTGTTCCCGAATCAACCGGATGAGTCACGGCTCAACACCCCTTGATCTTTTAATGGTGCCGTATGACCTCAAACCTGAAAAGTTCGTACCCCTCGCCGGGCCTTATGCCCGCCTTCCTCAGGGCTATGTTTATCTGTTCTTCAACGGTATCGATGCCCTCCAGGTCGGGCAGCAAAAGCCCGGTTCTGTTTCCCCTTTTCACGATAACGCCGTATTTTTTGGGGTCCAGCTTATCCGGCGAATCGATAGGCTCCGGAGGAGTAAGCACGTCTACCGAGTACGTGAGCTCCGGTAGTTCCTCCGGCTCCACCGGGAAGAACCTGGGGTCCTCGCATCCGGCGCTGATGGCGTTTTTTATGATCTCCTCGGCTATATTCCTCCTGGTTGGCATGATGGTTCCGATACACCCCCGGAGCTGACCGTGTTTTTTTATTGAAACGAAAACTCCGGCTCTTTGCTCGAGCATCTCCCGGGGCAGGTTCCCGGGGACATCCATTACCCTGCCGGTCTTGACGTAAGTCTCCAGGCTCCGGCGGGCCAGCTTTACGTAGGAATCCTCCTTTTCCCGGCGCATTTTAATCTTTTCCGCCCTCCTGTTATACAGTCTTTCCAGCCAGCTTTTGCCTTCACCCTCAGGCCGGAACCGGGCAACGCAGTATCCTACTCCGAAGGGGCCTTCGTAGGACAGGACCCTGGAATCCACGCTGAAACCGTCCAGCGCGCCCAGCATTATCCATATGGACCTCAAGCCGCACTCCCCCGCCTTTTTGGCCAGCACCGGGTCTAGACCGTATAAAGCTCCGATGTCGAAACTTTCCAGGATAGAAACCAGCTTTTCGTCGAACACTCTGCCCTGAGGGCTGTAACCTGCCGGAGCGCCGGGAGTTAGCCTGTGGGAGAGGTCGCCGCTGGCCACTACCACCACCCTCTTCCCCAGAGCGCCGGCGGATTCGCGAATCACACGGCCGAAGGCGTAAAGGTCCTCGTAGGGCAGCATCCCGAAGGCCAGGGGAAGCAGTTTAAAACCCTTCGCATACTGAGTTATGAAGTAAAGCGGGACAAGCACGCCATGGTCCAGTTCTTCCTTCACCCCGTAACGTGAAAGGCGCACGCTGCTGGACTTTACCGCCGGAACTCCGGTCCTGCCGGCCCTTTCGAGAATCTCCTTCTTGAGCTCCTCGTCGGATTCAAATTCGAGCCTTACCTCCGGAGCTCCGAAGGAGGCGAAACTTCCCTTTAAGGGAAAGTCATAGATGCAAACGGCATCCTGAAAAATCGGGCCGTGGGGTGAAATCAGCACCAGGGTATCCGGCTTTAAGTCCCGGATTTCCCTTCCCACTTCATGGGCCGCCTCAATGGACGTGTTGACTTTCCGCGCTTCATCCTTACCCACTTCGGGGATCATTATCGGGGGGTGGGGCATCAGGTAACAACCAACTATACCCATGACAGGCCTTCTTTGCCCGGGCTCAGCCCGGGGCTGGGGTATTTTTATTCCGCCCTTGCGGTTGGGGGATCCCCAGCAGGCGGATTTTCCCCCGTTCCTGGAAGAACACCCTTAAGGCTTCATAATCAAGTATTTCCATAATAGACTCATCAATGACAAAAATGTTTTAACCATATTATACCATTTTATTCTGCCCGGTGTAATTTTTTTAGTTAAAAAAAAAAGGGCTCCGTAATAGCGCCCTTTTTTATATGACCTTGCTGTCCCACTTTGCAAGATTCTTTCTGGCGTTTTCCTTTATCCTCTCTATTTGTTCCTGTGTCACCGGCCGCTCGAAGCTCCTGAATCCGGCCAGCTTGAATCCGTGCTTTTTTGCAAGTCTTGTAATCTCTTCCACCTGCTCCACCGTCAGGTCCCGGCCCAGGGTAAAGCACTCGTACCGCCGCTCCAGCGCCAATATCATGGTCTCGGCCATGCAGGCGTAGCTGGTCTTCGGCTCGAATCCGAAATTAAAGTTAAAGTTCACGTCTCCGGGTACTTCCACAACCCCGCCTTCGATTATGAGCACGTCGTCGCGCTTTTCCGCCACTTCCTTGGAAACGTCTCTGGGCCTGGCCACATCGCAGACCACCGCTCCGGGTTTCAGGTCTTCGGCGTCTATCACCGTATCCACACTACTCGTGACCGTGATTATCACGTCGGCCCTCTTCAGGGCGTTCTTCACGTTTGAGGTGATCCTCACCGAAAGTCCTGTTTCGCGCAGTATCTTTTCGGCTATGCTCTCGAGCTTCTGGGTATTCCTGGCGACCAGTGTGAGATATCTGGCATCCCTCGCCAGGATCTCGGCGCATACCTTGCCTATGGAACCCGTGGCGCCGATCACCACCACCTCGGCGTCTTTTATGTCCTTGCCCATTATAGCAGCGGCTTTCACTGCACCCTCGACGGCGGTGGCAACCGTATAGCTGTTGCCCGTAGTAACCGGAATGTTTAAGTTCCTCGATATGGTTATGCCGGCGTCGCCCACCACCGACGTAAAGGCGCCCAGTCCCACTATTTTCGCCCCCAGTTTTTCCGCCAGCTTACCGGCTTTAATTATCTTTTTGATTACGAATTCTTCAGGCAGGGTCATCATCTGCCTGGTTGTGAGGGGACATGCCACAAACCAGCCCTCCACCTCGTTGTGGGGAGACCTGACCCCCGTTATGTGGGATACTTTTACCGGAGGGAGGTACTTCATCACTCCCTCTATAACTTTTTCGGGCCATGTCTTCATGAATTTGAATTTTCTGGCCACATCGTAGGTATCTATAGGGTGGATTATAAACGCGAAACTGTCCATTTTTCAACACCTCATAGTTCAGTTTAATTTTTCTATCCGGGGAAGAAATGCTAGTTTATCCAGAAGCTCTTCGTAATCCCGCGGAGTCAATTCTTTATACGGCTTTTGGGAAAGGGATACGAGCACCGCCTCCATCACGTTGGTGCCGAAGGACCTGCCCTCCAGTTCCGGAGTGGTCGTTACGAGCATGGAGGCGCCCCTCTCGGCCAGCATTTTAACGTCCTCGGAAGTGACCGTATTCGTGATTATCACCTTTCCGGGTATTTTCGGGGGCATATACCTTTTTATGTAATGAAAATCCCCGGCTATTACGTCCGCCTCTTCAAAAAACCTGCCATACATGGATTTACTGTTCTCCTGCTTTTCGCCGGTAGGATATAGCATCTCGAAGGGCAGGCGCGCGACTACAGGTGCGACAATCCTCGCCAGGATGTCTATGGTTTTCAGGGAATGAAGGGGAATGGGTATTTTGAGGGCGAATATCAGGTCGCCGTACGTCATTGCGGCGCCGGTTTTTTCCAGGGCCTCCGCCATGCCGAAGCGGTCAGCGGCTGAAACCAGCAGTACCTTTTTGCCTTTGAATTCCACCACGTTTTCCCTCTGCAGGTATTCTATCACTCTTCTTTCCAGGGTGTTTTTAAGCCCCGAACCGTCGACGACGGGAGAGATTTTAGCGGCATTGGCGAGATGGGCGGCGTCCTTGATTATGTACCTCCGGTTACCTGCGCAGATGTAGAGGTCTATGCCGCCGAGGCCGAAAGCGCTAACCTTACCGTCATATTCCCTGATCAGCTCTATGGCCTTCTTCTTGTCTCCGTCGGTACCGACACGCTCTATTATAAAATCCTCTCCCAGGATATTCATCTTCACCTTATGGTTTCTTTTAGATGAACCCAGGCTGACACTCATTACGTGTTTCAAAGTTTAATCCTCCCTTACCTTTCTTATGATTTCCCTCAGGTATTCCGGTTCCACGTAAGCGTCGTCCTTCATGGGAGACTTGCCTATCTCAACAGCCACAACCTCGTTGTCCAGCAGAGCCCTGAAAAGCCTTATCCTCTGGTCGGAACCCAGTATTATCACCACATCGTGCTGCCTGACCCTGTAAATCCAGTTCATTATTTCATTGATGAGCTCTATACCCGATTTCTTGTAGACGAAATCCCACCGCTCCCGGTCGGTCATAAGGAGGATGAAATCGACCCCTTCCTCCCGGGCGACCCGTTCAATTTCGGCGGTATTCTTCAGGGGAAACCCTACCAGGGCTATGGTCCTTCCCTTCCTGACCTCTCCCAGGCTTTCAACCCTTGAAAGGAACGACCTGTCAATGCCGAATTTTCTGGCCACCTCGGCCTGGGACATGCCCTTCTGCCGGAGCGCCAGCATTTCTTCCAGCGTACCCGTTATCTTTGTGAGGCTGATGAGTTTGTCGCCTATACGAATGAGATCCATGGCTTCACCTTCTGTGCACAATTTTGTGCTCATCGATTATATTTTATAACATCCCGCATAAGAAATCAATAAAAAAGAACCCATATTTAATGCCATGGGTCCTGCGGAAATCTCTTCAGTATGTCTTTTAATTTTTTCATCTCTCCGGGGGAATCATCGTGAAACATGCCTTTCTTGAGCCCCTGGAGAGCTCTTAATCCTCTTTCGGTGGATATGTCCATATCCTGGGTAAGCCGGGACACCGTCTTCCTCCTGGCCTCACTCAGCGATTCGAAAATGTCGAGGCCTTTTTTGAGCTGTTTTTTAAGTTCTTCAGTCAAATACATCGAGGCCATCTGGGTCATGGGGTTGCCGCAAACGCCGCTCCTGGTCACACCGAAAACCTCCGGCAGCTTGTGGGCAATGCCGACCTCCACCGACCACTTCAGTTCCTCGGTTTCCCTCTTCATACACTCCCGCAGGGTTTTCGGTGTGCAAATAGCGTAGTTTTTTAAAGACCGGATTATGGCGTGCTCTATGGTGTGGGCCTGCTCCGGTTCCACCTGCCCGCTCAGGCGGCCCACTATGGCCACATCCCTGCCGGTCTCGTATTCCCAGCCGTAAATGGTTATCTCTATGCTCTTTTTGTCGGAGCCGAAGGTAGTGTAGCCACCGGTCGGGCGCCAGCCTGCTCCGCAGATCACCGGATATCCCAGGACCCTCAGTTCCCTAAAGTCGACCCTCTCTACGCCGCAAGCCACCAGGCCCTCGTCCTGGAATTCGAATCCTCCGGCCCTGCACCTTTCCCTGCCCGATACCCTGGCAAAAAGCCCGACGATGTTTTTTTCCGGTATGACCTGCTGGGTCCAGAGGTCCTCTATTCTGGCCAGCACGCCTACCGGGTAAAAATCCCTGTCTTCAACGGATATGGGAAACAGGAAAATTTCGCTTCCAACTCCCGCCCGGACCAGCATCTTTGAAAAGTAAGGGTCCAGAAAAAGGCCCTGCATTACCCCGCCATCGGCCCGGGGCAAAACTCCGTTGGTGATGGGAAGCGCAAACGTTTCCAACTAAATCACCTCCTGCCCGGCGGCAAGATCAAGCTTTCGAAAATATTCATCCAGTAAATATTTTATTTCATCAGCATGTTTGCTTTGCTGGATTTTCTGTTTTACAACTGAAGAATGGGGAAGGCCCTTTAGATACCAGGCTATGTGCTTCCTCATTTCAAGGATGCCTATGCGCTCTCCGTGAAACTCCAGTGCCCTATCCAGGTGTTTGAAAATCACTTCTTTCTTTTCTTCCAGCGCCGGCGGTGGGAGCTTTTCCCCGGTCTTTAAAAAGTGTCTTATTTCGCGGAAGATAAAGGGGTTACCAAGGGCCCCCCGGCCAACCATGACGCCGTCGCATCCGGTATGTTCCAGCATCGCCGCCGCGTCGCGGGCCGAAAAAACGTCGCCGTTGCCTATAACCGGGATGCTCACCGCCTCTTTCACCCTTCTTATTATATCCCAATCGGCCCTGCCGCTGTAAAACTGCTCTCTGGTCCTGCCGTGGATTATAATCATGGCGGCACCGCTCTCTTGGGCCATCCTGGAGAAATCCACGGCGTTGACGTGGTCCTCGTCCCAGCCCTTGCGTATCTTCACCGTCACCGGCCTGTCCGAGGCTTTGGCGGTAGCTTCTATTATTCTCTGGGCCAGCTCCGGCTCCTTCATCAGAGCGCACCCGTCGCCGTTTTTGACGATCTTGGGAGTGGGACATCCCATATTCATGTTTATAAAATCGAAGGGTTTGTCCTCGATCTTTTTAACTGCATGTACGAAAAACTCCGGGTCGTTGCCGAAGAGCTGGACGCCTACCGGATGTTCGCAGGGATCTACGGTCAGGAGCGCCGCGGTCTTGGGGTCGTTGTAATATATGCCGCGGGTACTGACCATTTCGGTTATCACCACATCGGCGCCGAACTCCCTGCATATGGTCCTGAAGGGAAGATCCGTGATGCCCGCCATCGGCGCCAGGAAAACCGGGCAAAAATCAAGGAAAGGGAAAACCCCCGGGTTTTCCCTATAACGGTTCAGAGTTCTTTTCATAGATTATCCTCAGCCCCTCTAAAGTGAGCATGGGGTCCACCTTATCTACGGTCCTGGTGCCTCCGGAAATAAGTTGGGCAAGCCCACCTGTAGCCACCACGAATATATTATCTTCTCCAATTTCTTCTCTCATTTCCTCTTTCATCCGCTCAACGATATTATCCACCAGTCCCGCGTATCCGAAAAACAGCCCCGATTGAATATTTGTAACGGTATTTTTACCTATAACCCTCTCCGGCTTGATTATCTCCACACGGTACAGCCTTGAAGCACTCCTGAAAAGGGCTTCCGCGGAAATTGTAAGGCCGGGAGCTATGGCACCACCCAGGAACTCCAGATCGGCACTGACCGCATCAAAAGTGGTGGCGGTCCCGAAATCCACCACAATAAGGGGGGCTTTATACTTGTGATACGCCCCCACCATATTGACTATTCTGTCGGCCCCGACCTCCCGGGGATTTTCCACTTTTATATTTATACCCGTTTTTATACCCGGCCCCACCACCAGGGGCTTAATTCCCAGGTATTTACCGCACATTTTCTCCAGATAGGGCGTAATGGTCGGGACCACCGACGATATTACGACCCCCTTTATTTGCCGGAAGTCTATTCCGGTATCCGCCAGGAGGTTTTTCAGAAGTATGCCGTACTCATCTTCCGTCTGCTCCTTATGGGTGGACACTCTCCAGTGGGTGAGAAGGTCCTTGCCCCTGTATATCCCGAATACTATATTGGTATTGCCAACATCGATGGTAAGAAGCACGTTTTCACCTTCTCGTTATTTTCAGGCTCTTGTAGACCAGGGTGGTTAATAAGACGGCAACCACCACCTCGGGGATGCCGTGGGTCACAGCTATGCCCCAGGCCACCGGTGCGGCGATATATCCCCTAACAACCGCCAGGCCCAGAACACCGGCCGTATTGGTCACGGTGCCGAGAGCCGCCGCCAGGGCCACACTGCCGGTCAGCCGGTATGCAAGGTGCGCCACCACCCCGATTATGATCCTGGGCAAAACGGCAATTACGGGATCGGCAAACAGCGGGGAACCCATCCTGATGAAGCTGTGAAGGCCGAAGATCAGGCCCACAAGGCCGCCTGTAACCGGTCCTTCCAGCACTCCTGCCAGTACGGCCGGGATATGCATTATAGTGGCATGTCCCGCGGCCGTGGGAACGGGTATAAACCCCAGGGGAGTCATCCCCAGCACTATGGAGACGGCGCCCAAAACCCCCGCTATCGCCAGGGACCTGGCCCGCCGTACCGCTCCCTTCGTCCTGCTCCTATTCATTTTTTCACCTCCGTTCCGGCTCCTCCCGGATGCCGGACAAATTACAGCATTATTTTATCATAAATATGAGAAAAATCAACGCTGAGGAGCAGCGTTGATGTGTGATCCTAAAATGAACTGCATCTGCCGGTATACCTGTAATGCGCGTTCAAAAAAATTTTTATTTTTTCAGGGAACTTTTTGGGGTGATAAAACGACTATATTATGAGGGGAAAAATACAACAAGAATTCTTCTACGTTTAGGGGTGTCTTGTTTCGTATTCGTGTTTTAAAGGCGGAAGTGGGTATGATCATACCTGGAAAGAGTCTTTACGTAGGTTTTAACTTCAATACCTTTCGGCCGGGTGAACTTTAAGTTCACCCGGCTTTTAAGTGGGAGCTCAATAAAGCCAGAAACAGAAACACCAGAAAGCCCAGGCTCGTGAGCTGGTCTATCACCGGTCGCTGTTCCGGACTCACCCGGCTCATGATCAAGTCTTCCACAGGACCCGCGGTTATGATGGCTGCTGCTATAAAGAGTGGAAACAGGCTTTTGTTTTTAAAAAAAAGCCTGAAAGAAAATAATACAGTTAAAATCCCCATACCAAAATTCATCAATCTCAGTAATACAAGCAAATCCTCCGTTTCCATTCCCGTCTTCACCGGCTTCACGGATCAACCCCTCCTTCCCCGTAATATCCCCATATTATATAACTATTAAATATTCGAGGAAATGAGATAGAACATTTTCGCAAAGTGAGCTTGCAAGTCTCGACACGGCGTTAGTTTTTAAAGCAATTGCCGTCAGGCATAACCATAAATAGGCCAAAAGAAAATCAAACATTTATTGGGTCAAAACGGTATCCGGCTCTTTTATATTAAATATAGATAGGGTCCCGCCAGTAATACTATTAAGCCTGCGACAATTAACACAAATCTTACGCTTGTGATCTCGGCCAAAAAACCAGAGGTGCTTAAACTTATGACTGAAGCGATGTTAATGAACATCGAATTTGTACTGAAAACTCTGCCTAGATACTGATTTTCTCCATGCTTTTGAATTATCGTTGTTCTTGTGACTGAATACATTAAATTAAATATTCCGTTCAGGGACTGTAGAATTGCCGCAAGTGCAAATATCTCATTTAGGGGGAACAACAGAAGGACTAACCCGAGGCCTGTTACTCCTAATTTAAAAACCGTGATTTCACTGAATTTATTTATTAGAACTGGCATAAATAATGATGAAATAAGCATTGATGATCCCTTAAAAGACAATATAATTCCATATCCTCTGGAATCTAATTTTAGATAATTGTATACGTAAGGTAAAAGAAGTGTATTCAGATTCACCCGGCTTTTATAATGACAAGCCGGCCCTTTCAACGATAGCCGGGCATTAATGATGGCTGCGAGCACGCCTCAAGTTTTGTAGAAAGAGATACATCATTTATACATACCAATTTGGGTTTATTAAAGTATTGTGTTGTATTATTTAACTGATAAATTTAATATAATATAGCATAATAAGACTTATTGTGATATAATTATTTGCAGTCATTAAAAAATTTAAGGGAGGCTTTATTCATGAAGGTGAGGGTTGCAATAAACGGTTTTGGGAGGATAGGAAAAAACGCCTTGCGAATCTGGGTGGAAGGCAACAAGCCCGAGCTAGAGGTAGCGGCTATCAACAGCACTAGCGGCCCAAGGCCCCATGCTCACCTCTTCAAATATGACTCCGTTTACGGCGTTTTCCCCGGCAGCATAGAGGCATCCGATGATGCTCTGATAATAAACGGAAAACCGATTCCTTTTTTTGCCGAAAAAGATCCAGAGAACTTGCCCTGGGATGAACTGGGGATAGAGATAGTTATCGAATCCACGGGCAAATTAAGAAAACGCCAGGATGCGGAAAAACATTTAAAAGCCGGAGCTAAAAGAGTCATAATCACGGCTCCAGCCGAGGACGTGGACAGAACCATTGTCATGGGCGTCAATGAAGGAGATTTCTACCCTGAAAGAGATTTTATCCTGTCTTCGGCATCCTGCACCACCAATTGCCTTGCACCGGTGGTCAAAGTACTGGATGAAAACCTAAAGATAATCAACGGATCGATGTCGACTGTACACGCTTATACCGCCGACCAGCATCTGGTGGACAAGACTCATAAAGACCTCAGGCGGGCGAGAGCAGCGGCCATGTCTATAATTCCTACTACCACCGGGGCTGCTAAAGCCATAGGCCTTGTTATTCCCCATCTTTCGGGGAAATTGAACGGCTGTGCCTTCAGAGTTCCTACTCCGTCGGTGTCAATAATAGATTTTGTGGCTAATGTGGAGAAACCTACCACGAAAGAAGAGGTAAACAGTTTATTCAAGGACGCATCTCAAGGAGAGTTAAAGGGTATATTGGATTATACTGAGGAGCCTCTGGTTTCCACCGACTTTTTGAAAAATCCTCACTCTGCCGTAGTCGACGGCCTTTCCACTATGGTTATAGACAACAGGGTTGTAAAAGTCCTGGCATGGTACGATAATGAGTACGGCTACACTATGAGAGTCCTGGAACTCGCGGCGTATATCGGCGGGGCCTGCCGTAACTATGAAAAAAGCCGGAACGTTTGTCATTTTGCAATGGGAGCCCGGCGCTCAATGAAGCCAGGGGCGGAAAAATACGGCTCGTAAGGTGGTATTTGGCGCGATCTCCGGCGTATATCGATACATAAAAAGGGAAGCCCGGCTCACGCGCCTTCCAGGGCTTCCCTTCTCATCACCGCGAGCATGTCCTCAAGTTTTGTAAGAAAATCGGCAATAGCACTGCTGCTCAAGCTGTAATAAACGTATTTCCCCTCCTGGCGGCTTTTTATTATGCCGCTTATTTTCAGCAACCTCAGGTGCCCGGAAATATTGGACTGGGTGGCTCCCAATTCCTGGACCAGCTGGCTTACGGTCTTTTCTCTTTCTCTTAAAGCTTCCACAATTCTCAATCTGGTCCTGTCGGCGAGGCTTTCTAAAAACTGCACTTTGGATTCCGTCAGATTCAATGTCAATCAGTTCCCTCCCTACAAGCGGCTTCGTCTACCCGTTTATTATTATCATACCAGATTTTGTCCGCAATTTCACCCCATTTTTCGGCGTAGGGCTTCAATTTTTCAGCAAATTCCGCAGCCGTTTCGTTGGCCGTAAGCTGGGTGCTGTAGGCCCCGCTTTCCTCCACTATTTCCTTCAGCATCTGGGGATTGTCTATCAGGGGGCACGGCCTCCTCATGTTCATGTTGAAGGGCTGCCGCTTCTGATACGCCTTCATCAGAGGTGAACATAGAGCCTCCTTAAGGCTCACGTTCTTGATGTTACACGTAGAATAATGCACAAAAGCGCAGGGCTCCACTTCTCCCTGGGCGTTTATGTGAAGGTATCTGCGGCCCCCGGCTATGCAGCCGTTAGAAACCTCGCCATCGTTCCAGAAATCTACTATCAATATGGGTTTGGTCTTCCTGTACTCCAGAATCCTGTCGTAAATGTAGGCCCTCTGTTCCGGCGTTGCCATCATGTCCAGGTCCACGTCCTTGCCGATGGGGATGTACGTAAAGTACCAGGCGAAGGTCACGCCTTTATCCACCAGCATATCTACGAATTCTGGGCTGGCCAGCTCTTCGGTATTATGTCTCGTATAAGTGACGGATACCCCGTATACAAGGCCGGCTTCTCTCATTTTATCCATGGCTTCCATTACCTTCCTGAAAACGCCCTTACCCCGCCGCCGGTCCGTGGTTTCCTCGAACCCTTCTATGCTGAAGGCAAGAATTAAGTTCCCCACCCGCTGCATGTCTTCGATCAGTTCATCATTCACCAGGGTGCCGTTGGTGAAGAGGTGGAATACCATGGAACTGTGTTTCTCGGCAAGTTTTAATATATCGTCCTTCCTCAGCAGGGGTTCGCCGCCGGACATCGTTATAAAGAATATGCCAAGTTCCTGAGCTTCCGTGCATATCCTGTCAAGCTGTTCGTAACTGAGCTCTTCTCTTTTCTGGTAGTCCCCGGCCCAGCACCCGGTACAGTTAAGGTTACATCTTTCCGTCGGGTCCACCAGCAGCGCCCACGGAACCGAGCAGCCCAGTTTTTTCGCCATTTCCATCTGCTTGGGCACCCCGAGGAAGCTTGCATTCACGAAAAAGTTCACGGCCAATTTCTGCTTGACGTTGGGATGCGTCCCGGTGAGTAGCCTTTCCGCCAGTCTGTACCAGTTGGTTTCCTTGTTTTGCAGGAATCTTTTTGCCGAAGCTACATTTTTCCTGTGATGTTCGGGCATGGGAATTTTTTCCACCCATTCAATCATCTTTTCCAAATTATTTATCGGTTCATTCAACAGAAATTTGATGCCCTGCTCCAGTACCTTTTCTCCCAGGTAAGTCCTGGCAAGATCCATATTGAGACCCCCCTCCGGAAATTAATTATATCTACATATAATGATATGTTTGATTTTATTATATGTTTTCCGGAAAATATTGTCAAGTTTTCTCCCATCAATTAAGTAACAGCTTAGCCCCTATTGACAACAGGACTAAGCCCAGAAACCGCATCCACGTGAAGGGCATTTTTTCAAGACCGAAAAAACCGAAATGGTCCAGGAGGCAGGCAGTCAGTACCTGGCCTACGATGATAGCGGTAGTGGCCACGGCTGCCCCCAGCCTGGGTATGCTCATCACCACGGCGTACGTGATCAGAACACCTATAGCACCGCCCAGGTAATCGTACCATGGCACTCGGGTGTAATTGACCCAGGTACTCTTGCCGGCACCTGAAAGGATAACCGCCGTCATTATCAGGGTCGCCGTAAGATGGACGATAAAAGTAGCTCCCGAAAGTCCTATGGCCCTGCTCACCACTGAGTTCATGGAACCCTGGACGGCCATGAAAACCCCTGCCATAATTGCAACGATAAGAAAAAACAGATCTCCAGAAATGTTCAACCGGACCACCTTCCCGCTCAGATAAAATACTGTTACGGTATATTTTGGCAGTGTAACTTATGAGGGCATCTGCCATATATATTTTATAATTTCACCCATTCCGATTTGTATTCCAAAATAAATAGACCCACCACGATGGGTGAGTCTATTCGATGTCTTTTCAGGCGCTGGCGAAAACTTCGAGAAATTCCTCTTCCGTGAGCTTCTCGCGTTCCAGCAGGGCTTCCGCCACCTTGTGGAGCTTATTTATATTTTCGCTGAGCAGAGTTTTCGCTTTGCTGTAGCATTTGTCTATGATGCTGCGCACTTCCTTGTCTATCGCTGCAGCCACCTCTTCGCTGTAGTTTCTGCCCCTGGCCAGGTCCCTGCCCAGGAATACCTCTTCCTGTTTATGGCCCAGGGTCATGGGACCCAGAGTTTCGCTCATGCCGTATTCCATAACCATCCTGCGGGCTATGTCCGTAGCCCGTTCCAGGTCGTTCTGGGCGCCGGTGCTCACTTCCTGCAGCACCAATTCTTCGGATGCTCTGCCGCCCAGGAGATGGGTCACATGGTCCAGCAGTTCGCTTTTACCCATGAAGAAACGGTCTTCTTTCGGGAGTATCAGTGTATAACCTCCCGCCCTTCCCCTGGGGATGATGGATACTTCGTGAACCGGGTCCACGTTGGGCAGGAGCTGCGCCACCACTGCGTGGCCCGCCTCGTGGTAGGCCACCAGGCGCCTTTCCCGCTCGGTCATGATGCGGCTCTTTTTCTCCGGTCCAGCTATCACCTTTGTAATGGCCTCTTCCAGCTCTTCCATGTTGATTTTTTTCTTGTTCCTGCGGGCAGCCAGAAGCGCCGCCTCATTCACCAGGTTTTCCAGGTCGGCTCCCGTAAATCCCGGGGTTCTCCGGGCCAGCACCGCCAAATCAACATCATCGGCAAGGGGTTTGCTCCTGGCGTGGACCTTCAGGATCTCTTCCCTGCCCTTGACGTCCGGGCGGTCCACCACCACCTGGCGGTCGAACCTGCCGGGCCTCAAAAGCGCCGGATCCAGGATATCCGGCCTGTTGGTGGCAGCAATTATTATGATGCCCTCATTTACAGTAAAACCGTCCATTTCGACGAGGAGCTGGTTTAACGTCTGTTCCCTTTCGTCGTGACCGCCGCCCAGGCCCGCTCCCCTCTGCCTGCCGACAGCGTCGATCTCATCGATGAAAACGATGCACGGAGCGTTTTTCTTGGCCTGCTCGAATAGATCCCTAACCCTGGCAGCGCCAACGCCGACGAACATCTCCACAAAATCCGAGCCGCTTATGCTGAAGAAGGGGACGCCTGCTTCTCCGGCCACGGCTCGGGCCAGCAGGGTTTTGCCGGTACCGGGGGGACCGACCAGAAGCACTCCCTTGGGTATTCTCGCCCCCATCTCTATAAATTTCTTGGGGTGTTTCAAAAACTCCACGACTTCCTGAAGTTCTTCCTTGGCCTCATCCACACCCGCTACGTCCTTAAAGGTCACCCTCCTCTTGTCATCGGTGAGGAGCCTGGCCCTGCTCCTGCCGAAGCTCATCACCCTGCTTCCTCCGCCCTGGCTCTGCTGCATTATGAAGAACCAGGCGCCGACGAAGAGCAATGCCATCAAAACCGAGGGCAGTATCTGGGACCACCAGGGCACTGCCGGCACCGGTTGCGCGATGAGGATAAGTTCTCCCCTGTCTATCCTGGGCTGAATCCTCTCGATAAATACCGTTTTATCGGGGACATAGCTCGAGAATTTACGCCCGTCTTTCAAAGTGCCCTCTATATTGCTGTCCATCATTTTGATTTCTCTGACCTGGCCTTTATCGATCATCTGGATAAGCTCTGTATAGCCCACCCTGGCCTGGATTTCGTTCTTAGTAGAGTACCACTGGACTAGGGATAAAATCAGAATGAATATCAGCAGGTAGAAACTGGCGTTGCGAAAAAAATTGTTCAAAACTGCTCCTCCCTTCAAGAGCATGAATAATTCCCCTGATATTCTATCATAATATTATAATATTTGCAAAACCCCCAAACCTTCACTATTCCCCTGCAGGTTTTACGGCTTCCGGCTTTAAAATGCCTATAAAGGGGAGGTTCCTGTATTTTTCGTTGTAATCCAGGCCGTACCCCACGACGAAAAAGTCGGGTATCTCAAAGCCCAGGTAGTCCACCTTTATGTCCACCTTGCGCCTGCTGGGCTTGTCGAGCAGCGTGCAGATCTTTATGCTGGCGGGCTTCCTGGACTTAAGCATGCTGTAAAGGTAGCTTAGTGTAAGACCCGAATCGATGATGTCCTCTACTATGAGAATGTTTTTACCCTCGATATCCTCATCCAGATCCTTTAATATTCTAACAACTCCCGAAGACTTGGTTGATGCGCCGTAACTGGATACCGCCATGAAATCCACCTGAACCGGGAGCTGTATGTGCCTTATGAGGTCCGCAATGAAAAGCACTGCTCCCTTTAAAACTCCCACCACAAGCACATCGTCCTTGTCTTTGTAATCCCGGGTTATTTTTCCCCCGAGCTCCCTGAGTTTATTTTTTATTTCTTCCTCCGTTATCAATACTTCCTTTATGTCTTCTAACACGTCGACTCCTCCTGAATCCCATTTTGTCTTTGTATTTCCAGCACCAGGATTTTTTTCGTATCCCCGGTGACCTTGAACCTGTCGTCGATCCTCATGCCGCCGACCCAGAGTATCCGGTCTCCTGCCACGACAAGAGGCACCCGGTCCCTCTCCCCGGCGGGTATTTTGTTATCCACAAAAAAGTCCTGGAGTTTCTTCGAAAACCGGCTCCCGAAGGGAATGAACCGGTCTCCCGGCCGCCGGTTCCTTACAGCTAAATTTCCTTTTATTTTACCATAATCCAAATATGCCATCAAGGGATTGGCTTTAAAGGCAATCCCTCCCTTGTTTTCAATAATCCGGGCGGTAACGGCCGCACCCGCTTCAGGAACCTGTATTTTCCCCGGCACCGGAAGTTCGTAATAAAAATCGGCCGCTGCCGGGGGATCGCCCCTGTAAATGTAAAAGTATTCGTAGCTTTTTTCTCCGGTAAGGCCGCGGGGCAGATTGAGCCTGCTGCCGGTTGGTTTTTCCGCAATAAATTCCACGGCCATTCTGGCGTGCCGGTACTCGAAGTCCTTCAGGTCCCCCAAAATTTCCTCCACGGCCTTTCTCACTACCCTGTACCTGAGGGCCTCGTGAAGCTCATTGAATTTCTTTAAATCTATCATCACCCCGCCCGGCATTGCTCTGACGACCCGGGCAAAGGCCTCGTCCGTCAGTTTCCCCAGGAGGGAAATGTCCGCGGATGCAATTTCGGAAAGTCTTTTCAGCGAAGCCGAAAGGTGGGGGCAGTACTCCCTTTTTATGAGCGGGATCAACTCCAGCCTCAGCTTATTCCTGTAGTAATAAGTTTGAAGGTTAGTGCTGTCTATCCGGTAGGGAACACCCTCCCGCTTCAGGTACTCCTCTATGGCGGCCCTCTCCACTTCAATAAGCGGGCGGATGTAGTGGTCTCTTACGGCCTCTATGCCCGTCAGCCCCTCCAGACCTGTGCCCCTGAATATGTTCATAAGTATGGTTTCCTCGCGGTCGTTGCTGTTGTGGGCCAGCGCCACCTTTCCGGCTCCGATTTCCCTCCTGACCCTCTCGAAAAAGGCGTACCTTACCCGGCGCGCTGCATCTTCAGGCGACAGTCCGGTCTTTTTTATATAGTCGGGCACGTCCACCTTTTCACCGTAATACGGCAACCCCCATTTCCCGGCCAGGTCCCTTACAAAGGCTTCATCTTCATCCGACTCTGCACCGCGAAAGCAGTGGTTGAGATGCGCCACCGCCAGGCTGATGTCGAACTCTTCCCGGTGACGGAGCAGCAGGTGCAGGAGGCATACCGAATCCGGCCCTCCCGAGACGCCGACCAGCACCCTGTCGCCCCTTTGCAGCATTCGGTATTTGTTTACCGTATCTTTGAATACGCTGATAATGTCCATACCCACCCACCGTGAAATCTAACAGCAGGTGAAAGACCGGTACCTGCCGTTTGATCTAGTGAATCCATTATTTTAAATGATATCAGAACCGCCCTTCAAACACAAGCCGCCGGCGCTAAAATTAAAAGGGCCTTGCGGCCCTATCGATACTGCTGGTGCCATATCCTGCCCACCAGCACCGTCATGTCGTCTCTTACGGTTTTTTTCTTTTCCCTCACCTTTTCCAGTATCATGTTGGCGAGTTCCTGGGGGTTGGTGGTGTTGGTCGCCGCCAGGAATTCTATCATCTCGGCTTCCTTATCCTCTCCGTCCGAGAAGGAATCCAGCGCGCCGTCGCTCAACAGCACAATCATGTCACCCGGTTTAAGGCGCTTTTTCACGCTGCTCGCCGTTATGCTGTCGACAATCCCGACGGGCAGTGAACCTCCTTTTACAGTATCCACCAGCTTACCCCGCTTGATGAACCCGGTCACCGCCCCGGCCTTTATGAACTCCACCTGGCCCGAATAGGTATCTATCAGAGCCAGGTCCAGGGTGGAAAAACTATCGTCGTTCCTTGCAACCTGCATGGCGGAATTCAGAATGTCCAGAGCCGTCTTATGGTCGTAACCGGCTTCCAGGAGCTCTTCCAGGATGGAAAGGGTTCGCTCGCTCTCCTGCCTGGCCTTTTCCCCGACTCCCATACCATCGCTGATAGCGAGCATAAATTTACCGTTTTCAAGTTCCATAAACGAGAAACAGTCGCCGGAGACTTCGGCACCTTCTTTGGGAACGCTGACTACGCCTACGGTCACCCTGTAGATGCCCGCGGGTACCACTTTAAGCCTGCACCTGGTGCTCCCGCTTTTAAGCGGGCATTCCACGATCTTGATCGCCGCACCGGCGCCCAGGGCCTCTGCCACGCAGGAGGGTATACTGCTCTCGCACTGGCGGCCGCCTATGCAGGGTCCCTTCACTATATTGACCTGCAGCCTGTCCGCCTGTTTCACGCTGTAGACGTGTTCAACTCTTATACCCATTTCCGAAAGCCTGTTTTTTATCTTTTCTTCGATGCCGGAGCCGGCGCTCTCGGGGAATGCTCCATCGGCCAGGGCTCTTATAATGCCGGCCGTTTCTTTGTATTTTTTAAGAACCATCTCCTGGTGGCTCCTTACTATAGAATCCATCTGGAGTTCCAGGCTCCTGACATAGTTCATGTCTCTTATCAGTTTCCTTATTTCCTCGGTTCTCCCGCAGCGGCCTTTGAAAAGCCTTGGCATACCATCGCGCGAGGTATCTCTCTCGCACTTCATCAATTCGTAGAAGGCCCGGACCGTGGCCTTGAACTCCCTTTCCCAGCAGGTCTTCTGAAGTCCGCATTCGCAGCATATCTCGCTTCTGGCCTTCTGGTAAACCCTTGTAAAATAGCCCGGGTGGTTTTCCTCCTTCAGCGGGAGGGTTAAAGCTCCCGCCAGATTTTCAAAGAGTCTGGCGAGCTCGTAAAGCTTGTCCCGGAATATTTCGCGCCTGTTAATCAGATCCTCCTCGCTGCTATCGCTCGAAAAGTACTCGGCCGCCTTTCGCAAGACACCGGACGGCAGCAGCGCAAAAGCCACGAGAGCCATGGCCAGCGAGGAAACTTGAATTGCTACTTTTCCAATGGAGCCCGCATAAAGGTTAAAAATCATGTATCCCAGTATAAATCCTGCTATCGTGCCGTACTTGCCCAGCCGGTGAAAAGCTCCTGCTACAAGCCCCGCAAACGCCATGATTCCCGCCGACCAGGGTGCTACCGCAGCAGGAGATCCCATCATGCCCATTACGGCACCCGCCACGGCCCCGGCTCCGGAACCTGTCGCAAAGGCCGCGACCAGGATAACAAGAACGCTCAGGGCTTCTTTTATGCTGAGGCCATACGGTTCCCACAGCCCGGCGAACCTGAGGATCGCACCCGTTATAAGTATGAGGCACAGGCTCTTTTCGATCCTCGTAGTCCGGGTTCTGAATACGCCGGGAAGGCCGAAGGGTATAATGTAAGTCATAACCAGGGCCAGCGCAGCTTCGAGGAAAACCAGAATATAATCGTATAAGCTAGTCCCTTTTATAGAAAAAATTAAAAGCCCCGGCGCGGTCAGAGATGCCAGAATACTGCCGCCGATTAATAGGTCTTTATTGGCGACCCTATTTTCCAGCATATAGTAAATCGCAGTAAAAAGGATTATCGACGCCGCATACCTTATCGCTGTGAAGTCACGGGTAGCGGTTAGGGTTCCGAAAAGAGCCGCCAGCCCTATCGAAAAAAACCTGCCGCGGTACAGTGCGGCCGCAGCCGTTATGGAAATCCCTAGGGGATAAATACCCATGACCGGCGCCCTCCCGAAGATAAAGGCTATGATGTGAATCAGGAAGCTGTCGGGAGTCAAAGACACCGGCGGGACGGCGAGTCCGGGTCTATTCAACCGGGTTTTATTTATCACTTCCATCACCTACCGCACATTTTGGTAGGCTTTATTATACAACCTGAGTATAATAAAAATTGTCAATACGACGGTGTCGAGTAAAAAAATCGTTAGACAAAAAAAAATAAAAGTCGCGGCCCGCGACTTTTTTATCCTTAAAATAAAATGGTGACCCTGAGGGGAGTCGAACCCCTGTTACCGCCTTGAAAGAGCGGTGTCTTAACCACTTGACCACAGGGCCACTAAAAGTATGGTAGCGGCGCAGGGATTTGAACCCCGGACACTGCGGGTATGAACCGCATGCTCTAGCCACCTGAGCTACGCCGCCATATTTTCGCTTTTTTGGTGGCGGGGGCTGGATTTGAACCAGCGACCTCCGGGTTATGAGCCCGACGAGCTACCAGACTGCTCCACCCCGCGTCGTAATTTCGCAATGCATTTTATATTTTATAATAAAAAGCTTCTTTCGTCAAGGGTTTCCCATTAAAAAGTGCCGCGGGCACGCCCTGGGGCGCGCCCGCAAATTTTAGGCCTTTTACTTTATCTCGACAGTAGCACCGACTTCGGCAAGTTTCGCCTTGATCTGCTCGGCTTCTTCCTTGCTGACCTTTTCCTTTACGGGTTTCGGGGCTCCGTCTACCAGGTCTTTGGCTTCCTTCAGCCCGAGGCCTGTAATCTCTCTCACAACCTTGATTACCTTGATCTTTTCGGCGCCGGGGTTGGCCAGGATTACGTCAAATTCGGTCTGTTCGGGAGCTGCAGCCTCGGCGGCACCGGGAGCAGCCGGACCGGCAGCCACGGCCACCGGAGCGGCGGCGGTTACGCCGAATTTTTCCTGAAGCGCTTTCACCAGTTCGGAAAGCTCGAGAACGGTCATATTCTCTATAGCAGCAATGATTTCATCTTTTGTCATTTTTTTACATCCTCCTCGAATTTTTTATTTGTAATTTCTTTGATTCACTGCAAAATCCCTTCGCTTATTGGCAGACAACAATCCGGCACCCGGCTGTTACACTGCCATAATGATCTTGCAGTGAACCTTTTTCCAAATAATTAAGAAGCCTTTTTGTCCTGAATGGCCTGCAGGGTGTACACCAGATCGCGAATGGGCCCCTGCAGGACCCATACGATACCGAAGAGAGGCGACTGGATAGCTCCCACGGTCTTGGCAATGAGCTCTTCCTTCGGGGGAAGCTTTGCCAGCTGCTCAACCATGGCCTTGTCGGCCACACGGCCTTCCACGACGCCGGCTTTTATCTCAAGCTGCTTATGGTCTTTAGCGAAGTCCACCAGCACCTTGGCCGGAGCAACCGGGTCGCTGAACCCGAAAGCCACCGCCGTAGGACCCTCTAAGTACTCATCCAGGTTGTAATCGAAATCCTTAATCGCCAGTTTAGTGAGGGTATTCTTTACTACCTTGTATTCGACACCCTGCTCCCTTAATTTTCTGCGGAGTTCGGTTATTTCCCCCACATTGAGGCCTTTGTAGTCGGTCAATATGGCTGCCCTGGCCCTGCTGAACTTATCCTTCAGCTCGGCGACCAGCTGCTGTTTTTCCTCTCTGGTTCCCACCTTCTCACCTCCTTAAGCAAACTTAAAAGGCCTTTCTGCAGAGGTACAGAAAGGCCCTGTATTCGACTTCATACATTGCCTTCGCCTCGGTAGGATATTAAGCCTTCCGGCACCTACTGTCTGCAGCGAATGTGCTCTTTATTTCACCGCAAACTACATCATGGGCGGCGAAATAGATCTATATTCAATTATAGAATTATTTTCCCCACTACTTTTTTTCCACTACTTTCATCGGATTTATTTTAATCCCCGGACCCATGGTACTGGAGATTACCACGCTCTTTATATACGTTCCTTTGGCAGCGGCGGGTTTCGCCTTTATTATGGACTCCATCAGAGCCGTGAAGTTATCCAGCAATTTATCGGGGCCGAAAGATTTCTTGCCTATGGGAGCGTGTACTATACCGGTTTTGTCGACGCGGTATTCGATCTTGCCTGCTTTTATCTCCTTTACGGCCTTGCCCACGTCGAAGGTGACGGTCCCGGCTTTGGGGTTGGGCATCAGGCCCTTCGGGCCCAGTATGCGGCCCAGCTTACCCACAGCGCCCATCATGTCCGGTGTGGCCACTGCCACATCAAAGTCCAGAAATCCACCCTCAATTTTGGCGATCAGGTCTTCGGCACCTACGTAGTCAGCGCCCGCCTGTTCGGCTTCCGTGGCCTTCTCACCCTTTGCAAACACCAGCACTCTGGCGGTTTTGCCTGTACCGTGGGGAAGCACCACCGTGCTCCTTACCTGCTGGTCGGCATGGCGCGGGTCGACGCCGAGCCTCACGGCTACTTCAATAGTCTCGTCGAATTTTTTATTGGCGGTCTGGATGGCCAGTTCTACGGCTTCCCTGGGCTCATATAGCCTGGTCTTATCCACTAACTTCAATGCTTCAAGATAGCTCTTACTTCTCTTTGCCATTTTTCTCCCTCCTGTGGTATTGCCGGAAATAAAATTCCTCCCACATGGTCCTTACTCGACCACGGTAATGCCCATGCTGCGGGCTGTACCCTCTATCATCTTCATGGCCGCTTCGATGCTGGCGGCATTCAGATCCTTCATCTTCAGCTCGGCAATTTCCCTTATGTCTTTCTTGGTAACCTTACCCACCTTGTTCTTGTTGGGTTCTCCGGAACCCTTTTCAACGCCGGCGGCTTTCATGAGCAGCACCGATGCCGGCGGTGTCTTTAGGATAAAGCTGAAAGATCTATCCTGGTATACGGTCAACTCCACCGGAATTATGAGACCGGCCTGAGCTGCGGTTTTCTCGTTGAACTCCTTGCAGAAGTTCATTATGTTTATACCCGTCGGACCCAGGGCAGGACCTACCGGAGGAGCAGGTGTAGCTTTTCCAGCGGGGATCTGGAGCTTTACTACTGCTATTACCTTTTTGGCCATACTTGCACCTCCTCGCAAATATTATATTTTTTCCACCTGATTAAAGTCAAGTTCGATGGGTGTTTCCCGCCCAAACATGGATATAAGGACCTTTACTTTCTGTTTTTCCTGGTTTATCTCGAGCACCTTGCCCACAAAGTTCTCGAAGGGTCCTGAAACGACCTTCACATTCTGGTTGACATCCACGTCAATCCTGGGTTTGGGCTCCTCTATACCCATCTGCTTCAAAATCGCCTTTACTTCCGATTCCTGCAGCGGGATGGGCTTATTCCCGGTGCCCACAAATCCCGTGACTCCGGGAGTGTTCCTAACCACGTGCCAGGAATCGTCGGTAACGATCATCTCTACAAGAACGTATCCCGGAAATATCTTGCGCTGGGTTACCTTCTTTTTGCCGTTTTTTATCTCGACTTCCTCCTCCACGGGAACCAGCACCCGGAAGATCTTGTCCTGCATTCCCATGGACTCCACGCGCTTTTCCAGGTTTGCTTTTACCTTGTTTTCGTAGCCTGAATAAGTATGGATTACGTACCAGTTTTTAGACATATCCTTACAAGGGGTGAGACCCCGCCCTCCCTTACCGGAGAATCATCTTCAGTATATTGACCAGAATGCTGTCAACTATCCATATAAATCCGCTGACCAGGGCTACGGATACAAGTACAACGATCGTGTACGATACCAGTTCATCCCTGGTAGGCCAGGTTACCTTTTTCAGTTCCGACCTGACTTCTTTAATAAATCTGCTGCTTCTTTTTAAGAAACCTTCGCCGCCGGCTGCCATTAAGCATTATCCCCCTCAAAAGGAATCATTTTATTTTGTCTCTTTGTGCAGGGTGTGACGCCCGCAGAACTTGCAGTACTTTTTGAGTTCCAGTCGATCCGGGTCGTTTTTCTTGTTCTTTTCTGTATGGTAATTCCTGTGCTTGCATTCAGTGCACTCCAGCACTATGTTTACCCTCATCCGGAACACCTCCTACCCCTTTAAGCTCAGTGCATTCCGAGTATACAGTCAGTCACTTAAATCAATTTATCATAATTCGTTTTTATTGTCAATAAAAAGCCAAAAATTAAGGGGAATCTCCCGATTCCCCTTAATTTCTCCCTTTATTTATTCGATTATCTCGGTCACCACACCGGCCCCCACGGTCCTGCCACCCTCGCGGATAGCAAAGCGAAGGCCTTCTTCTATCGCTATGGGAGATATAAGCTCGATCTCCATCACCACGTTGTCCCCCGGCATCACCATCTCGGTGCCCTCGGGCAGTTTTATTACTCCCGTAACATCGGTGGTCCTGAAATAGAACTGCGGCCTGTATCCGTTGAAAAACGGTGTGTGCCTGCCCCCTTCTTCCTTCTTCAATACGTATACCTGTCCCTTGAATTTGGTGTGCGGATGGATGGATCCGGGTTTGGCTATTACCATGCCCCTCTCTACTTCGTCCCTGTCGACTCCCCTCAAGAGGGCTCCGATGTTGTCTCCGGCTACCGCCTGGTCCAGGATCTTCCTGAACATTTCTACACCCGTCACTACGGTCTTCTTCTTCTCGGGGTTCAATCCCACTATCTCTACTTCGTCGCCTACTTTCAGGGTGCCCCTCTCTACTCTCCCGGTCACTACGGTGCCGCGCCCGGTTATGGTGAATACGTCTTCGATCGGCATGAGGAAGGGTTTGTCGGCGTCACGCTCCGGTGTCGGTATATATTCGTCTACGGCGTCCATGAGCTGCCATATCTTCCCGCACCATTCGCAGTCCCTCTTGCCGCATCCGCATTCCAGCGCCTTTAATGCCGAGCCGGCCACTACGGGTATCTCGTCGCCGGGAAATTCGTAGGAGGACAGGAGTTCTCTTACTTCCATTTCGACCAGTTCCAAAAGTTCGGGGTCATCTACCATGTCAACTTTGTTCATGAAGACTACGATGTAGGGTACGCCTACCTGCCTGGCAAGCAGTATGTGTTCCCTGGTCTGGGGCATGGGTCCGTCCGCCGCCGATACTACCAGGATGGCTCCGTCCATCTGGGCGGCTCCGGTGATCATGTTCTTTACGTAGTCGGCGTGACCCGGGCAGTCCACGTGGGCATAGTGCCTGTTCTCGGTCTCGTATTCCACGTGGGCCGTCGCTATGGTTATTCCGCGTTCCCTCTCTTCGGGAGCTTTGTCTATCTGGTCGTATGCTACGAAGTTGGCAAACCCTGTGGTAGAAAGGCACCGCGTGATCGCCGCCGTCAGGGTGGTCTTTCCGTGGTCTACGTGGCCTATCGTGCCTACGTTAACGTGAGGCTTCTTCCTCTCAAATTTTTGCTTTGCCAT
>NZ_VNHO01000001.1 GCF_008124715.1 Thermosediminibacter litoriperuensis | reverse complement strand
GAAAAAGCGGAAGATATAAGACACACCCAATGGGGTAAAGAACTATACAAAATGCGCGGCCAGACCATCGAGCGGGTATTTGCCGATGCGAAGGAAAAGCATGGCATGCGCTATACAAATCTACGAGGCTTGAGGAAAGTCGGACATTACCTCACGCTTCTTTTCGCATGCATGAATTTAAAAAAGCTGGCTTTATGGAAGAAAAGACGGGGAACGTTTCCGCCAACAGTCCCCGCTTTACATTCGTTTTTCTTAAAAATTTTCTTCGCCTTCAACAAAAAGCCGCTTTTAGGATGCATAACCTAAAAGCGGCTTTGTCTACAAGCTGAAATACCCGTTTTGGGTATTTATTTTTTATTCGTTGAAGTTCTCAAGCCGCTGGTATATAATTTTGATGTGAATTTAATACGCGGGGGTTTTAATATTGAGTGCATGGATTCTGGCAGCAGCCGTTTTCATTATCGATCAATTCACTAAATACATCGTTCGGGTTGGAATGGTTCCCCATCAGTCAATTCCGGTCATTAAGGATATACTGTATATAACTTATATCCAGAATACGGGGGCGGCTTTCAGCATCCTCCAGGGCAGGGTGATCTTTTTCACAACAGTATCCTTGATGGTCATAGCTGCCCTCATTTTTTACATCTTCCGAATACCCCCGGAAAAAAGATTTTTCAGGATGGTGCTTTCTCTTATTCTGGGCGGGGCTGCGGGAAATCTGGCGGACCGTTTGCGATTTGGTTACGTGGTCGATTTTATTGATTTCAGGGTATGGCCGGTGTTTAATCTGGCGGATTCGGCCATCGTTATAGGCGTGGCGTTGCTGGCGTATATAATAATCTTTGATTCTCATATTATGAAAAGCCTTGAGTGACGGACGGGAGGGCGGTTTTTTGGGTAAGGTCTTTAAAATCTCGGTGCAGGAAGAGGACGCAAAAAAGCGCCTCGACGTATTTTTGAGCGGTGCATTAAACGACCTTTCCAGGAGCTATATACAAAAGGGAATCGAAGAGGGATGGATCAGGGTAAACGACAGGAGCGTTAAACCCCATTACAAACTGAAAAAAGGCGATGTTATTGTAGCGAATATACCGTCTCCGAAACCCCTATCCCTGGAACCTGAGAACATCCCTCTGGATATAATACACGAGGACCGGGATATAATTGTGGTCAACAAGCCCCGCGGCATGGTGGTGTACCCGGCCCCCGGGAACTACTCGGGCACCCTTGTGAACGCCCTTTTATACCACACAAAAGATCTTTCTGGTATAAACGGAGTTATGAGGCCGGGCATAGTTCACCGGCTCGACAAGGATACTTCCGGAGTGATAGTTGTGGCAAAAAACGATATGGCCCACCGGGAACTTGTAAGGCAGTTTAAAAACAAGCTGGTGAGAAAAACTTATCTGGCTGTGGTATGGGGCGATATCCCGGAAGACAGAGCGACAATTGAAGCGCCTATAGGGAGGCACCCCGTGAAGCGGGTGGAGATGGCAGTGACCGCAAAGAACGGGAAAGAAGCCGTTACCCATTTTAAAGTACTGGAGAGGTTCGGAGATTTTACTTTTATCGAAGTCAACATAGAGACGGGCAGGACTCACCAGATAAGGGTACACATGAGCTTTATAGGTCACCCCGTTGTCGGCGACCCGCTGTACTCCAGAAAAAAAAGTCCCTTTAACATCAACGGGCAGGCCCTTCACGCTTACAGGCTCGGGCTGTACCATCCCCGATCTGGAGAATTTATGACCTTTGAAGCTCCCATTCCCCAAGATTTAACCGAAATGTTAAATACTTTGAGAAAAAGGGTGGTGTAAATGGAGGAAAAAGCCCGTATAATGGATGACAAGGCAATAGAACGGGCGTTGACCAGAATCAGCCACGAAATTATCGAGCGCAATAAAGGTGTCGAAGACCTGGTTCTGGTCGGCATTCGCAGGAGAGGAGCGCCTCTCGCTGCAAGACTGGCTTCGAAAATACGAGAGATAGAAGGGGTGGAAGTGCCGGTAGGGGTTCTGGATATAACCCTTTACCGTGACGACCTGTCAACCCTTTCGCAACAGCCGGTTGTAAATAAAACGGAAATTCCCTTTGAAATTACCGGGAAAAAGATAGTGCTGGTAGACGATGTGATATACACCGGCAGGACCGCGAGGGCGGCCCTGGACGCGCTGTCCGACCTGGGGAGGGCCCGGATGATCCAGCTGGCTGTACTCATCGACCGGGGCCACCGGGAACTTCCCATAAGACCGGATTATGTCGGCAAAAATGTACCCACGTCCAGGGACGAAGTAATAAAGGTAAAACTGGAGGAAGTGGACGGGGAAAACTGCGTTGTAATTCTTAAAAAATAAGCCAAAAAAGGTTGTCATATTTTAGTCAACTTTTCAATAAGATCGTCATGCGGTGTTACGTAAACGGTCTTGTGGTGATCGTAAATTACAAAACCCGGTTTTGCTCCCGGGGGCTTCCTTACGTATTTTTTCAAAGTATAGTCCACCGGGACGTTGCCGCCATTTCTGGCTTTGCTGTAATATGCCGCCAGAGTACAGGCCTCCAGGATGGTGTCGTCGTCAATCCTGCGCCCGCCCGTCTGTATTATCACGTGGGAACCGGGAGCGTCCTTAACGTGAACCCATATATCATCGGGTTTTGCCCTTCGGGTGAGCATATCGTTTTGCCTGTTATTCTTGCCTACAAGAATTACAAAGCCCGCGGAGGATTTATATTTCATGGGGTGAGAGCGGTAGTCTTCACCCTTTGTTTTTTTCTCGTGTTCTTTTATATATCCCTCATTAAATAGCTCCGACTGGATTTCGGTAACATCTTCAAGGGTTTCCGCAGCTTCTATGTTATAGAGCACGGTCTCCAGGTATTCGACTTCGCGCACCGTTTCCTCCATCTGAGCTTCTACTTTTTCCCGCGTCGCCCGGAGTTTTTTATATTTGCTGAAATACTTCTGGGCGTTTTGAGCCGGTGAAAGCTTTTCGTCCAGGGGTATTACCACACTTTTGTTTTCGTCGTAAAAATTCGGCAGGCTTATCTCTTTCATACCGGGGGTTAGTTTATAAAGATAGGCCGACAGGACCTCACCGAAGATACGAAATTTTTCTGCGTCCTGAGCTTCGGCCAGTTTTTCCCGCTGAAAGACTAAACTTTGGTTGAGTTTTTTCAGGTGTTTGGAGACGTGAAGGGTAAGAGTCTTTTTGATATTTATCAGTGCTTCGAAATCCTCTTTTTGACTGTAAAAACGGTCGACTGTCTCGTTTACACCGCAACCCGAAACCTCATAAAAAGAAGTCAGGTGGTGTAAGGGGAAGACCCAGAAATCGCAAGGCTGCCGGTTGCTGCGATCAACGTAAATTTTCGGCGAATAATGCAAATTTCTTATGTCAATCGAAAGTTTCACCAGTGTCTCGGCGATTCTCCGCTTTTCCTCCTCAGTCAATTCCGGCACGGGTTTGTTGGCGTCAATACCGCTTCTGAAGAGGATCTCTTTGGAAGCCGCTCCGCTGACCCCCATGAAGTTTTCGGTGATCCACCGGTAAACCTGTAAAGTTTTGTCAGAACGGTTTAGCAGGTCCAGGATTATTGACATAATTTGATTATTGTCAACCGAGAGCAGGCTTACCCTGTTGCTGAAAGGAGGGAATACATATTTTACTCCGGGAAGAACCTGCCTCACCCGGTTTATTTCCGGAGGTATCCTCTTTATGGAATCTATTACCGTGCCGTCGCCGGCATCAATAAGTATTATGTTGCTGTGCTTGCCCATTATCTCTACCAGCAGCGTTCTAAGAACGATCCTTCCGAATTCGTCCGTGTTTTCGACTTCTATTTCGACTAAGCGCTCCAGATCTCTTTGCTTGATTTCCCTGATCCTTCCGCCAATGAGATTTTTTCTCAACAGCATGCAGAACATAGGAGGCGAGATGGGATTTTCTTTGTGTTTTTCGGTGATGTGCAAACGGCAGTTTTGAGGATGGGCTGAAATCAGCAGTTTATTTTCTTCCCTACAATGCCGCACGAAAAGCACGATCTCGTTTTTGTCCGGCTGGTATATCTTATCAATCCGGCCGCCAACCAGTGTTTTTTTAAGTTCATGGAGAACGGCGTTCAGTACAATTCCATCAAAAGGCATGGCTACCCTCCTGTTTGAGATTAAGCTGCTACTAGTATACCATAATGCACATATTGTTTTAAGAGGAATTAGGTGGTATAATAATAAATAATGATTTTGGGAGTAATAATGAGGGTGATGGTGTAATATGAAGTTTACCAAGATGCACGGCCTTGGAAACGATTTTATAGTCGTAAACGGTTTTAAAGAAGATGTACGAATAATATTTGAAAAGGCGGAAAAAATATGCGACAGACACGCCGGCGTCGGTGCCGATGGCATATTGCTGGTTTTACCTTCGGATAAGTGTGATCTAAAGATGAGGATAATCAACAGCGACGGAAGTGAAGCCGACATGTGCGGCAACGGCATCCGCTGTTTTGCGCGCTACGCCTTTTCCAGAGGTCTGGTCAACAGGATGAGTATAACCGTCGAAACGCCCGCGGGAGTAATTAAACCGGAGATTATAATAAAGGATGACCTCATAGAAAGCGTAAGGGTGGATATGGGGTGCTATAGCCTGCGAAAAAAGGATATACCTGTGACCGGCAACCCGGATGAAGAAGCTGTGGACCTTGAAATCAGCGTAGACGACCGGGTGTTTAAGTTTACCGGCGTTTCGATGGGAAATCCTCACTGCGTGATATTTGTGGATGACGTTGAAGGGTTTCCGGTAGAGCGCTTTGGACCGGCGATCGAGAGACACCCCCTTTTCCCGAAAAGAACTAATGTGGAATTTGTGGAAGTTAAAGGACAGAACCGTTTGAAAATGAGAGTCTGGGAAAGAGGAGCTGGCCTTACAATGGCCTGCGGAACCGGTGCCTGTGCTTCGGCGGTTGCGGCTTATAAAAAGGGTATCGTGGGACCCAAAGTTACTGTAAGCCTGCCTGGAGGTGATCTTTTTATAGAAATCGAAGATAACGGTAGAGTTTACATGACAGGCCCCGCCGTAGAAGTTTATTCGGGATATATAGACCTTAACACACTTTAAATATGGAGGAGATAGTTTTGAAAACTGCAGAGCGTATCAAACAAATACCGCCTTACCTTTTTGCCCAGATTGACAAAAAAATTGCCGAGCTCAGAAAAAAAGGAATTGATGTTATAAGCCTGGGCGTGGGTGATCCGGATTTGCCGACGCCACCCAACATTATAGATGCCCTTGAAAAAGCCGCCCGGGATCCCGAATGCCATAAATACCCGGACTACGAGGGATCCCTCGATTTCAGAAAGGCTGTTGCTACATATTATAGAAGAAGGTTCGGAGTAGATTTAGACCCGGAATCCGAAGTTATGGCCCTCATAGGCTCAAAAGAAGGTATCGCCCATATATTTTTTGCCTTTATCGATCCCGGTGATTATGCTCTGATTCCGGACCCGGCTTACCCCGTTTACAAAACAGCCACGCTTTTTGCGGGAGGCATACCCTATTCTATGCCCCTGTTAAAGGAAAACAATTTCCTTCCGGATTTCTCAAGCATAGACACGGAAATAGCTAGAAAAGCAAAGCTCATGTTTTTGTGTTACCCGAACAATCCCACCGCCGCCGTAGCCGACGAAAAATTCTTTGAAGAAGCCGTGGAATTCGCAAAAACATATGATATAATAATCTGCCACGACAGCGCTTACGCCGAAGTCACCTTTGACGGATACAAGGCCCCCAGTTTGTTATCGGTGAAGGGTGCAAAAGACATAGGCGTGGAATTTGGCTCCCTTTCCAAACCCTACAGAATGACCGGATGGAGACTGGGATACGCGGTGGGCAACAAGGATGTAATTGCCGCCCTGGGGATTATAAAGACCAACGTGGATTCCGGGCAGTTTACCGCAATCCAGAGGGCGGGGATTGAAGCCCTGTTAGGCCCCCAGAATAGTTTAGATGAAATGTTATCAGTATTTAAAAGGCGGCGGGATCTCGTGGTTGAAACACTGAGAGAAGTGGGACTTGAGGTTGAACCTCCCAAGGGCACGTTTTACGTCTGGGTTCCGGTTCCGGAAGGGTATACGTCCAGCTCCTTCGCGGAAATGCTATTAGAAAAGGCGGCTGTTGTAGTTACCCCGGGTAATGCTTATGGAGATCACGGCGAGGGTTACGTGAGGATATCCCTGACCACACCGGACGACAGGCTGAAAGAAGCCATGAGGAGAATAAAGGAAAGCCTTAGTTTTTGATGCGGGAAGGTCGTTGAGTTAATATGATCAGAAGCATGACGGGCTACGGCCGCGGCAGGAGCAGCGGAAAGGTAAACTGGGAGGTTGAGATAAAATCGGTAAACCACCGTTTTCTTGAAATATATATCAAACTGCCAAGGCCCTGGCTTTTCCTGGAGGAGAGAATAAGAAGCTTTATTAAAGAGCGTATAGCCCGGGGGCGTATTGACGTATTTATAAACTACTCTTCAGAAACGCTCCCTGTAGACATTAAAATTGACAAATCGGCCGTGGAAAGTTATTATAAAAAGTTGGTAGAGATTAGGGGAGAAATTGGTTTCGAAGGCCCCGTATCCCTTTCGTTGCTTTCGATGATGCCGGACCTTTTTAAGGTGGAGCAGCAATTTCCCGAAGAGGAAGAGATGTGGTTTTCACTGAAGGGTGCTTTAAAGGAAGCTGTGGACAGCTTGATTGAAATGAGGACGAGGGAAGGTATCAATCTCTGGCAAGACATCTCCTCGAGGCTTGATATTATACAAAAAAGGGTTGAAAATATAAAAATACGGGCGGATGCCGTTGTGGATGAATATCGAAAAAGGCTCCGCCAGAAAATAGCCAGGATCGCCGGAGGAGAAGAACTAAACGAAGAAAGGCTGGAATCCGAAGTCGTGTTTTTTGCTGAGAGATCCGACATAAGCGAGGAGCTGGTAAGGATAGAAAGTCATATATCTCAACTTAAGGGTATGCCGGAGTCGAAGGATCTTTCGGGTAAAAAGATGGATTTTATTGCTCAAGAGCTTTTCAGAGAAGTAAATACCATCGCTGCCAAATCTTCCGATTATAAAATAGCGCAGGAAGTCATCGAGATCAAAAGCCAGCTGGAAAAAATCAGGGAACAATTACAGAATATAGAATAATATTTAAGGAGGGAACGTCGTGGAAATAAAGCTTGTAAATATAGGTTTCGGCAACATCGTTTCCGCCAACAGGATTATTGCGATCGTAAGCCCGGAATCCGCTCCTATCAAACGCATAATCCAGGAAGCCCGTGACAGAGGCATGCTTATCGATGCCACTTACGGGAGGCGTACCCGTGCGGTTATAATTACCGACAGCGACCATGTGATACTTTCCGCAGTACAGCCCGAAACAGTGGCTAACCGGCTGAACGACAAAGTGGTTGAAGAAGAAATAGAAGAATTATAGGAGAGAAACCTTATGCCTAAAAAGGGAATGCTGATAGTTCTATCGGGCCCTTCTGGAGCAGGCAAGGGAACGCTGTGCAATTTACTCCTGCGAAAAAGGCCCGAACTTACCCTTTCCGTTTCCGTGACTACAAGACCCCCCAGGCCGGGAGAGGTCCACGGCGTGAATTACTTTTTTACCGACAGGGAAAATTTTGAAAAAATGATAAAGAAGGGCGAATTTCTGGAGTGGGCTAGGGTCTACCACAATTATTACGGTACTCCGAGGAGATTCGTTGAGGAACAACTGAAAGCCGGGAAAGACGTAATCCTCGAAATAGATATTCAAGGGGCAAGACAGGTAAAAGAAAATTGCCCCGATGCTGTTTTTATATTTATTTTGCCGCCGGATATCGAAGAACTTAAAAATCGCATTAAAAAGCGGGGAAGTGAAACCGAAGAGTCGTTCAACCTGCGGATAAAAAGTGCCGAAGAAGAGTTAAAAGCCATATCTTATTACGACTATGCCGTGGTTAACGATGATCTGGAAGCGGCGGTAGAGAAACTTGAATCCATAATTATTGCAGAAAGATGCAAGGTTTACAGAAACATGGATTTAATACAATTAAAGCGCCGGGAGGGGATTAATATATGATGTACCCGTCCATAGATTCGCTGACCAACAAATACGAAAGTAAATACGCTCTCGTAGTCGCAGCTGCCAAAAGAGCGCGGCAACTCGTTGAAGGTTCCCCAAAACTTGTGGATGTGAAGACCACAAAACCCGTATCTATGGCCCTTTTCGAGCTGGACGCCGGGAAAATAAAAATCGAGCGCCCCATGGCCGGTAACAAATAAGTAGGGTGGATTTATGTTGAAAGATAAATTCATAGCGCTGGGAGTGACAGGCAGTATCGCTGCTTACAAAGCAGTGGAATTGGTAAGGCTTTTGAAAAAAAGGGGAGCTCAGGTTCAGGTGGTAATGACCCGGTCTGCCAGGGAATTCGTAACTCCCCTAACCTTTCAGGTAGTGTCCGGAAACCCTGTTATTACGGATATGTTCGAAAAGCCCGTTCATTGGGAAGTAGAGCACGTATCCCTTGCCGACAGGGCGGACCTTTTCGTGGTGGCTCCGGCTACCGCCAATGTAATTGCGAAAATGGCCGCCGGTATCGCTGACGACATGTTGACCGCAGCTGTTCTGGCCACCAGGGCAAAAGTGCTCGTGGTGCCGGCTATGAATGTAAATATGTTCTGTAATCCTATAACCCAAGACAACATCAATTACTTAAAAGAAAAAGGATTTTTCGTAATGGACCCTGCCGAGGGCTTTTTAGCCTGCGGCTATTCAGGCAAGGGCAGGTTTCCGGAGCCCGCCGATGTATTGAAGGTCATAGAGCAATTGGCGGGAACCGGAACTGATCTTCAAAATAAGAAAATCCTCATTACCGCAGGTCCCACCAGAGAACCCATAGACCCGGTGAGATTCATTTCCAACCGTTCCTCCGGCAAAATGGGATATGCTCTGGCGGAGGCCGCTGTGGAACGCGGCGGTGAGGTTATACTTATTTCGGGCCCTACCAGTCTTCCTCGACCAGCAGGGCTTTATAAATATGTGGCAGTGGAGACAACCCTGGAAATGCAGGAACAGGTGCTAAAATTTTTCTCATGGTGTGACGTGGTGATTAAAGCAGCCGCTGTTGCCGATTTCAGACCTAAAAACTATTCGGAGCAGAAAATAAAGAAAAAGGATGAGGGGTTGGTCCTGGAGCTGGAAAAAAACCCGGACATCTTAAAGGAACTGGGTGAAAAAAAGGAAAAGCAGATTCTGGTCGGATTTGCTGCAGAAACTGAAGATATCCAAAAAAACGCCCTAGAAAAATTAAACCGGAAAAATCTCGACTTAGTAGTGGTAAACGACGTCACGGTTGAAGGAGCCGGCTTTGGAGTTGATACCAATATTGTTAAGATTATCCATAGAAACGGTGAGATTGAAGAACTTCCCAAAATGACCAAGAAAGAAGTGGCCCATGCCATCCTGGACAGAGTAGTACAGTATCTTAGAAATTGATATAAATTTATAGTATGGTTACAGCTAAAGCACCGTTAGGTGAGGCCGTGTTATTTTCGGGAGGGGAATTTTTTGAGCAAACTGGCGGAGGTAGCTGTTGACGTTAAACATCCCGCGGTCAAGGGCGAGTATTATTATATGGTTCCTAAACCTCTGAAAGATAAAGTGCGGGTGGGCAGCAGGGTAAAGGTCCCCTTTAACAATTTAATTGTTGAAGGTGTGGTGATACGTTTCTTAGAACCCGGGGATATGGTCCCTGATTTTCAACTCAAGGAGATTATCGGCGTAGATGAGCGTTTTGTATTGCCGCAATTTATGCTGGATCTTGCCCGCAAGCTGGCTTCGTATTACGCTACAAATTTAATAGACTTTCTCAAATTGATGCTTCCCCCTTCCGTCAGCCTTCAGAAAGAAGCCGTTTACACGACCGCGGTGGAAGAAATCGGCGACATTAGATCAGAAATCCAAAAAGAGATTTTCCGGGTTATCCGGGATAAGGGCCCGGCGACGGTGGATGTAATTTCAGAAACGACGGGACTCGCCAAACCATCGGTGAGAAATGCCCTTTCAGCGTTGATGAAAAAAGGGTTTATAAAAAGGGAATGCCGCGTTAAATCGGATATCAGTCAATTTCCTAAAAGCGGAGCGCAGCCTGTATCTTACCGGCTTACTTTTGAGCAGGCTAGGGTGCTGGAAGAGATAAATAAAAATATGGAGGCAGAAAGAAAACCGGTACTGCTTTTCGGAATAACGGGGAGCGGGAAAACAGAGGTTTATATAAGGGCTATAGAGAGAGCTTTAGCAAGGAGAAAGAGGGCCCTGGTACTGGTGCCGGAAATTTCTCTAACACCTCAGATGATGGAAAGGTTTTACGCCAGATTTCCAGGAAGAGTAGCAATGATACACAGCGGGTTGTCGAGGGGTGAGAGGTTCCTGGAGTGGTACAGGGTTTACAAAGGGGACGCCGATATAACCATAGGCGCCAGGTCGGCGGTATTTGCACCCATTAAAGACCTGGGACTGATAATTATCGACGAGGAACACGAATCATCCTACAAGCAAATGGAGTTTCCTTTTTACGATGCGCGGCAGGTTGCCTGCTTCCGTGCCGAAGCCGAGGGAGCGGCGATTATTTCCGGCAGCGCCACGCCATCCGTAGAATCCTTTTACAGAGCCGTAAAAGGAGAATACATTTTTTTGAGACTGACCAGACGGGTATCGGGAAGGCCGCTGCCGCCGATCGAAATCGTGGATATGAGAGAAGAATTGAAATCCGGAAACAGGCATATATTCAGCCGGAAGCTATGCTCTGAAATGGAAGCGGCCCTGTCAAGAGGTGAACAGGTTATACTTTTTCTCAACCGCCGGGGGCATTCCACTTTTGTACTGTGCAGGGATTGCGGCTTTGTGTTAAAATGCCCCCATTGCGACATTTCCCTCACCTACCATAGCAGCGACAAGAGCGGTAGGTGTCATTACTGCGGTTACCACGTAAAGGCCCCCGATACGTGTCCCGATTGCGACAGCAGGAATATACGTTACTTCGGTGCGGGGACCGAAAAGGTGGAACAGGAATTTAAAATCCGTTTTCCCCAGGTGAACGTGGTGAGGGTTGATGCCGACTCCACTTCCAGGAAGGGCTCGCTCCAGAAGCTGCTCTCGGAATTTAAAGGCGGCAGGGCTCAGGTCATGATTGGTACCCAGACTATTGCTAAAGGCCTCGATTTTCCGGGGGTATCGCTGGTAGGTATCATCGCCGCGGATATTACTCTGAATCTGCCCGACTTCAGAGCAGGAGAAAGGACCTTCCAGCTGATAAGCCAGGTAGCCGGAAGGGCTGGCAGGGGTGAAATACCGGGCAGAGTAATAGTCCAGACATATTCTCCGGAATCTTCGGCCATTAGAGCTGCCTGCGGTTACAATTTTAAGGATTTTTACAGGGAAGAACTCAGGTGCAGGAAAAAGTTTGAATATCCGCCTTTCTGCCATATGATGAACCTGACTTTTACGGGGGCGGACCAGGACCTTGTCAGAGCAGCGGCGGAGGATGTGAGAAAAATTCTGGAACACCGGATTTCCTCCCTGGTGAAAATTTTGGGGCCCATACCGGCGCCGAGGTTCCGGGTAAAGGACAACTTCCGGTATAATATATTGCTAAAAAGCACCGAACCAGAAAGGTTAATTGAAGCCGGGGATGTTTTAAAAAATATAAAGAACTTAAACAGGAAAGTTTATCTGACCTGGGACATGGATCCCCAGGATTTACTGTAAACGGAGGCTTGATCATGGCGATAAGGAATATACGCCGGTACGGCGATGAAGTTTTGCGGAAGAAATCCAAAAAGGTTACCGTGTTTGACGAAAAGCTAAAACAGCTGCTTGCCGACATGACGGAAACAATGAGACACGCCAACGGCGTGGGGCTCGCAGCTCCCCAGGTCGGCATATTAAAAAGGATTATTGTCGTAGATGTGGGAGAAGGACTAATTGAGCTCGTCAACCCTGAAATAATCGACGAAGAGGGAGAAGTGGTAGAAATCGAAGGGTGCTTGAGCATACCGGGGATAACCGGCGAAGTACCAAGGCCGCAAAAAGTGCGGGTCAGGGCTCAAAACCCGGAGGGAAAATTTGTGGAGATCGAAGGGGAGGACCTGCTGGCCCGGGCCCTCTGCCACGAGATCGACCATCTGGATGGCATCCTTTTTATAGATAGGGCAAAGAGGATAATTGAGGAAGGTCTTAAAGAGGGATAGGTATATGAATATAGTTTTTATGGGTACCCCTGAATTTGCACTGCCATCGCTGAACGCCCTGGTGGAGCACGGCTATAACGTGATGGCTGTCGTGACGCAGCCGGATCGTCCCAAAGGGCGAAAGCGTATCCCGACCCCTCCACCGGTTAAGGTGGTGGCGCAAAAATACGGGATCAGAATATACCAGCCCGAGAAAATAAAAGATGAGGCGTTTGTAAATCAGCTCAAAGCTCTCAGACCCGATCTCATCGCAGTGGTAGCTTACGGCCAGATTTTACCGTCCTCGGTACTGCGCATCCCGGCTATAGGTTGTATCAATGTTCATGCTTCCCTGCTTCCCAAATACCGGGGAGCGGCGCCGATTCAATGGGCGATAATTAAGGGTGAGACCAGGACCGGCGTTACGACCATGTGGATGGATGAGGGTATGGACACCGGCGATATTTTTCTACAGAAGGATGTTGATATAAATCCCGAGTGGACTTCGGTTGACCTATCTGAAGTACTGGCACGGCTCGGAGGGCAACTGCTGGTCGAAACCCTTGATAAGATAAAATCCGGAAATATTATTCGGATCCCCCAAAACCACGCCGAAGCTACTTATGCTCCGATGTTGAGAAAAGAAGACGGCAGAATTGATTGGAGGAGTAAGACTGAGGATATTTACAACCTGATACGGGGAATACAACCGTGGCCCGGTGCCTATACGATGAGAAACGGTGTCGAAGTAAAAATCTGGGGAGCTAGGATTTATTCTATTGACGGGAAAGGGGCCCCGGGGAGAATTGTGGGGGTCGACAAAACTCGGGGTGTTTTGATAGGAACGGGCGACGGGATCCTTATGATCACCGAGCTCCAGGAAGCCGGGAGAAAGCGGATGAAAGCTACCGATTATTTAGTGGGTCACGCTTTGAATGAGGGAGAGCTTTTTGCGGATGAAAATTAAAAAGCGGATTTTTATCAGTCTGCTGGTTGCGAGCATAATAATGTTCCTGGGTTTTACTGCGGCCGGTATAGCGCTTTACTTAAATAAATTCAACTATTTTTACAGGCTGTTGTTGCTGGCGGTTATAGCCGTCATGATAGTACTTATAGCAATACTCAGCATAGGTCTTGCGGCGACTGTGCTGACTCTGTGGCATGTAAAAAGCTTTTTCGGGCTTCAAAAGTTGATGAATTTTTCTATAAATTTGCTTTTTCCAATAGCGCTGACCTTGGGAAGGTTGTTACATATACCTAAGGACATCGTAAAGAGCTCGTATGTCGAAGTCAACAACAAGCTGGTTAAGAGCAGAAATTTCAGGATCAAGCCTGACGAGATTCTAGTGCTGGCGCCTCACTGCCTTCAGCGGTGGGACTGCCCCCATAAAATTACGGCTAACGTGTCAAACTGCCGCCGCTGCGGGAGGTGCGACATAGATAAACTCTTGAGCCTGGTTGAGAGTAAAGGTATAAAGCTGGCTGTGGCCACAGGGGGGACGCTGGCCCGCAAAATTGTAATGGAATACAGGCCCAGGGCAATTGTGGCCATCGCCTGCGAGAGAGACCTTTCGGAAGGTATTTTGGATACAAATCCCATCCCCGTTTTGGGCATATTAAATATAAGGCCCGAAGGACCGTGCATGAATACGCGGGTGGATGTTGAAAGGGTCCGGGAAGCTGTGGATTTTTTCCTGGACTACGGTCTTACCGCGTCTCTTATCTGGAAAGGAAGTAGGGCGGATGAAAAGTGTAAATCCTAGAGAACTAGCGGTAAAGATCCTCGCCGAAGTGGAAAGGGGTTCCTATTCCAACCTGTCCTTAAACCGACATCTAACCACTGAAATTTCAAGGGAAGATCGGGCGCTGATAACCGAGCTGGTTTACGGTGTAATAAAGCATAGGACAAGGCTGGATTACGTGCTGTCTAAATTCTCGCGAATCGGCTTGAATAAAATCAATCCCATCATATTGAACAGCCTTAGAGTAGGGCTCTACCAGATTTTATTTCTGGATAAAATACCGGATTATGCGGCTGTAAACGAATCGGTCAATATTGCAAAATTATATAATAACAAAGCGGCGGGTTTTGTTAACGGGGTGATGAGAAACGCTATAAGAAATAAGGATAGCATAGATTATCCCGATGTAAGGGATCCGGTCAGGTATCTTACAGTATACTATTCTTTTCCCAAGTGGATGATCCGGCGATGGCTGGATCTTTTCGGTTTTAATTTTACGGAGTCTTTATGCAGGGCTATGAACGAGAAGCCCAGAATGTGCGTTCGGGTTAACACACTCAAGATAAACATAACGGACCTCAAGATGTTGTTGGATAAGGAAGGGGTTGTATACAGCCCGGGGCTTTTTCTGGAAGAAGCCCTTTATATAGATGATGGACCGCCTATAACCGAGCTCGACAGTTTTAAAAATGGGTATTTTCAACCCCAGGATGAAAGCTCAATGCTGGCGGCGAGGGCTTTGGGCGCCGCCGACGGAGAGACGGTACTGGACGTGGCGGCGGCTCCGGGAGGTAAAACGACGCATCTTGCGCAGTTGATGAAAAACAACGGCCGGATTTACGCCTGGGACATACACCCTCACCGGGTTGAACTTTTAAAAGAAACATGTCACAGGTTGGGCGTTTCAATAGTTTACCCCGAGGTGAGGGATGCAAGGATCACAGATAAAAAGCAGTTCGGCAAATTCGACAGGGTACTGGTAGATGCGCCCTGCAGCGGACTTGGAGTGATCAGGAGAAAACCGGACATAAAATGGAGCAAGAAACCGGAAGATATACTCGTGTTAAAACGGGAGCAACTCCAAATTATGCAGGTTACTTCGCAGTACGTTAAGTCAGGAGGGATTTTGGTCTACAGTACCTGCAGCATCGAACCCGAAGAAAACTACGAAGTCGTAAAGGAGTTTTTAAAGGAAAACCGCGATTTTGATCTTGACGATATAAGACCTTATTTACCAGAGGCTCTCTCCACCGAAGTGGAAGAACCGTACGGGTATATTCAGATTTACCCAAATGTGAACGGGATAGACGGGTTTTTCATCGCCCGGCTAAAAAGAATACGATGAAGGGGTATATTTTATGCCTAAAACTAACCTTAAGGGGATGACTGTAGAGGAACTTCAGGATTTTGTAGTATCGCTGGGTGAACCGCCTTACAGGGCGAAGCAGATCTTCCGCTGGATATACAAAGGCGTTACGGACTTCGAAAAGATGACCGATTTACCCAGGGCTCTCGCGGAAAAATTGAAAGAGCTGTCTTATATAGACAAGATCGGCATTTACAAAAAATTTGAATCCCGCAGGGACGCTACTGTAAAATACCTGTTTTCGCTGGCGGACAACAACATAATTGAAGGCGTCAAGATGGAACATCCATACGGGATAAGTGTCTGTGTATCGAGCCAGGTTGGATGCGCAATGAGGTGTGCCTTTTGCGCCTCGACCATCGGCGGCCTTAAAAGGAGTTTGACTTCCGGAGAAATGGTCGACCAGATTCTCGTGATACAGGAAGATATAGGCAAAAGGATAAGCCACGTCGTTGTCATGGGGAGCGGCGAACCCTTACTGAACTACGAGGAGCTGATAAAATTCCTGAACATTATAAACTCCCCCCTGGCTTTTAATATAAGCTACAGGAGGATCACCGTGTCAACCTGCGGGATAGTGCCTGAAATCAGGCGCTTGGCCGATGAAAAGTTGCCGATTACCCTTTCGGTATCTCTGCACGCCCCTGAGGACGGTTTAAGGGATAAACTCGTTCCCGTCAACCGCAGATATCCCATTTTGGAATTGTTAGATGCGTGTAAATATTATATAATAAAGACGAATAGGCGAATTACTTTTGAATACGCTCTTATTTCCGATGTAAACGACTCGAAGGAGTGCGCAGTAAAACTCGCACGCTTGTTAAAAGGTTTGCTGTGCCATGTCAATTTAATACCGTTAAACCCTGTCAGGGAAAGGGATTTTTTGAGAAGCAAACCGCAGAATATCAGGCTGTTCGAAGAAATTTTAAAACGCCACGGTATTTCGGTCACTGTGAGGCAGGAGATGGGAGCCGACATAGAGGCCGCCTGCGGTCAGCTGCGTCGTAGTATTATGAATGAGGTGGAAAGATGATACACTGCGCGAGAACCGATAAAGGCATGGTAAGGACCAACAATGAAGATGCTTTTTACCTTCCAGAAGGAGAAGATAAGCCTTTGTTGTTCATAGTGGCGGATGGAATGGGCGGCCATAAAAGCGGCGAAATAGCAAGCAGGATGGCTGTCGAGGAAATATCATCCCATATCAACCATAGTTTTTTAGTTCGCGGCTCTGGAAATGAGACCATGCAGATAATCAAAGAAGCCTTTTACAACGCCAACATTAAGATATACAGGACATCCCTTCAAAGAGAAGAGTGTTCCGGGATGGGAACGACGGCCACAATGGCCCTTTTCAAAGACGGGAGAGTTTACATAGGCCACGTGGGTGACAGCCGCGCATATATACTGCGGGATGGATGTATACGGCAACTGACCAGGGACCATTCTCTCGTCTGGCAGCTGTTGGAAGAAGGAAGGCTAACGCTGGAAGAGGTTCGTTGCCACCCCATGAAAAATGTGATTACAAGAGCCCTGGGGGTGGACGAAAACGTCGATGTGGACCTGGTTGAACATGAGTATAAAAAGGGAGATATTTTCCTGCTTTGCAGTGACGGGCTAACGAATATGCTGGAGGACAAAGAGATCAGGGACATAATTTTAGGTGCAGAAAGTGTGGGTGCGGCTGCTGATAAATTAATAGAAGCCGCAAACAGCTGTGGGGGTTTTGACAATATAACCGTGGAGATTATACTGGTAGACTAATACGGAGACGTGATAGATATGAAAGGCAAAACATTAGGTAATCGCTACGTTATTCTCGAAGAAATAGGAGGAGGAGGGATGGCCGTAGTTTACAAAGCCCGGTGCACCCTCCTCAACAGGATTGTGGCGATAAAAGTCTTAAGGCCGGAGTATTCCAACGATGAGAATTTCGTCATGAGGTTCCGGAGGGAAGCCCAGGCGGCTGCGAGCCTGTCACACCCCAACATTGTCAACATATACGACGTGGGGAATGAAGACGGTATTCATTATATTGTAATGGAATATGTTGAGGGCAGAACCTTAAAAGAGATGATTAAAGAGGAGGCGCCTTTGCCTCCCGCTAGGGTCATAGAAATCGCGAAGCAGATTTGCGACGCCCTTGAGTGTGCCCACAAGAACAAGATTGTCCATAGGGATATCAAACCCCACAATATAATAATAACTCCCGAAGGGCGGATCAAGGTGGCCGATTTCGGTATAGCCAGGGCTTCTACAGGTTCTACTATAACCAACACCGGAGGTCTGATCGGTTCGGCTCACTATCTGTCTCCCGAGCAGGCCAGGGGGGGATTTACCGATGAAAGGTCCGACATCTATTCCCTGGGTGTACTGTTGTATGAAGCTTTAACAGGCCGCGTACCTTTCAACGGCGACAGTCCCGTGGCTGTAGCATTGAAGCATATCCAGGAGGAGCCGAAACCCGTATCCGAAATCATCCCTGGATTTCCGCCTCACCTGGAAGAGATTATAATGAAGTGCATAGCCAAGTCACCGGGCGACAGATTCCAGAGAGCTTCAGAACTCAAAAGAGAACTGATGAAGGTTGAAAAGGATCTGGAGGTAGTAAACTTCAAACCTTCGGACCCGGAACGAACGATGGTACTTGATACAGGCATCAAAGGGTCCGCCCGTGAAAACAGGGGGAAAAAGCAAAAGAAAGCCTCCAATTATATCAAAGGTATCGCAATTGTTTCATTGCTCGCGCTGCTTTTTGCGGCTTTTTCCTACCTGGGCGTGTTACTGGCCCGAAAGTATTTTGAAGTTCCGGAAGTGGTGCTTCCTAATGTAATAGGATACAGCGAGGAAGAAGCCATAAGAAAACTCCAGGAAAGAAACCTGAAGGGCGAGGTCGTGGATAGAGTTTTTTCCAACGCGCCTGCGGGGCAGGTAATAGACCAGGACCCCAAAGGGGGTATAACCGTTAAAATTAACCATCCTCCGATAGGCCTTACCGTGAGCAAAGGCCCAAAGACCACACCGGTTCCCAGAATAATAGGGACTACGGAGGCGGATGCTATAAATATCATTAATAGCAGCAATTTCAAAGTCGGCAAAAGATCTGAGGAATACTCTAATGATTACCCGGCAGGGGTAGTGATAGACCAGAACCCCAGAGAAGGCCTGCAGCTGCCCGAATGGACGGAAATCAACTTCACGGTCAGCCTTGGGCCCGAAGTTAAGAAAATCAACGCACCGCTGCTTATAGGCAAGGACCTGGAATCGGCCGAGAAGGAAATTCAGGCAAATAAGCTGACCCGGGGCAAGGTGGAATTCAAACCCTCCGATGCAAAGAAGAACACGGTGATTGATCAGGACCCGAAGCCCGGCGCCGAGGTTGAAGAAGGTTCCGCCGTAAATCTGGTTGTCAGCAGCGGCCCGCCGGAGGTTAAAACATACACCCTCTCGATACCGCTGCCATCGCAACCCTCGAATTACAGGGTGAAGATAGAGATTTCCGACGACCTCGGAACCCGCATAGTCTACAATAAAAAACATTCTCCGAAGGACAGCCCGCTGGAGGTGCCCATTGAAGGGTCGGGGGTCATTCATGTAAAAATATGGATAGACGATGTCCTATGGTCCGAGGAGAAACTTTGAGGAAGGTGAAGTATGATAAAAGTTGCTCCATCGATCCTGTCCGCTGATTTCAGCCGGCTCCAGGAAGAGGTGAAGAGAGTGGAGGATGCAGGTGCTGACCTTTTGCACATCGACGTCATGGACGGTCACTTCGTACCCAATATAACAGTAGGACCACCGGTAATATCCAGCCTCAGACAACGGTGTTCCCTGCCCTTTGATGTACATCTCATGATAGAGAATCCCGAAAGATACGTGGAAGATTTTATAAAAGCCGGCGCCGATATTTTAACTGTCCATGTGGAGTCCACGGTTCATATAAACCGCCTGGTTCAGTCCATCAGGGACAAAGGTGCGCTGCCGGCGGTGGCTTTAAATCCCGGCACTCCGTTGAATGCGCTGGATTACATCCTGGAGGATGTTCATATGGTTTTATTAATGACCGTAAACCCCGGCTTCGGCGGCCAGAGTTTTATCAAAGGCATGCTCAAAAAAATAAGGGAACTCAAATCACTGATAGTGACGAGGAATCTTGACGTTTTGATTCAGGTGGACGGAGGTATAAACGAAAAAAACGCCCTGGAAGTTGTAAACGCCGGCGCCGATATACTCGTGGCCGGTTCGGCCGTTTATAATTCGCCGGACCCGGCTTCTGTAATTCGCAAATTAAAAAATTTACCCCCGCTTTAGGGGGCTTTTTTGTGTCAAAACCAGGCCTTTACGAATATAAATATCTATGAAGGATTTTGACCGTTGGGGGTGGTCCGGTGGGACTCCGCTTTAATACGAAAAAAGTTCTGGGTATTGTTGCGACAATTACGGGAGCGGCGATCCTGATTACCCGCCTGCCTTCATGGATATGGATGATGGCTCTCGGGGGATTTTTAATCTGGTTTGGATGGATGCTGTTCACCGAAAGCCGGTGAAAGGAGGGCTGGGAGTATGGTTAAAATATACGTGTTCAAATTGCCGAAAAAGCTCGGAAAAATCGTAAAAAAAATTCTGGGGTTATTTTCTCGGGAGCATGAAGAATAAAAAGAGCGTGCTTTAACGGCACGCTATTTTTATTGCGCTCTTTGGACTTTTCCGGACCGCAGGCAGCGGGTGCACACATGAATTCTCTTAGGGGCACCGTCAACTATCGCTCTTACCCTGTGGACATTGGGAGACCAGTGCCTCTTCGTGCGAATATGAGAATGGCTTAGCTGGATACCTGTCCTGGGGACTTTTCCGCAAATCTCACATTTGGCCATTTCTACACCTCCCGGTAACATCTGTTCTGGTCGTTTTTTACAAACACAAAGTAATTTTATCACATAAAAGGATCGAGCGCAATAAACTCAGGGCAGGTTTAATCTAAAAAAGTGGAATCGAAGATAAAAATATATTATAATGAAGTTATGATTCGACAGAATATATCCTGTGCCTTATAGGCTTTATTAGCGGATTTAAAATAAAAGGTTAAGGGAGGCTCGACGGTGAAAAATATCATTAAAAACTCCCTGGGGAGTATTCACATTTCAAAGGAAGTAATAGCAGTCCTGGCAGGAAATGCAGCCATGGAGAGCTACGGCCTTGTCGGTATGGTTCCCAGAAGAATGAGCGACGGAATTGTTGAGCTTTTGGGAAGGGAAAATTTAGGTAAGGGTGTGGAGGTCCAAGTAACTGAAAACGAACTGATAATAGAACTGTATATTGCTGTCCGGTATGGTACGAAAATCAGCGAAGTCGCCAATAACGTTGTAGAAAAAGTTCATTACTCTTTAAATAAATTTATGGGCTTTTCACCAGACAAAGTAAACGTCGTTGTTCAAAGTGTGCGAGTGAAATAGCTAGCAGGGGAGGTTATCTCATTGGCGGTTGAAAAAATCGATGGGGCATTGTTTAAGAAAGCTCTAATACATTCATCCCGGGTATTGAAACAGAATAAGAGGATTGTAGATTCTCTCAACGTTTATCCGGTACCCGACGGGGATACCGGTACCAATATGTCACTGACCGTAGAACAGGCTGTAGAAGAGGCTGGGAAGATTAAAGGCGATGACCTGAAACGTATTGTCGATGCGGCTGCTTGGGGTTCGCTTATGGGAGCCAGAGGGAACTCAGGTGTTATATTGTCACAGCTGTTTAGGGGGTTTGCCGCCGGAGTACCCGCCGAAAAGGATTCACTGAATGCTCAGGATCTAGCGATGGCTTTCAAAAAAGGAGTCGATGAGGCATATAGAGCCGTTTTAAGGCCTGTAGAAGGTACGATTCTTACGGTGGCTAGGGAAGCAGCAGATAAAATGCTGGCTGAAGCCAAGAAATCTAAAAATATTGTTGAAAATCTGGAAAAGACGCTGGATCATGCCAGGAAAGTTCTGGATAAGACCCCGGAGATGCTGACAATATTGAAAGAAGCCGGGGTGGTGGATGCCGGCGGAAAAGGTCTGATTTTTTTACTGGAAGGTTTTCTTCAGGCTTTGAAAAATCCCGCCTTAATTGATGAAGAAGAAACCGGTGAATCTGCCGGCGCGGCCGGGCAGGGCGCTGTAAGAGCCGATATCCCGGACCTCGAGTATATTTACTGCACCGAAGTTATAGTAGAGGGCCGGGAAATAGACATTGAGGCTCTAAAGTCACAGGTTTTGCCTCTCGGAGATTCTCTCGTAATTACAGGCATGAATAATGTCGTCAAACTTCACATACATACGAATCATCCGGGAGAAGTGCTGGAAAGGGCTCTGCAATGGGGGGAACTTTCCAAAATAAAGGTCGACAACATGAAATTACAGCACCAGGAATTTGTGCGTTCGGCTCCCCCAGGTGACGATGAAGTTAAAGATACTACCATCGTAGCAGTGGTCTCTGGAGAAGGTTTGAAACAAATATTTAAGAGTATGGGAGCCGGGGCGATAATTGAAGGCGGCCAGAGCATGAACCCAAGCATAGAGAGTATTTTATCGGTGGTTGAGGAACAGAAATCGCCAAACATTATAATACTTCCAAATAATAAAAATATAATACTCACGGCCGAACAGGTAAAGCGATTGAGCAATAAAAACGTTTATGTGGTACCGACCAGGTCGATTCCTCAGGGAATATCGGCGCTTATGGCGTATAATCCTCTTCATTCCGTGGATGAAAATGTAAACAACATGAACAGGGCTTTAAAAAATGTCATAACCGGAGAAGTAACTTTTGCAGCGAGGGATTCCAGGTGGAACGGCACCGAAATAAAAGAGGGTGACGTCCTCGGTATTGTAGACGGGGAGCTGGTCGCGATAGGGGCCGATAGGTCGGAGGTTTTACGCGAACTTATATTAAAAATGGCTGGCGAAAAAGATTCCGGTGTGCTCACGATTTACTACGGAGAAGCGGTAAGTCCGGAAGAAGCCGGAGAGGTTGGGAGCGAAGTAGCGAAAAAATACCCGGATTTTGAGGTGGAGGTTTACAAAGGCGACCAGAGCCTGTACTATTATATAGTCTCTTTGGAATAACTCGAGGTGATATGATTGAATTTACTATCGGAAATCCAGTATATCAAAGGTGTAGGACCTTCGAGGGCGAAATTGCTCAGATCACTTGGGATCAATACGGTGATGGATCTTCTTCATTTTTTCCCGAGACGGTACCTGGACCTTACTCCGCTGAATTTCGAACAGGGTCGCGATGATAGCGTCGGAGCTTTTCCGTGCCTTGTTGCGGATTATGGATATGAAGTGCTTACCAGATCTAAAACGAGGATTGTAAAAATACCGGTAACGGACGGCAGGCGAAAGGGCTCCGCCGTTTTTTTTAACCAGCCTTACATGAAGGATGCATTCAGGCCCGGGGATAAACTGGTTCTGATAGGAAAAATAAGAAAAAATTACGGTGAGTATGAAATATTAAATCCTGAATGGCAAAAATTCGAAGAAACAGATTATGTTGATTATACCAGAATTTGCCCCGTTTACCCGCTAACAAAGGGTTTAACCCAAAAGATTATGCGCAAAATAATAAAGAGCGTACTGCAGGAAACCTTAGAAGTTGATGAGGTTTTACCTAAGAGTGTGTTAAAAGAGTACAGGCTAATGCCGAAGGCATCCGCTCTAAGGAATATCCATTTTCCCGAAAGCTGGGAAGAACTGAAGAAAGCTCAGGAACGATTTGCTTTCGAAGAGCTTTTACTTTTTCAGCTGGCTATGATGATAACAAGGCGTCATCTCATGGGAGAGGTAAGAAAAAATACGTATAAAGATTTTGATTTGAAACCTTTTTTAAAAAATCTCCCCTTTTATCTTACTGAAGGGCAGAAAAGAGTTGTGAAGGAAATTATATCGGATTTAAAGAGCGACCGGATAATGAATCGTTTAATCCAGGGCGATGTAGGTTCAGGGAAAACGGTAGTGGCAAGTATAGCGCTTTACCTTGCGGTGAAAAACGGTTATCAGGGCGCTTTCATGGTCCCCACGGAAATTCTTTCCATACAGCACGGTGCCACATTAAAAAAATTTTTGAATCCGCACGGAATAAAGGTCGAGATTCTGAAAGGAGACATGCCAAAAGCCGTAAAGGAACAAATCTTGGGCGATCTGGAAAAAGGACGCATCGACGTGGTGGTCGGAACTCACGCTCTTATTCAGGATAATGTAAAATTCTCCCGGTTGGGTATGGTGGTTACCGATGAGCAGCACCGGTTCGGTGTAAGGCAGAGGGAAGCCTTGGTTAAAAAGGGATACTACCCCGACGTGCTGGTGATGAGTGCCACCCCGATTCCGAGGACGTTGGCGCTCACCATATATTCGGATCTCGACATTTCGGTAATAGATACCATGCCCGAGGGGCGCCAGAAGGTTGAGACCTATGTGGTGGACGAAAGTATGAGAACCAGAGTGTATAAATTTATGGAATCGGAAATAAGGAAGGGTAATCAAGCTTATGTCGTATGTCCTGCAGTCGAGGAGAGCGACATAGGACTTTCCAGCGTTGAGGAAATAGGGCGGGAATTGCAAGATGCTTTTCCTCACCTCAGGATAGGTATACTGCACGGAAAAATGAAAACCGAGGAAAAAGACCGTATTATGAAAGATTTTTGCGATAAAAAAATTGACGTGCTTGTGGCTACAACGGTGGTTGAAGTCGGGGTGGACGTGCCTTCCGCCACGTTAATGGTTGTGGAAAATGCGGAAAGATTCGGTCTTGCGCAGCTCCACCAGTTAAGGGGAAGGGTTGGAAGAAGCAATCTCAAATCTTACTGCGTTCTAATTTCCGGGTCAAAGGAAATGGGCGTTAAAGCAAGACTAAATTTTATGATGAGAACCCACAACGGTTTCGAAATCGCTCAAAAAGACCTGGAACTCAGGGGCCCGGGTGAATTTCTTGGGGTGAAGCAGCACGGAATGCCGGAATTCAAATTTGCTGGTCTGGTAAAGGATCTAAAATTGTTGGAAACGACAAAAGCGCTCGCCGGTGAAATTATCAAAAAAGACCTGCTGTCCACAACCGAATACAGAGGCATAAAACGGGATATTGAAGAAAAATTCAAAATTGTTTAATTAATTACAAATGTAAAAAATAACCGCTTATTTATACATGTGCTGGTTTTTCAGGCAGATAGTTCTAGTATTATAGCTATATGCTCGGGTTATATTAAAACTAGAAAAACAAGAGGAGGTGAGAAAAATGGGTCTTGGACAGAAAAGAAACAAACTCGTAGTTCCTGAAGCCTATAAGGCTATGGAACAGTTCAAAGCTGAAGTTGCAAGAGAAGTTGGAATTACAGCTCCTCCGGATGGTTATTGGGGCAATTATTCCTCAAGGGACTGCGGCGCCGTAGGCGGTCATATGGTGCGCAGGATGATTGAGGATTATGAAAGACGCATAAGCGGTGGCCAGACTACTCAGTAAAATAAACAACAGAGAACAGGCTCTAGTCAAATAGAGTCTGTTCTTTCTTTATTTTACCCCCTGTTTAAAAATTTAATGCCGGCGGCATAAGCCGGCCGGCATTTGGGAGAGGAGAAACCGGAGGAAGAGCTTATGGGGAAATTTATTTTACACTAATATTATTGACAGCCTCTACTTAAATTATACGTAAAAAACATTCCAAATGAAAATTTATTGAAATACCATCCAAATATGTTAGAATAATACTAGACTTGTAAAAGGGTGAATTCAATGCGGGTAACGGGTGGAATTTTCAGGGGCAGGAGGATCAAGTCCCTCCCCGGGATTAATACAAGGCCTACGTCGGATATTGTGAGGGAATCACTGTTCAATATTCTGGGAGAAAAAACAGTGGGGAGCAGTTTTCTGGACGTATTTGCCGGTACCGGTAGCGTGGGCATTGAAGCCTTGAGTCGAGGGGCTGAAAGGGTCGTTTTTATTGAAGAGGGAGGATTAGCTTGCAGGATAATAAGAGAAAATGTTATCAACCTTGGGATATCCGATAAAAGTATGATAATTAAGGCTGATTATTTAAAGGGCATGAGAAGCCTTGAAAGGACTAATACAGCCTTTGATATAATATTTCTGGACCCGCCCTATAACAGGGGATTTGTCTCCCCGTGCCTGGAATTTTTGAACAACTCCAAGCTTTTAAAGGCTAATTCGATTGTTGTGGTCCAGCACTCAGCTTCTGAAGCAATTAAAACCCCTCCAAAAATGACCTGTTATAAAGAAAAGAAGTACGGGATCACGAGACTATCTTTTTTTTATAGGAGTGGAACATAATGAATGTGGCCATTTATCCGGGAAGTTTCGATCCAGTGACCAACGGGCATCTGGATATTATAGAAAGAAGTTCTAGACTTTTCGACCGTTTGATAGTTGCAGTTTTAAGAAACCCGAGTAAAAAACCTCTTTTTACCGTAGAAGAGAGAATTGAGATGATAAAGGGATCGGTGAGTCATATTAAAAATGTAGAAGTGGATCATTTCAGCGGCTTACTTGTAGATTTTGCCCGCTTAAAGAAAGCTCGCATTATCATTAAAGGCTTAAGAGCGGTCTCTGATTTCGAATACGAGCTGCAGATGGCTCTGATGAATAAAAAACTGGACAGAGAAATAGAAACAATTTTTATAATGACGAGCACTAAGTATTCTTATTTAAGTTCCAGCGTAGTTAAAGAAGTGGCTAGCTTAGGAGGGTGCGTTAAGGACTTGGTTCCTCCAATGGTTGCCGAAAAATTAAAGGAAAAATTTAATAAATAATTTGCAATTCTGGAGGGTTTTTATGGAGTTTTACGATTACATGGAACAATTACAAAACTTGATAAGTGAGAGTTCCAAAATACCTTTTTCCAACAAGGTTATAGTAGATCAAGAAAAGATTCTGGCATTGATGGATGAGATGATAAAAGCTTTACCGGAGGACATAAAAAAAGCTCAAAAAATTATCGAAGAACGCCAGAGAATTCTGGTTGAAGCGCAGAAAGAAGGAGAAATGATAATAAAGGAAGCAAAAGAACATATCGAGAAAATGGTAGACCAGAATGAAATCATGAAAATCGCCCGGGAAAAGTCCGAAGAATTACTGGAGGCCTCCAAAAAAGCCGCGCGAGAGATAAGAGTTGGAGCCAACAAGTACGCCGACGAGGTGCTGGCGCAGCTGGAAAAACAATTGGAAAAAATTCTGGCCTCGGTTAAAAAGGGAAGAGAAGAGTTAAATCAGAGAATATGATTTTTTATTTTTTTATCACCTTAAAGCTTATTATTTCAAACCCCTTCAACAGGTAGATGATAACCGACAACAGAATGAGCAGGCTGAAAAGCAATAGGAACACCTGACTTGATACAGTGAAAATGTTAAGCCAGCTTTCGGATGTCTTCTGGGGAGCGATGGCAAATACGGGCATGGACCAGGAGTTAAAACCTTCTATGGGGATTATCATAATGAAATACGTAATAATACCCGCAAAAAGAGCGTGCAGGAGTCTTGCCATCAAGTAAGGGAGTATTTTTATATCAGTGTCGCTTAGCATACTTATAACCTGGAAATGTACCGAAAGCCCGCTCCATGCTATTATAGCGCTGGCGATAACAATCCTCTGAATAAGCGGAGCGTCGGCCGTGCTTGCCAGCTTTGTTCCCAGCGTTATTTCAAAAATACCGCTGATGATGGACGGTGAAAGGCTGTCCTGGAGGCCGAAGATTTTCAGGATTACGTTTAGTATGGGAACCAGCATATTGACAAAACCTGCTATGGTTATTATTCTGATAATTACCGAAAATAATATTATGAACCCTAGGATCAGCAAGAGGGAATTTATCGAATCCTTTATACAATCGCCTAGGAGTTGGCCGAAGGGTCTTGAATCTTCCCGGCGGGCTCTCAGAAGCTCTTTTGTTGCTTTGAGCAAAATACTCTCGCGGCTTCTGGACGACGTTACGGGCGGAGTCATTTCGGAGTTTCTGGCGTAGAAACGCATAATAATACCAACCAACAAAGCGGATATATAATGGGCGAGGGCTATTATAGATCCCAGCCGGACGTCTTTGAACATGCCTACGGCTACTGCTCCCACCATAAAGAGCGGGTCTGCGGTGTTAGTAAAAGACACTAATCGTTCAGCTTCTCTGGCATTACAGAGTTTCTTTTTGACAAGCTTTGCCGTAAGCATTGCCCCAAGTGGGTACCCGCTGGCAAGTCCCATCGCCATTACAAAAGAACCTGCTCCAGGGACGTTAAAAAGAGGCCTCATAAAAGGTTCCAGCAGCACACCCATAAAGTGAACAACTCCCAATCCCATCAGCAGCTGGGAGCCTATGAAGAAGGGAAGCAAAGCGGGGAGCACGATGTTAAACCACACGTCAAGACCCTCAAAAGCTGCCTGAAAAGCTTCCTCCGGAAAACGAATTATCGAGATAGTTATAACTACTGCGACGGCCGGGAGTATCAACTGACTCATTTTAGCTACTCTGCTCTTAGGTATGTTTAATCTCATGATCAGGCCCCCTAAAGCATTTTTTGCGTTTCGGTTTATACTAATATATATTGCCGGGAAAGTTTTTATATTCTTAGCCAGAAGGGATGAGCGGGGACGTGAAAGGGAGGCCGATTGTGGGGCTCGCCCTGGGATCGGGGGCGGCTAAAGGTTATGCCCATATAGGTGTAATCAGAGTGTTAGAAAAGTACGGAATACCCATAGACCTCGTCACCGGCTCAAGTATCGGTAGCATTATAGGAGCGCTTTACGCTTCCGGTATGAGTGTAGATTATATGGAATCCATGGCATACCATATAAAAAGAAGACACTGGCTTGACATTACCTTTCCAAGGCTGGGATTGATAGCCGGCAATAAAGTGGAAGAGATGTTAAGACTTCTCACCAGAAACAGAAATTTTGATGAACTCAAAATTCCTCTGGGTGTAGTGGCTACTGACCTTCGCTCGAAGAGGTCGGTTTTGATAAGAGAAGGAAATGTGGCTTCAGCTGTCAGAGCCAGTATCGCCATACCTGGTATCTTCCGCCCAGTGATAAAGGCCGGAATGGTGCTGGTGGATGGCGGGGTGCTGGAAAGAGTTCCCGGGCGGGCGGCTCGGGTAATGGGTGCAGATATAGTCATAGGAGTAGAACTAGGTTTCAGCGGGAAGAGCTCGCTGGATAATATTTACGATATTCTGATTCAAACCTTTGAGGTAATGGGGAGAGAACTTCAGGCGCTAAAAAGTTATGATTGCGACATACTTATAACCCCTAACCTCGAGGGCGTTAACCCTATGGCCTTCGGTGAGCCTGAACGGTGTATTCAAGAAGGAATCAGAGCAACCGAAGCCGCCGTGCCCAAAATTTTATCTATTCTGGAAGGGAAGGGCTATGATAGATGACCAGAAATTTTTTCTCAAAGCGCCGATCGGCACTGGTGGTAACATTAATAGTCCTTTTAGCTGCAAATTTCTATATGACAAACCATTACACCATTGTGGCTCCCGGAGTAACGCTGAATCTTAAAGAGATTGTTAGGGTGGAAAACGGCATTGATGATGAAAAAGGTGCCTTTTTTTTAACAACGGTATCCACGAGACCTTTAAATATTCCCCTGTTATTTTACGCCGCATTGCACCCGCACGTCAGCGTGGAAAAAAAAGAGAGCCTGATTCCCCCGGACATGGATATGAAAAAATACAGGGAATATATGAGACAGTGGATGGAAGAAAGCCAAAAAATTGCAGAGGTGGTAGCACTGAAGAGGGCGGGATACAAGCCGCTGATAATGGGAAAGGGAGCTCGGGTTGTAGAAGTAATGGAAGATAGCCCTGCGCGGGGCATTATAATGCCTGACGATATAATAACCAAAGTAGACGGGATAAAGGTTAATCTCGCCGAGGAAGTAGTTAATATAGTAACTAGGCGCCGGATAGGAGAGACGGTCGATATAGAAATCGAGAGAAACGGAAAGAGGATACCTTTAACGGTAGCGACGGTAGAGAGCAAAACCCAAAAGGGAAAACCTATAATCGGCGTCTTGATAACAACCCTGGACTGGAAGCCAGTGCTGCCGATAAAGATAGATATAAATACGGGTGATATAGGTGGACCTTCGGCGGGAGTGATGTTTACCCTGGAGATATTAAACCAGCTGACGCCGGGGGACCTAACGAAAGGCCGTAAAATTGCGGGTACAGGCACCATAAGTCTTGATGAGCAGGTGGGAGAAATCGGCGGTGTGGCTCAAAAGGTGGCTGCGGCTTACAGAGACGGCGCCGAAATATTTTTTGTCCCCGAGAAAAACGCTCAGGATGCGTTCAAAGCCGCCCGGAATCTTGACATAAAAATCGTACCCGTTAAAACCTTGGAGGATGTGCTCGATTACCTTGAAAAATTATAATGTATTATTTTTTTGTAAAAATCCATACCGCCCTGTCGTTTATCTCTGGAGGGCTTTGCTAGCGAGTAAATATCGGAAGCCAGCAGGTCGATTTCAAACATCCGCCGGGCAAGATTTTTTAAATTTTTATATTCGGCGGTTCTGGTAATGACAGGCAGGCTGGTTTTTTCTTTAATCTTCCTGAGAATTTCCGAACCCTTTTGAGAAAAACCGAGCACCCTTATGTACAGCGGGGCTCTGCTAGAAACCAGTTCTCTTTCTATATTGAGCAGGATGTGGATCAAAATGCGCTGGATTCTGGTCTCGGGGTATCTTTTTGACTTTATTTCCTCGATCAATTCGGCCAAACTTGAAGCTTTTTTAGCAGCGCGTTTTATGCGGTTCTCCAACCCCTCTTTAATGTCAAAGATTAAAGAGAGATCTTCTTCAGAGCTTCGCCGCAGGATGCCCAGTATTAAGAGTTCAAAATCCTCAAAAAATACAGGGCCGTTGCCCGATTCAATTTCTCTTTTTATGATTTCAATGCAGTGGGTGGGCAGGGCCGAGGCCAGTAAGTTTAAAGCCTCTTTGTCCCGAGTTTCCCTGAGAAAACACCGGATGGCCGAAGCGCTGGGAAATTCCCTTTGCAGGCCTTTTTCGTGATAGCCGGCGCCTTTCCTCAACACCGGCAGGATTTCCATGTCGACCCCCAATTTTTTTATTGCTTTGACGTACTCGACGGCAAGGATGAAATTGGGTTTTCTCAAAAGATGGGGTAGCAACTGAAGTTTGCCATCGGGAATCTGGGAAGATAAGAGTTCCAGCGCGGCTTTTTCCCTGGCTGCCGGGAAAGAAAGACCTTTCTTTAAAAATTTTTTTATCGACGCTTTTAGGAGAGGGGGTTCCTCCGCAAAAAGCTTTCCAATAAGATTTAACTCTTCAATCCGGCATTCCTCTATACCGAAGCTCAGGTAATTGACCAATCCCGTTGAGTTCAAAAGCTTAACCGAAGCTTCTGCAAAAACTTCGGCCGTTGATGCTGCGAAGCAGGCAGGGATTTCCATCACCAGGTCGGCTCCGCCTCCGAGCGCCATTTCAGCCCTGACCCATTTGTCGAAAACCGCGGGCTCCCCTCTCTGGACAAAATTTCCGCTCATAGCGCATAAAATTGCGTCGGGATTAAATTCGGACCTAATTTTGCTAAGGTGATACATGTGACCGCTGTGGAAAGGATTGTACTCGGCTATGACACCAACGATCTTCATCTTTTTACCTCCATAAAATCGCATTTTCTATTATATAGCAAAAAAAAATTTTTTAAAGGGAGGAAATATAATTTTTGTGTAGAATTTCTTTTTTTGTGTTTTCGGGGCTTGTAATTGGGCCTTTTATTGTTATATTAATTATGGAGACACTATTTAAATAGACTGAAACAGAATTTCTAAGGAAAGGGGTAAAATGCCATGGATTTGATCCAGAAAATAAGGGAACGAGCCAAATCAACAAACAAAACCATAGTTCTAGCCGAAGGCGTTGATGAGAGAGTAGTTCGGGCGGCATCTGTAATCTGTGAGGAAAAGCTGGCGGATGTAGTGCTGCTGGGGAATGAGAATAAGATAAGGGCTGTGGCCGCAGACACCGATATTTCCGGTGTCGAAATCGTAGACCCAGTGGCTTCGCCTAAAGCCGAAGAGTATACGGCACTTTTGTACGAACTCAGGAAGGACAAGGGAATGACAGAAGAAAAGGCGCGGGAGCTGGTAAAAGATCCGATCTGGTTTGGCACGATGATGGTTAAAGCCGGGGATGTGGACGGCATGGTGGCGGGAGCTGTTACCGCGACGGCCGATGTGTTCAGACCGGCTTTTCAGGTTGTAAAGACCGCGCCGGGAGTCAGCGTCGTATCCAGCGCTTTTATGATGGTGGTGCCCGACTGCGAATACGGAGCAAACGGTGTAATGCTTTTTGCCGATTGTGCCATTAACCCGAATCCCGATGCCCAGCAGCTGGCTGAAATAGCCATCGCATCTTCTAGGACCTGGAAAGCTCTTATGGACGAAGAGCCGTATATCGCTATGCTGTCGTTTTCCACCAGGGGAAGCGCCCAGCACGAGCTGGTGGAAAAGGTAATGGAAGCCACCAGGATCGTTAAAGAAAAAGCTCCCGAATTAAAAGTTGACGGCGAATTACAGGCAGATGCGGCCTTGGTCCCCAAGGTGGCTAAAACAAAGGCCCCGGACAGTCAGGTGGCGGGTCGGGCCAATATATTGATCTTCCCGGATCTCAACGCCGGCAACATAGGCTATAAGCTGGTACAGCGCCTGGCAAAGGCCGAAGCAGTAGGTCCTATAAGTCAGGGCCTTGCAAAGCCGATAAACGACCTGTCGCGGGGGTGCAGCGCCGAAGATATCGTAAATGTAGCGGCTATAACGGCTCTTCAGGCCGCGAGCATGAATATTTAAATAAAATATCGAATTGGGGGATAAATCATGAAGGTTCTTGTCATAAATTGCGGAAGCTCTTCCTTAAAATATCAGCTCTTCAATATGGAAAATGAGACTGTACTCGCCAAGGGACTGGTTGAGAGAATAGGCCTTGAAGGTTCATTGCTGAAGCATCAGCCGGCTGGTAAAGATAAAGTTGAAATAAAGGCTGAAGTTCCCAACCATAAAGTTGCAGTAAAATTAATGCTGGACGCTCTCGTACACGAAGAATACGGGGTCATAAAGGATGTTTCCGAGATAGGTGCGGTGGGTCACAGGGTTGTCCACGGTGGAGAAAAGTTCTCCGGTTCGGTAAAGATCGATGACGATGTTATGAATGTATTGAAGGAATGCATACAGCTGGCTCCACTGCACAATCCGCCGAACATATGGGGAATTGAAGCCGTCAGGGAGATACTACCCGATGTTCCTATGGTGGGAGTTTTTGATACGGCTTTCCACCAGACGATACCCGAATACGCTTATATTTACGGCGTGCCGTACGAGCTTTACGAGAAATATTCTGTAAGGAGATATGGATTCCATGGCACTTCTCACAGATACGTTTCCATGAGAGCTGCCAAAGTGCTGAACCGCCCCCTGGCAACCCTGAAACTCGTTACACTTCACCTCGGCAACGGGTCCAGCATATCGGCGGTCAAAGGCGGAAAATTCGTGGAAAACAGCATGGGATTCACGCCTCTTGAGGGTATAACTATGGGTACCCGGTGCGGCACCATTGATCCGTATATACCGGTCTTCATAATGGAAAAAGAGGGGGTTCCCTTAGAGAAAATAAACGATTATCTGAATAAAAAGTGCGGTGTTTTGGGCATTTCTGGAGTCAGCAGCGATTTCAGAGATATCGAACAGGCCGCCGGAGAGGGCAATTACAGGGCAAAGCTGGCGCTGGAAGTTTTCACATACCAGGCCAAGAAGTATATCGGCGCTTACGCCGCGGCAATGAACGGGCTGGATGCCATAGTATTTACGGGCGGCATAGGCGAAAATTCGTCTACAGTAAGGCATATGATATGTAAGGATATGGAATATTTCGGGATAAAGATCGATGAAGAAAAAAACAGGATAAGGGGGCAGGAGGCCGACATATCGGCGGATGATGCACGTACCAGGGTCCTCGTCATACCGACCAATGAAGAACTTATGATCGCCAAAGATACCATTGCACTGATATAAGCCTTGACAGCGACCTTCGGTCCTTTTATAATTAAATGAGTTGAGTTTTTCGAATGAAGGTGAATTTAATTGGAACTCTCTATAGCGGACATAAAACAAAAGGTTGGTGCGGCGTACGATTTTGATGTAGAGGAAAAGGTAGAAGGACTGGAGTTCAAAGGAGAAAGGATAGATTTTGTAGCCCCGGTCCGGGTGAACGGTAGGGTTGAAAACCTCGGGAAAAAACTTTTCGGGGTTACTGGGGTAATTCATGCTGTCATTGAGGACCAGTGCTACAGGTGCCTCACAAAAACTCGAGTGGATCTAAAGATCGATTTTAACTTCAAGTTCAGCGAATCTCCGGAAAAGCACAAGGATGAAGAGGATGAAGTATTTCCCATAGAAGAAGACGTTATTAAGCTTGACACTCCTGTGATTAACGAAATAATATTAAATCTGCCCAGCAAAGTGCTGTGTTCGCCCGACTGCCGGGGATTTTGCCCCTATTGCGGTGTGGATCTCAACAGCGGTGAATGTAGGTGCAAAGGGACAAAAGTAGACCCGAGATTGCGGGTGCTGGAAAAGTTACTGGATACCAACAATGATTAGGAGGTGTTAGCATGGCAAATCCAAAGCGCAGGTTTTCCAAAGCCAGGACAGCAAAGCGCAGGGCCCAGTGGAAGCTGACATTGCCGTCCATAAATCAGTGCCCTCACTGCCACCATGTAAAAATGCCTCACAGGATATGCCCCAACTGCGGGTACTATAAAGGCCGCCAGGTAGTAAAAGTGGAAGCCGAGTAAAAAGGTGGTAAAAGAGAGAACATAACATAAAGTATGTTCTCTCTTTTATTTTTATCTATAACTTTCACGCCCGAATAACAGAATAACTTTAAAAGAAAGATCAAACTTCCAGCTGACGGTCAAAGTTGATCTTTTTTCATTATTTTGGTTGATTTTGATTAAAAAATAATATATACTATTAATAGCTGATCCTAAAAGCAACTATTATTGAGGTGATTATATTGTTTAAAAAAGGGTTGTCTAAAAGGGAAAGGCAAAAGGAGCTTCAGACCTTGCTTGCTGATGACCCTTTTTTAACCGACGAAGAGCTGGCGGAGAGGTTTAACGTCAGCGTCCAGACTATAAGGCTGGACCGGATGGAGCTTAAAATCCCGGAGCTTCGCGAAAGAATAAAAGCTGTAGCTCAGGAAAACTACTCCAAAGTCAGGGCAATAGGTGTAAAAGAGATTGTTGGTGAACTGGTAGATCTGGAACTGGGCAAAAGGGGTATTTCTATACTCGAGACCACCGAAGACATGACTTTCGAAAAAACAAAAATAGTGAGGGGAGATTTCATATTTGCCCAGGCAAACTCGCTGGCCATAGCTGTTATAGATGCAAACGTAGCTCTGACGGGAGTTGCCAATATAAAATATAAATCGCCCGTATTCGCGGGGCAGAAACTCGTTGCAAAGGCGGAAGTTACTAGAGTCAGGGGCAATAAACAGTTCGTCTTTGTAAGGGTATATGAGAAGCAGCGGGAAGTGTTTCGGGGTAAGTTTATACTGGTATCACTGGATGGCGGGGTGAATGTATGAAGATTATAGTAGATGCCATGGGTGGAGACAACGCTCCGGAGGAAGTGGTTTTAGGCGCTCTAGAGGCGGTGAAAAACCTGGACCTGGACGTCGTTCTGGTGGGAAATGAAGAAAAAATTCGGCGTTATATAACGACGCCGGCGCCGAAAATCGAAGTGGTGAACGCCGCTGAAGTTATAGGTAACGATGAACCGCCTGTAGCGGCTATCAGAACCAAAAAGGATGCGTCAATTCCCAAAGGCATGAGGCTGCTGAAAGAAGGACAAGGTAGCGCTATGGTTTCCGCCGGGAGTACCGGCGCCCTTATGGCCGGCGGCCTTTTTATCCTCGGGCGGTTTGAGGGAGTTGAAAGGCCTGCCATTGCCACCCTGGTTCCTACCAGAAAAAAGCCGGCGCTGTTGCTGGATATCGGCGCAAACAGCGATTCAAAACCCAGAAACCTCGTCCAGTTTGCCGTCATGGGGAGCGTCTACAGCAGGGAGATCCTGGGCGTTGAGAAACCCAGAGTAGGTTTGCTCAACATAGGCGTCGAGGAAGAAAAGGGGAGCAATGCCGTTAAAACGGCTTACGGGATATTGAAAGGATTAAAAGATATCAACTTCGGAGGAAATGCAGAAGCCAGGGACTTTTTCGATGGCGACTTTGACGTGGTAGTGTGTGACGGATTTGTGGGCAATATATTCCTCAAGACCGTTGAAGGCTTCGGGAGTTTTTTGCTGGACCAGTTAAAAACCGAAGTCAAAGGGAAACTTACATACTCAATAGGAGCTCTTTTAATAAAACCGGCTTTAAAAGCCGTCAAAGCCAGGATGGATTATTCCGAATACGGTGGAGCGATGTTTCTCGGTCTTGACGGAATTCTTATAAAGTGTCACGGCTCGTCGGACAGAAAGGCAATATTCAACGGTATTAAAATGGCAAAACAGTTTGCTGAAAGTGACGTGCATTTAAAATTGAAAAAAGCGCTTATAGATATAGAAGGAGAGTTATCGCCTTGAAAAGAGCAGGTATTATAGGTGTAGGGTCATATACTCCTGAAAAAGTACTTACAAATAACGATCTGGAAAAGATGGTGGAAACCTCCGATGAATGGATAAAGGCCAGGACAGGAATTTCTTACCGGCGGATCGCCGGCGAAAATACGGCTACCTCTGATATGGCTGTGAAGGCATCCTTCCACGCCCTGCAAAGGGCCGGGCTGGATCCCGGGGAACTGGATTTGATCATAGGCGCAACGGTAACTCCTGACATGATGTTTCCATCGACCGCATGCGTCGTGCAGAGAAGGATAGGAGCATTCAAGGCGGCCGCATTCGACCTGTCGGCCGGATGTACCGGATTTATATACGCCCTGACCACAGCTGCCCAGTTTATTGCAAGCGGCATGTACAGGAATATTCTCATCTTTGGTGCGGAGACTCTATCAAAAATTGTCGACTGGCAGGACAGGAATACGTGCGTATTGTTCGGAGACGGTGCGGGAGCAGCCGTAATAAGCGAGGTTGAACAAGGAGGAATCCTGGAAAGTCTTTTAGGAGCCGATGGAGGGGGAAAAGATCTGCTTTTCATGCCTGCCGGCGGGTCCAGGGAGCCGGCCAGTATTGAAACGGTAAGGGCCCGCAAGCATTACATTAAGATGAATGGGAACGAAGTGTTCAAATTTGCCGTAAAGATAATGGAGGAATCCACAAGAAAGGTGGTAGAAAAGGCGAACTTAACCATGAATGACGTGGCTCTTGTTATCCCGCACCAAGCGAATATGAGGATTATCGATGCAGCCGTAAAAAGGCTCGACATTCCCAAAGAAAAAGTGATGGTCAACCTGGATAGATACGGCAACATGTCTGCCGCATCGATCCCGGTGGCCCTGGACGAAGCCGTTAGAGAGAAAAGGATTAAAAAAGGTGATAAGGTGGTGCTGGTGGGGTTCGGAGCCGGCCTTACCTGGGGAGCTAATCTTATTGAGTGGAGTCTCAACTGATATGAATTGGCAGGTGAGCTTATGGAGTCTGTAAAAATAGTGACCGACAGCACAGCGGACTTGCCGGCGGATGTAGTGGAGAAGTACGGAATCAGCATAGTGCCGTTAAAAATATTTTTCGGGGAAGAAGAATACAGGGATGGTATTGATATAACACCCGATGAGTTCTATAAAAAGTTGAGGACATCGCCCCACCACCCCCGGACATCCCAGCCACCTCCTACAGAGTTTGTCGAATGCTTTAAAAAACTGGCAAATAATGCTACGCGCGTAATATCGATTCACCTGTCCGGCAAGCTGAGCGGAACCTACAATTCCGCCGTTGTGGCCGGGAGCATGGTTGATATTCCCGTAGATGTGGTGGATTCACAAGGAGCGTCGATGATGCTGGGATTCATGGCAATCGAAGCGGCCAAGGCGGCCCGGGAAGGCAAACAAGCAGGTGAGATCCTCGATACGGTAGAGGATTTGAAAAAGAGAATCCGGATATATTTTTTGGTGGACACCCTTGAGTACCTGCGTAAGGGTGGGAGGATAGGAAGAGCGGCGGCCCTTCTTGGAAATCTACTCAATGTAAAACCGGTGCTTACTATAGAAGATGGTCTGATAACTCCGGTGGAGAGAATCCGGGGAAAAGCAAAGGCGCTTAACAAGCTGCTGGAAAAAATTTCTCAGGATGCGGCCAGGGGCCCGCTTACGGGGGCCGTTGTACATTCCGATTGCCTTGAAGAAGCCTCGCGATTTAAAAAAGTCATCGAAGAACGATTTGAATTCAGAGAGCTTTACCTGACAACCCTGGGGTGTGTTCTGGGCGCTCATTCAGGGCCGGGTCTCATAGGAGTCGTATATTACTACTAGTTGTTAGGGGGATTCTCATGTTCCACACTGAAATATGCGACCTGCTGGGGATTAAATACCCTATAATACAGGGAGGGATGGCCTGGGTGGCTACCGCTGAACTGGTAGCGGCCGTCTCCAATGCCGGCGGTCTTGGCATAATAGGGGCGGGCAACGCACCGGCCGAGGCGGTAAGAGAAGAGATCAGGAAAACCAGATCCCTGACCGATAAGCCCTTTGGGGTTAACGTGTATTTCATGTCTCCTTTCGTCGATGAGGTAATGAAGGTGATCATCGAAGAAAGAGTTCCGGTAGTGACCACCGGAGCCGGGAACCCGGGCAAATACATACCCAACTTGAAGGAAGCCGGTATTAAAATTATCCCGGTAATAGCCTCCGTCGCTCTGGCCCAGAGACTTGAAAAAATGGGTGTGGATGCGGTTATCGCCGAAGGTATGGAGTGCGGTGGCCATATAGGAGATATCACGACGATGGCTCTGGTACCCCAGGTGGTTGACGCCGTTAAAATCCCGGTAATAGCAGCCGGAGGCATTGCGGATGCAAGGGGATTCCTCGCGGCTTTAACACTGGGGGCGAAGGGCGTTCAAATGGGTACAAGATTCATATGCTCGAAGGAATGCACTGTTCACGAAAACTATAAACAGGCGGTCATTAAGGCCGGAGACCGGAGCACCGTGGTAACCGGAAGGCCCACGGGACACCCGGTAAGAGTGTTGAAGAACAAACTGTCTCGAAAGTTTGAGCTGCTGGAGGAAAAGGGGGCAAACCCGAAAGAATATGAGGCCCTTGGCGCGGGGAAACTGAAAGCAGCGGTGGAAGGTGATGCGGAGTACGGCTCACTGATGGCAGGGCAGATAGCCGGCCTTGTAAACGAAATTAAACCTGTGAAAGAAATAATAGAAGAAATTGTCAACGATGCCAGGGTGCTGCTGGATGGAATGGTATCCGGTAAAAAGTGGAGGTAGTATTGATGGGAAAAGTGGCGTTTTTGTTTGCCGGGCAGGGTGCCCAATACGTCGGTATGGGCAGGGAGCTGACCGCCAATTTTGAAACGGCAAGAAAAATTTTCGACAGGGCCGACGAAGTATTGGGCTATAAAATTTCCGAAATCTGCTTTAACGGTCCTGAAGAGAGGCTGAAGGAAACCGCCAACACCCAGCCGGCCATTTTAACTCACAGTGTAGCCTGCTACTTCTTACTGAAAGAAGAAGGGATAGTCCCCGACGTGGTGGCGGGGTTGAGCTTGGGAGAGTATTCCGCCCTTGTAGCTGCAGAATCCATAGACTTCGAGGAAGCGGTACGCCTGGTGCGGAAGAGGGGCATGTATATGCAGGAAGCCGTGCCGCCGGGACAGGGAGCCATGGCTGCAATAATCGGTCTAGGAAAGCAGGAGGTGCTCAGAGTCTGTGAACTCGCTTCGGAGACCGGAGTGGTGGAAGCCGCCAATTTTAACTGTCCGGATCAGATAGTGATTTCCGGGGAAGTGAGGGCTGTTGAAAAGGCGGTAGAGATCGCAAAAGAAAAGGGCGCCAGGAAAGCTGTCATGCTGCCCGTAAGCGCGCCTTTCCACTGCAGCCTTCTTAAGCCGGCGGGTGAAAAGCTTGCGGTGGAGCTGGATAAAATCTACATAAAATCTGCTAAAATTCCCCTAGTTTCAAATGTAACTGCGGACCTGGTTAGCGAAGGTGCCGTAATAAAGGAACTTCTAGTAAAACAGGTGAGCTCTCCGGTACTCTGGGAAGACATCGTCAACAAAATGAGAGAAATGGGAGTGGATACTTTTGTGGAGTTAGGGCCCGGTAGAGCGCTTTCGGGGTTTGTCAAGAAAATCGACAGAGCCCTGGTTACCCTGAATGTGGAGGACATTGAATCCCTGCGCAAGACTATAGGTTACTTTAGGGGGAGGAAATAATGGACTTGTCAGGTAAAGCCTGTATAGTTACGGGAGGTTCTAGAGGGATAGGCAGGAGCATAAGTATTAAACTAGCCCGAAGCGGGGCTGTCGTAGTAGTTAATTATAAGACAAATGAAAAATCAGCCCTGGAAGTCGTGGCCGAAATAGAAAGTTTGGGTGGTACGGCAATGGCCTACAGAGCCGACGTGGCCGATTACAATCAGGCCGCCAAGATGGTTGAAGACGTTTACCAGAAATACGGTCGAATCGACGTGCTTGTGAATAACGCCGGCATCACAAGGGATGCTTTGATACTGCGCATGACCGAAAAAGATTGGGATGATGTGATCAACACCAATTTAAAGGGTCTCTACAATACCACAAAAAGTGTTGTAAAGTATATGGTGAAGCAGCGGGGTGGGAAGATAATTAACATTTCCTCGGTAGCCGGTATATACGGCAATGCAGGGCAGGCAAATTACGCTGCTGCCAAAGCGGGAATAATAGGATTTACTAAAGCGCTGGCCAAGGAGCTGGGCAGCAGGGGCATAACCGTAAATGCCGTCGCACCGGGATTCATAAAGACCGACATGACTTCGGCGATGATTCAGAAAACTTCAGAGGACGTCATAGCTGAAAAAATTGCCCTTAAAAGATTGGGAGAACCCGAGGATGTGGCAAACCTCGTAGCTTTTCTGGCATCGGACGAGTCAAGCTATATAACCGGGCAGATTATCGCTATTGACGGTGGGCTCACTTTATAATATCTTAAAATAAGGAATAAACTAATGGGGACAATCTGAATTTCACTCCATAGAAGGGGGGTGAATTAATGGAAATTCTAGACAGGGTAAAGAAAATCATTGCCGACCAGTTAGGCGTCGATGAAGATGAAGTGGTACCCGAGGCTTCCTTTATCGACGACCTGGGGGCAGATTCACTGGATATTGTTGAATTAATAATGGCTTTTGAGGAAGAATTCGACCTTGAAATCCCTGATGAAGACGCAGAAAAGATCAAAACCGTTCAAGACGTGATAGATTACATAAAAAATCACACATCATAAGGTTGATCGGTAAGTCCCGTGAAGTTTTCGCGGGACTTACTTTAAATAATACTTTGCTTGGGGGAGAACCAAAATGCAAAAACAGCGCGTGGTTATTACAGGATTGGGAGTAATATCGCCGGTCGGAACAGGCAAGGAGAAGTTCTGGAAATCCCTTCTTGAAGGGAAATCCGGAATAGATTATATAACACGCTTTAATTGCGATGAATTCCCCACCAAATTCGCAGGAGAGGTAAAAGACTATAACCCGGAGGACTATATAGATAACAAGGAATTAAAGAGGCTGGATCGTTTTGCGCAGTTTGTCATTGGGGCTGCCGGAATGGCCATAGATGACGCCGGGCTGGATCTGTCCTCCGTAGATCTAACTAGGGTCGGGGTCGTTGTCGGCTGCGGAATAGGCGGAGTTGAAACCTGGGAGAAACAGTATAGCGTTCTGATGGAAAAAGGTCCGAAACGCGTCAGCCCGTTTTTCGTCCCGATGATGATATCTAACATGGCCTCAGGCCAGATCTCGATATTTTTCAACCTCAAAGGGCCTAATTTTACAGTCACTACCGCCTGCGCTTCGGGCACCGCGGCAATAGGCGAAGCCTTCAGGATACTCCAGAGGAACGAAGCGGACGTAATTTTAACGGGCGGTACGGAGGCCCCCATTACCCCACTATCTCTAGCAGGCTTTTCTTCAATGAAGGCCCTTTCCACCAGAAACGAAGATCCGTCCAGGGCCAGCCGACCTTTTGATAAGGACAGGGACGGCTTCGTGATGGGCGAAGGGGCAGGTATCCTGGTAATGGAAACGCTGGAACATGCCCTGAAAAGAGGAGCTCGCATATACGCTGAAGTTTTGGGATACGGCTGTACAGCTGATGCCCATCATTTGACTCAACCGGCTCCCGAAGGGGAAGGGGCGAAAAGAGCCATGCTGGCGGCTATCAAGGATGCGGGAATACAGCCTGAGGAAATAGATTACATTAACGCCCATGGCACCTCTACTCCGTTGAACGATAAATTTGAAACGATGGCCATAAAGAGCGTGTTTGGCGAGCACGCATACAACCTGTTCATTAGTTCCACCAAATCCATGACCGGGCATCTCCTTGGGGCGGCGGGAGCAGTGGAGGCGATTGCGACTGTGATGACGGTATATACCGATGAGGTGCACCCCACCATCAACTATGAAACCCCGGACCCGGAATGCGACCTAAATTATGTGCCGAATACTTCCGTGAAAAAAAAGATCAATGTGGCACTCTCGAACTCCATGGGTTTCGGAGGCCACAACGCCACCATAATAATAGGCAAAATAAAAAATTAGATGAGGTTTTCGAGAAATGGCTGTAGATGAAAAAAGATGTGGTGAATTGAAAAAATTGCAGCAAATCCTGGGTGTCGATTTTGATGATCTTGATATTCTAAACAAGGCTCTCATACATCCTTCTTATGCTTACGAAAAGGGGCTTTCTTCCCAGGAACACAATCAGAGGCTTGAATTTCTGGGGGATGCGGTGCTGGAACTGGCAATAAGCGAGTGGATCTACGATAAGTATCCCAATTATACGGAAGGGGAGCTGACAAAATTAAGAGCTCTGCTGGTGTGCGAGGAAAGCCTGGCGTATCTTTCGCGAAAGCTCACTCTAGGAGATTTTTTAATAATGGGCAAAGGCGAGGAAATCACCGGCGGCAGAGAAAAAGCTTCCATACTCGCCGATACCTTTGAAGCTCTGATCGGCGCCATGTATCTTGATAAGGGTTTTGATGTTGTCACCGGCTTTATAAGGGAGAAGTTCAAACCCATTATGGAAAAGGCCGAAGAAGGAAAATTGTTCCCCGATTACAAGACAGCTCTTCAGGAGATGTTGCAGAGGATCTCACCCGATAGGATTACTTATAATGTGGTAAAAGAAGAGGGGCCTGATCACGACAAGACGTTTTTTGTTGAGGTCGTGTGGAAGGATAAGGTTCTGGGCTGCGGCTGCGGCAAAAGTAAGAAAGAGGCCGAACAGAACGCCGCAAGATCGGCAATACGATTCTTAAAAAACAGAAATATGGCAATATAATGTTTACAATTGAGAAGGAATTTTGTATGAGTCATAGAATATATTAAATAAAAAAAATTTAAGGGGGTATATGTAGAATGGAAGTACTAAAGGTGTCAGCTCAGTCAAAACCCAAGGCCGTTGCTGGTGCTCTGGCAGCCGTCCTGAGAGAAAAAGGGGTAGCTGAACTTCAGGCAGTAGGTGCTGGAGCTGTAAATCAAGCGGTTAAAGCAATTGCAATAACCAGAGGGTTTGTCGCTCCTAATGGCATCGATCTGGTTACCGTTCCTGCTTTTGCAGAGATTGAAATTGACGGTGAAGAAAGAACAGCAATTAAATTTATAGTAGAACCCCGATAAGTTTTTGGGAGTGAATACCTGTCTTTCCGGACAGGTATTTTTATTTAGCTCTTTATATGGTAAAATCTAAAGGGTGAGCGGGATTCAGGTAAAGGAGGTTTGTTTTTTTGTATCTAAAAAGGGTCGAACTACAAGGTTTTAAATCCTTTGCCGATAGGATAGAAATCGAATTTCAACCCGGTATCAACGCCATAGTCGGCCCTAACGGCAGCGGCAAGAGCAACATAACCGACGCTATCCGCTGGGTATTGGGTGAGCAGAGCATTAAAACGCTGCGCGGGTCAAAGCTGGAAGACGTCATTTTTGCAGGCAGTCATGGCCGAAGGCCCATGGGCATGGCCGAGGTATCAATAATCCTGGATAATTCGGACCATTTACTGCCCTTGGAGTATTCGGAAGTATGTATAACAAGACGGGTGTTCCGCTCCGGTGAAAGTGAATTTTACCTCAACAAGGTTCCCTGCAGGCTGAAGGACATCCAGGAGTTGTTCATGGATACGGGGATAGGAAAGGACGGCTACTCCATAATCAGTCAGGGGGAAGTGGACGAGTTTTTGATAAGCAGGCCCGAAGAGAGGCGCCTGATGTTTGAAGAGACAGCCGGTATAATGAAACACAGGGCGAGAAAGAGGGAAGCCGAAAAAAAGCTGGAAGAGACCATGGCAAATTTGACCAGAGTGGACGATATATTGGCAGAGATCGAAGCTCAGCTGGAACCTCTGTTTTTACAGCGGGAGAAGGCACTAGAATACCAGAAACTATCTGAACAGCAAAAGCTGCTGGAGGTCAACCTGCTCTTATTAGACCTGGAAAGGCTTCAGGAAAAACTGGCTCAAGTTGTCTCCGGCCTTGCAGAAAAAAATTTAGCGCTGGAACAAATAAGAAATAAAAAGGCCAATCTGGAGGCAAGGCTGGTACATATTAAAAGGGAGCTGTACAACAAGCAGGAAGAGTACGAAAGACTCCACGGAGAGTTTTTCAATAAAAATGCGGAGAAAATGGAAATAGAAAAGGAAAAAGAGTGGCAGAAAGAAAGGCTCAGACAGTTGGAAGAAGATCTAAGCATAACCGAACAAAAACTCAGCGCTTTAAATGAAAAGCTGGCGGCAGCAAGAAACAATTTGAGCTGCAAGGTCAAAGAGCTGGAGGAAAAAATTAGAGAAATCAACGGTATGGAGCTAAAATTATACGAGAAAGAGAAGGCATTAACCTCCGTGGATTCGCGGATAAGGGAAAAACAGGTTACTATCGAAAACTTGAAAGGCGACGTTATAGACCTTTTGAATTCCGCTTCAGAAATTAAGAATATGATTACAAGCCTCATAACCATGAAGGACAATATGCAAAAGCGCATAACACAAATAGAAAAAGAGCTGAGCCAGATCGATGAGGCTAATTCTTTAACGTTGCGGGAACTGGACAGTATTAACGGAAGGCTGGCGGGTCTGAAAGAAAACCTCAATGATTTCAACAGAAAGCTGGAACACCTGCAAAAGGTGCTCGAGGAGCAGAACGGCGAATACAGGAATACTGGAAAATTGCTGCAGGAAAAAATTATCCTGCTTAACGAATTAAAGTCCCGTTACAGAGCCTTGGACGAAATAAATCAGAGTTACGAAGGTTATCAGTTGGGTGTGAAGAACCTTCTCTCTCATCTGAAAAGAGGCAAAATTAATGTAAGCGGGATATACGGAACCGTCGCGGATATTATAGATACCGACAGAAAAATGGAGACTGCTATAGAGGCCGCCCTGGGAGGGGCGCTTCAAAACATCGTGTGTGATACCGAACAGAACGCTAAAGAAGCCATTGAATATCTGAAGCGCAACAACCTCGGCCGCGCCACTTTTCTACCCCTTTCATCGGTAAAACCCAGATCATTAAGCCCGGATGAAAACTGGATCCTCACGTTGCCGGGTTGTATAGGGGTCGCTTGCAGGCTGATAGGATACGATAAAAAGTTTACTCCGGTTTTGGCTCATCTTCTAGGCAGGGTCATTGTTGCAGAAGACATAGACAGCGCTCTGACAATAGCCAGGAAAACGGATTTCGGCATAAAAGTCGTTACGCTGGAAGGGGAGATAATAAACCCCGGCGGTCCTATAACCGGGGGCAGCTTAAAAAAATCCAGCCTGCTGTTGAGCCGCAAAAGGGAATTCAGGGAAATCAAGGAGAAAATGGGTATCATTGAAGAAGAAATATCCGCCCTGAAAAACAGGATCAGTTCCCTGGAGGAAGCCATGGAAAAAACCCAAAAGTCCATCGAGGCCCTTAATCAAAACGTTTACATATCCAACCTTGAGATTGCAGGTCTTGAAAAAGAACAGATGGAAAAAAAGGGTTTGATGGAAGAGAGGTTGGAAAGGCAGCGGCTTTTAAAACTCGAAAAAAAGCAGGTCGAAAGAGATGTAGAAGATATCGACCGCCAGATTCTAAAGGTACAGGAGGATATAAGCTGCATAGAAGAGCAAAATGCAGAACACCAGTCCAGGGTAGAGACCCTTCAGAGGGAAATTGTGGAAAGTAAAAAATTGAGGGATGAACTTGAAAAGGAAATAAATGACCTGAAAGCTGTTTTGAACTCTCTCAGACAGGAAGAACTCGGCCTCAAATATCAGATTCAAAACCTTGAACAGAATATGGAAGGATGGCAAAAAGAGAAGAAAGAACTGGAGCAAAATATGGATGCAATCCGGGAAGCCCTGGAATCCACCGGAAACAAAATCCGGGAATTGCAGCACAGGTTGGAAGATCACGCCAGAAATCAGGCAAATTTACACAATGCTTTGGTAGAAGTGAAGAATCAAAAAGAAGAAATCGAACGAAACATAGAGGCAATCCAAAAAGACCTGGTGCGGCTCGAACGAGAGGGTAAAAAGGCGGAGAATGCGCTGGGAGAATACCGTATCAGCGAGGCTTCGCTGAAAATTGAGATAGAACACATAGAAGCCGGGCTCATGGAAAAATACTCCATGTCTGTGAAAGACGCATTGGGCTTAAAACGAGACCTGGGCGGTTACGAAAGGATGCAGCAAGAGCTTTATTCCGTTAAAGACAAGATTATAGCTCTGGGTACGGTTAACTTGAATGCCATCGAGGATTACGAAAACCTCAAATCCAGGTATGATTTTTTAAAGAGCCAGAGGGACGACCTGCTCCAGGCAAAAATAAAACTGGACGACCTCATAAAGGATTTAACAAAGACCATGGAAGAAATGTTTTTAAACACCTTTCAAAGGGTTAAAGTGGAGTTTCAAAAAGTGTTCGTTGAACTTTTCGGAGGAGGTAAAGCGGAATTAATTCTGGACGACGGGGAAAATCTTCTGGACTCCGGAATTGAGATAATCGCTCAGCCACCGGGTAAAAAACTGCAAAACCTAACGCTGTTATCCGGCGGTGAGAGGGCCCTAACGGCTATTGCCTTGCTTTTTTCAATATTGAACATTAAAGCAACGCCTTTTTGTATACTTGACGAGATTGAAGCGGCTCTGGACGATGCCAATATAGACAGGTTTACACGTTATTTGAAAAAAGTGTCCGGGCATACCCAGGTAATAATAATAACCCACAGAAAGGGTACAATGGAGGTTGCCGACGCCCTTTACGGCATAGCCATGGAAGAAACCGCGGTATCGAAATTAATAACTGTAAAACTGGAGGATTAAATACAGGGAGGATGTGGGAATATGGGTTTTTTTGACCGCCTGAAGCAGAGCCTTGCAAAAACCAGAGACTCCTTGGCCGGAAAAGTTGAAAGCCTTCTGAAATTCTCAACAAAAATAGATGAAGATACCCTTGAAGAACTTGAAGAAATCCTCATAACCGCTGATATAGGTGTTGATACCACAGAAAAACTTATTTCCCGTCTCAGGGAGAAGGTAAAGGCAGAAAAGATCAAATCTCCGGAAGAGCTGAAGGAAGCCCTGAAAAACGAGATTATAAATGTCTTCCCGGAGCCGAAGTTCGACATTATTCCCCCGGCTATTATCCTCATAGTGGGAGTAAACGGCGTGGGGAAAACCACTACAATAGGTAAGCTGGCTTATAAATTTAAATCCAAAGGCAAAAAAGTGATCCTCGCCGCCGCCGATACCTTCAGAGCGGCGGCGACCGAACAGCTTTCGATCTGGGGCCAGAGAGTGGGTGTTGATGTCATAAAGCACCAGGAGGGATCGGATCCGGCGTCGGTCTTATTCGATGCTATACAGGCAGGTAAAGCCCGCCGCGCGGACATAATAATCTGCGATACTGCCGGCAGGCTGCACACTAAGAAAAACCTTATGGAGGAGCTCAAAAAACTCTACAGGGTCAGTGAAAAGGAGTACCCGGAAGCGAGAATTTCGAGCCTGCTGGTGCTGGACGCCACTACCGGACAGAACGCTATAGCGCAGGCCAGAATTTTTAAAGAAGCCGTAAATATTTCCGGGATCATCCTCACCAAACTGGACGGCACGGCAAAAGGCGGTGTGGCTGTGGCCATCGCTTCAGAATTAAACCTGCCGGTGCTTTTCGTCGGTGTCGGCGAGGGCGTGGACGACCTGCAGGAATTCGACCCGAATGCCTTTGTGGATGCGATATTTTAAATATCTGTTGACTGGGCTCTGGTTATTGTATAAAATAAGTATGTAAAGCGTAAATCCTTTACAGGTGAAACAAATGCCGGACCTTTTGAGATTGAGCCTTTTGTACGATTTTTACGGGGCTTTTTTGACCGATAGACAGAGAGAATTTTTCGAGCTTCACTTTTTCAGCGACTGGTCTTTGAGCGAAATTGCGGATAATTTCGGCGTCACCCGCCAGGGCGTTTTTGATGTCATACACCGCTCCACCGCTTTTCTGGAGGATTGCGAGAAGAAACTGGGACTGGTGGGAAGGTTTCTTTTCATGACGAGAGGCATGGAAAGAATTCTAAAGTCCCTTGAGGAACTGGAGCCTTTTATCAGCGAACAGGGCAAGACCAGGTGGAAAAGAGTGTGCGACGAACTCGCCATGCTTATAAAAGAAGGGTGTGAATGACTTGGCGTTTGAAGCCTTGACTCAAAAACTGGAAGCAGTATTCAAGAAATTGAGGGGAAAAGGGAAGTTAACCGAGGCCGACGTGAAACAGGCAATGCGAGAAGTTAAGCTCGCCCTGCTTGAGGCCGACGTTAACTACAAGGTTGTAAAGGATTTCATTCAGAGGGTGACCGAACGCGCCGTAGGGCAGGAGGTTATGGAGAGCCTGACTCCCGCCCAGCAGGTGATCAAGATAGTAAACGACGAGCTCACCAGATTAATGGGGTCGAAAGAATCCAGGCTGAATTTTTCGCCTTCAAAAGTTACCGTTATCATGATGGTAGGATTGCAGGGATCGGGGAAAACCACCACCGCCGGAAAGCTCGGGCTTTATCTTTCAAAAAAGGGAAGAAGGCCTCTGTTGGTGGCGGCCGACATATACCGCCCCGCAGCTATCAAACAGCTGCAGGTTGTGGGAGAAAAGATTGGATTACCCGTTTTTACCATGGGTGAGCAGAATCCCGTAAATATTTCCAGGGCTGCCCTGGAATACGCGTCCCGGCATAACAACGATGTCGTCATTATAGATACAGCCGGCCGGCTGCACATAGACGACGAATTGATGCAGGAGCTCATAAACATTAAGGATGCCGTAAATCCCGATGAGATCCTGCTCGTAGTGGACAGCATGACCGGTCAGGACGCAGTAAATGTGGCCGAAGCTTTCCATAATAAGCTGCAGCTCACAGGGCTCATCCTGACAAAGCTGGACGGAGACACCAGAGGAGGGGCGGCGCTTTCAATAAAGGCCGTTACCGGATGTCCCATAAAATTCGTTGGTATGGGAGAAAAGCTCACGGATCTGGAGCCCTTTTACCCGGAGCGGATGGCATCCAGGATCCTGGGTATGGGTGATGTGCTAAGTCTTATCGAGAAGGCCACTGCCGCTATAGATCATAATAAGGCTCGGGAATTGGAAGAAAAAATCAGGAAAGAAGATTTTACTCTGAATGATTTTCTGGAACAGCTGAAGCAGGTCAGAAAAATGGGATCTCTCGACCAGATTTTAAACATGATACCGGGCTTTTCGCCGCAGAAGCTGCAGGGTGTTGAATTTAACGAGAAGGAACTCGTCCATATAGAAGCCATAATCAATTCCATGACCAAGGAAGAGCGTCTGAATCCGAGCATTATAAACGGAAGCCGGCGCAGGAGAATCGCCATGGGAAGCGGTACCTCGGTTCAGGATGTTAACAGGCTTTTAAGACAATTCGAGCAAACCAAGAAGATGATGAAGCAGTTGAGCGAACTGGAAAAAGGCAAAAAAAAAGGCAGGTTCAAGTTGCCCTTTTTTAACCTGTAAAAGGAGGTGAAAAAATGGCGGTAAGGATAAGATTAAGGCGCATGGGGGCCAAAAAGAGGCCTTTTTACCGAATCGTTGTGGCCGACAGCCGGAGCCCGCGGGACGGTAGATTCATAGAAGAGATTGGTTACTATAACCCGCTCACCGACCCGGCTGAAATAAAAATCAATGAAGAAAAGGCCCTGGACTGGATGAGAAAGGGTGCCCAACCTACCGATACCGTAAAGCACTTATTCAAGACCACCGGTATCCTTGAAAAGTACAAAGCCCAGAAGTCTAACCGCGAAGAAAATTCTGATGCGAAGGAGGAATAAGTCTTGATAGAACTGGTAGAGTACATTGCCAAAGCTTTAGTAGACCATCCCGAAGAGGTAGCGGTGAATAGGGTGGAAGGCGAACAGTCCGTAATAATTGAATTAAAAGTCCACCCCGATGACATGGGCAAAATAATCGGGAAACAGGGAAGGATAGCAAAGGCTATCAGAACCGTTGTCAAAGCAGCAGCTGCCAAAGAAGGCAAAAGAGTAATCGTGGAAATTTTATAAAAGGGTTAGGATTCTACCTAACCCTTTTATTCGAAGATGGGAGGCCTTTTCCTTGAGAGAGTACATAACCGTCGGGAGGGTACTCGCTCCCTGGGGAGTTAGAGGGCAGGTCAAAGTAGAGCCTTTAACCGACGACGTAGCCCGGTTCCGGAAGCTAAAATCGGTTCTGGTTGAAGAAGACGGTGCTTTAAAATCTTACGGTGTAAATTCCGTGGTGTTTCTCAAAAAAGATTTCGTGGTTTTAGAGCTTCAAGGAATCGATGCGGTAGAATCCGCCGAACGCTTTAGGGGCAGGTATCTTATGGTTCACAGGAAGGATGCTGTAAAGCTTCCTGAGGGGCATTATTTCATCTGCGATATAATCGGTATGGAGGTTTACAAAGAAGAGGATGGCGAGCTGCTCGGGCGGGTTCAGGATGTACTCAAAACGGGAGCCAATGACGTATACGTGGTTGGCCTGAAAGACGGCAGAGAACTGCTGCTGCCCGCCATAAGGGATGTCGTAAAAGAGATTGACCTGGAAAATAATAAAATGGTGGTAAAACTTATGGAGGGAATGGAGTAGTGCTTTTATTTCATATCCTCACCCTTTTTCCGGAATTCTTCGCCGGACCGCTGGATGTGAGCATATTGAAAAGGGCCCGGGAGAAGGGCCTCATAAAAATAGAGCTTTTAAATATCAGGGATTTTTCCAGGGACAAGCATAAGAAAGTTGACGACTACCCTTACGGTGGGGGCGCGGGTATGGTTATGAAACCCGAACCCATCTTTGAGGCTGTGGATTTTGCGGTGGGTAGCGTTGAGGCGAGAAAGAGGCGGATAATCCTGCTTTCACCCCAGGGCAGAATTTTCAACCAGGAGATGGCCAGGGAATTGTCCTGCGAAGAGCATATAATTCTCATATGCGGCCATTACGAAGGTGTCGACGAAAGGGTAAAAACCATAATAACCGATGAGGTATCACTGGGGGATTTTGTATTGACCGGAGGTGAAATCCCGGCCCTGGCGGTAGTAGATGCCACCTCCAGGTTGGTGCCGGGCGTTCTGGGCAGCTACGAGTCGGTGAGCGAGGAGTCGTTTTCCAACGGTCTGCTGGAATATCCCCATTATACGAGACCGGAGGTTTACAGGGGGCTTCGAGTTCCGGAGGTTCTGCTCTCGGGAAACCATAGGGAAATAGAGCTGTTCAGGCGCAGGGAAGCTCTCAGGCGTACTCTGGAAAAAAGGCCCGATCTTTTTAAAAAACTCAAGCTGACGGAACTGGATAAAAAATTGCTGGAAGAAATGGGTTTCGGTTGTCAAGAATAATGGGTTGTGCTATAATAGGTTCTGTCATATTTAAGAAAGGAGGGAGAACATGTCAGAATTACTTAGAGCAGTAGAGGAAGAACAGATGAGAAAGGACATACCCGACTTCAGGCCGGGAGATACGGTCAAAGTCTACACCAAAGTAGTAGAGGGCAGCAGAGAGAGAATTCAGGTTTTTGAAGGTACCGTTATCGCCAGAAAAGGCGGTGGTTTGCGGGAAACGTTTACCGTCAGAAAGGTTTCCTATGGCGTGGGAGTAGAGAGGATTTTCCCTTTACACTCACCCCGTATTGAGAAGATAGAAGTTGTTCAAAGAGGTAAGGTTCGCAGGGCGAAGCTTTATTATTTAAGAAGCTTGAGGGGTAAAGCTGCGAGAATCAAGGAGAGGGACTGAGATCAGTCCCTTTATTAATTTATGGGCAGGTGAAGTTTTTTGGATATCCACTGGTATCCAGGCCACATGGCCAAAACGAGAAGGATTATAAAGGAAAACCTGAGACTGGTGGATGTAGTGCTGGAAATAGTTGATGCCCGGGCACCGAAAAGCACCCATATTCCCGACATACGGGACTTGATCGGTTCAAAAAAGCTACTTGTAGTTATGAATAAGGCCGACCTGGCGGACGAAGAGATCACCGGGCGATGGGCGAGCTTTTTTGCTGAAAACGGGATGGATTCGTTGAGCGTGGATTCCCGCAGGAGGATCGGATTTAAAAAGCTGAATGAACTCGTAAAAGAGCTTTCAGGTAAAATAAAAAGACCTATAAGAGGCATAGTTCTCGGCGTGCCGAACGTAGGAAAGTCCTCTTTTATTAATCAAATAGCGGGCAGAAAAGGCGCGAAAACGGGAAATAAACCCGGAATAACCCGGGGGAAAATGTGGCTCAAGGCCGGCGATAAATTTGAACTGCTGGATACCCCCGGAATTCTCTGGCCCAAGATTGAAGAAGAGGCCGTTGGTTTAAAACTTGCGTTTTTGGGATGTATAAAGGAAGAATTGTTGAATGTGGAAGAGATATCGCTTAAATTGATAGGATTTTTGATGAGACGGTTCCCGGAAACCCTTGCAGCAAGGTACGGAGTAAAATCGGGCGAAAATCCGCCGGCGATTCTCGAGCAAATAGCCCAAAATAGGGGATTTATGGCCGCCGGCGGCAAGGCGGATACTTTCAGGGCCGCTAAAACCTTGCTGAAAGAATTTCAGGAAGGAAAACTTGGGAGAATTTCCCTGGAAGAGCCGGGTGAAGAAGGAGGATTCTGGGAGGGTTTGTAGAAAAGATATAACAGCTGTAAAGGAGGCCGATACAGTGAAGCTCGACCTGGCGGCTGAAAAAAAGAGAGTTTATGAACTCTTTGCCCGGGAGAGGCAGTTTGCGAATAAGGGCTACCGATACATAGCAGGAGTTGACGAAGCCGGGAGAGGGCCGCTGGCGGGTCCCGTAGTGGCTGCAGCGGTTATCCTCCCTCTGGATGTTTTCATTTTGAAGCTGAACGATTCCAAGCTCTTGAGCGAAAAGCAGCGGGAAGCGGTTTACGAAGAGATAAAAGGAAGAGCTGTGGCTGTCAATTTTTCCGTGGTTGACGAAAAGTACATAGACGAGCACAATATCCTGAATGCAACCCTCCATGCAATGCAAAAAGCTGTACAGGGCCTTTCGGTAAAGCCCGATATCGTCCTGGTCGATGCCCTGAAAATCCCGGGCCTGGACGTACCGCAGGAGAATATAATCCACGGGGACCGGCTTTGCGCATCAATCGCCGCAGCTTCGATAATAGCCAAAGTCGAACGGGACAGGATAATGAGAAATTACCACGAAATGTATCCCCATTACGATTTTTGCAACAACAAGGGGTACTGTACCAAAAAACACGTCGAGTCTATTAAAAAATACGGTCTCTGCCCCGTTCACAGGAGGAGCTTTTCTATAAAGGGCTGGGATTGCGTTGAATCATAAGGAACTTGGGAAAATGGGGGAGAATTACGCCCTGAATTATTTAAAATCCAATAAATACGAAATCATAAAGGTGAATTACCGGTGCAGGTACGGTGAGATAGACATTATAGCCAGAGAGAGAAATACGGTGGTCTTTGTTGAGGTAAAAACGAGGGCTTCCGAGGCTTTCGGCAGAGGTATGGAAGCAGTAGATCGTAACAAGCGGAAAAAGATAAGAACCGCAGCCCTTAATTTCCTGAACGAGTACAAAGGACCCATCGGTGATCTGAGGTTTGACGTCATAGACATCAGAATGAACTCCGGGAAACTGCCGGAGCTGGTTCACCTCAAAAACGCCTTTTAAGCTACAGCAGGACCTGTCGTTGGTGGTTATACATCTTACGGGGTCCTCATTTATTTCGCGGACGTCCCAGCAAGTAAATTTTTTGAGGTGAGATCTGGATAACCTGAAGCTTTTAAGGTTGTTAAGACTATGCTGAAAGCGTCGCAGGAAGGAAAGCTGCTGAAATTAGGATTCTAGCAGGATTTGCTGCAAGGGTATAAGGAGGAGGTCAGTGTTGGCAGCAAAAAGCTAACGGCAATCTGAGATTCGATTTCCTAGGCACCAAAATGAACTCCAAGAAGTTGCCGGATCTGGTTCATCTAAAATCGCCTTTTAGCGTTTAAGCCAGATTTAGGTTTAATGAGGGGGGTTGTACTATGAGTAGGATCTCCAAAAAATTATTGGTTGGCGTAATTGCTTTAGTGATAGTCGGACTATTATATTTCACCTGGGTGGCACGGGTAGATATTAAAACAGAAAGTCACGTCCCATTCAGGGGCCTTACGGCGAAGCAAAGGCTTGAGGATTTCAGGTACCTTTGCGATATTCTGGAGGAAAATTACCCTTACCTTGAAGTTCTAAAGAGAAAGCACGGTTTGGATTTCGAGGAAGTAAAGAAGGATTTCGAAACGAAAGTGAGAAGCGCTCGGAGTGATGCGGAATTTTACGACGTGCTGTCGAGATTTTTAAATACGCTGCAGAATGGCCATACTGATTTGGTTTCCCAAACTCGGTATAAATATTTTATTGATGTTTTCCGGCTATATGGAGGTAATAATAGCGACCCTTGGGAAAATGTTCTGAACAATAAAATAACCACTGAAAGGTACGAATACTGGAGTAAAATCGTGCAGGAAGATCTAATAGTAATCCCGATGAATTTCAAATATGTCGAGGGCAGATACGTAAAAGTTGATGCAGGGTCGCTGAATGCTGCTGATAGCCACGAATACGATATCCCGGAGGGTTCGTGTCTTATTAAAATAAATACGCTTCCGGTGGACGAGTACGTAGCTTCTCTGGTTGACCAAGGGTACCTTACATACGATGAAAAGAGAAATAAATTTAGATTATTGGATAATGTTTTTCCGACCCGCAGCGAAGAAAGCGTTATGCTCACCTATTTGACGCCCGAAAGAGAGTTGAAAGAGGTAACGGTGAAACCGATAAAGATAAATCTAAATGCTATAGCCAAAAAAGATAAAGCTTACAGATTATTCCAAACTCACATAATTGAAGAGGGAAGGATTACTTATCTTAAAATCCCTTCATTCGATATCCGGTATACCGAAAGTGACGGGGACAAAATAAGGGAATTTTTTGAAAAAGTAAAAGACTACCCTTACCTCATAATCGATATCAGAGGTAACGGTGGTGGCGATTCGGATTACTGGATGAAAAATATAGTACCTCCTCTATTGAGTGAAAATTTGAACGCAAAATTTTACTGCGTTTTCAGAGGTGGAAAATACATAAAACCATTCATTGATTACAGATTGAATGGGCTCTTAAAAAAGATTGATGATTTACCCGCGAATAAAAACTATCCGCCGGAAATTAAAAAGGATTTTACCAGTTTTGTAGAAATGAATTACGACATATCACCCGTGAACCCTGTCGGTTTTAAAGGCAGGATCTTTCTTCTGGTCGACGACGGCGTGTATTCGTCGGCGGAGAGCTTTGCTGCCTTTGCGAAAGCCACAAAGTGGGCAACGCTCGTCGGGACCAGGACCGGGGGGGACGGCATTGGCATTGATCCTGCTCTTGTGGCTTTGCCCAACAGCGGCTTGATAGTCAGGTTCCCGCTGGATATGGGATTGAACCCCGACGGAAGCGCCAATGAGGAATTCGCAACAGCGCCGGACATTTTCGCGGAATGGACCTACCGGGATTTCCTGAAGCACCTGGAATGGGTTAAAACAGCCCCGGAAGGATGGGTTGTGAGCCCTTACGATACGGTTTTGAACACGGCCTTGAAAATAATCGAATTGGATGACTATAATAAGTGAATTTCAGAGGGGGTAGTGAAGTGCTGCTCGACAATATAGAAAAATATTATTCGAAGTCCTACGACCTCAACTGCGCCGAGACCATTCTTTATGCTGCTAATGAAACCTACGGTTTGGGGTTGGATAAAAGGGTATTGAAGTTAGCCGCAGGATTCGGCGGAGGCATGAATATCGACGGTACCTGCGGTGCGCTCCTTGGAGCCGTAATGGTGTTAAGCCTAATGTTCGTAAAAGACAGGGCTCACGAGAGCGACCGCATTAAAGTTCTTGAAAAGGAACTCTTCGAGAAATACAGGAAGAAGATGGGGCATCTCGACTGTCCGCCGCTGAAACAGAAGTACCGAACGGAGGAAGATCGGTGCCTTCAGGTAGTAAAGCAAGCTGGTGCTATCCTTGAAGAGATCGTAAAGAGAGAGTCATCCGAAGGATAGGAGGAATAAAAATTAAAAAATTATTGACTTTAGCTATTTTGATTTTAGTGAGTATTTATTTATCGGCGTGTACACAGATACAAACTTCAGAAGCAACATATGTTTTGAAGGTAAAAGAAAAGTAAGCGTGGATGACCGCAATTTTGTATTGGAAGATATTCCGGAAAACATTGTGGAAGAAACTGTTATGAAAGAATTTTTATATACGATTACTGCTGAATTTGATGCTATGTCCGATATTTTAGCGGATATAGAACCGCACAGAATTTCAATAGAAAATGAAAAGAAGCTATTTGAAGATGATATTTATATTCAATCATATATTATACATGAAATTTCCACATTAACAGAAAAGAATATAGTAAGCCAAAATTAGATAATGGTAAGCCAAATCCTTTATACTACTACGGGTGGGAAGAATGTATAGAGAAATACAAATTGACCGAATATGAAATTATCAATGTAACTTTTACACAAACTCTTTCAGAAAAAGCAAAAGAGCAAGGACCACAGTGGGGTGACGGAACATATAACAGAAGCTTTATTGTTGGAAAAACCGCTGATGATGACTCATATAGGATTTTTGATTTTGGTGACATGTACAGTTTGTTTTAAATGGCCTCGAGCTTGTTTATGCTATTATATCCCCTGCTTTGCCCGCGCTGATAATCGCGCAAAACATAAAATAAGGAGAAAGCATGAAACAATACGGCATATTATGGAACCCTGCCACCTTTTTCCGCTTATCTGCTTGCAGCTGGCTAATCGTATGGTTATTGTCGGGTTATCAAAAATATTAAAGAACTGATAATGCAGAATAATCATCTAGCAAAAACGGTCAATATCTGTTAACATTAATAATATGCGGTTAGTTAAGGCAAATAAAAATCGTGGAGTGTGATTTAAAGTGATTGAATTTCCAAAAATAAAGCGTAAGATAGTAACCTGTTTAATAATTGCAACTGCGGTTCTTGCTCTAATTGCCGGCTGCAGTTTCCGGAGTTCCAAGGAAGTGGTGGCCAGGGTAAACGGTGAGGAAATCAGTAAAGATGAGTTATACGATGTGATGGTAAAATTAATTGGAGAAAAAGCTCTGGATTATTTGATTTCACAAAAAATTATTGAACTGGAAGCAAAAAAACAGAATATAGATGTGTCGGATGAAGATATCCAGAAAGAGCTGAAAAAGGTTTACGAATACTATGGAGGCGAAGAAGCCTTTACGCAGAGCCTGCAAATGAACGGTTATTCGCTGGGAGAATATAAAAAGGACCTGGCTGTGGAGATCAAAATTAAAAAACTTCTGGAGCCCAAAATATCTATTACTGAAGAAGAGATAAAATCCTATTTTGAAGAAAACAAGGAAGATTTCGCCCAGGGAAAACAGGTCAGAGCTCGCCACATTCTGGTAGAGGATGAAGAAAAGGCCAATGAAATAATAGCAAAACTAAAGAGCGGAGAAGATTTCGCTGAGTTAGCAAAGCAATACTCCACAGATACAGCTACAAAGGAAAAGGGTGGGGACCTCGGCTTTTTCGGCAGCGGGGATATGGTAAAGGAGTTTGAAGAAGCCGCGTTTTCTTTAAAAGTAGGAGAGATTAGTTCTCCGGTAAAGACACAGTATGGATACCATATCATTAAAGTGGAAGAAATAAAGGAAGCCCAGGAAGCTAATTATGAAGAGAGCAAAGATGAAATCAAAGATATACTTTTTAATCAAAAAGTTCAACAGCAATACAGCACCTGGATACAGGAACTGTACAAGCAGTATAAGGTCGAAAATTTATTGGCTAATGAATAATACCCCTTTCATCAAGATCTTCATTAAATCAACTGGCGTTTGCTTTCGAGTAAACGCTATTTTTTTTAAATAGAAACAAGTACACAGCCTTCATAACAGCGGTCTTAGTTCTTGAAAAGAACGATTACCAGCGGTTGGCTCAAATCAGGAGAAGTAAAATTCACAAGGCCGAGGCCGTCGGCTTAAGCCTGCATGGGTCTTCGACAGAGGCTCAATGCAGGCCTGATTAGCATCAATCGGAGGAATTTTTATTAAACGAGAGGGAAAATATGGGATATACCGAATTAATATAGATAATATTTATTTCCCAGTGCAAAGAGTCAAGAATATTATTTTGTGGACGACAATGGAAAGTGAACTGTTAAGGACTTAAAGCTTTTGATTTTTGTGATTTTATTAGAATGCTGGCAGGATCTTTACAGAAGGTATAAGGGGAGGAGGTGAATGTGGGCCGCGACAAGCAAAGGATTCAGATCCGTAACCTTTTAGCGTTTTCAACCGGATTTAGGTTTAATGAGGGGGGTTGTACTGTGGCCGGACTCTCTAAAAAATTATTGGTTGGCGTAATTGCTTTACTGGTAGTCGGACTATTATATTTCACCTGGGTGGCACTGGTAGATATTAAAACTCAAAGTGACGTTCCATTCAGGGGCCTCACAGCGGAGCAAAGGCTGGAGGACTTCAGGTACCTTTGTGATATTTTAGAGGAGAATTACCCTTACCTTGAAGTTCTCAAGAGAAAACACGGTTTGGATTTCGAGGAAGTAAAAAAGGATTTCGAAACGAAAGTGAGAAGCGCTAGGAGCGATGCGGAATTTTACGGCGTGCTGTCGAGATTTTTAAATACGCTGCAGAACGGTCATACTGGACTGATCTCCCCGGAGCAGTATAAATATTATCGAGAGAAAAAGAGCTCCGGTCCACGGTTTGATCCGTGGTCTAGAGTTGTAACAAATGAGAATTCCACTGAAAAGTACGAGTACTGGAATAAAATCATCAAGAAAGATCCAATAATTATCCCGATGAATTTCAAATATGTCGAGGGCAGAGACGTAAAGATTGATGAAGGGCCGCTGGACCCAGCTTACAGTGATGAATACGGGATTCCTGAGGGTTCGTGTCTTATTAAAATTAACTCGATTCCAGTGGATGATTACATAGCTTCTTTGATAGACCAAAGGTACCTTAAATATGACGAAAAGAGAAATAAATTCAGATCGGAAGGTGTTATTACAGCCCCTAGCGAAGAAAGCGTCGTGTTCACCTTTGTGACGCCCGAAAGGGAGTTGAAAGAGGTGACAGTAAAACCGTTAAAATCAAGCGCTATAACTGCGGTCAATAATGTCAATAAAAAAGATAGTTCAATCCAAACTCACATAATTGAAGAGGGAAAGATTGCCTATCTTAAGATTTTTTCCTTCAATAGCCGGTACGTCGAAAGTGACAGGGAAAAGATAAGAGAATTCCTAGAAACGGTAAAAGACTACCCCTACCTCATAATCGATATCAGGGGCAACGGTGGTGGCAGTACGACTTACTGGGAGCAGAACATAGTATCTCCTTTATCCAATAAACGTTTGAGCATGAAATTTTACTGCGCTTTCAAGGATGGAGATTACATAAAACCCTTCATAGGAGCCAAGTATTGGTTTCTAAAAAGAATTGATGAACTGCCGGTCAATAAAAACTACCCGCCGGAAATTGGAGAGAGCTTGTTGTGTTATGGAGAGGTGAATTACGACATATCACCCGAGAGCCCTGTTGGTTTTAAAGGCAGGATCTTTCTTCTGGTCGACGAGGGCGTGTATTCGTCGGCGGAGAGCTTTGCTGCCTTTGCAAAGGCCACGAAGTGGGCGACGCTCGTCGGGACCAGGACCGGTGGCGACGGCATCGGTATTGATCCTGCGTTTGTAGCTTTGCCCAACAGCGGCCTTATAGTCAGATTCGCACTGGAAATGGGACTTAACCCCGATGGAAGCGCCAACTATGAATTCGCAACAGCGCCGGACATTTTCGCGGAACAGACTTACCGGGATTTCCTGAAGCATCTGGAATGGGTTAAAACGGCCGGAGAAGGATGGATAATCAGCCCCTACGATACGATATTGAACACGGTTTTAAAAATTATCGAATTGGGTACTTCTTAATAAGTAAATTTCGGATGAAACGGTGAAAGGAATTTGAGAAAAATAACCCCATCTAATGGATAGATTAGGTATTGACCGAAAAACTAATCGAAAATAGTGCATTAAACAAAAATTGGACTTGGCTCAAAACACTTTGCAGGATGTGAGAAGATTATTTTATAATATAGTGTAAGACTTTCTATGTCAAAATACAAAGTAACGCTCATACTGGCGGACAACTGGCTGCTTTTAGCACTGGATCACCGGTCAACGACCGATTAAGACTGCAGCCCGGCGGTCAGCCTTATTATTTTAGATAAGGAGAGGTAAGAATGCAGAATCGTTTTAAGGAGTCCCTGCTGGACAAAAACGTTTTTTCCGTTACCTGGGAACTGGTGCCGGGTAGGGGGGCCAGGGAAAAGACGCAGGAAGAGGCCATCATGGCAGCAGAGCAGGCAGCTCGGGGAGGAAAAATACATGCTCTCACTCTCACCGACAACCCGGGTGGAAATCCGGCTATTCTGGCTGACTATATTGCCACAGAAGTGATTAAAAAAGGTATCGAGCCTCTGGTTCATTTCACCTGCAAAGATAGAAACCGCAACCAGATCGAAAGCCAACTGTATGCCTTGGATCGGGCCGGGGTCAGGAATCTTCTTGTAATGACGGGAGACTACACTGTTTCGGGTTATGCGGGTCGCCCTATGCCGGTTTTTGACGTTGATCCCATCCATGTTCTCGACCTCATTTCCAAAATGAACCGCGGACTTGAATATCAGGGAATAAAAGGAACCATCAAGCATCAGCCCAGTGATTTATTTGCCGGTGCTGTTGTTTCTCCTTTTAAAGCTACGGAAGCGGAACAAATGGTCCAGTATTTCAAATTAAAGAAAAAGATAAAAGCTGGAGCCCAATTCATTGTCACCCAGTTGGGTTATGACGCGAGGAAATTCCATGAGGTAATTCAATTTATCCGGCAGCAGGGATGGAATATTCCCGTGGTCGGTAATATCTACATTCTGCCTCTGGGTACGGCCAGAGCAATGAACAAGAATAAGATTCCAGGTTGCGTGGTTACGGACAAACTGGTAGCCGAGCTTGAGAAAGAAGCTCAGGCTCCGGATAAAGGACGCCAAGCCCGCCTGGACAGAGCGGCAAAGATGTATGCCTTTATGAAAGGAATGGGTTACGATGGCGTTCACATCGGTGGTCACAACGTAAAATACGAAGATGTGGAGTATGTTATTGAAAAAGGAGAAGAACTGAGCAAAAACTGGCTGGACTTCATTCATGAATTTGATTTCCCGATCCCCGGCGGTTTCTATTACTACGAGAAGGATCCCAAGACCAGTCTCAACACTCCCAATCCGGTCGACCGTAAAAACAGACCCCTTGACGCCCCGGTGGAATTTATTTACCGGCTGTCCACATTTACGCATCGTTTGATGCTTGAGCCCGGTACTCCTCTGTGGAAGCCGATGCAGGCAATAGCCAGAATAGTTGACGGGACTTCATTGGAGAGACCATACCACGCCTTTGAACACCTCATGAAAGTTTGCCTCTACGATTGCCAAAATTGTGGAGATTGTGCCTTGATGGATGTGGGCTACGTTTGTCCCATGTCTCAATGTCCCAAAAACCAGCGGAACGGGGCTTGCGGAGGCAGCTACATGGGTTGGTGTGAGGTTTATCCCAACAAGAAAAAATGTGCTTATGTCCGTGCTTACGCCCGTCTTAAGCGTTTCGGAAAAGAGCATGAACTGGACGGCGATATCATACCGCCTCCCGATTGGAACCTGCACCAGACCTCTTCCTGGCTCAATTACTTCCTGGGGCGCGACCATTCGGCCGAACGCATGGGAATAGAGCGTTACGAGAAAAAGAAAAAAGATAAAAAGTAATATGTAAAAATACCGCTTTCAGGATGATACCACGAAAGCGGTATTTTTCTTTATAATGTTGCCTTTAATTCTTCGGTTTTGCTCAACCATATCTTTTCCTCGAACTGCTTTTCCTGAAGTTCCTTCAGGGTGCTCATTGCAATCGGGACTGATAGGAAGAAGGCAAAGACATCGGATACGGGCTGGCTGATCTGGACGCCGAGCAGTCCAAAAAGGCGCGGGAGGATCATGATGGCCGGAATGAAAAAAAGCCCGTGACGGGAAGCCGCCACTATGGAGGCCTGAGGTCCTTTTCCTATTGTCTGCAAAAGCATATTCGTCATGATAACCCATGATGTGAGCGGAAATGTCAAACAATGAAGCCTGAGGGCCCGGCTGCCGATGGCGAGCACCTCCAAATCTTCTTTTCTAAAAATAGATATGATTTGAGATGTAAATGCAAATCCGAATAAAGCAATTGTCAGCAGCACAACAGCCGAAGTTCTTACGCAGAACCAGAATGCAGCCAGCACGCGGTCGTATCGCCTGGCACCGTAGTTAAATCCGCATACCGGCTGAAATCCCTGCCCGAAGCCAATCATCGCTGATAATCCAAATTGAAATATGCGCGTCACTATGGCCATGGCGGCAATCGCAGCATCGCCGTAAGGACCGGCGCTGAAATTGAGGCAGACCGTCGAAATGCTGCTGAGGCACTGGCGAAAGAAGGATGGCATACCGCCCCTAAGAATTTCTTTATAAATCTCCCATTTCGGTGTAAAATTCTTAAACTGAATTTTAATATTTCCGCCTATACCTGAATTATAAAAAAGTATTAAAAAGCTGATGACTTGGCTGATGATGGTGGCCAGTGCGGCACCGCCGGTGCCCATATTAAGCCCGAAAATAAAAATAGGGTCCAGGATGATGTTAAGAATGGCGCCGGTTGCGATGCCCAGCATTGCAAAAAAAGCGCTGCCCTGAAAGCGGAGGATATTGTTGAGTACGAAGGAGGCCATCATATAAGGGGCACCTATTAGGATAAATTTAATATAACTTTTTGCGAAGGGTGCGATCGTTCGGGTGGCTCCAAGCATATAAACCAGGGAGTCCAAAAAAATTAAACCGATTGAGGCTATTACAACACCCAGAAATAAAGCGGTGAAAAAGCCGGTTGCCGCTACCTTTGAAGCGTACTGCCTTTTTTTCTGACCGAGCAGGCGTGATATGTAATTTCCGGAGCCCATTCCGATAGTAAAACCTATAGCCTGTATGATTGCCATCAAAGAAAAAGAAATGCCTACCGCACCCGATGCACTGGTACTTATCTTGCTGACAAAAAAAGTATCTGCCATATTATATAAAGCGGTAATAAGCATACTGACTATGGTGGGTACCGCTAATGAACAAATAAGCCTGTTTACAGGCGCTTGGGTCATTATCTTAAATTTTTCATCCGCTGTTATATTTGGTCTCATTGGATCACTTCTTTCGTTGACATCTTTATAATATACCCACTAAATAAATATTAAATTTTACAGAATAAATTGTCAACAAAACTGATATAAAGCAGGACTGCGACCACTATATGTCGTATACTTAACTTACATAAAACAAAAAGTTAACAACAGGAGTAATAAGCGACGCCTCAATGTAACTTAAGGATGGTTTAAAATAGTACTATTGATTTAATCAACGGAAGCTTTCGGTTCCGGTGTTCACTGGGATGATTAATATAAATCATGAACCACCTACTCACGAATATTTTCCGGTATAGAGTGAGGCGGTTTGTGGCCCCGGTTACCGTGGTCTAGTAAGCTGGTCCGTGCTCTTTCAGTTTAGCTTTGAGCCTATATACGTGGTGCTCACTGAGGCCGAGGAGGAGAGCCGCTTGCTTATTTGTAATCAACCTTCCTAGAACTTTTTCTAAGATAAAGAGTCTGGCGTTAACTTGCACTGCACTTTCGAGTAAGCGCTATTTTTTATTGTGAGGGTATAGGGTGCGAACAGAAACAAAAGTAAAATATTTGCCGCTAATTTTTGTTTATTGCATACCTGGAATTTATTGAGCATAAAGCAGGAAAATCCGCAATTGTGGAGAATTTTTGAAAATAGCTCTCTTCTTTTTTTTACCTGAAAAGGATTTCTTACATCAAGAGCTTATGAAAAATTAGGAGGACAAAATGTTAGCTTCATTAAAAAGTTGTGCGATATACGGCCTTGACAGCTTCCTGGTAGACGTGGAGGTCGACATTTCCAGCGGCCTTCCGGCCTTTGACATAGTAGGGCTCCCTGATACGGCCGTTAAGGAGTCGCGGGAGAGGGTAAGGGCGGCTATAAAAAATCAGAATTTTGATTTTCCCGTAAAAAGGATCACTCTGAATCTGGCGCCTGCCGATATAAAAAAGGAAGGTCCCCATTTTGACCTGCCCATTGCCCTCGGTATTCTGGCGGCAACTGAGCAAATTCCGGCTGGGGCGCTGCAGGGATATTCCATAGTGGGTGAATTATCTCTTGATGGAAGGGTAAGGCCTGTAAATGGGGTTTTACCCATGGTAATAGAGGTAAAACAGAAAAACTTAAGAGGGATCGTGGTGCCCTTTGAGAATGCCGAGGAAGGCGCCGTCATCAAGGGGATAGAAGTAATAGGCGTGAAGAACCTGAAAGAAGCCGTGGAGTTTTTTAAGGGCGAATTCAAACCGGAGAATTTTAAACCAAAAGTTCAGGGCCCATCGCTAAAGGATTTTGAAGGGGATTTTTCCGAAGTAAAAGGCCAGGAAGTTTTAAAAAGATGCCTGGAGATAGCGGCAGCCGGCCATCATAATGTGATGATGGTTGGTTCCCCCGGCTCCGGGAAGACCATGATAGCCAGGCGTATTCCCACGATCCTGCCGTCGATGACTTTTGAGGAATCCCTGGAATTAACCAAGATATACAGCATCGCCGGGCTCTTATCGGGAACCGCATCTTTAATTGAAAATAGGCCTTTCAGGGCGCCTCATCACAGCATTTCTGCGGTGGGCCTGGTGGGAGGGGGGAGAGTGCCGAAGCCCGGCGAAGTTAGCCTGGCCCATCACGGAGTATTATTCCTGGATGAACTGCCCGAATTTTCCAGGGAGATTTTAGAGCTGCTCCGCCAACCGCTGGAAGACGGCAAGATAACCATAGCCAGGATAAATGCAACGGTTACCTATCCAGCCAGGTTCATGCTAATCGGGGCGATGAATCCCTGCCCTTGCGGGTATTTCGGTGATCCCTTCCACGAATGCTCCTGTCCGCCTCAAAAGGTACATAAGTATTTAAGCAAAATTTCCGGCCCTCTACTTGACAGGATAGACCTGCAGGTGGAAGCCTCACCCGTGACCTTTTCAGATTTCGAAAAGGTGGATTCCACTGATTCGGCAACTATAAGAAAGAGGGTCGAACGGGCAAGGGCTATTCAACTCGAGCGTTATAAAGGTCGAAATATTTTTTATAATTCCCAGCTCACGCCCGCCATGATGAATACATACTGCAAGCTGGGCAAAGCCGAAAAACTTCTCATGAAAGAAGCCTTTCACAGATTGAAGCTCAGCGGCAGAGCCTACAACAGGGTGTTGAAAGTGGCGAGGACCATAGCCGATCTGGATCAAAGTGAAAATATAAAGGAAAGACACCTGGCTGAAGCTCTGCAGTACAGAAACCTGGACAGGTATTTTCAAAATTTAAGATTTTAAAATATTTATTTCCCGGGACATAGCAAAAAGTTCCAAATTGTGACAATTTTGATTGCAAACCCACAGACTTTGACCTGAAAGGCAATATGTGCTATTATTTTTTTGTTAAAGGGGTGAATAGTATGAAGCCAAAAAAAGGCCTGGTACTGATATATACCGGAAACGGTAAGGGAAAGACTACGGCCGCTCTCGGGCTTGCTCTAAGAGCCATAGGTCACGGCGAGAAGGTTTATATGATACAGTTTATGAAGGGAAGCCCCGACTACGGTGAAGTGCGGGCTGTAAGCTACCTGCCGAATTTTCATCTGGTTCAAAAGGGCAGGGATTGTTTTGTGAAAAAAGGCGATCCGCATCCCGAAGATTTGAGGTTCGCCGGAGAAGGGGTTGAGCTGGCGCGGCAGGTTATTGCCGGGGGCGAGTACGATCTGGTTATACTGGACGAGATAAATGTGGCTGTGGATTTCGGCCTTGTATCGGAAGAGGACGTATTGAGCTTGATAGATTTGAAGCCCGAAACCACAACCCTGGTTTTAACAGGACGCTATGCTTCGGAAAAATTAATGGAAAAGGCGGACATGGTCAGCGAGGTCAGAGAAATAAAACACCATTTCCATAAAGGAATAGGTGCACAACCCGGTATAGAATACTAATATTATTGAGGGATGATAATGGCAGAGCTGGAGCTGCTTGTGGCTCTGAATATGATACCCAATGTGGGTGCCGTGAGGACCAGAGAGTTATTAAATTATTTTCAAACTTATTCCCATTTTATGAACGCAACTAGAACCCTGCTGCTGGAAGTCCCGGGGATAAACGAAAAGATATGCGACATTATTATGGAATACAAAAAAAGGGTAAACCCTTTTGAAGAGATAAAAAGGGCAGCTAAACTCGGGGCGAAATTTTTAACCCTGGATGACGAAAGATATCCGCGCCTGTTAAAGGAAATTTACGATCCGCCACCTGTGCTTTATGTCCTTGGAGAGGTGACGGTTCTGAATCTCGAGGCTGTAGCGATTGTGGGGACCAGGAAACCGACCTCTTACGGCAGGAAGATTGCGGAGCAGATGGCTCGGGAGCTGGCAGCCCTCGAAATAAATGTGGTCAGCGGAATGGCCCGGGGTATTGATTCCATCGCCCATAAAGGAGCGATCGAAGCCGGGGGGTCGACAACGGCGGTTTTGGGATGCGGCATAGACATAGTTTATCCACCGGAAAATTACAGTCTTATGGCAGAAATAATTAAGGCGGGCTGTGTGATAAGCAGTTTTCCCATTGGTTTCAGGCCCCTGTCTTCGAATTTTCCGGCGCGAAACCGCATCATAAGCGGTCTTTCTATGGGAACTGTGGTGGTAGAAGCCGCTGAAAAAAGCGGATCCTTGATTACAGCCGATTTTGCACTGGATCAGGGCAGGGAAGTTTTTGCGGTACCGGGCAGTATCTTCAGCCCTTACAGTAGAGGAACCCATAAGCTGATTAAGCAGGGAGCAAAGCTGGTCGAAAACGTAAACGATATCCTGGAAGAACTAAATTTAAGAAAAAGCGCTGGAGTTGATATGGAAAAGGGTTCGGAGATCACCCTGGAGGAGATGGAAGTGCTGAATCTGATTGATTATCAACCCACGAACGTAGAGATCATCATCCAGAAGACCGGTAAAGTCCCTCAGGAAATTAATGCGATCCTAACCCGTCTCCAGCTGAAGGACTTGATAGTGTCTCTGCCAGGAGGATATGTCATGAGAGTTTGAGGTGGTATTATGGCAAAATCTCTGATAATAGTTGAGTCCCCAGCTAAAGCAAAAACTATCAGCCGATTCCTCGGGAGAGAATATAAAGTTGTGGCATCCATGGGTCATGTGCGGGATCTGCCGAAAAGTCAGCTGGGAATCGATATAGAAAAAGGTTTTGTACCCAAGTATATAACCATCCGCGGCAAGGGGCCTATAATAGAAAACTTGAGAAAAGAGGCTGCTAAAGCTCAAAATGTCTTGCTCGCCACCGATCCTGACAGGGAGGGTGAAGCTATATCCTGGCACTTGGCGCACCTTCTAGATATCCCGCCTGAGTCCCCTTGCAGAGTGGAGTTCCACGAAATAACAAAGACCGCCGTTTCCGAATCCCTGCGTTACCCTCGAAAAATAAATATGAATCTAGTGGATGCCCAACAGGCGAGGAGGATATTGGACCGCCTGGTCGGGTATAAGATAAGCCCGATTCTGTGGCGCAAGGTCAAATGGGGGTTGAGTGCCGGCCGGGTTCAGTCGGCGGCGGTGCGGATGATATGCGACAGGGAAAGAGAAATAACCGAGTTCGTACCGGAAGAATACTGGACCATTGAGGCGGAACTTGCAGATCGGGCTGGTGGCAGCAGCTTTAAGGCAAAGCTTCATTCCAGAGACAACGATAAAATCGACCTGAAAAACAGGGAACAGGTGGAAAAAATTGTAGCCGATTTGCAAAATGAAGTTTTTATCGTCGTGGAGATTAAAAGAGGCGAAAGGCGCCGCAACCCAGCACCCCCTTTCACCACCAGCACCATGCAGCAGGAAGCAGCCAGAAAGCTGGGCTTTACCGCCAAGAAGACTATGATGATAGCTCAGCAACTTTACGAGGGTCTTGATATCGAGGGCGAGGGTACTGTGGGCCTCGTGACTTATATAAGGACCGATTCCACCCGGATTTCGGAACAAGCTCAGAAGGAAGCCAAAGAATATATTAAAGCTAATTACGGCACCGAGTATGTAGCGGAAAGCATACCGGTTCAAAGGGCCAAAAAAAACATCCAGGATGCCCATGAGGGCATAAGGCCGACTTCGGTTTTCCGCCATCCTGACTCCATTAAGGACTCCTTAACTTTGGACCAGTACAAGCTTTACAAGCTGATATGGGAAAGGTTTCTGGCAAGTCAGATGGCACCGGCGGTATACGATACCGTTTCGGTAGATATAAAAGCCGGCTCTTACATTTTCAAAGCTTCCGGTTCAACTCTCAAATTTTCAGGTTTTATGGCCGTGTATATAGAAGGAGCCGATGAGGAAGCCGAAAAAGACGAAGGTACATTGCCCATTCTCATAGAAGGGCGGCAGCTGACGCTCTTGAAAATTATGCCCGAACAGCACTTTACGCAGCCGCCGCCGAGATTTACCGAGGCTATGCTGGTAAAGGCGCTGGAAGAAAAGGGCATCGGTCGCCCGAGCACCTATGCGCCGATAATCGACACTATACAAAAGAGGGGTTATGTAAAAAAAGAAAAAGGAAGGTTTAAACCGACGGAACTAGGGCAAATTGTAACGGAGATATTGAAGGAGTACTTCAGCGACATAGTTGACCTGGATTTTACTGCGGAGATGGAAAACCAGCTGGATAAAGTAGAAGCGGGAGAAGAGAACTGGCAGAAAATCATCGAATCCTTTTACGGACCCTTTAATGAAAAGCTGAAGATAGCCGAAGAGAAAATCGAGGAAGTAAAAATTGAAGACGAAGTTACTGAAGAAAAATGCGAGATTTGCGGTAGAAATATGGTAATAAAACGCGGCAGGTACGGTGAATTTATGGCATGTTCGGGGTTCCCTGAATGCAGAAACACAAAGCCGTTAATTGAAGAAACCGGCGTAAAATGCCCTGTGTGCGGCGGAAACATCGTCCTCAGAAAGTCCAAAAAGGGGCGAAAGTTTTACGGCTGCAGCAGTTATCCCAATTGCGAATTCGTGACATGGGATCCGCCCAGCAAGACCCCGTGTCCGCGTTGCGGGGGCTTGATGGTCGAAAAATCGACGAGGAGCGGCAAGACAGCGGTATGCATTAACAGGGAGTGCGGTTATAAAGACCAGGTTGAGGGGTGAATTTATGGAAAAAGTTAAGGTAATAGGCGGAGGTCTGGCAGGATGTGAAGCAGCCTGGTATATAGCGAATATGGGCTTTAAAGTGGAACTGTACGAGATGAGACCGGCAAGATCTACACCTGCCCATCATACCGATAAGCTGGCCGAGCTGGTGTGCAGCAATTCTTTGAGGTCCAATGAACTGACCAATGCCGCAGGGCTTTTAAAAGAAGAAATGCGCCTTTTGGGGTCGCTTATTATCAAGAAGGCCGAGGAAAACAGCGTCCCTGCGGGGGCGGCCCTTGCCGTAGACAGAGAAAAATTTTCTTGCGCTGTGACTTCTGCCATCCAAGAACACCCGCTGATTGACGTCTGCCGGAAAGAGGAGGGTCATATTCCCTCACCTCCAGTGATAATAGCGACGGGCCCCCTCACATCGGACTCTCTATCGAAAGCCATTAGCGAATTGTTGGGCAAGGAATACCTTTATTTTTACGATGCCGCCGCTCCCATTATCACCGGGGATTCAATTGACTGGAACATCGCTTTCTGGGGCTCCAGGTACAACAAGGGAGACGAGGATTATGTGAATTTACCAATGACTGAAGAAGAATACCTGGAGTTCTACCATGAGCTGGTAAACGCAGAGGTTCACTCTCTGAAAGAATTTGAAAAACCCGTATTTTTCGAGGGATGCATGCCCATCGAGGTAATGGCAAAGAGAGGGCCGAAGACCCTGCTTTTCGGCCCGCTAAAACCGGTTGGAATAATAGATCCGAGAACCGGTAAACAACCCTATGCTGTTGTTCAGCTGAGGAAGGAAAATAAGGAAGGTACCCTTTTTAATATGGTGGGCTTCCAAACCAGCCTGAAGTGGCCCGAACAGAAAAGGGTATTCAGCAAAATTCCAGGTTTAAAAGATCCGGAATTCGTTCGCTACGGTTTCATACACAGAAATACGTTTATCATGAGTCCCAAATTTCTGCAGCCTTGGCTAGAGCTGAAAGCGACCTTCGGATTGTTTTTCGCCGGTCAGATTACCGGTGTAGAAGGATATATAGAATCGGCGGCGTCAGGGATAGTTGCGGGTGTAAATATGGTGCGTCGGCTGGAAGGAAAGGACCCCATTGCATTTCCCTTGGAAACTGTTATTGGATCCCTTTGCCATTATATAACTTCAGCTGACCCTAAAAATTTCCAGCCAATGAAGGCCAATTTTGGAATACTCCCACCGCTGGAGGAAAAGGTCAAATCAAAAAAAGAACGAAACCAGCGGCTCGCTCAACGTTCTATAAAGATTTTGAGAGAATTCATTGCCGCCAACGAGCTCATGGTATAATATGGTTTTTCAAAAAAATTTAACATACAATTTAAAAATAATTTAGAATTTAATCTTGCGTAAAAACAAAGGTTATGGTAGTATATTATTTGTTCACCGCGAGGCTGATAAATGTGGAAAACCAAGCGATTGACAGTTTTCTGACCTATATAAGCGCAGCGAAAAACCAATCGCCGAACACATTAAAAGCTTATGCTAACGACTTAAGGCAGTTTATCGAATATTTGGAACAAAATAAAATATCCGAAACGAAGACCCTAAACGACATCACCCATCTGGACATACGCGGTTTTTTAGCTTATCTGAAGGAAAGCGGCGCAACCAAAAAAACTATTGCGCGTAAGCTCTCGACCATAAGGAGTTTTTTTAGGTACCTCAGCACCGAAGGCCTGGTTTCAGAAGACCCGACAAAAATGGTACAAGGTATGAAATTACCTCAAAAATTGCCTCTGTTTTTGTATCCGGCAGAGATTGAGGCTTTGCTATCGGCGCCCGGGCGGGATGTGCTTGGTATCCGGGACAGAGCCATCATGGAACTTCTGTACGCCACCGGAATGAGGGTAAGTGAGCTTGTGTCACTAAAACTCAAGGATGTCAATCTGGGTGCCAATTTCATTATAGTGTTCGGTAAAGGTTCGCGGGAGAGGGTGGTGTTTTTCGGTTCAAAAGCTGCTGAAAGCCTCGAAGAGTACTTGAGAAAAAGCAGGCCGTACCTTGTAAAAAATTTAACGTGCGAGTATTTGTTTTTAAACAAGAACGGAACCAGGTTGACCGATAGAAGCGTAAGGAGGATAATAGATAAATACGTGAATTTGTTGTCTTTGAACGCCAGAATCAGTCCTCACACTCTAAGACATACTTTTGCAACCCATATGCTGAATAACGGAGCGGACTTAAAGACTGTTCAGGAGTTGCTGGGCCATGTAAGCTTGTCCACAACGCAGATCTATACCCATGTTACAAAAGAAAGGCTGAAAGAGGTTTATGACAGAACCTTTCCTCATTCGTGAAAAGGGGGGGAAAGCCGGATGTTTTCTGCTACCACCATAGTAGCTGTCGTTAACAAGACCGGAGCCGCAATCGCCGGCGACGGTCAGGTGACTTTTGGGGAAAATACCATAATGAAGCATCACGCGAAGAAAATAAGAAAAATATATAACGGCCGGGTACTAGCGGGTTTTGCGGGTTCTGTAGCCGACGCGGTGACCCTTTTTGAAAAATTTGAGGGAAAACTGGAGGAATTTCACGGTAATTTGGTAAGGGCTGCTGTAGAACTTGCCAAGGAATGGCGCACCGACAGGATGCTGAGGAAGTTGGAAGCTTTGCTGATTGCGGCTGATAGGGAACACATACTTATAATTTCGGGTAACGGCGAAGTCATTGAACCCGATGACGGCATAGCGGCTATCGGTTCGGGAGGACCGTACGCTCTGGCGGCTGCCAGGGCCCTTGCCCGTTTTACCGATTTACCTGCTGAGAAAATCGTGGAAGAAGCTTTAAAAATAGCTGCTGATATCTGTGTATATACGAATGACTTCATATCCGTTGAAGCTCTGTAAGGAGGGGGTTATCTTGGAGGATTTGACTCCCAGGAGAATAGTAGAAGAATTGGATAAATACATTGTCGGCCAGGAAGAAGCTAAAAGATGTGTTGCGATAGCCCTTCGCAATAGATACAGGAGGCAAAAGCTATCAAAGGAGCTACAAGAAGAGATAATGCCAAAAAACATACTGATGATAGGACCTACCGGGGTGGGCAAGACCGAAATTGCGCGGCGGCTCGCTAAACTTGTAAACGCTCCGTTTGTCAAAGTCGAAGCTACGAAATTTACAGAAGTGGGCTACGTGGGGCGCGATGTAGATTCAATGGTAAGAGATCTGGTGGAAACATCCATCAGAATGGTAAAAATCGAAAAAATGGAACAGGTAAAAGACAGGGCCCGGGAACTGGCGGAATTGAGGATAGCGGAAATCCTGCAGCCGGACCCGGTAAAGACTAGCAACTTCAAGAATCCGCTGGAAGCCCTTTTCGGGAACTTATCAAAAGTAGATGTCGATGAGAAAGATGAAGAATACGAGTCCAGAATGAAAATTGCCAGGGAAAAGCGAAAGGCTCTACTCCAGGATATAAAATCAGGCAAGCTCGATAACGAAATGATAGAAATCGAAGTGGAGGACAATTCACCTCCGGTATTGGAGGTGTTTTCCAACTCAGGCATTGAGGAGATGGGGATAAACCTCCAGGATTTATTTGGCGGCTTTATCCCCAAGCGCAGAAAGAAGAAAAAAGTAACGATTGCAGCGGCGAGGAAAGTACTGACGCAGGAAGAAGCCCAAAAACTCATAGATATGGACGAAGTCGTAACCGAAGCCATAAAGAGAGCCGAAGAGACCGGGATTATTTTCATAGACGAAATAGACAAAATAGCTGGCAGAGAGCACGGTATCGGCCCCGATGTATCGAGAGAAGGAGTACAGAGGGACATACTTCCAATCGTGGAAGGATGTACAGTCGTAACCAAATACGGCCCCGTTAAGACAGACCATATCCTGTTTATTGCAGCCGGAGCCTTTCACATATCAAAGCCGTCGGACCTGATACCGGAATTACAGGGAAGATTCCCAATCCGGGTTGAGCTGAAGAGCCTCTCTAAGGAAGATTTAAAAAGGATTCTGGTTGAACCCAGAAATTCCTTGATAAAACAGTATAAGGCTTTATTGGAAACCGAAGGTATAAAAATCCATTTTACGGAAGATGCTATTGATGAAATAGTAAGCGTGGCAGTATATGTGAACCAGCAGACGGAAAATATCGGGGCCAGGAGACTTCACACGATTATGGAAAAGCTCCTGGAGGACATATCTTTCAATGCTTCAGAAATTAGAATTCAACTCAGTGAAGTTGTCATAGACAGGAGCTACGTCAATGAAAGGTTAAAAGATATAGTGAAGGATAAAGATTTGAGTATGTACATTTTATAAAGTTTATAAATTATTTTATAAAAAATCGTAAAAGGAGGAAATATATAATGAGCAGCGATTTGTTAGAAAAAACAAGGAGAATCAACAAATTATTGCAAAGATCTGCGGGCTACCCGGTAGATTTTAACGAGGTTTGCAAAATACTCAGTGAGGTGTTATCTGCCAATGCTTATGTAGCAAGCCGGAAGGGGAAGGTTTTGGGTTATGCTCTCCTTAACGAATACGACTGCGACGTAATCCAAAACCGGATTCTCGAAGAGAGAATGTTCCCGAAAGACTACAACGACAAATTGTTGGAAATCCATGAGACAAGGCCAAACATACCTCAGGATGAGCTCGAGTGCGTTTTTGATCGAGATTCCCAGTGCCCCCATCCCGAAAAGCTTGTTACAATCGTGCCGATAAACGGTGGCGGAGAGAGATTGGGTACACTCGTTTTAGCGAGATTTGGTGAAAAGTTCACCGACGACGACTTGGTGCTCGCAGAATACAGCGCCACCGTGGTCGGTATGGAAATACTCAGATCCAAGACGGAGGAAATTGAGGAAGAAGCCCGCAAAAAAGCGGTTGTCCAGCTGGCAATAGGCACCTTATCTTTCTCCGAACTAGAGGCCGTGCAGCACATATTTGAAGAACTGGACGGCAATGAAGGATTGCTGGTGGCCAGCAAAATCGCCGATAGGGTCGGAATAACGCGATCTGTCATAGTTAACGCTTTAAGAAAGCTTGAAAGTGCAGGAGTCATAGAATCAAGATCCCTCGGCATGAAGGGAACTTATATAAAGGTGCTTAACGACAAGCTTCTAGAAGAACTTAAAAAAGTCCGTTCATAAAATGCGTGAAAAATTTTCACGCATTTTTTTTGTAGTACAAAAGTATGATATACATTTTTATCCAAGTGTGTTATAATATTGACACAAATAGACAAATTATCCCTAAAAAGGCAAACTTCTCGAAAGGGAAGGGCGCAAAGCCATGGGGCTAAAGCATTTCTATGCCATGCCTGCCAGGTTGCTGAAGGGATAGAAGAAGCCATTCTATCCCATTCGGGATAGATTTTTAAATATATTTCAAATATTTTAAGGGGTAGAAGGAAAATAGAAGTTTTTGGCGAATAAAAAAGGTGGAAAATGGTAACTGATGTCGAAAAGAGAAGGTGAGCCAATTGATAAATCTCTTTGAAACTCCAACCCTGCTCCAGAAAATCATGGATGCAAAGTGGATGAGGCACGAGGTGCTGGCAAATAACATAGCCAATGTAGATACGCCTAACTTTAAAAGATCCGATGTGGTTTTCGAACAGCTGCTACAAAAATATCTGGACGAGAGTAATTCTAGATTACCTCTGAAAACCTCCACTGAAAAACACATATCCAATTTAAAGTCCACATTTGATTTAAAACCGAAAATAGTTATGCAACACGACAGAGTTTTGAGAAATGACGGAAACAATGTGGATGTAGACAAGGAAATGGTTGAGCTCGCTAAAAATGCTATGTCTTACAATATTATAGCCGAACAGGTTCAGAGACATTTTTCACTGCTTAGATCAGCCGTAACGGAAGGGAGGAGATAAAAGTGGAGATTTTTAGGTCTATGGAAATAAGCGCTTCCGGCCTGACTGCTCAGAGGCTTCGAATGGATGTAATATCCAATAATATCGCCAATGTTAATACGACCCGGACTGAAGAAGGTGGTCCTTACAGGAGGCAGAGGGTGGTTTTTCAGGAAAGAAAGGACAATTTTACCTTTAAGGATCTGCTGTCGAATTTATCCCCGAAACAAACGGGGGCTGGAGTCAGGGTCGTAGGTATAGAGAGAGACCCAAGTCCCTTTAAACTGGTATACGATCCCACTCATCCCGATGCTAACCCTCAGGGATATGTGCTGATGCCAAATGTTAATGTCGTTACTGAGATGGTAGATATGATATCGGCCACCAGAAGTTATGAGGCAAATATAACCGCAATAAATGCGGCAAAGGGTATGATCAACAAGGCTTTGGAAATAGGAAGGACATAGCGGACCAAAGTAGAAGAAGGAGGGGTGCCTTTTGATTATAAGAAGTATTGGAGGAGAGTTAACCAACGTTGTCGCGGCTTCAAAAAAACAGGAGGATAACTCCTTTAAAGATATACTGGTAAAAGCCTTTGAAACAGTAAACGGGTATCAGAAAGATTACGACAATGTGTTAAAAAAATTGATAGCCGGAGAAGACATGAGCGTCCATGAAGTTATGATTGCTGCAGAAAAGGCAAAGCTATCCCTGGAATTTGCGGTGCAGATAAGAAACAAGGCAATTGAAGCGTATCAAGAGATAATGAGGATGCAGATTTAACAGGTGAAGGTGGAATTGAATGGAATTTATCAACAACTTTAAGCGGCAGGCGAAAGAATTTTGGGAAAGCAGGAATAGGGCGCAGAAAATCAAACTGTTACTGAGCGCTTCTTTGCTGATTCTAATAGTAGGTTTTTTGGGGTACTTTGCCAGTCGGCCTAATTATGTGCCCCTTTATTCTAACCTGAGTGAAAGGGACGCAGGAGAAATTGTAAAAAAACTGGAGGATATGAAAATTCCATATAAACTCTCGGATGGTGGAAAAACTATACTGGCTGATGCAAAGGACGTTTACAAGATCAGGTTAGATCTCGCCCGAGAGGGCCTTCCGAAGGGTGGTGTATTAGGATTTAACGATATATTCAGCAAAACAAAGCTGGGTACCACCGAGTGGGAAAAGCAGCTTCAGTATACTCAAGCTCTGCAGGGTGAGCTCACACGAACCATTGAAGAAATGGAACAGGTGGAATCTGCTAGAGTACATATTGTACAGCCCCAGAAAAGTCTGTTTATAGAGCCGAACGAGCAAAAGGAACCCTCGGCGGCTGTATTTTTAAAACTTAAACCAGGAGTGGAAATTACCGAAGAAGAAACCCGCGGCATTTTAAATTTAATTGCCCATTCTATCGAAGGCCTTAAGCCAGAAAATATAACCATAGTTGACGAGTTTGGAAGAGTGCTGTCAAACATTCCTCTTTCCGAAGAACAAAATACAAAGGAGGTCGTTAATTCTCAACTGGCAATACAGAATAACTTTCAAAAGCAACTGCAGGCCAGTGTACAGTCGCTACTTGAACAGATATTCGGGCCCGGTAATGTAGCTGTCAGGGTCAATGCCCAGTTGAATTTTGATAAGAAAATTGTAGAAAACACATTATTTTTACCTGTAAGCTCCGAAACCGGCGAAGGAATTCTGCGCAGCGTCCAGGAATTAAAAGAACATTTTTCCGGAGCAGGTAACGTTCCAATAGGGAATCCTGGCACAGACACAAACATACCGGGTTATATGCAGCTCAATACCGACGGAACATCAAATTATCAGAAAACTGAAGTTATACGTAATTATGAAGTAAATGAATCTAAAGAAAATCTTACTGTTGCTCCTGGAACCGTTAAAAAGATAACGGTTTCGGTGGTAATAAACAGGGATTTGAATGATGAAGAAAAAAATAAAATAGCCACCCTTGTCGGAAATGCTATAGGTTATGATATACAGCGTGATCAGATAACAGTTGAGGGCATGACCTTTAATAATCAGCTGGCCGACATATTGTCAAAACAACTGACTGAAGAAAATCAGAGAAAAGAAAGGCAGAGAATGCTTATAATCATTAGTGCTGCAGCCGCCGCAATCCTATTTATAATAGCCTATCGAATTGCTACTGAAAGAAGAAGGCGGATGGAGGAAGAAAGACTCGCCCACGAACTGGCGGCGGCCCAGCAGGCTGCTTCACAGGTATCCGAGGAGAAACAGGAGGTATTCAGTGATATAGAAAAACTTGCCAGGAGGAGGCCTGAAGACGTGGCCAAAATTCTGAGGACCTGGCTTAACGAAGAATAGAGGTGTTTTAAATGCCCGTGTCCAGGCTTACTGGGAGGCAGAAGGCCGCCATACTCATTGTTGCTCTCGGACCCGAGTTGGCATCTAATATATACCGCTATTTGAAAGAAGACGAAATAGAACAGCTTACAATGGATATCGCTAGTTTAAGAAAAGTGGGAGAAGAAGAGAGAAGAGCGGTTTATGAAGAATTTCACCAGATGCTCTTGGCTAACGATTACATTACCCAGGGTGGGATCGAATATGCAAAAGAAATCCTGGAAAAGGCTTTAGGAACCCAGAAAGCATTTGAAATAATAAACAAGTTGACTTCATCACTGCAGGTAAGGCCTTTCGATTTCGTCAGAAAAGCCGACCCTGCCCAGCTCATTAACTTTATTCAGAACGAGAATTCTCAAACTATAGCACTCATAATGGCGTATCTGCAGCCGGAAAAGGCTGCATTGCTCCTGTCTTCACTGCCGCCGGAAAAACAAGTAGAGATAGCCAAACGCATTGCTACAATGGAAAGAATATCGCCTGAGGTCATTATGGAAATAGAGAAAGTGCTCGAACGGCAACTGTCGGCAGTTGTGGTGGAAGATTACACAAATGTGGGTGGCATCCAGGCTATAGTAAATATTTTGAACGATGTTGACCGCAGCACTGAAAAGAATATAATCGAAGCTCTCGAAATGGAGAACCCGGATCTGGCCGAAGAAATAAAAAGAAGGATGTTTGTATTTGAAGACATCCTCACCCTTGACAACAGGTCAATACAGCGTATACTGAGGGAAGTCGATAGCCAGGAACTGGTGTTAGCCCTAAAAGGAGCGAGCGATGAGGTTAAAAACAAGATTTTCAACAATATGTCGAAACGCCAGGCTGAAATGATAAAGGAAGACATGCAGTACCTAGGGCCTGTTAGGTTGAGAGATGTTGAGGAAGCTCAGCAGAAGATAGTGAATATAATAAGGAAACTTGAAGATGCCGGCGAGATAATAATATCCCGCGGGGGAGGAGACGAAATAATTGTCTAAAGTGCTGAAGTATACGGAAGTTTTGAGAGAAAGACCCTTCAGGATAAAGGATATTCCTGTAAAGGTTTCCAACCTGGCGGATATATCGAGAGAGAGGGTACAGCTGCCCATAGAACTGTTTTTCAAAGACAGAGCCAGTAAACTTTATGATGATGCCATGGAAAAAGCGATAGAAATAATTGAAAATGCAAAAAAAGAAAGCGAGAGATTGATAAAAGAGGCGAAGGAAAGGCAGGAACAAATCAAACGGGAAGCCTTCGAAAAAGGATATAGCGACGGTTTCAGGCAGGGCTCAGAAGATGCAAAAAAGGAATTAACCGGCCTTTTTGAGGAAAGCCTTCGCCAGTTCAACGAGTTGAGGGAAATACTCTTAGTTCAAAACAGGGAGTATCTAAAAACTCTGGAAAAAGACTGTCTGAAGCTGGCAATTCATATAGCGGAAAAAATACTCAGAAAACACGTGGAAGTGGACAACGAGTACATAATGAACCTCATAAGAGCAGCTCTTGATAAAGTGGGAGAAGAAAAAGATGTACTCGTAAGGATCAGTGAGAAGGATTACATGAAACTGGAAGAAAAAATGAAGGAGATTCAGTATAAAGCAGGATATAAAAAAATCAATTTCATCAAGGACCCTACTTTATCGGAAGGAGATTGCATTATTCAGGGGAGCTGTTTTGAGCTGGATGCTGGTTTGCGCACCCAGCTAGATAACCTTCAAACTGCATTAAAGGAAATGGAAGTACTGGAGGATGATTAGTGAAGTTTTTAATTACTATAAAACCGTCATAGACGGTATCGATACATTAAAACCCAAGGGTAAAATATCAAAAATTGTGGGTCTTACAATAGAATCGCAGGGGCCGCCGGCGGAGATAGGGGAGATTTGCGAAATAAAAGCTACCAGAGAGCCTAAAAAATTGCTGGCTGAAGTTGTTGGTTTCCGAGATGATGCGATAATCCTGATGCCTCTCGGCGATATGGAGGGCATTGCGCCCGGCGGGGAAGTTGAAGCTACGGGTAAAAAGCTCGCGGTACCCGTTGGCGAGCAGCTGCTGGGCAGAATACTGGATGGTCTGGGCACTCCAATTGACGGCAAAGGCCCCATAAAAAGCCACACTTATTATCCCCTGTTCAATTCCCCGCCAAACCCTGTAGAACGAGCGCCGATAAACAGGCCCTTACCCCTGGGAATAAAGGTCATAGATACGCTTATTACTTGCGGGCGGGGTCAGAGAGTTGGAATTTTCGCAGGCAGCGGTGTGGGGAAAAGCACTCTGCTTGGAATGATTGCCAGAAATACAAAAGCGGATGTAAACGTAATAGCCCTCATAGGGGAAAGGGGAAGAGAACTAAACAGCTTTATAATGAAGGACCTGGGAGAAGAAGGTTTAAAAAGGTCTGTGGTGGTGGTGGCTACATCGGATAAACCCCCGCTGATAAGGACAAAGGCGGCATTTACGGCCACCGCTGTCGCCGAGTACTTCAGAGATCAGGGACTGGACGTAATGCTGATGATGGATTCGGTTACCAGGTTTGCCATGGCACAGCGGGAAGTCGGCCTGGCAGCTGGGGAACCCCCGGTAACCAGGGGATATACGCCTTCAGTTTTCGCTATACTGCCAAAACTGCTGGAGAGGGCGGGGACGTCCAACGCCGGTTCTATTACGGGGATTTATACAGTCCTAGTAGAGGGCGACGACTTAAACGAACCCATATCGGATACCGTAAGGGGTATACTTGACGGGCACGTAGTTCTTTCGAGGACTCTTGCAAACAGGAACCACTATCCGGCCATCGACGTGCTCGCCAGCGTAAGCCGTCTAATGATCGATGTTATATCCGATGAACATAGGAGACTGGCCGCAAAGGTAAAAAGCTTGATTTCGATTTACAGCGAAGCCGAAGACCTTATAAACATCGGAGCTTATGTAAGGGGGAGTAACCCCAAAATAGATGAGGCGTTAAAATATATAGATGACATCAGGAACTTTCTGGTTCAGGAAGTTGATGAAAAAGTCGATTACGAAGAGGCCCTTGCGAATCTAAAGAGCATCTTTGAAAAGGAGTAATTCCATCCAATGAAACGGTTTAAATTCAACCTGAACACCCCCCTAAGGGTGAAACAGAAAATTGAGCAGATGAGGAAACAGCAACTGATGGAAGTCATATTGACACTGGAAAGGGAAAAAAATGAGTTGAAGATTTTGGAAGAGAACAAAGCTGCCATAAAGGTCAATTTAGAGCAAAAAATGCGGGATTCATTAAAGGCAGCAGAACTTGCCTTTTTCGAAGCATGCATTAATACCCTTGATTTAAAGGTAAAAAATCAGAAATACAGAGTGGCCGGTGCCCTTGAGCGATATAATAAAGCCGTAGATGTCTTTATAAGTTCAAGGCAGGAAAGGCAGATTCTGGAGAGATTAAGAGACAAAAGATTTGGCGCTTATCTTGTGGAATTCAATAGAGAAGAACAGAAAGCCCTCGACGATATTGCCTCACTCGCTTTTTTCAGGCGGGGAGGGGGATTTGAACTGTGAACATGGCTGAAAAAAAATATACCTTGATAGGTGTTGCTATTGTCCTTTTTACAACCCTAATAGCCGGAGTTTTCTTCTATCTATGGTTTATCAAAGCAGGAAAGGCAGAACCTGCGTTGAGTAATGCTATCTCCAAAATTCCATTTATAGGAGCAAGATTTTCAAGTCGGACCGCTGAGGAAAAAATTGTCCTAGAGGAGATAGAAAAAGAAAGAAGCATGTTACAGGCTGAGTGGGACAAAATCAACAGGCAGATGGATGAAATAAATAAAAAACAGGAAGAGCTGAAGAACAAGGAAATTGAGCTGAAGACAAAAGAAGAGGAACTTAACCTGGCAAAAGCAAAGATGGATGAGAGCGAGAAGAATATGAAAAATATTGCCCAGTACTACGAATTAATGGAGACCGGCAGAGCCGCAAGAATAATCGAGTCCATGGAAGATGAATTTGTGATACAGATATTCCGAAATATGAAGAAGGAATCCGTTGCGGAAATACTGGCTAATATGGATCCCAAGCGAGCGGCGGCCATTACCAAGAAACTGTCGGGCCTCCAGTAATATAAAAGAAAGGCAGAGAAAGGAGGTGAAGAACGTGTTTGCCGAATCGGCTGCTTTTTTCCCCGTACTGGCAAATCAAACAAAAGTGGATTTGAGGAGAAGGCATATCGACGAAGAACGGGGCGATTTTAAAAACCTGCTGGGACTTTTACAACAGGAGTCCGACAAAAAAAATTTAAATGCCGCTGTTTGCAGCGTTCTGCTCCAGTTGATTAACTTATTATATCAGGATTTAAAAACGACGGAGGAAACCGCAAATAGCGTCGAAAGTGCTGATCGTCTTATGCCCGGGATAATTACCGGAGCAAACCAGTTAAATAAAGGTGTACTTCCGCTGTTGAAAAATATAGTAATAAAATTTGAAAAGAGCGGGGAGATAGATAACCTTAAAATTTTACAGCTCTACAGAAAACTCTGTGAGTCAATACCGCAACTAAAATCCTTAGATTTACAGGATTTTAAAGACCATCTTGAACATTTTCTCCAAAAAAGTGTCATGACTAAAAAACTCCAGACAGTCCCCCGAGACGTAATCACCGAAGGACGGATCCTAAAAAACCAGGTTCAGAGTAAAAGCAAATCGGAACTCTCCAATACCACGAGCCATGGCTATGTATTAAATATAAATAAAAATACTACAGCCAAAACCACAGTTGGCAGTTACGAATCGACACCTAACGGGCAGGTGGTCGAAACCTTAGAAGATAAAACTGAAACTATTAAAGTTGGTGTTCAGTACGCTGCGATAGACGTGAGTGCGGATGATAAAGCGTTTACCACTGAAAGAGCGGGGGCCGAAAAAAACACTGAACAAAAACCGGAGCAATTTTTCAAGACTGAAATATTCGATAAGGTGGTTGCCAAGGTCCAGATGGCTTTAAAAGGCCAGGCAAGAGAAATGAGGATCAAGCTCAAGCCTGAATTCCTGGGCGACATAGTCATAAAGATCGTTGCTGTTGAGGGGGAAATGAGCGCAGAACTTTTCGTAAAGAATGCTTATATTAGAGAAACTTTGCAGGCAAATGCTAATGAAATTAAAAATCAAATTCAACAGCAGGGTTATTCGATTACCGAAGTCAAGGTCTATGAATTTTCATCTCAGTTGGATATGAATCAAAACGGGCATAAATTCGAAAATGGTGAATGGTATAACACTTTCAAAAAAGCGGGTAGCGGGAGCACCGGGGGTACAAGGTTTGAAGAAGTTGAAGCAATAGATAGGTCGGAAACCGTGTATTACCAACTCCTCGGACCAAGTACGATAAATTACGTAGTATGAAGGGAGGTTTAAACCGTGGACAAGGTTAATTTTACGGCAGTTTCCCAGACGTACAGGGGCGCAGACAATGTTTCAGCCGGCAGAGCCCAGCTCGGAAAAGATGATTTTTTGAAGCTGCTGATAACCGAACTGAAGCATCAAAATCCCCTCGAACCTCTTGACAGCAAGGAATACATAGCGCAGCTTGCAACTTTTACGTCCCTGGAACAGCTGCAGAATTTGAATTCCCAGATTTCAGCGATGTCTGCGATCAGCGTTATAGGAAAAACCGCCAAAGCCCGTATTAAAGAAGGGTATGTTTCAGGAATAATAAAGGGCGTGGCATTCGACCAAGGAAATTTAAATTTGATCATCGGAGATGAAGAAAAGTTGGTTCCCCTGCGGGATGTGTTTGAAATAAGGTAAAGAGCAGAAACGGGATGGTGGTTTTGTGGACGAGTATATAAAAATTTCCCCTGCTGTTCTGTATTCCAACAGGATTGAACCTATCGGGCAAAATGTAAGAAAAGAAGGAATTTCGCGCGATTCAAGCAGCTTCGAGAAAATTTTAGAAGAAAAGCTGGACAACCAGCTGAAGATTTCAAAACATGCCCAGCTTCGCATGAGTTCAAGGAATATAAATTTGACGCCTGAACAGCTCAAAAAACTCAACAGCGCCCTGGACAAAGCTGAGAAAAAGGGTGTCAGGGAATCGCTCATACTCATGAACGACATAGCTTTTATTGTCAGTGTAAAAAACAGGACTATCATAACTGCGGTTGATGGACCCAACCTCAAAGAGAATGTGTTTACAAATATTGATGGTGCCGTAATAGTGTGAGCCGGACCACAGGAGGCTCAAGGCTCCGGATCGACAGAAGGAGTCCAGGCACCCCGAAATCATTAATTAAAACGGGGAGGAAGATAAATTATGATGCGGTCAATGTTTTCAGGCGTAACCGGCCTGAGAAATCATCAGATAAAAATGGACGTAATAGGCAATAACATAGCCAATGTCAATACGGTCGGTTATAAAAAAAGCCGGGTGACTTTTCAGGATACCCTGAGCCAGACCATGAGAGGAGCGTCTTCGCCCCAGGGCAACCGGGGTGGAACGAACCCGATGCAGGTAGGCCTGGGGATGACAATCGCGGCCATTGATACGATACACACTCCGAGCAGCCTGGAGGCCACGGGGAATATGACGGATCTTGCCATCGAAGGCGACGGCTTCTTCATAATGTCCGACGGCCAGGGTTACTACTATACGAGAGCCGGCAATTTCGGATTTGATGAAGAAGGTAATCTGGTTAATACAGCCAACGGGTTTAAAGTAATGGGGTGGCAGAATGCACAGTCAAAGACGCCGCAGAATATATCCCCGATAATAGTAAAAAAGGGCATGATGATGGCGGCGAGCGCCACGAGTGATGTCAGGTTTGCAAAAAATTTAAACGACGCGGATCCTGTGGGAACGCAGTACATCATCCCGTTCAAGGTCTACGATTCCAAAGGAAATGCCCATAACCTTACAATTACTTTTACAAAAAATGGCGATAATACCTGGGATTATGACATAAAAGACTCGGCCGATACATCCATATATAACGACACGCTGTCTTTTAACACTTACGGCATACTGACTTCAGGAAACCCAAGCACCCCAATTACACTTAACGTAAATGGGGCGGAGCCCATTACATTCGATCTTGATTTCTCCAATGTAACCCAATACGCAAAAGAGACCACCATAGACCTCTCCTACCAGGACGGTTACCCTGCTGGTACCCTGCTTGGCATCTCGGTGGATTCTACCGGTACTATAACGGGGGTGTTTGACAACGGCCAGAATATGGAACTGGCCCAGGTGGCCCTGGCGATCTTCGACAACCCGTCCGGCCTTATAAAAGCCGGAAGGAACATGTACACCTATTCCAACAACTCGGGTGAACCGCAGATAGGCATGGCAGGCACCGGAGGAAGGGGAACCATATCGCCGGGTTCGCTGGAAATGTCCAATGTCGATCTGGCCGAAGAGTTCACCCAGATGATAATAACCCAAAGGGGTTTCCAGGCTAATTCTAGAATAATCACGGCATCTGACGAAATGCTTCAGGAACTGGTGAATATCAAGAGGTAATCTTCACGGAGCCCGGGCTCTTTAGCCCGGGCTGATGAAAAGAGGTGTGATTTTGGTTGAACTCACCAAATTGAACGGCAGGAGATTTTACCTGAATGCTGAGCTAATTGAAACAATAGAGCCGACACCGGATACCGTAATAAAACTGACTAACGAGAGGACATACATAGTGCGGGAATCGCCTGAAGAAGTAGTGGACAAGGTTATTGAATATAAAAGAAGAATTGTAAAGGGAAGTGAAGGCTGATGGATCGCGCTACAATAATTGGAATAATAGGTGGGCTGGCAATTTTCCTATGGGCCATATACATGGGGGGACCCATTAGCGCTTTTATAAATATACCTTCAATGCTGATAGTATTAGGAGGTGTTGTGGCTTCAACTCTTATAAATTATCCTCTCTCCAAACTCATAGAGGTCGTGAAAATACTTAAAAATGTTGTTATAGAAAAACAGATGAGCAGTGAAGAGATAATCCGGACAATAGTAAACTTGGCGGATACAGCCAGGAGAGAAGGACTTCTGGCTCTCGAAGATACTGCAGCTCAGATTCAAGACGATTTTATGAAAAGAGGCATAATGCTGGTGGTGGACGGTACCGATCCTGAGCTCGTTAAAAATATCCTGGAAACGGAACTCGCTTTTCTTGAAGAAAGACATAAAGAAGGCCAGAGCATATTTGAAACTATGGGCGCCTTAGCTCCCGCATACGGGTTGATAGGTACCATAATCGGTTTGATCCAGATGTTGAACAAATTAGATGATCCTAGCGCCGTAGGCCCGGGTATGGCCGTGGCTCTCATAACCACCTTTTACGGGGCAACTCTTGCCAATTTTCTTTTTCTTCCTATTGCCGGCAAACTGAAGGTTCGTAGCAAACAGGAAATTCTAATGAAAGAGGTAATGATAGAAGGTATTCTTTCCATACAGGCCGGAGAAAACCCCAGGATTATCGAAGAAAAACTCAAAGCATTCCTGGCCCCGAAACTGAGAGAGACGTTAAAAGAAAGGGGCACTTCTCCCGAAAGCGGTGATAGCCTTGCCTGGCGTTAGAAGGAGAAACGGAGGGGGCAACGATAGCCCTCCCGGTGCTCCTCTCTGGATGACTACATATGGTGACCTTATCACTCAAATCCTTATATTTTTCGTCCTGCTTTTTGCTCTTTCGAATATTGATGCGAAAAAGTTCGATATGGCTATGACTTCTTTACAGGGCTCTTTAGGTATATTAGATGGCGGGAGAACCCTGACAAAGAAAAGTTTTATCGAGGGCGGCCTAGTTGGTGAGAATTTACCCGAGGGCAGAGAAGAAAGGGAATTGCGGAATTTAGAAAACACCATTCTCGAAATAATAGAAGAAAATAATTTCAAAGGGATAAGGGTGGGCATGGATGAAAGGGGACTTGCGATAAGATTTATGGAAGGAGCTCTTTTCGATTCCGGTAAGGCTTACTTAAGAGAGGATGCCAGGCAGGTACTGGATAAAATCGCACCTATCTTGAGACAGAGCCGGCGTCCTATTAGAGTTGAAGGGCACACGGACAATGTGCCCATCCATACCAGGGAATTTCCTTCAAACTGGGAACTGTCCACAACGAGGGCGGTGAATGTGGTAAGGTATTTTATTGAAAAACATAATATATCCCCTCGCATAATCTCTGCTGCGGGTTACGGGGAATACCACCCTATTGCGCCCAATGATTCCGAGAAGAACAGGGCCCTGAACAGGCGTGTGGACATAATAATATTAAATTCTTCCTCAGGGTCACAGGAGCCCAGGTGAATGGAGGTAAATTCATGTCAAAAAGTAGGATGCAGTCCGTATTCGGCTTGCTGATAATACTCGTATTATTCATGATAATTTCTACAGCTACTGCGTATTTTATCGCAAGAAACTTGATAGCAGAGGGCGGAGAAAAAGGAGAGAAAAAACAATATATAACTTATCAGTTGGGGGATTACCTGACAAATCTCTCCGACAAAGGCTATATTAAACTTTCAATCGTATGCATATTGGGTGATAAGGAAACGGAAAAAGAGATGCAGACTAAAGAGTATGAAATAAAAGACAGAGTTTATTCTATCCTACGGTCAAAGACCTATGACTCCGTAAAGGATAGTAAGGGTATGCAAATTCTAAAAAAAGAATTGAAAGACATGATGAATACGGTGGTGGAGAAGGGGAAAGTAGAGGATGTATTATTTACGAACATACTTGTAAACTAGCTAAGGAGGTCTGTAATTTGTCCGAAATTCTTTCTCAGAGTGAAATAGACGCTCTAATAACTGCACTAACTACAGGCGAAATAAAAGCTGAAGAGATAAAAAAAGAAGCTTTTGAAACGAAAATAAAGGTTTACGATTTTAAAAAGCCCGATAAATTTTCGAAAGAGCAGCTCAATACACTCCACCTTATCCATGAAAATTTTGCCAGGCAACTCATCACATTTTTTTCCACACAGTTAAGGACCCTGGTTCAAATAAATGCATCCAGTGTTGACCAGATGCCTTATTCGGAATTCATATCCTCCATCCCAAATCCATCCATCATAGGGATAGTCGATTTCCAGCCGTTAAGGGGAGCTATAATTATCGCAATGAACGTATCTATGGTTTTTTCAATAATAGACAGGCTTTTAGGAGGGAGCGGTGAATATAAGGATAAAACCAGAGAGCCTACCGAAATCGAAACTAATATCATTCAAAGGGTTTATTCCAGAATAGTTAAGCTGATGGAGGAAGCGTGGCAGGATATTCTAGAAATTCATCCCGTTTTTGATAAACTTGAGACAAATCCGCAATTCGTTCAATTGGTTTCACCCAATGAGGCTATAGCTTTAATTACAATCAATGCGCGTATAGGCAAGACCGATGGGCTGATAAATATCTGCATACCATATATAGTAATTGAACCTGTTATGTCAAGACTTTCTACCAAGATATGGTTATCGACCAGCAAAAAGGAGAGCTCCGAAAGCTTTATAAAAACCCTATCCAGAAAGCTGGAAAATGTAAATGCCGAGATAAGGGCTGAGATCGGCAAAGCTCAAATAACCGTTAGAGAATTTTTAGATCTGGATATAGGGGATGTAATACAGCTGGACAAGCGTGTTAATAGCGAGATGGATGTTTACGTATACGATAAACTTAAATACAAAGGTATAATGGGCAAGAGAAATGGAAGGTTTGCGGTAAGGATTACTAAAGTTATAAGTGAGAGGGATGAAGCGAATGGATGAAAATCGAATTTTATCGCAGGAGGAAATAAATGAGCTGTTGAATAAATCCCTTTTGAATCAGGATGAGGGGGAATTTCTTTCTCAAGAGGAGATCGACGCCCTGGGTGAAATAGGCAACATATCCATTGGTACTTCTGCTACAACCCTTTATACCCTCTTGAGAAACAAGGTAACTATAACTACCCCTGATGTAACTCTCATCACTGTAGAAAAATTGCAGGAGAAATACTCCATACCTTTTATTGCGATTATAGTGGATCATACTGAGGGTATCGAGGGAAGCACAATTTTAATAATGAAGGAAGATGACGCAAAAATTATCGCTGACCTTATGATGGGAGGGGACGGCAGGAATACCGAGGTGGAGCTCGATGAGTTGAGATTAAGTGCCGTTGGAGAGGCGATGAATCAGATGATGGGGTCCTCGGCCACCTCGCTTTCTACGCTGTTGAAAAAAAATATCAACATTTCCCCACCCAAGCTGAAGCGCATAAATTTAGACGACGAGTCGCTCAAAAGTTATTTCAATAAAGGCGAAAAGATAGTGAAGATTTCATTTAAAATGGAAGTGGGAGACTTAATAGAAAGCGAAATAATGCTCCTCATGTCAATTCCTTTTGCAAAAGAGTTGGTGAGTGAGTTGATATCCATATCAAGGGGAATTCCCCTTGAAGCTTCAAAAAGCGGGGATGCGGATGAACCTGTTCTTGAAAATGCTCCGCCTGAACCGCAAAAGCCCGTGCATGAGAAAAAAGGAGAAAAGGTTGGTGTAAAACCTGTGGAACTAGAGGACTTCAGTGAGGGTGTAACTTCCAGCAAGAAATCTTCACTGGATCTCATCATGGACGTTCCCCTTGAAATATCGGTAGAATTGGGGAGAACGGTTAAAAAAATAAAAGAGATACTGGAAATAGGACCGGGCTCGATAATTGAGCTGGAAAAACTTGCGGGAGAGCCGGTAGATATCCTCGTAAACGGTAAACTTATCGCTAGAGGAGAGGTTGTAGTGATCGATGAAAGTTTCGGAGTGAGAATAACCGAAATTTTAAATTCTTTTGAGAAAATAAATTACTTACAGTAACCGGGGGGATGAGTAAAAATGGCAGGAATTTTAATCGTAGATGATGCTGCATTTATGAGGATGATGATTAAAGACATACTCACAAAGAATGGGTATGAGGTTGTGGGAGAAGCCGAAAACGGCGCTGTTGCCGTAGAGAAGTTTAAAGAATTGAGGCCCAGTCTCGTTGTAATGGATATTACAATGCCGGAAATGGATGGCATAGAAGCCGTTCGGAGGATAAAAAGTATAGATCCCGATGCGAGGATAATAATGTGTTCCGCAATGGGACAGCAGGCAATGGTGATAGACGCGATACAGGCCGGAGCTAGGGATTTCGTCGTTAAACCGTTTCAGCCGGACAGGGTACTGGAAGCTGTTAAGAAAGCTTTGGCGTAAAGAAGGTAGCAACATGAAAAAAAAATACGGTGTATACGCTTTGATTATTTTAGTAGTGTTGTTTTTAGGATTTAAAGGGAGCTGGGCGGCACTGGGGGATGATGGTGATCCAATAGATGTAGATAATTTAAAAAAGTACAGTTTTGAAGAACCTGGCGATTCACAACAGACTTCCCCGTGGCAGATCATTTTGAAGTTCGCGGTGTATTTTATAACTATAGTTTTCGTGTGCATCCTGGCGTTTATAACTACCCGATGGCTGGCCAGATATACACCGTATCCCCGCTGGAAGAGCAAGTACATGGAAGTAGTGGATGTACTGCATCTGGATTCCCACAACCGGGTATTTATAATTAAGTCTCCAATGGGGCTACAAGTATTGGCTGCGTCCGAAAGGGAGATTTGTCTAATCGGAGAGCTGGATGAAAAAACTGCGGAATTAATTTATGAGGCTGAAAACACCGGTAGTTTTGGAAACAGGAATTTTGGAAATCAACTTGATAATTTTTTAAATAAAATAAAGAGTATTCACAGTATTAAAGATGGTGATGACAAATTATGAAGAAGAGAATTAGATGGGTCAGGGCGCTTTTCGCAGCCATAACCCTTTTATTAATACCAATAACGGCTTTGGCTGCTCCAGAACCGCCTATACCCGTACTGGATTTTGTAAGATCGGCGCGCAATCCCCAGGAAACGGCTTTAACATTGCAGGTAATACTTATTCTGACAATACTGTCTCTGGCTCCGTCCATCCTCATAATGATGACTTCGTTTATAAGAATAGTAATCGTGCTTTCATTTGTACGCAGTGGTCTTGGGGTTCAGCAGGTCCCTCCGAATCAAGTTCTTATTGGACTGGCGCTGTTCATTACATTCTTCGTCATGGCTCCTGTATTTGCCGATATAAACAAAAATGCGGTTCAACCCTATATCAGAGAAGAAGTAAGCACGCAGGATGCTTTACATATAGCACAGAGGCCACTGAGGGATTTTATGTTCAGGCAAACCAGAGAAAAGGATTTAGCACTATTTCTCCATTATGCAAAACTGCAAAACCAGGTAAGAACCCCGGATGATGTTCCAACTTATGTTTTGGTACCTGCTTTTATTATCAGTGAATTAAAAACCGCCTTCCAGATGGGATTTATGATCTTCATACCTTTTCTGGTAATAGACATGATTGTTGCGAGTACTCTGATGTCGATGGGTATGTTGATGTTGCCGCCCGTTATGATATCACTTCCGTTTAAGATACTGCTTTTTGTTATGGTGGACGGGTGGAATCTTGTTATAGGTTCTCTTTTGTCGAGTTTTCATTGATAATGATCGGGGTGGGATGACGGATTGACACAGGAGACCGTAATTTATCTGGCCCGTGAAGCACTTAGTGTGGTTCTACTGGTGTCAGCTCCGATGCTAGGCATTGGAATGCTGGTCGGACTGTTAATTAGTATTTTCCAGGCTACGACGCAGATACAGGAACAATCCCTGACATTCGTGCCAAAGATCGTGGCGGTGATGGCGGCTATTTTGATATTCGGGCCTTGGATGCTTAATATGATGGTGAACTTTACGGAAACCCTATTTAGAGAAATACCCAATTTTATACATTGAGCACCGGTGAAATAAAATGGAGTTTCAATTAGTAAATTTTTTTATGATTTTTTTCAGAATTCTGGGGTTTTTTATCCTAACACCGGTTTTCGGCAGGCGTGAATTTCCAGTGCAGGGCAGGTTAGGCGTATCAGCGTTGATCGCTATAATCATTTACCCGGTTGTAAATAAAATACCCCTGCCTGATAATCTGTGGGATACGGTGATCCTTTTTATTAGAGAAACAGCAGTAGGGCTTTCCATAGGGTTCATAACATTCGTAGTATTCTCGGCAGTGTACATATGCGGCGAGATAATAGACCTGGAAATGGGTTTCGGTATAGTAAACGTCATAGATCCTCAAACCAACGCCCAGGTACCGGTAATGGGGAATTTCTTTTACATCCTCACCATCCTCATATTTCTGAGTATTAACGGCCACCATGTTTTGCTAAATGCATTAATAAAAAGCTATGATATATTACCCCTGGGGGGAGCCGTCTTTCACCATTCTTTCCTAGAGGGGATGCTTAAAAGTTTCTTTGGAATGTTCGAGGCGGGGGTAAAAATGAGTATTCCCGCTGTTGTAGCTACTTTCCTGGCGGATTTCGCCTTGGGGGTCATAGCCAGGACGGTACCCCAGATGAACGTGTTTATTGTGGGGTTGCCCTTTAAAATAATTATCGGGTTTATTGCCCTGATTATAGCGCTACCGATGTACGTGGTGGCCCTGGATGTTTTATTCAACGGCAGTTACAAAATTATACAGTTAGTACTGCAAGGAATGTTGAATTCGCCATGAACTTACAGTTATTCGCACAGGAAAAAACAGAGAAAGCAACTCCCCGAAGAAGGCAAAAAGCCAGAGAGCGGGGACAGGTTTTTTCGAGCAGGGAGCTTAATTCGGCTTTGATTCTCCTGGCAAGTTTTGTTCTTATAAAAATTTTCGGGACTTATATATTCGAAAATACCGGTTCGCTTTTGAGGCACTTTTTAATAGAAAATTTAAAAAGACAAGAACTCAGTATCAATGATATTTACGGCATATTTTATACTTCCATAATTATTACGTTAAAGTCAACTGCCCCTGTAGCTGTAGGTATAGTCTCAATTGGACTCCTGGTAAATTTTTTACAGGTGGGTTTTATATTCAGCCTTGAACCGGTTTACCCTAAGCTCGACAGAATAAATCCGGTCGAGGGCGTAAAAAGGATTTTTTCCAGAAGAAGCCTGATTGAACTTGTAAAAGCAATAGTTAAACTAGCCCTGATAATGTACATATTCTACGGTGGATTCAATGAATTAAAAGATACCGCAGCACTAATGCTGGACATGAGCTTTGCGGAATCGCTGGGATATTTTACGAGTATGATTTTTAGAATGGGATTGAAGGTAGGCATTGCACTTTTAGGTCTTTCCATTCTTGACTACACCTACCAGTGGTATGAGTATGAGAAGAGCCTGATGATGTCAAAGGAAGACGTCAAAGAAGAACTCAAGGAAGTGGAAGGTAATCCCCAGGTCAAGTCCAGAATACGTCAGGTACAGCGTCAGATATCGAGAAGGCGAATGATGCAGGAAGTTAAAAAGGCCGATGTGGTAATTACAAACCCGACTCATATCGCAATTGCGCTGGGTTATGATGCGTCGGTTCATACGGCGCCTGTAGTATTGGCGAAAGGAGCCGGCGCCGTTGCCGAAAAGATCAAAGAGATAGCCGAAAGGGAAGATATACCTGTCGTCGAAAATAAGCCGCTGGCCCAGACTTTATTTAAGTCGGTAGAAGTAGGTGATATTATCCCTGAAGAGTTCTATAACGCCGTCGCCGAAATACTCGCTTTTGTCTATAGTTTGAAAGGGAGGAGGGTGTAGTAGTTGAAATCCTACGATGTGGCTGTAGCGTTTGTTGCGGTTCTGGTTGTCGTTATGATGGTCATACCCTTACCTTCGAGTTTACTGGATATACTACTCTCATTTAATATAACATTTTCCCTGGTAATTCTGCTGGTAGCCATGAATACGGAGAAACCTCTTAACTTTTCCATATTTCCATCTTTACTGCTGATGGCTACGCTGTTCAGACTTGCTCTCAACATATCTTCGACCCGACTGATATTGTTAAACGGCTACGCCGGTCGGGTTATTGAGGCTTTCGGAAATTACGTGGTCAAGGGTAATGTGCTGGTAGGATTTATAATTTTCCTCATCATAGTTATCATTCAATTTATAGTTATTACACGCGGCGCTGAAAGAGTCGCAGAAGTGGCCGCCAGATTTACTTTGGATGCAATGCCGGGTAAGCAGATGAGCATCGATGCAGACCTTAATTCCGGTCTTATCACTGAAGCCGAAGCCAGACAGCGCCGGATGAATATTCAGAGGGAAGCGGATTTTTACGGAGCCATGGATGGTGCCAGTAAGTTTGTAAAAGGCGATGCCGTAGCGGGCATTATTATAATGGTCATGAACATCATTGGTGGATTAATTACTGGGATGGTATTCCAGGGCCTTGACGCGATGACCGCATTAAACAGATATGTACTTCTTACCGTTGGGGACGGACTGGTAAGCCAGATACCCGCACTGCTTGTATCCACAGCCACAGGCATCATAGTAACAAAAGCAGCCAGCGAAGGGAACATGGGGGAAGGCCTGGTAAAACAGCTTACTTCCTACCCGAAGATCCTGTTGATAGCCGCCGGTGTACTAGCCTTTTTCGCGGTGATTCCCGGCTTACCGCATATTCCTTTTCTGGCCCTTGCAGGAATATTCGGATACATGGGTTTTTCCATACAGAGGACATCCCAGCGGGAAAATATGAAGGAACAGGAAATGCACAAAGAAAAAGAGCTGGAAGAGATGCGAAAGCCGGAAAATATACTCGCACTGCTGCAGGTAGACCCTATAGAAGTAGAATTCGGCTACAACATAATACCCCTTGCCGATGTAAACCAGGGAGGGGACCTGCTGGACAGGGTGATTATGATAAGGCGCCAATGCGCGCTGGATCTGGGCATGATAGTTCCCATGGTCAGATTGAGAGACAATATCCAGTTAAAGCCCAACGAGTACGTTATAAAAATCAAAGGAGTGGAAGCAGCAAGAGGGGAACTGAAAGTTGACCACTACCTGGTAATGAACCCTACCGGAGGACCGATAGAAATGGACGGCATTGATACCCGGGAACCCGCTTTCGGTTTGCCGGCGAAGTGGATAACCAGTGACAAAAAAGAAAAAGCTGAAATGCTAGGGTATACTGTGGTGGATTCTTCATCGGTTATAGCCACCCATCTGACAGAGGTAATAAAAGCCTATGCCCACGAGCTGATCGGAAGACAGGAAGTGAAAAATATCCTGGACAGTATAAAAGAGCAATACCCTTCTCTTGTTGAAGAACTGGTACCAAAAGTTTTGACCCTCGGTGAAATCCAAAAGGTGCTCTCTAATCTACTCAGAGAAAATGTACCCGTAAGAGATATGGTTACAATACTGGAGACTCTCGGTGACTACTCTAACATCACTAAAGATACTGATGTCCTGACGGAATACGTAAGGCAGCGGTTAAAAAGAGTCATAACTAACCGGTTTATTCCCGATAAGAAAGCTCAGGTAATAACCCTTGACAAGGATGTAGAGGAGCTCATCTTAAATTCGGTCGCCCAGACGGAAAACGGGGTGTACATCTCAATCGATCCAGCTACGGTGCAAAAAATGCTGAGCTCATTGATCGACAACATCAATCAGGTTACAAGGCGCGGGATGCAGCCTATTGTCTTAACCAATCCCTTTGTCAGGAGACATTTTAGAAAAATTATAGAAACCAGCCTCCCGCATGTACCGGTTCTGTCTTACGGAGAGATAGATCCAAATGTAGAAGTAAGGTCAGTAGGGACGGTGAAAGTGTAAATGAGGATCAAGACTTACATAGCCGATAATATACAAGAGGCGCTTTACAAAGTAAAAAGTGAGCTTGGAAAAGATGCAATAATTCTTCAGACAAGGCGGATTAAAAAAGGTGGGATACTGGGGTTTCTTGCCAAGACCAAAGTAGAAGTAATAGCCGCCTGCGATGTAAATGCACCGGCTAAACCGGTGTCAAATCCTGTGACTTACTCGGTACCTGCAAGGGAAAACAGCCAAGAGAAATTGGAAGATATAAAAAACGAGATAAACGAAGTAAAAGATATACTAAAAAATCTGTACTCCCGAGGTGTACATATAGAAAAAGCCTCGCCGGACCTACCGCCGCCACTGAGTGAAATATACCAGAGGCTTGTCTTAATGGAAATAGACAGAAACTTAATAGATAAGATTATCGATGGTTTACAACGGAATTTTTCTGGTGAGAATTTTGACGAAAATACTGCCAGGGCCCATTTAAAAAACCAGATTATGTCAATAATAAAGCCAACGGAGCCTATAAAATTTTTGGAAAATGAACCAACTAAAATCGCTTTTATAGGTCCGACAGGAGTAGGGAAAACTACCACGATAGCAAAACTGGCTGCTTTGTATACGCTAAACCAGGGGAAAAAAGTCGCCCTGGTTACTGCCGATACTTACCGGGTTGGCGCTGTTGAACAGTTGAAGACCTACGGAGACCTTCTTGAAATTCCCGTAGAAATAATATTTGAACCCAAAGAGGTTCCGATTTTATTGAGGAAGCTTTCTGATTACGACCTGATTTTAATCGACACTATGGGTACAAGCCCCAGGAATAAAATGCAGATTAAAAAGATTAAGGGTTTGATAGAAATTATAAAGCCAACAGAGACCCATATGGTAGTAAGCGCTACAACCAGGACAGGAGATATTTACGAAATTCTGGAGAATTACAAGGAAATAAATTATCAAAAACTCATCTTTACCAAACTTGACGAAACCAAAACCTACGGACTAATATTGAATGCTGTTTATTCCACAAACTGCAGCCCCTCCTACCTTACGGTGGGTCAAAACGTTCCAGACGATATAGAGGTTGCTTCGGCTGCCAAAATAGCAGATCTTATCCTGGAGGGAAGCGACCGATGAACGACCAGGCCAGTAAACTGCGGAGTTTAGAGAAAAGACAGGTTCATCAGGTAAAAATTTCAAATTCGGTGAGGGTTATAGCTGTAACCAGTGGTAAGGGTGGAGTGGGAAAAACCAATTTTTCGGTCAACATATCCATTGCGCTGCAGAAAATGGGTAAGAACGTCCTCTTAATAGACGCCGATCTTGGGCTTGCCAATGTCGATCTAATAACCGGGCTAAACCCTCAGTTTAACTTATTTCATGTGTTGAACAGCCAGAAATCCATAAATGACATTATTTTAGATGGACCCGGAGGAATAAAAATAATACCTGGTGCTTCAGGGCTTTATAATCTCGCCAATCTGTCGGAGACCGAAATCGAGAGTCTATTAAAGGCCTTTAATAATATAGACCTGCCCCTGGACATTGTAGTTATCGATACCGGTGCAGGTATATCTAAAAACGTTATGAGCCTCGTCCGCGCTTCGAAAGAGGTTGTTGTGATAACAACACCGGAACCCACTGCGTTGACCGATGCATATGCAGTCATCAAATTGGTTCACAAATATGTTGATAAAATACATCTGGTCGTCAATAAAGCCGATAATTTCAAAACCGCAGAATTAACAGCTCAAAAGTTGATGAATGCTTCCTTAAAGTTCTTAAATACCTCCATCTATTATTTGGGGTTTATACTGGAAGACAAAACAGTCTTTCAGTCAAATATGGAACAAGTCCCCTTTTTTGTAAAATTTCCTAATAGCCTTCCATCGAAATGCGTGATGAATATTGGTAGAAAACTACTTGAGGATGAACTCGATTTTGCTGCTACAGAACAAACCGTTGGGGGCTGGATAAAAAAGTTTTTATCATTCATGCAAAGGTGAAAACGGGGGATTAAGTCTATGAGAAATAAGAATTTGGAAATAGGAATGAAAGTCGAGATCGAAGTAATCAGGGATGATCAAAATATAATATTTCCCACCAAAGTGGAGGACTTTGATGGTGACAGGGTTCTGCTGGGAATGCCTTTTTTTGAAGGGAAGATTTTTTTCCTGAGATCCGATGAACTTGTCAGGATTTACTACGCAAAGAGCGATTGTTTTTACTTCGTGCGAGCTAAGGTTGTAGAAAAGAAATATGCTCCTATTCCGGTTATAGCGGTCAAACTGATGGGACCTCCGGAAAAAAATCAGAGAAGAGATTATTTCAGGGTGCAGGTCTCTTTGAAAGTAATGGTTAGACCTGAGGGGACCGAAAACTGGATGAATGCTTATGTGGTAGATTTGAGTGCCAGCGGAGCAATGATATATTCCGGAAAGGAAATAGGAAAAGAGCAGATCGTTGAGATTAAATTGCCGCTGAACTCGAAAGAATTCAACTTGAAAGCGAAGGTTGTTAGAATAACCAAAGATCCTATGAGGAGTATTAATCCGTATAATATGGGGGTTCAGTTCATCGATATAGAGGAGCATATGAGGGACGAAATAATAAAATTCATTTTAACTGAACAAAGAAAATTGCGCCAAAAGGGTTGCATTTAAAACAAATTTTACATACAAGAGGTGAATATAAAAATGGACAACCGGTACCTGAATGTATTTTTGGAAGAAGCAAATGAACATATTCAGAATTTGAATAATAATCTTTTAACTCTGGAGAGCAAGCCAAGCCATGAAGTTGTGGATGAAATTTTCAGGTCGGCTCACACCCTGAAGGGTATGGCAGGTACAATGGGTTTTAATAAAATATCTGAGTTAACCCATGAAATGGAAGACTTGTTACACGAAATAAGGAACGGTAGTTTACCGATAACAAACACCCTTATTGATGTGCTTCTGAAGTGCGTTGACATGCTTCAGGAAATGACAGAACAGATTGCGAGAGAAGGAAGGGAAGGAGACACCGACATCCGGCCTGCCATAGCCAAACTAAAAAAAGTTATGTCCAACGAGCCGGTTGGCGGCAAAGCTAAGGACGAGCCGGAGGGTGCGGATAATATAAGTTTTAATGAATTTGAACTTCGACTCCTGGAAGAAGCGGCGAATAAAAACTTAAAAACATGGGAGGTATACGTGGAACTAGCAGACAACTGCCTTCTTAAATCCGCACGGGCTTTCCTGGTGTTCAAAGCTCTGGAGAATCTGGGAGAAATAATAAAGACAAAACCTCATGTCCAAGATATTGAGGACGAAAAGTTTGATAAGGAGTTTTACATTTACATGATAACTTCCAGATCGGAAGAAGACCTTTTGAATGCGGTTAATTCTGTATCAGAGTTAAAATCGGTTAATGTGAGGGAAGTTAAATCAGCAAATTTCCAAAAAAAGCTGGCGGCCGCAAGAGAAATGCTTTCTGTTAAGGAAAATCCAAAAGAGACAAACAGGATCAGAAATACCAGCAAGACGCTGAGAGTCGATATCGAAAGACTGGATAATCTTATGAACCTGGTTAGCGAGTTGATAATAATAAAAACCCGTTTGGAAGAGCTGGATAGTTTAACCGAACAGGGGCAAAAAAGGCGGGAAGCCATAGAATACCTGGAAAGAATCACCTCAAACCTTCACGACGCGGTTATGAAGGTGAGGATGGTACCCATTGAAAATGTTTTTAGCCGGTTTCCAAGGGTGGTACGCGACCTGTCAAGAGAACTGAACAAAGAAGTAAAGCTAGTAATAGAGGGTGCCGAAACCGAACTGGACCGGACGGTTATAGATGAAATAGGTGACCCGCTGATACATCTGATACGGAACGCCTTGGATCACGGAATCGAAACGCCATCGGAAAGGGTAGGAAAAGGCAAACCTAGAGAAGGCACATTAAAGCTGAAAGCCTTTCACGACGGGAACAATGTCGTAATAGAGGTATCTGATGATGGGCGCGGCATCGATGTGGAAAAAGTTTTGGAAAAAGCCCAGAAAATGAAGCTGGTGGATAAATCCCAAGGAAAAAAATTAAAGGAAATTGAAATTCTGAATTTCCTTTTTGAATCCGGATTCAGCACCAGTGAGAGAGTGACGGACATTTCGGGAAGAGGAGTAGGGCTGGATGTGGTCAAGACAAAAATCGAATCCCTAGGTGGTTCTGTCGAAATTAAAACCAGGAAAAATGAAGGCACGACCTTTTTAATACGGCTGCCTTTGACTCTTGCCATAATCCAGGCTCTAATGGTCCAGCTGGGTCACGAAAAATATGCCATACCTTTGAGTGCAATTAAAGAGACAGTGATTATACCTTATAAGGAATTGAGAAAAGTGCACAAAAACGAAGTAATTCTGCTGAGGGGAAATGTAATTCCAGTTTTAAGATTAGACGAGATGCTTGACATACCTGCCAACTGCCTGAAAAATGAAAATCTAACGGTGGTTATTGTAAAAAAAGGTGAGAAAGACGTAGGATTAATAGTCGACGCTCTGCTGGGAGAACAGGAAATAGTCATCAAGACCCTGGGAGCCTTTTTGAAAAACATAAGATTTATTGCCGGTGCCACAATTTTGGGTGACGGTCAGGTTGCCCTGATTCTAGATATCAATGCTTTGATTTAAAGGGGGTTCGTACCATGGAAGAAGTTCGCCAGTTTGTGGTTTTTAGACTGGGGCAGGAAGAATATGGGGTGGATATACTGCAGGTGAATACGATCGAGCGGATGATGCCTATAACCAGAGTTCCGAAAGCGCCGTATTTTGTGGAAGGAGTTATAAACCTGAGGGGTGAAATAGTTCCGGTAATAGATCTGAGGAAGAGATTCGGCCTACCTCCGGGCGAAATTACCGGCGATACGAGAATCATTATAGTTATGGTGGATGATTTAACTGTGGGAATGATTGTGGATTCTGCTACGGAGGTTATACAGCTGCCTCAGGATGCTGTCGAACCCGCACCCTCCGTAGCGGGAAACATCAATTCGGAGTTTTTAGAAGGGGTGGGTAAATTAAACGACAAGTTGCTTATAATATTAAATCTTGAAAAAATATTAAGGCCCAGCGAGACAGAACAGAGGGCCATAATGTGAGGTTTGAGGAATATGTTTTCCACTTTTGAGCTTGATGCCCTTAAGGAAATCGGCAACATAGGGGCAGGTAACGCGGCGACGGCTCTGTCGGTGATGTTATCTCAGAAGGTACAGATGAAAATACCGGAAGTAAAGGTTTTACCCTTTGATGAAGTATCAAAATCAGTCGGCGGGCCTGAGAATCCGGTCACTGGGATTTTTTTAAGAGTAGAAGGAGATCTGGGCTTCAATATTTTATTCATTATACAGGCCGGCGATACACTCAATCTATTGAAAATTATACTCCGCGAATCAAAAGAAGTGCTGGAACTGACGGCTATGGAAGAATCAGCCTTGAAGGAATTGGGGAACATAATTGCCAGTGCTTTTATAGCAGCTCTCTCCGATTTTACTAAGCTGGCTTTAAGAATCTCCGTGCCCAGCCTCGCCATCGACATGGCCGGTGCCATACTGAGTTTTCCGTTAAGCCTTTATGGCTGCATGGGAGATACAGCCTTTTTAATGGAAACCGAATTCGAAGAAGGACTGGATGGGGTTAAAGTTCACTTTTACCTTATACCCGATGATGACAAATCTTTCAGCACACTTTTAAAAACAATTGGAGTGAGATCTTTCGATGGAGATAATTCGCGTGGGGATGGGGGAATATAAAACGGCCAAAGCACCTGCATTGCTCGTATCTCTTGGGTTGGGGTCCTGTGTGGGAGTAGCGTTATACGATAGTACCAGGAAAATAGGCGGTTTGGCTCATGTGATGCTTCCAGACAGCAGCTTGAGCGGCAAGAAGGATTTTAATCCAGGGAAATTTGCAGATACAGCCATTGATTTGCTTGTCGTAGAACTTGAAAAAGCAGGAGCAAATTCTAAGAAACTCATTGCCAAGATAGCCGGTGGGTCACAAATGTTTCAAGTAAAATCGGACAACAGTATTATGAAGATAGGAAAGCGCAACGTAGAAGCAGTGAAGATGAAACTGGCGAAAATGAAAATAGACATTGTGGCAGAAGACGTTGAAGGAAATTATGGCAGGACCATAGAATTTTGCTGCAATACGGGCAAACTGACGGTGAAGACCATAGGACATGGAATAAAAATACTGTAGATTTGGGGTGGTCAGGTGCAGGAGGCAGTCAGAGCCGAAAATCTCTGGATTGAGTACAAAAATACCGGAGACTCAAATTTGAAGGAAAGACTTATAGAAGAGTACATACCTCTCGTAAAGCATATAGCAGCCCGTCTGGCCATAAATTTACCGCCCTCTGTAGATTACGACGACCTGGTGAGTGCCGGTGTCATCGGCCTTCTACAGGCCATTGAACGCTATGACGTCGGAAAAGGAGTAAGATTTGAGACTTTTGCTTATACCAGGATCAGAGGGTCAATGCTTGATGAGCTGCGCAGGTTAAACTGGATACCTCAGAAAACGATGGAGAAAGCCAGGCTTTTACAAGACGCCTATTCTCAACTGGAACAGGAATTGAATGGAAATGTAAAAGATGAGAATATCTGCAGGAAGTTAAACATTACCATGGCTGAACTTCACCAGACTTATAAGGAATTAGCGGCAACGAATTTAGTTTCTCTTGAGGAAATACTTTCGGTTGCGGTGGAAGATAACGGCGGGCCTGAATCTCATGTCGAAAAAGAAGAGATAAAGAAAATACTGGGGGAAGCCATCGATAAACTTCCACCTAAGGAGAAGCTGGTCGTCGCCCTCTACTATTACGAAGGTCTGAATTTAAAAGAAATATCCGTTGTCCTTAATCTGTCACCGGCCCGAATCTCACAACTCCATACCAAAGCCGTTTTAAGGTTAAGGGGTAGTTTGAGCAGGAAAAGGGCTTATTTCAGGTAATAGGGGGTTAGAGCCAGTGGAAAAATCAGTTATGGGAAAGGCAAAGGATATCGTGAGCGTCGGTGAATCTGACGGTTATGCAAAAGAGCAGACCATTGAAGACTCTCAGATGGAGATCGAAATCTCAAAAGACGAGATGAGTGCAGTAATCTCTTTATCGCCGCCAAAAGGCGGGGAAATGCTTAACCTGGAGGATATTATAGCCGAATTGAACAAAAAGGGCGTTGAATATGGGATAGACGTAGAAAAAATAAAGGAGATGCTGGACAAGGGTATATTTTGCAGCAGGATCCAGATTGCGAAAGGATTGGAACCAAAAGCGGGAAAAGATGGGGAAATTAAGTACTATTTTGAAGTGCATAAGGAATTGAAGCCCAAAATTGCTGAAGACGGCAAGGTGGATTTTCGCGATCTCGGTTTTATTACGAATGTAACAAAAGGACAGCTGCTTGCAGAAATAATCCCGCCTGAAAAAGGTTTACCGGGCAAGACAATAACGGGAAAGACGATACCTGCAATAGACGGGAAGGAGGTAAAATTACGTACAGGAAAGAATGTAATTTTGTCCGAAGACGGAAGTAAGATATTTTCCGGGATTGATGGGCATCCTGTAATATTCGACGGACATATAAGTGTCTTGCCTATAATGGAGATAAGAGGAGATGTAGGGCCTGCCACCGGAAATATAGATTTCATAGGCAGCGTAAAGATCTACGGGAATATAAAGAGCGGATATAAAGTAAAAGCCGAAGGTGATGTAGAGGTGGAAGGTTACGTGGAATCTGCTGAAATAATATCGGGCGGGAAGGTTATATTAAAAAGAGGTATACAGGGTATGGGTAAAGGCTTTGTTAAAGCCGCCCAGGATGTTGTGGCAAAGTATATTGAAAACAGCACAGTAGAAGCCGGGCAAAATATTATCGTCTATGAGGCGATAATGCACAGCTATCTTTCGGCTGGAAACAGGATAGAAGTGAGCGGTAAGAAAGGCCAGCTGGTCGGCGGCAGTGCCAAAGCCGGCGAAGAAATAAATGCAAAAATCATAGGTTCCCCGATGGCTACGTATACTGAAGTTGAGGTTGGTATAAACCCGAAGCAGAAAAAAGAGCTTCAGGAAATCAATGAAAACCTGGAATATGTAGAAAGAAATCTTGAAAAAATAAAGAAAACGGTTGAAATGTTAGAAAAGATACATAATAAAGACTTTTTAACACCCGATAAACTTCACATGCTGGAAAAGCTGAGAGACTCAGAAACAATGCTCCGGCAACAGAAGGAAGATCTTCTCAAAGAAAAGGAAAAGCTCCAGTTTATTATAAAATATTCAGTTAGGGCCAAAGTTTCGGCTTATAATGCCATCTATCCTGGCGTGAATATTGTTATCGGTAACGCGAGCATGAAATTGAGAGATAAGATTGAACACGCTACTTTTTACAATTATGAAGGTCAGATAAAATTCGGAACGTACGAAGGTAGGTGAGTTTTTAGCTATGCGGCCGGTTGACTTGCAGGTAGTCATTCCAAAAGTGACAGAGGTGTCCAAAAACCAGCAGGTCTTGAAAGACGCCGGTGAAGCAGGGCAAAGCATAACGGCCTCACAATTTCAGGAACAGCTCCAGGTTATGAAGCAAAAAGTGAATGTACTTCCGAGAGCGGAACGGCTTCAGGTTACACCCGAAAAAGAGAATGGTAAAAGGGAAAAAGATAAAAAAAGGGAAAAATCGCCACACCGGAATGGCCGGCATATAGACCTGAAAATTTAGTATTTATGCTGAAGCTTTGAAAAATCAAAGCTTTTATTTTTTTAAAGGTTTTTTTTCTTAACTTGACAATTACCTATGTTTGGAGTATATTATTAACAGAAAACCAACTAAAACGATAGGAATTAAGGGGCGAGTCTAAATTGAAACTGTCCACAAAAGGTCGGTATGGACTTAAAGCCATGTTTGACCTGGCTGTCAATTACGGAGAGGGTCCCATTCCCCTCAAAAGCATAGCTGACCGGCAAAATATATCTGAGCATTATCTGGAACAGCTCATGATGATTTTGAGAAAGGCAGGTCTCGTAAAAAGCGTCCGGGGAGCCCAGGGCGGGTATATGCTGGCCAGAAAACCTGCGGAGATCACCGTGGGCGACGTACTTAGAGTTCTTGAAGGACCTATCGGACTTGTAGACTGCGTGCTGGAACAGGACCCGCTGGAATGTGATAAAGCAGAAAACTGCATAATGCGCATTGTATGGGAGAAAATAAGAGACAGCATGGTCGCAGCCATGGATTCAATAACGCTTCAGGATATGTGTGACGAAGCCGAGAAGCGCAAAGCCGAGTCGCAAAATTACATGTACTATATATAAATAAAGTTTAAAAGGAGATGGGTTTTATGAAAAGGATATATATGGATCATGCCGGTACTACCCCTATGAGAAAAGAAGTGCTCGAAGCCATGCTCCCATATTTTACCGAGAAATTCGGTAATGCATCGACCGTATACTCATATGGTAGGGAGGCGAAAGCGACCATTGAGGAAGCTAGAGAGAAGGTAGCTCGTCTTGTCGGAGCCGACCCAAGGGAGATATTCTTTACCAGCGGTGGTACCGAATCAGACAACTGGGCTATCAGGGGTATCGCCCATGCAAATAAAGACAAGGGCAACCACATTATAACAACTTCAATAGAACACCATGCTGTACTCCATACCTGTGAAGATCTCGAAAAAGAGGGTTTTAAGGTCACCTACCTGCCGGTGGACAGATACGGTTTGGTAAAGGTCGAAGATGTCATTAACGCCATAACAGATGAGACCATACTTGTTACGATCATGCACGCTAACAATGAGATCGGAACGATAGAACCCATATCGGAAATAGGGCAGGCTTTGAAAAAACTGGACAGGAAGGTTTATTTCCATACCGATGCGGTGCAAACCGTAGGCAAAATCCCTGTAAAAGTTGACGAATTGGGTGTGGACCTTTTAAGCATCTCCGCTCACAAAATATACGGTCCTAAAGGTGTGGGGGCTTTATATATCCGTAAAGGCACCAGGATCAAACCTTTCATGACTGGAGGAGCCCAGGAAAACAAACGAAGAGCCGGTACAGAAAACGTGCCCGGTATAGTAGGCCTGGGCAAAGCTGCGGAACTAGCCGAGCGGGAACTCGAAGACCATTACAAAAAGCTATCGCACCTGAGAGACAAGTTGATCAAGGGCATAATGGAAAAAATTCCTCACGTGATATTGAACGGGCACCCTACCCAGCGCCTGCCCCACAACGTGAATCTATGCTTTGAATATATAGAAGGCGAATCGCTCCTGCTCAATCTTGATATGAAGGGCATCTGTGCATCCAGCGGTTCGGCCTGCACATCAGGGTCCCTTGAACCGTCGCACGTTCTTCTGGCTATAGGATTGCCGCATGAAATAGCTCACGGCTCTTTGAGACTTACTCTTGGAAGGGACAATACCGAGGAAGACGTGGATTACGTGCTGGAAGTTCTTCCGGGCATAGTAGAGAAGCTGCGGCAGATGTCTCCTCTTTTTCCCAAGGAAGGGAGGTAGTGATCGATGTATAACGAAAAAGTAATGGACCATTTTACAAACCCCAGAAACGTGGGAGAAATACCCGATGCGGACGGAATTGGTGAAGTAGGGAATGCCGTCTGCGGGGACATTATGAAAATATATATAAAAGTTAAAGATGATGTAATTGAAGACATAAAGTTCAAGACCTTCGGCTGCGGGGCTGCTATAGCCACCAGCAGCATGGTTACAGAAATGGTTAAAGGTAAGACCATAGATGAGGCTTTAAATGTTTCAAACAAGGCGGTGGCGGAGGCTCTGGGAGGATTGCCGCCCGTCAAGATGCACTGTTCCAATTTAGCCGCCGACGCCCTGCATGCAGCCATAGAGGATTACAAAAAGAAAAAGGAGAGCAAAAATGTCGTTGAACAAAAATAGAGTGGTTGTTGCAATGAGCGGTGGAGTGGATAGCTCCACCTGCGCTTATTTATTAAAAAAACAGGGTTACGAAGTTATAGGTATAACGATGCAGATTTGGCAGGACCCTTCCGAAGATTATACCTACCGGGAAGGGGGCTGCTGTTCCATAGGCGCCGTGTATGACGCACGTAAGGTGGCCGAAAAACTCGGGATTCCGTATTACGTTCTGAATTTCAAAGAAGAGTTTAATCAGAAAGTAATAGAGTATTTTATTGAGGAATACGTGAGGGGCAGGACTCCCAACCCCTGTATAGCTTGCAACAGGTACATCAAATTCGAGGCTCTTTTGCATAAGGCAATGGAAATCGATGCCTATTACCTGGCTACCGGTCACTACACCAGGATAGAATACGATGTCGTGTCAGGCAGGTACCTTTTGAAAAAGGCCGTAGATAAAAGTAAGGATCAATCTTATGCCCTTTACAATCTGACCCAGGATCAGCTCGAACACCTGCTCATGCCCTTAGGATATTTTACAAAAAGCCAGATTCGAGATATTGCGAAGGAAGCCGGCCTACCCGTTGCCGAAAAGCCCGATAGTCAAGAAATCTGCTTTGTGAACGACGACTACAAAGAGTTTTTAAAAGAAAAAGCTTCCGGAAGGATAAAACCCGGTCCGATTGTGGATAAAAACGGGAGAATACTGGGACAACACAAAGGGATCGCCTTTTACACAATAGGTCAGAGGCGCGGCCTCGGAATTTCGGCCGGAAAGCCGCTTTACGTGGTTGATATTGACCGTAAAAGAAATGCCGTGGTAGTCGGCGAAGAAAAGGACCTTTTGACGCAGGAATTTACTGCCGATCAGGTTAACTGGATAGCTTTTGATGCACTGACCGAAAAAAAGCGGGTTTTGGCCAAAATACGCTACAATTTCGACGAAAAGCCAGCTGAAATTATGCCTTTGAACTCCGGGATGGTAAAGGTGGTTTTTGACGAGCCTCAAAAGTCTGTGACGCCGGGGCAGTCAGTTGTATTTTACGACGGCGATGTGGTTTTGGGCGGCGGGATTATAAGCGAGAGAATTAGGTAATACACCCTAAAAAGGTGTATTTTTTTGTTTTTTTGGAGAAAATATGGATAGATCGTTTAAGAAGGTGGGTAAGTTGAACTGTCCTTTATGCGGAGGAAACTCTACCGGCAGAGTGGGCACCAATCAGTACTATTGCTGGGACTGTTTCGTGGAATTTTCGATAAACAATAATAAAGTAACGGTTTTCGAATTGTGTGATGACGGCAGTCTCGTGCCCTACGGAAGAAAAGAAGCAATAAACGGAGGTAATTCATCATGAGGTCTGGATTTATGGGTGGGCTTTTTACAGGCATTTTAGCCGGTGCTTTGATGGCGGTACTGTTCGGACCTTCATCGGCGATGCGGGCAGGAAAAAAGCTTTTTAAAATTTCCAGGGGCTTAAAAAAGAAGACCACGGGCTTGATTAAAAACGTTAAAGAAAAAGAGTGAGGGACAAATGCGCGCCAAAATCTTTTCTGACCGGATATTTTTATACCGGCTTTTTTTATTTATCGTATTTATTTTACTGGTTATGCTGATTTACAGGGTGAGGGACAAACTTTATAATGTAGTGCTTCCCTGTGGAGTCGGTATTTTGATTGCCTACATCCTGAACCCGATAGTCTTATTCTTAACGGTGAAGGGCTTTAAGAGACACGTGGCCGTTGCACTAATATACTTTATACTCTTGTGTTCCCTGGCGGTGGCCATGATTTACATAGTGCCGGTAGTTATAGCAGAGCTGAACAAGTTGATTGAAACCGTGCCTTTCTATGCCAGGGAATTTCAAAATTTTGTCTATAGATTCAGGAAAAACTACAGGAACAGCCTGCCGGTGGGGATTCAGGAAGTTATCGACAGGAATATAGATCAAATGGAGAGCTTACTCCTGGATCTTCTACAAAACCTGGTGGGCATCCTGCTGAGTTGGTTTTCAGGGCTGTTCAGCTTTATCCTGGGGCCAGTACTCGGCTTTTACATACTGAAAGACCTCGATAAGTTAAAAAATAGTATGACCAGGTACATCCCTAATGCATACCGTGACCGGGTTTTTCATTGGGTGGGAAAAGTAGATTCCACACTGGGGCGTTACGTAAGGGGGCAGCTAACTGTAAGCTTAATTGTGGGGATACTGACGAGCTTGGCGCTTTACATCCTGGGGATAGATTTTGCTCTACTGATAGGCATTCTTGCGGGGATAACAAACATAATTCCATACTTTGGGCCCATAATAGGAGCTATACCGGCGATCGCGATAGCTTTGCTGAAATACCCCCGCAAAGTGCCTTGGGTAGTAATTGCTTTCGCTTTAATACAGCAGGTGGAAAGCGGTATAATATCTCCCCATATAATGGGCGAAAGCCTAGGGTTACATCCGATTACGGTTATCCTTTCTTTGTTGATCGGAGGCACATTTTTCGGAGTCTGGGGGTTGATTCTGGCAGTCCCGGTAGCGGCTCTGCTTAAAGTGGTAATGGTAAGCGCTCTTGAAAAATTCGAGTCAAGGTAAAAAATTTTTCTGTTGACAAATAGGAAAAGTATATGTTATAGTAAGCAAAAAATATGCATACCTCATCTCGGAATGAGTTGAGGTAGAGGCGCGACAGACCAAGAGTACCCTTGTGGAGGCGCGAGAGGCCGTGGATGCAGGGGGAAAGGGGTCGTCGCCGAAGTGCAATCCAATTCTCGGAGGATTGTGCTGGGCCTATATCGAACAGATATAGGACTGTCACCAAAAAATTCCCCCGGTTTTTTGGTGGAGCGCTACTTCATTACTTTGGGGAGAGAGGAGGTATTTGCCTGTATGAAAGCAAGGACAGCCGGCAAATATCTACGGTTGTCTTTTTTATTTTAAGAAAGGAGCAAAAGCGAAAATGCAGCACGGTAATATAAGCATTAACAGCAAAGGTCATCTAGAAATAAGCGGATGTGATGCTGTAGACCTTGCCAGGGAATTCGGTACGCCGCTTTACGTTATGGATGAGTCCCTCATAAGGCAAAATTGCAGGCTTTACAGAGAAGAACTCGATTCCCTCCACCCAGACAGCGGTGTCATCTATGCGGGAAAGGCCTTTATGACCATGACCATGTGCAGGATAGCAGAACAGGAAGGTCTATATCTGGATGTAGTTTCCGGTGGAGAACTCTATACGGCGATAAAAGCCGGGTTTCCCGCGGAAAGGATATACTTTCACGGCAACAATAAGTCCTACGAAGAATTGAAAATGGCCCTCGAATACAATGTAGGTCAGATAGTCGTTGACAATTTTCATGAGATGGAAATATTAAACGATCTTACAAAAAAGCTGCGGCGAAGGGTGAATATCTTGCTACGTATAACCCCGGGGATTGAGGCCCACACCCACGACTATATAAAGACCGGACAGCTGGACTCCAAATTCGGTTTCGGCCTTGAAAACGGTCAGGCGATGATGGCAGTGGAGAGCGCCCTCGGGATAAAGGGCGTAAGGCTGGTGGGATTCCACTGCCACATAGGATCACAGATATTTGAAACAGAGCCCTTTGCATTGGCGGCGGAAGTCATGATGAAATTGGTGAAATCGGTTAAATCACGGTTCGGGTATATTACAATGCAGCTCGATTTTGGAGGCGGGTTTGGCGTAAAATACACCGATGACGATAAACCACTCCACCCCCGAGAATACCTGTTGGCACTGGTAGAAGCAGTGAAGCGATGGGCGCGGGAACTGGACGTGGCTGTTCCCAGGATACTGGTAGAACCGGGAAGGGCTATTGTGGGACCTGCGGGAATTACTCTTTATACAATTGGAGCCATTAAGGATATTCCGGGCGTGAGGAAATACGTCAGTGTGGATGGAGGAATGAGCGACAATATAAGGCCAGCCCTCTACGGTGCAAAATACTCAGCGGTTCTGGCCAATAAGGCCGGCATGCCTGTAGAAGAGACTGTTTCGATAGCAGGTAAGTGCTGCGAATCCGGCGATATGCTTATTTGGGACATAAAACTACCGAGGGTGAGCCCTGGAGATATTCTGGCCGTTTTCTGCACGGGCGCATATCATTACTCAATGGCTAGCAATTACAACATGATACCGCGACCGGCGGTGGTTTTCGTAAGGGACGGTAACGCCCGGTTGGTGGTGAAGAGGGAAACGTACCGGGACCTGCTCAGAAACGAGATATTCGAACCAGAAAAGAAGGCAATACCTTCTATCCTGTAATTCACAGTGCGCGAGAGCGCACTTTTTTCATAAAAACAAAAATGGTATAATGCTGTTGGGAAATATTATGCGAAAGGATGTTGTAAATGCCCTATTTTTCCGGCCCGGAGATGCTGATCAGAATTCCAGCCCTTTTAATAGCTATTACTTTTCACGAATATGCCCACGCGAGGGTTTCTTACGCCCTGGGAGATCCTACTCCCAAATGGACCGGCAGATTGACTCTAAATCCGATATCACACCTGGATCCAATTGGGCTACTGATGTTGTGGATATTTAAATTCGGATGGGCAAAACCCGTAATGGTGGATCCCAGGTATTACAGGAACAGTAAAACCGGTATGATACTTACATCAATGGCAGGGCCTCTCACGAACTTACTGCTCGCCTTTATAACATTGGCGCTGCTTAAATTAGATACTTTTTCGGGAGTTGCGGCAAGTTTTATAGAGACGCTTTTCTCTTATAATTTGATCCTGGCTGTTTTTAACCTGATACCTTTACCCCCTCTTGATGGGTCCAAGATACTGTCAGGTTTTTTGCCCGGAAGTTTGAGTGATGCACTCGCGCAGCTGGAGACTTACGGTCCCTTAATTCTTATATTTCTCGTTTATTTCGACATCATAGATATTATCCTTGAACCCCTCTTATTCGTAGTTGTAAACATTTTGGACGCTTTAACCGGCTTGTTGATTTTTTAAACAAATAAAAAGGGTGAAATGCGTGGCGTTAAACGTAAAACTCGAAGCCTTTGAAGGTCCTTTGGACCTTCTTCTCCATCTTATAGAAAAGAACCAGATTAACATTTACGATATACCCATATCAGAGCTGACGGATCAGTATCTGAGCTATCTTGAAGGGCTTGAAAAACTAGATATAAACCTGGCCAGCGAATTTTTGCTGATGGCCGCCACTTTACTTAGTATAAAATCTAGAATGTTGCTTCCGCCTATGAAGAGCGGCGATGTTCAGATGGAGATAAGCGCCGTAACGGACGTAGAGGATCCAAGGAATGAGCTGGTGGACAGGCTGATGGAATATAAGAAGTATAAAGATATAGCGATGATTCTGAAAGAAAAAGAGGAGAGTGAGAGCAGGATTTTCAAGCGCAAGCCGGAGGATCTCTCCTTTTTATGGGAAGATGATTTTGCGCTTTCTAAGATAACCTTTGACGATCTCATATCCACCTTTTCCAGAATTATAAGGAATCAGAAGGTTGCCGAAAATCTAAATCCCCGGACGATATTGAAGGAACCTTTGCCCCTGAAGATAAAAATAAAACAGGTTTATAGCATAATTTCCAGTAGAAAAAAGGTATCTTTTAGGGAATTGTTCAGGAGAAATGCTTCTAGGCTGGAGCTAATAGTTACCTTTCTTGCAGTGCTTGAATTGATAAAATTAAACAAAATAAAAGCGTACCAGAACGAGGTTTTCGGCGAGATAACAGTCGTTTTAAAGGAGGAAGCCTGATGGACAGAGAACGGGCTATGGGGATTTTGGAGGGTATTTTGTTTGCAGCCGGCGACCCGGTGGCGGTGGAAGACCTGGTAAAGGCGCTGGAAGTCCCAAAAGAGGAGGTCGTGCGCCTGATAAATGATATGAAACAGGAATATAATTCGAAAAAAAGAGGAATCTTGATATCTGAGGTGGGCGAAAAGGTTAGATTAACTACCAAGCCCGACATTTATCCTTATATTGAAACGATATTTAAACCCAGAGTAAAAAGCCAGCTTTCCAGGGCTGCTCTAGAAACCCTGGCGATAATAATGTTCAAGCAGCCGATAACGAAAACCGAAATTGAAGCGATAAGAGGCGTCAATGTGGAAAAAACCCTGAACAGCTTATTAGAAAAAAACCTTATATGCGAAATGGGACGCCTGGAGGCGCCGGGACGGCCCATTTTATACGGCACCACTCAGTTTTGCCTGGAATACTTCGGCCTGAACTCTATTGAGGAACTGGCCAAGCTCGATTAAACATAAAACAAGGGGATTAAAGTGCTGGTTTTATTAGTAATCGGCTTAACCGTTTTACTTATTGTACTTATTCCCGTATCCTACAATATAACTTTCAGCTGGAAAGATTCACAAAAAAGAATATATATAAAAATATCGATTTTGGGACTTATAGTTATACAGAGGAATTCATTAATCTCTTCAGATGCCGGAGAGGGAGCCGCAAAAACGACGTCAAATAATTATTCTATGACGTCCCAAAGATTGCTGCGTTATATTTTTAAAATCGCCAAAATAAAAAAAATATCGCTTCGAATAAAATACGGATTCGGTGATCCTGCTCTTACCGGCATATCCGCTGGGATGATTTGGGGCCTGGCTTATTTTGTTTTATACCGCCTTTTCAACCTGTATAATTCCTGTTTATCGCTGGATATACAGCCGGATTTTAGCGAAAATCCAACTACGGAGCTGTATTTAGAAAGTATAATAAACACGAGAATAGGTCATATTATTATCGCAGGGCTTTTATTGCTGACATCAAGGTTGGAGCACAAAAAAGGTGAGGGATCGAGAGCAAGATGGACGGACATCCTATTGAAAACCTCATGAAAACGGCCATGGAAAGCATAAAGGACATGGTAAATGTCAACACCATAATAGGAGATGCCGTGGAAACCCCGGACGGTAATGTTATTATCCCGGTATCTCGAGTCACCTTTGGTTTTGCTGCAGGAGGGAGCGAGCTGCCGCTAAAAAACGGTCAGGATAAAGATAAAAACCAGGAACCGCAGAAAATGCCTTTTGGAGGCGGCAGCGGAGCGGGCGTTTCGGTGCAACCCGTTGCTTTTATGGTGGTAGGGCAGGGGCAGGTCAGACTGCTGCCGGTACATCAAAACGCCATGTGGGAAAGGGTTATAGATGCAGCGCCGCAAATACTAGATCAGCTAAAAGCAGTGCTGAAAAAAAATCAAGAACCCATTGTGGTCCAGCCAAAGTAGACTGGGCCTTATTTATTTGTTAAAATAGAAAAAGCAAATATCATCATTCCGGGAGAGGAGTAGAAATGGAACTTCAGGAGGCTATGAACCTGATATGGGAAAACAGAAAATACGAGACAACGGACCCTAAGGAAGCCATAAGTCACCTTAACGAGGAAGTTGCTGAATCCCTTAAAGCACTTTTGAGGGGCGAAACGGCAAAAGCCAAGCGGGAACTGGAAGATGCACTGTCGTGTCTTTTAATTGCCCTCAAGGTTATGGGTATAAATCCCGACGAAGCCGTCATGCGGCAGGTAAATCAAATGAAACAGCGGCACGAAAAATTAATGATATTCAAGAAAGAGAGAGTCGAAATATATGTTAACGGTGTTTTAAAAGGAGGCTGGTCGATAGGTAGCGAGGAGGATATTAAGGAAGCGGAGAAAATAGCCAAGGAATTCGGATGCAATATTTTATATAAAAATCAATAAGCAAAATTTATATGTAACTACTGTAAATCCCCCCAGCTTTTAGCGGAATTTTAAACACTCTTTCTACAAAAAATAACCTTAGCTGGAGGGATTATTTTATGCTCAAAAAATGCGTTTCGGCTGCCATGGTAATTGTTATATTGTTTGCCTCGGGCTTTTTTATTTCCGACTCCGAAGCGAAAGAGTCAGATCTTTCCTTGAGTGCCCGGGCGTATGTACTTATGGATCCGGTTTCAGGCAGGATTCTGGCGGAAAAAAATTCGGACATGAGACTTCCTATGGCAAGTACTACCAAAATAATGACGGCAATCGTGGCTCTGGAAAGAGGGGATCTTACCTCTACTGTTACCGTAAGTCGTAAAGCGGCGTCAGTAAGAGGTTCTTCCTTTCACCTGGAGCCGGGAGAAACCATGTCTCTGGAAAGCATGCTTTACGGACTGTTGCTGCCATCAGGCAATGACGCCGCGATTGCTATTGCTGAACACATAGGAGGAGACGTAAAAACCTTTGTGGATATGATGAATTTAAAGGCACGGGAAATCGGCGCTGAAAACACCCACTTTAAAAACCCTCATGGTCTGGACGAACCGGGGCATTTTACTACAGCCAGGGACTTGGCTTTGATAACACGCTATGCTCTGAATATTCCAAAGTTCAGAGAAATAGTGAGCACGAAAGACATAATTATAACCGAGGGAAAGCACCCGAGACATATATACAACACCAACCGGTTACTCAGGGTCTCCGAAGAAATAGATGGTGTGAAAACGGGTTATACGGGAAAGGCCGGCAGGTGTCTTGTAGCGACAGCGGAAAGAAACGGATTGCGCCTTTTATCGGTAGTTCTTAACGCCCACGACCATTTTTCCAATTCCCTCAAGCTTTTAAACTACGGTTTCATTACCTACAGGTTAAACAGGTTGGTCACAAAAAATAAGATCTACACTGCCGTTCCTGTGAAAGGCGGCATCATCAACAAGGCGGTCCTTATAGCCGGAGAAGACGTGGCCCTGCCTATGCGGGATGGTGAAAAGGCACAGATAAAATTCGTTGTACCTCCTTTCGTACCGGCTCCAGTCTTTAAAGATCAGGTCGTCGGGGAGATACATGTGTTCATCGAGGGTGTTTTAGTCCGCCGTGTACCGCTTTTATCGATTCAGGATATCAGGAAAAAGACGTTTTTTGACAGGTTTTACAGGATAATGATGGAATGGGTTGCCCCTGGTGTGTGATACCGCTGTATTGTACTCAGTTGAAAAAAATAATTGAGTAAGAAGGATTTTCAATTTTAATGTCGAATTACTTAAATGTAATAGCTCATCAGTGATGAGGGGGTAGCCAATGGCAGATCCATACAAAACCGGTATGTTTAGAACGACCAATCCATACGTACGAAAAAAAACTTTGAAAGGCAGCCTGGTAGTAGTCTTGGATGGAAAATACGAGGCAAGAGGTTTGAACCTAATCGTCCAGCCCTCAAGGTGCCTGAAGGCTGGCGAGGTGCACGAACTGATCGTTACCGATGAGGCAAAGGGTCCTGGAGACACTGTAAACAGAATTGCCTATGTAGGATTTTTTGCAGTTAAAAACAGCGCTGTTGTAGTCATAGGCGATGTAGTAAAAATCAACGGCAGGGTTATAGGCAGTATAGCGGGTTACGACGAGACACATATGCCAAACCATTATAACATTGTGGTAAAAGCCCCCTATCTGGTTTCAGGCAATGAGATGGGGCTTGAACTGGATGCAGAAGTTACCATCGGGGAACAAGCAACGGAAAGGAGGTGCGCTATGTCTCTCGAAAAAAGAATGCAGGAATTGGGCATCGTACTGCCGGAGCCGCCTAAACCTGTCGCTGCTTACGTCCCGGGAGTTCTGGTAGATAAATACATTTACACTGCCGGACAGATACCTTTTGTAAATGGAGAATTAAAGTATAAGGGGAAGGTAGGCAGAGATATTTCTGTGGAAGAGGCGTATGAAGCTGCAAGGATATGCGCTCTGAACTGCCTCAGCATTGTTAAGGCCTTGGCGGGAAGTCTCGATAATGTAGAGAAAATAGTAAAAGTAGTAGGCTTTGTAAACAGCGCCGAGGGTTTCAACCAGCAGCCAAAGGTAGTAAACGGTGCCTCGGAACTGCTGGATCAAATATTCGGAGAGGCCGGAGCCCATGCACGTTCGGCAGTGGGGGTTAACGAGCTGCCGATGGATGCCCCCTGTGAAATTGAGATGATTGTAAAGCTTAAATAAATCTTTTTCAGGAGGTAATAGCATGCCGAAATTTAAAAAGAAATTCGAGATGTACAGACACCTTCAGGCCAACATCGCAAACATCTATGCGGAAGCCAGGAAAGCTGCCGATGAAATCGGCATACCCCCGGAGATTAGAGGAAAATTCGGACTGACAGGAGCGATATCGGGCTGTCCTTCGCCGCTTACAAAAAAAGTCAGAGAAGCGGTTGATAAGGGAAGTACCGAGGTTATTCCCCTGGCGAAGTTGGTGGACGAAATCAGGGCTATCGTAAAGGACGTATACGGTGATGAATACGATGCGGCGCCTATCAACACCTGTGAGGCGGGCCTGTGGGTGACCTTTGATGTGCTTTTTACCCCACCGATGCAGGGCAGGGGAGATAACTACCTTAGCAGGTACATCATACCCTATGAAAAGCATCTGCATCACCACGGTGGATACGGAAGGCCGTTCCCTCCGAGGTTCAAGGATATTCTGTCCGATCGCGGATGTACCGCTGGAGAGCTGGGCTTTTACGGGAAAAGGCAAAACAACTTGAGTACCCATATAGTACCTCTAGTGGGTGCAGATTATTCGGTGCACGGAATTAAATATTTTCCGGTAATACTCCTGACCAAAGTAGACCCTGAAGCTTCAGCGAAAAAAATTAGGGTTGCGGCTGAAAGAGAAGCATCCATGTTCGCCGGTATAACTTCTCTAGCTTACGACACTCCGGGTTACGGTTACGGCGTTAAGGATGGGGAAGGAACACCGGTGCTCCAGAAGAGGCTGGCGGAAATTGCCCATGAATTTGACGTACCCTACGTGCTGGACAATGCCTGGGGAGTGCCCTTCATCGGCCACGACATCAGAAAGAGCGGGGCGGACGTCATTATTTACAGCCTTGATAAAGCCAGCGAATCGACGACGGCAGGTCTCATCGTCGGAAAAGAAGAATATATGGTCCATATAAGGAGGGCACTGGGTTACCACGGAGACAGGTACGGTACGACGGCGTCTTATGGGAAAGCAGCATACGTGACCAACGATCCGGGCAAGGAAGCTCTACTGGGGGTCATCGCGGCTTTAAAGGAGCTCAGAGAAAATCCCGAAGAACTCACAAAACCGGTAGACGATCTTTACAACATTGTAAAAGAAGAATTTGAACAGATACATCCGAAGATAAAGAAAGGATTGATAATTACTAAGTCTTACAACAGCAGAGCGGTGGAAGTCAACTACGAAAACACCTGGAACGGCGACGAACTAGGGCTCCCTATATTCTCGATAGAAGATATGTACGCAGGGACCAACATATTCCAGAGCGGGGTGGCCCAGATGGGGGTTATTCCTACAGTGGCTTACGATGCAAATATAATGATTTCCCCCGGGCTCGGGACTACGGACGAAAACGGGCAGATTATAGAAGATCGCGCGAGATGGGCAGTAAGAGCTCTTATCAAGTTAATGGAAATTGTTGCCAAGCACAGCGGGTATCTTGACTAATATCAGTTTTAGTGGAGGGTAATAAAATGCCTAAAGTTGTGGTCGTAGGCGGTGGATGGTCGGGGTGTGCCGCCGCTCTGGCCGCCAAAAAAGCCGGAGCGGAAGTTGTACTGCTTGAAAGAACGGACATGCTGCTGGGAACCGGCCTGGTAGGCGGTATCATGCGAAACAACGGCCGATTTACGGCCGCGGAAGAAATGATTGCCATGGGGGCCGGAGAGCTATTCCAGGTTACAGACGCGGTAGCCAGGCATAAAAACGTGGAATTTCCCGGTCACAAGCATGCCACCCTTTATGACGTAGCCAAAGTAGAGCCGGCGGTGAGGAGGATACTGGCGGAGGCCGGAGTCGAGGTGCACACTCGAAGCCGTGTCAGGGATATTGAAATGGAAGGAAACAGAATAACGGCCGTTATAACCGATAACGACGAGAAGTTCTATGGCGATGTATTCGTCGAATGTACCGGCACTGCCGGACCCCAGAGCAATTGCACAAAATACGGCAATGGGTGCGCTATGTGCATAATAAGGTGTCCCAGTTACGGCGGCCGAGTTAGCATTGCCGCAAAGGCCGGCGTAAAAGAAATGATGGCGAAAAAAGCCGACGGGACTTACGGGGCCATGAGCGGTTCCTGCAAATTGCTCAAGGAGTCATTATCCCAGGAAATAGTAGATAAGCTCAACTCCACCGGCGTGGCAGTTATCCCTGTCCCGGAAGAAGTTAGAGAAGATGAAAATATACTCACGAAGAAAGCCTGCCAACAGTATGCTCTAAAGGAGTTCATTGAGAACGTGGTACTACTGGATACCGGGCACGCCAAATTGATGGCGCCGTATTTCCCTCTGGATCAGTTGCGCAGGATACCGGGATTTGAAAATGCCCGTTTTGAGGACCCATATGCAGGCAATATCGGCAATTCCATTAGGTATATGGCAATGTCTCCGAGGGACAACAACCTCAAAACCCTGGGGGTTGAGAACCTCTTTTGCGGAGGGGAAAAGGCGGGACCGCTTGTAGGGCATACAGAAGCCATCTGCACCGGAACCCTGGCCGGGGCTAATGCAGTAAGGTATGCCGCGGGGGTTAGCCTGGTGGAGATTCCAACCGATCTGGCGGTGGGAGACGCTATTGCCTATGTAAACGAGCAGATGAAGACTGAAGAAGGGATTTCCAAAAAATACACCTTCTCTGGTTCCGTCTATTTCGAAAGAATGAAACATCTGGGGTTATATACCACCGATATAGAAGAAATCAGAAATCGCGTTCGGAAAGTCGGTATGATCGATTTCTTCAATCGGAAAGTGATATAGCAAGACAAAAAGGGGCTTTTCGGCCCCTTTTTGTCCAAAAAATTATTTTTTTTTAATATTAAGGTGATGTATAATATGAGTAGCATTTTATCGTTTAGGGGGATAGGATGTTTTCAGAAAAAAAACACTTGTTTTATCTGATCCTCAAAGCAATAGCAGATTCACAGGCGCCGATCGGTTCCGGCTACGTGAGAGAGAATCTAAAGCTGCAGGGCTATGAGGTCAGCGAAGCTACAGCCGGCAGAATACTGAGGGAAATGGACGCCGAGGGTTACACTGAAAAAGTCGGTTTTAAAGGCAGGATCCTGACACCCTACGGTATGGAAAAACTAAGGGAACTAGAGCAGGAGCAGAAGATCAACCATTACGGAAACGAGCTTATAAATGTTATTAAAGTCACCGGCAGGAAGGAATTGCTCGACATGCTGGTTGCCAGAAAAGTAATAGAGGGTCAGTTGGCAAGACTTGCCGCTCAGTACATCACCCAAAAAGAGATAAAGGAAATGGAGGAAATCCTGGAAGCTCAGAAAAAACACTTGGAAGAGGGTGTTTCCATAGCCGACGATGACGTGAAATTTCACAAGCTGATAGCTCAGGCTGCCAGGAACAGGGTACTTGATGCGGCCTTGGATCTCATAAGGCAGCACGGTCAGCTGTCACCCGTACTCGAGTATATAAGGAAAAAGGTTAAAAGCAAGGTGCTGCTGGACCACGAAAAAATATTCGAATCCATCGCATCCAGGGACCCGGAGGCGGCGGAAGCCGCTATGGTCAAACATATAGAGAATCTGGTTTTCGATGTGGAAAAATACTGGGAAAGTGCGGGTATTTAAACCGACAGATATATTTTTTATTCATAACTACTCATCTGCGATGAGCAAGGAGGTCTGCGATGTCAGGAGCACTTGAAAGAGTAATGGATGCCGTAGATATAGAGACTTTTCTGGTTTGCGATGACGAAGAAGAAGGGAAGAGACTCTCTCTTCAGCTGATGAACGAGCTGGGATTTAAAGATGCAAGCATAGTCTTCATACAGCATCAGGGCCCGGGTGCTAGGGTCAGGATCAGAGGATATATATATAAACCCGGGGATAGTTACGCCTGGCTTTTTAAAAAGGACAATTAAGGGGGGTCTAGTGTGACTGTTCAAAAGAAAAAGGTGCTCCTTGCCCCTCTGGACCCGGTTCACGACATCGGCCTCAAAATGATAAAAAGGGGGCTCGATCAGGCGGAACACGATACGATACTGCTTCCCCCCGACTATTCTCCTGAAGAGATAATTAAGACCGCTATGGACAATGATGTTGATGTCATCCTTATTAGTCGAACCCTGGGTTATAGGGTGGCCGAAATCCTGGGAAGTTTTATCGATCTGGCCGAGGCGTCCGGAATAAGAGAAAGGGTCAGGATAGGCATAGGCGGGATGGCCATAAGGCCGGAACTGGCTGCTGAACTCGGATTTGACGCCGGATTTGGACCGGGAACTACTGTTGAAGAAGCCGTGGCGTTTGTGGAGGGCAGGGAGTACGTAAAGGAAGATGTAAGTAGAAGCAAATTTAAAAAGGATATGACGGAAAAATACGATTATACATTTAAAAACAAGAGGATAGAAAATCTATTGAACGCTATTGTCGACGGGATAATTGATTACGTGAAAAATAAGACTACCCCCGGGGTAGAAAGAGCTAAAATAAGAGAAAGGATGCTGGAGAGCACCGATGAAACTGAAGTGTTAAAACTTAAAAAGGAATACGCAAGGTTGTGCGACAATGTCGTTAAAGTATATTACGATAGCGGCGCTCTGAAGGAAAAGACAAGGCATCTGACCGCTGAAGAATTGAAAGCACTGGAAACTTACCTGGAAAAATTGAAGCTCAGGATCAATCCTCTGAAATTGCAGCATGCCGATAAAAATCCCATGGTTTTTATCCAGTATGGGACCGGGTGTCCGTTTATGGACATAGCCCATATTAAGACCTGCGAAGCGTGGGGTGCAGACGGAGTTGTGCACTTTGATCCCTCCTGGGGAGCAAGAACCGAGGGCTTTTTCGAGGGCTATATCACCCACGAAGAAGACGGTTCTGTCATAACATATGAAAACCTGCGGATAATAAAGGATGCATTGATGCCCTCGACTCTTTGGCAGGTTAGAGCCCACAGGGGTCTCAACACTCCGGAAACGGTGCTTCTTGCGGGAAAGGTTGGAGCAGACCTTACGAAAATAAATATAGCCTACGGTTCGCTAGGAGGGGGAACGGATCCCGAAAGGCTTACTGTGGATGCGGTAGCTGCCATAAAATACGCTGCCAGATTTGACATGCCCTTCGATGTGGTGACGAATGAAGAGCTCTGCGGAGTCCCCGCCCATAAAGCCTTTGCGGGCATGTTAATTGTGACCATGCTGGGGCTTAGGCTGGGTGCAAAGCCGATTCTCCAGCCTTTGTTCTGTTACTCACCTGAAGTGATGATCAGCGGCCAAATGAGGGACAACTACGTGGATTTTAACGCGGCCAAGATCTCGGCTCTGAGGAGCATATTGAACGCCCCGATCTGGTGCGGTGCACCTATCGGATTTTTAACCCAGACCGAAGACAGAGTTCAGTCATCACTAAGCACCGCCCTGCACGCATCCCTCGCTTCAGTGCTGGGCGTGGACGGAATTTCCATCGCTTCCGCTGATGAAGCCTACTCCGGCGGCCCCATATCGGTAGCTGCTAGAATTGACACGCTCAGGGCCACACAGTCGGCTTTTAGATTTTTCGGGCATGCCGAAATAACTCCGACACGGAACTCGGAAATCTGGGCTTCGCAAATTGTTGAAGGTATAGAAAGTACCCTGGATTCCGTAGCAAAGAACGGCAATTTTGTCGACGCCCTCTACAGGGGATTGTTGGGAAGCCGCGGGGAAGGGGCTTACCCGGGAAGAGCCGGCAGGGGCACAGTTACAAGTTTATAATTTTCGGAGGTTGGCAGCGTGCGAATAATAGGCGTAGCCGGTACCGCAAAAAATACCGGTAAAACCACTACGATATCTGCACTACTCGAAGGTTTTTCATACTTAAATAATAATGTCGTAGGTTTGACCAGTATAGGATATGACGGTGAGGAAATAGATAATGTAACGGGGCTTTTAAAACCCCGCCTTTTTTTAAAAAGGGGCAGTGTGGTGGCTACAGCGGCTGCCTGCCTCAGGGCAGGCAGCGCCGAACTGGAAATTCTGGAGACGACAGATATTATGACACCTCTGGGCAGAATTTCGATCGCTGCGGTGAAGAGTGATGGCCTCGCGGTTGTTGCAGGTCCTAACAAGAGCCGGGAACTTAGAAGAGTTCTTGATAGAATGACGGAAAAAGCGGGTTGCGACATCATCCTGGTTGATGGAGCGTTAAACAGAATAGCGCCGATGATTGAAACGGAAGGTATAATATTGGCTACGGGTGCTGCCAGAAACCCGGATGTCATTGAGTTGGCTGAGGAGACCGGACAGATTTGCAGTATTTTCAAACTGCCCGAAGCCGGCAAAATTTATAAACAAATCCTCGGGGGTTTTAAAACGATATCTGTGGTCAACCGGGACGGCACCGTCGAAGCCATCCGCTATCCAGCCCTGATCCACGAAGATATAATTGGCGCTTTAAAGGCAGTTTTGACCGAAAAGGCCTGTGCGATATTTATACCCGCGGCTGTTTCCCAACCGGTGTTAAACAGGCTGGTAGATATTTTTAAAAACCGTTTGAAGGGTTTGACCATCCTTCTGAGCGATCCCATAAAACTTATCATCGGCGGGTATCCGGGTGATGTGATGAATACGACAAAGAGAATAGAGTCTTTTGGAGGTAGAATTGAGGTGTTGAAAGAGGTGCCGGTGGTGGCGGTGACCATAAATCCCTTTTATCCCCGGTACAGGTTTGAAACCGGTGTATATGAACCAGGGTACGTCGACGAGAAATTCCTGAGGGAAGAAATAAAAAAAGCGGTATCGCTGCCGGTGGTTAATGTATTAAAGGACGGCCCTGCGGAGTTGTTAAAAGTACTGGGATTTCATAAAAAAGGTTAAAAAAGCCGAATTCGCTGGAATTCGGCTTTTTTTATCACCAACCGGCTGCAAAATTCATAATGTACTAATAATGTTACGTTTATTTTTCGAAGGAGGGTTCTCGATGGCTCTCAATTACCAGTGCATAGATGCGGTATCACCTTATTGCCCTTGCTACCTGGCGGAGACCAACAGCTGTATTGCCTGCTCTATACTACAGGGTAAGGAGACCTGTGATTGCCGTTGGCAGGGATTTTGCGTTTACCAGGAATTCATATGGAACGGCAGGAGAAAAAAAGAACCCCGGAGAACTCTGGGGGTAAAGATAATCGAAAAAAAGACCGTTACGAATAACCTTATAGTATTTAAAGTCCTCCTTCCTTTGGCGGCTTTAAGTAGGGAATACAGTCAGCCCGGGACATACGTGTTCTTAAGGGCAGTAAACAGCCCCTCCTATTTTGAGTTTCCGCTCTGTGTGATGGATACGAATGAGGACAAAAATACCTTAACCTTCGCCATGCAGATAATAGGTCCCAAGACGAGAAGTCTGGCTCGGGAAGACAGAACGCTGCTGTTAAGAGGCCCTTACTACAACGGCATTTTCGGGTTAAAGCATATAAAATCCAGCGTTAATAAAAAGTGTCTGCTGATCGGGAGGGGTATAGGTCAGGCATCCCTGGTGCTGGTCGCGAAGACCCTCGTTAGAGGCGGGAATGATATAACGGCATTTCTCGATCCGGGAGTCATAAACTGCAACCCAGCCAGGGAACTCCTGGAATCCCTGGGCGTAAGAGTGCAAGTTTTCGATTTTTCAGGTTCTCCCTATGAAAACTACCTCCGGGAATTAATCGAAAACGGCGGTTATGAAGTGGTTTACAGCGGTGGTTCGGAAACCCAGCATAATCTGGTAAAAGCATTGGTGGAGCAGAGCGGGCGAAAAATAGCTCTTGCTGTTTCCAACAATGCGCAGATGTGCTGCGGTGAGGGAGTTTGCGGCAGCTGTGAGACGCTGGTTGGAGGCAAAAGACTTCAACTCTGTAAGGTGCAAACCGAAAGCAAAAATGTAATGGGGGTCAATGCACATGCCTAAGGTAATAATAATAGGTGGAGGCTGGGCTGGTTGCGGTGCGGCTCTTGCAGCCAAAAAAGCAGGAGCCGATGTAGTAATACTGGAAAAAACGGATATGCTTCTGGGTTGCGGACTGGTGGGAGGTATAATGAGGAACAACGGCCGGTACACAGCGGCCGAGGAGGCGATTGCGCTTGGTGCCGGTGAATTGTTCGAAATCGCCGATGCTACCGCAAGGCATAGCAATGTGAATTTTCCCGGTCATTCCCACGCAACCCTTTACGATGTAACAAAAATAGAGGCCCGGGTTAGGGATTTTCTGTTGGGTCTAGGGATCGAAATACGATTCATGTCTCGAGCCGTTGATGTCAGGATGAAAGGGAGAACTATAACCGGCGTTATCCTGTCGGACGATGAAGTGGTCGAGGGCGATGTGTTCGTGGAGACCACCGGATCATCGGGGCCCGTAGGAAACTGCCTTAAGTACGGGCATGGTTGCTGCATGTGCGTACAGAGATGTCCGGCATTCGGGCCCAGGGTAAGTATCAGCAAAAAGGCGGGTGCTGAAGACCTGGTTGGCAAAAGATCCCCGGAACTATATGGAGCCATGAGCGGTTCTTGTAAATTGAACAAAGACTCTCTCGGGGACGATATAAGAAGGGAACTCGAGGAAAAAGGGGTAGTTGTAATAGAACTGCCCGATAAATTCGTTCATAAGGAAAAGCTATCACTCAAAGTTTGCCAGCAGTACGCTCTGGAAGATTACGCGAGGAGCATCGTTTTACTGGATACTGGGCATGCGAAGCTCATGACACCGTTTTTCAGTTTAGAGGAACTTCGAAAAATAAAGGGTTTTGAAAATGCCCGCTTCGAGGATCCTTATGCCGCCAGCAAGGGCAACTCGATACGGTACATGTCGATGGCGCCCCGGGACGATTTCATGAGAGTTGAGGGGGTAGAAAACCTGTTTTGCGCCGGTGAGAAATCCGGCCCGATTGTAGGTCACACCGAAGCCATATGCACGGGAATTCTTGCAGGCCATAATGCAGCGCGAAGGGCGCTAAAGATGGAGCTTTTAAAACTGCCCAGAGAGCTATCCATAGGCGATATGATAGCCTTCGTCAACGAAGAATTGAAAACGTCCGAAGGGCTTTACAAGCGCTATACCTTTGCCGGAGCTTCGTATTATGAAAGAATGAAAAAACTTGGACTTTATCTTACGGAAGAAGAGGCGATTAGGGAAAAGGTAAATCGACTGGGGCTTTCGGGAATTTTTAATGAAAATTTGGTTGTAATGAAGGAAAATGACAGGAGCGCGTATAATAATAATACTAAGTAACAAAAGGGGAGTTGTTAATTGGAGCTAAGGTTGCAGAAGTTTCTCGCTATGGCCGGAATTGCGTCTCGACGAGCCTGCGAAAAATTAATCCTGGAGGGTCGTGTTCAAGTTAACGGTAAAATCGTAAGAGAGCTCGGTATTAAAGTTGATTCGGCTCTGGACGAAGTAAGGGTGGATGGGAAGATATGCCGTCTGAATAATAAACCCCTATATATACTGATGAACAAGCCGAAAGGTGTACTGACAACTGCAAAAGATCCTTTCGGTCGTCCTACGGTAATAGACCTGTTGAAAGGCATAAAAGAGAGGGTTTTCCCGGTGGGGCGCCTGGATAAAGATACGGAGGGCCTGCTTATAATAACGAACGATGGTGAATTGTCCTACAGGCTTACGCATCCAAAACACGAAATAGAAAAGACTTATATAGCCAAGATCGCGGGTACCCCGCATGAGAGCGATATTAACCGGCTAAGGCGTGGAATAGTCCTGGAAGACGGGAAGACCGCCCCCGCGAAGGTGCGGATATTGAAAACGGGACGGGATTTTGCTGTGCTGGAAATTATCATTCATGAAGGTCGAAAAAGACAAGTACGCCGCATGTGCGAAGCTATAGGTCACCCGGTTATTTCTCTTAGAAGAACGCGCATAGGGAAACTTACCCTCAGGGGGCTGGCGCCCGGCTGCTGGCGGTATATGACCGAGGCTGAAATAAAGTACCTGAAGAGCCTGTAAACGGAGGGTTCACATTGATCGTATTTCGGAAAGCCAGGCCAAAGGATTTCGAAACTCTAAAAAATATACTTGAAACAGTGGGGCTGGGGACAGGAGGCATTGACGAACATCTCGACAATTTTATGGTGGCTGAAGAGGGCGATACCATCCTGGCAACGGGGGGACTGGAAATATACGGGGATGCCGCTATAATCAGGTCTGTAGCGGTACTCCCTGAATTTCAACATCAAGGCATTGGAGACGGACTGGTCAGGGCCTTGATCAATTATGGCGATCGACGCGGTGTGAGCAGGATATACCTTTTTACCCGGGGTGCCGCGGGTTTTTTTGAAAAATTCGGCTTCAAGGCCGTTGAGTTGAAGGACTTGGATGAAAAATGCAAAAAGTCTTTGCAGTTCAATATCTGTTCATGTTCGGCTGTTTTGATGAGGCTGGAAGTAAAGAATTTCTTCAACAACACCGGCTGCAGGAGCTGAGGTTTTCTATTTGAATGTTTGCCTTTTATTTGGTATAATTTTTCCGATATGAAAGTAATCCCAGGAATGAAGGAGTGAAAAGATTTGGAACTCTGGTTCACCGAAATGCAGTCTAAAAGTATAAAAATGAGCTATAGGGTAAAGGACGTCCTGCATACCGAGAAGACCGAATATCAGAATCTCGCCGTGTTCGAAACTGAAGAGTTCGGCAGAATGCTCGTCCTGGACGATGTCGTCCAGCTAACGATGAAGGATGAGTTCATCTATCACGAAATGATGGCCCATGTCCCCCTGGTTACCCACGGCAATCCCGAAAGGGTGCTGGTCATCGGTGGCGGAGATGGGGGTACGCTCAGGGAAATCCTGAAACACCCGGTAAAAGAGGCTCATCTGGTGGAAATCGATGAGAAGGTGATCGAAGCCTCAAAGAAATTTTTCCCTACTCTGAGTGTGGCTTTTGAAGATCCGAGGGCTAAAGTGTTCTGCGAAGACGGTATAGCTTATGTTAAAAAGTTCAAGAACTATTATGATGTCATAATTGTCGATTCAACGGACCCAGTAGGTCCTGCCGTGGGATTGTTCGCTAAGGAATTCTATAAAGACATTTACGAGGCCTTAACCGATGGGGGTATTTTTGTGGCCCAGACCGAATCCCCCTTCTATTACGAGGATCTGCTAAAGAAAGTATACAGTGCTGTTTCGGATATTTTCCCGCATGCGGCTGTGTACACGGCCACAATTCCGACTTATCCCGGCTCCTTATGGACTTTTACAATGGGTTCAAAGTTAATCGACCCCCTCACCAGAGATATTTCGAATATACCCGACTTGAATACAAAGTATTATACTCCGTACATTCACAGATCTTGTTTCAATCTGCCGGCATTTGTAAAGGCTATCATTTCGAAATAGAGAGGGAAACGAATTGAAAGGATTCGACAAACTACTGGATCAGGGCAAATTTCTGCGGTCAAAGGAAAATTACGAGGATAGCAAAGCCGTCATAGTTGGAGTTCCTATGGATTTTACTGTGAGCTTCAGACCGGGGACCCGAATGGCGCCTAGGAAGATCAGGGAAGTGTCGTACGGTTTGGAAGATTACAGCCCCTATTCCGACGATTCTCTTAACGACAAGAAGTATTACGATGCCGGCGATCTAGACATACCTTTCGGCAACGTAGGGAAAAGCCTGGAGATTATAGAGCGGACCGCTGCGATGATACTAAAAGACGGGAAAATACCCGTTTTTATTGGAGGAGAACACCTTATAACTTACCCAGTAGTAAAACAGGTTGCGAAAGAATATCCCGAGCTTAAAGTCCTCCAGTTCGATGCCCATGCGGACCTGAGGGATACGTTTTTCGATGAAAAACTTTCCCATGCTACGGTAATGCGAAGGGTGTGTGAGTGCATCCGGGAAAAGCACCTTTACCAGTTCGGCATTAGGTCCGGTGTAAAAGAGGAATTCACTTTTGCCGAACAGTACACCCATATGAATCTTATAGATGTAAAGGGCCCCTTTTTGGAGAACTTGAATGAATTAAGGGGACATCCCGTTTACATAACGATCGATATCGACGTGGTGGATCCGGCTTTCGCCCCGGGTACGGGAACGCCCGAACCAGGCGGTTGCACCTCTAAAGAAATCCTTGAAGTCGTTTCCTGTTTCAGGGAACTGAACATAGTCGGTTTTGACCTGGTGGAAGTATCACCGATTAATGATTTGTCCGAGAGGACTTCCTTGCTTGCCGCTAAGATTTTAAGGGAGTTGTTGCTGGCAGTCTGCTGAAGACGGGTGAGCATTAGTATGCCTGGACTCGAGGTAAAAAATTTAACTTACGGATACAAAGACAAAAGCATCCTGGAAGACATCTGTCTGGGGATAAATCCGGGGGAATTTGCCGGTATTTTGGGGCCCAACGGTTCCGGTAAAACCACCTTGCTAAATAACATCAACCGCTGGCTTATACCGCAAAAGGGCAGCATATTAATAGAAGGCCAAAAAGCCGAGAGCTTGTCGCCTAGGGCTTTGGCCAGGTATGTGGCCACAGTGCCGCAGGAAACCTCGCTGGACCTGGGCTTTACCGTGGAAGAAATCGTTATGATGGGGAGAAATCCCTATTTGAGGACTTTCGAGCGGGAAAAGCCCCGGGACAAAGCTATTATCGAAGAATGCATGAAAGCCGTAGGCATATGGAATTTAAAGGACAGGTACATCAATGAACTGAGCGGAGGAGAAAAGCAGCGGGCTTTAATAGCCCGCGCTCTCGCTCAGCAGCCGAAAGTTCTGGTACTGGATGAACCCATATCCCACCTGGACATAAACTATAAATGGGAAATTCTCGAATTGTTAAAAAACCTCTGCAAGAACATGAAAATAATTGTCCTAGCAGTCCTTCACGATATAAACCTGGCATCGCTGTTCTGCGACAAATTGCTTCTTTTAAAAGACGGGAAGATTTTTAAAACCGGATCGCCTCAGGAAGTCATAACCGAGCAAAACATCCTCGAAGTTTTTAACGTCCACGTGAAGATTAGCATACAACCCCACAGCGGCCGCCCTGTGATAACTTTTTCTTCGCCGGTACAGAAAGACTTAAGACCAAGGAGCTGCGAAAGAATCCACGTCGTCTGCGGCGGCGGAGCGGGAGAAAAGATATTGCAGTACCTGAGGGAAAGGGGATACCAGGTATCAGCTGGAGTTTTGAATATGGGCGATACCGACTGGAAAGTAGCAAAAAACCTCGGGGTTGATGTGGTTGAGGACCTGCCCTTTTCGCCAGTTTCCGAGGAAAAGGTGCAAGAAAATAGGTTGTACATAGATAGGGCTGAGGCCGTTATTATCTGCAACATACCCTTTGGCCATGGAAATTTAAAGAACTTGATCTCTCTGAGAGATGTTGCTTCAAAAGGCGAAAAAAAGATTTTCGTTTTGCATGAGACCCCGATAGAACAAAGGGATTACACGGGCGGATTAGCCGCAAAAATCTATTCCCAAGTTCTGAGGGAATCAGTAGTATTTAATTCCATTGAGGAATTGCGAGACTTTTTCTAAAAATATGGAGGGCCAATAATGGTCAAAGTTAAACTGGGAGACGAAGTGATGCAGAGCAAAATAAAGTTCAGGGTTAGAATGGATTTTAAAGGTGAGTTTAAACCCGGAAAATTTTTGTTCGGAGGCAAGCCAGTCGAGCAGGTTGCCCAAAGCGTCAGAGAAGAACAGGTAACGCTTCTGCGGAACATACCTATACAGGGTATTTCCTTCGAGGATTACGATATATCGGCGGAGCCTTACGTGGTTTACGATGACGCCTTAGGGGAAAAAGTAGCTTATGCCCCGGCTTTTCTCACGATTAACGCCGATTCCATCGAAGATATGATAAGGTTTGTCATGCGAGAAGAGTTCAGGAAGATAGAAGTACTCGAGCCGACTCAAATGATAATAACCAACAAAGATCTGGAGAAAATACTATTTAAAATGGGGGAAGAACTCAGGTCTCAACTTTTACTATTTGCAAGAAAGCTCAAAAAATAACGGAGATGAGCATCGAAACCATGACGAACAGAGTAGCGGTTGTCGGAGGGGGAGCAGCCGGCCTTATGGCCGCTTACCAGGCCTCGATTCACGGTGCTGACGTGACATTGTTTGAACGCAATCAGAACTTGGGCAGGAAAATTTTAATTTCGGGTAAAGGGCGCTGTAATCTGACAAATGCAAAAGACTTGAATGAGTTCATACAGAATATCCCCGGAAACGGAAAATTTCTATACAGCGCTTTTACGAGATTTTCTAACAGGGATCTCATTTCCTTTTTTTACGACCTGGGCGTTAAAACGAAAGTAGAACGAGGAGCAAGAGTTTTCCCGGAATCAGATAGAGCCTCGGATGTGGTGCGAGCCTTTAAGAATGCCCTGGTGGAAGCCGGGGTTAAAATCAGATACGGGATGAGGGTTAAGGAAGTTATAGCAGAAGCTGGAGCTGTGAAAGGGCTGATTTTTTACAATTCCGAAGAATTTTTTCCGTGTGACAGGGTTATAGTGGCGACAGGAGGGGTATCCTATCCATCGACCGGCTCCACCGGCGATGGGTATAATATTGCCAGAAAACTCGGACATACTATCGTGGAGCCGCGACCCTCACTGGTGCCGCTTATAACAAAGGAAGACTGGGTAAAAAATCTCCAGGGTCTGGCCCTTAAAAACGTGGAAGTAACCGCATACTGCCAGGGCAAAAAGTTGGATTCCGAATTTGGTGAGATGCTTTTTACTCATTACGGCGTTTCGGGTCCGATTGTACTTACCATCAGCCGCAGTGTAGTCGACCATATTGAAAAAGGCGTAACACTCTCAATCAATTTAAAACCCGCCCTTGATCGCGAACGTCTAGAGGCTCGCTTGAAGAGAGACTTTGAGAAATACCGCCGAAAACATACCAAAAACGCCTTTGATGACCTGTTACCCAAAAGGCTGATACCGGTTTTCATCGATGTATGCAGGCTCGATCCCGAAAAGCCGGTAAGCCAGTTGACGAGGGAAGAGAGAAATATAATTCTTGAAAAACTGACCGATTTTAGGCTAACCGTCATAGGATGTATGGAAGACGAGGCCATCGTGACCCGCGGGGGTGTTTCCGTAAAGGAAATAAATGCGAGGACCATGGAGTCAAGAATAGTAAAGGGCCTATATTTTGCAGGAGAAGTCATCGATGTGGACGGCTTTACCGGTGGCTACAATTTACAGGCGGCTTTTTCTACCGGATATCTGGCGGGCATAAATGCAGCCTCAAATGGCTGAAGGAGATGAGTCGTTTGAAGGTTAGAGGTGTTAGAGGCGCGATCACCGTTGAAGAAAACACGGCCGCTGCCGTGAAGGATGCCACAAGAGAACTTCTTTCCAGGATGATGGAATTAAACGATATAGCGGTTGAAGATATTTGTTTTATTTTGTTCAGCGCTACTGCGGATATAGATGCAGCTTATCCGGCATCCGCGGCGAGGGAAATGGGTTTGGATATGGTACCTTTACTGGATGTTGGACAGATGGCCGTGCAGAACGGTTTGCGAATGTGCATCAGAATACTGATGGTGTTTAATACGGAAAAAGATCATAGGGATATAAAACACGTCTATCTGAGAGGTGCGAGAGTCTTAAGGCCGGACCTCATCTACAGCGTAGCGATTGACGGACCGGCGGGTGCGGGTAAGAGTACCGTAGCCAGGATAATAGCAGACAAGTTGAATCTCACATACGTAGATACGGGGGCCATGTACAGAGCGATTACGTTAAAAGCCCTCGAAAAAGGCGCTTCAAGGACCGCGGAAATAATAAATATAGCCGAAGAAAGCAGCATAGAAATAAAAAAGGGCCGTATTTACCTCGATGGAAGAGATGTAACCGAAGAGATAAGAAAGCCCTCCGTAGATCAGAAGGTGTCGAAGGTCGCCTGCATTCCGCAGGTGCGGCAGAGGTTGGTGAAACTACAGAGAAAAATGGCAGAGAATTATGGTGTCGTTATGGATGGAAGGGATATAGGAACCACAGTGCTTCCCGATGCAAAATACAAATTCTACCTGACCGCCGATATAAAGGTAAGGGCAAAGCGCAGGTACGATGAAATGTTGAAGAAAGGGATAAAGACCGACTTAAAAAAAGTTGAGGAAGAATTGGCCGAAAGAGACCGACAGGACAGGGAAAGAGAGTGTTCACCCCTTACAGTAGCAGAAGATGCGGTAATAATAGATACCACCGACAAGACCCCGGAAGAAGTCGTTGAAGAAATTTTAAGCCATATAAAGAGAAGGGAGAAAAATGTTTTATAATTTTGCAAAGTTCGCTTGTTCGCTTTTAATAAATATGCTTTTCAAAATCCGGGTTGAGGGTCTGGAATTCTTTCCAGAAAAAGGGGCAGTAATAGTTTATTCCAACCACAAAAGCTGGTGGGATCCAGTCATAGTTGGCTGCATTTTAAAAAGACCGGTTTTTTTTATGGCGAAAAAGGAGCTTTTTAAAATCCCGGTTTTCGGCTTTATTCTCAGGAAATTAAACGCTTTCCCGGTTAACCGCGGAGCTCCAGACAGAAAAGCGATAAAGACAGCTGTGGAAATTCTGGCTGATAAAAAGGTATTGGGCATATTTCCGGAAGGTACGAGGAGCAAAGACGGAAGTCTAAAAGAACCCGAACCCGGTATCGCCCTGCTGGCGGCGAAGGCGAAGGAAGTGGCTCTGGTGCCCGTAGCCATAACTGGGGACTACAGGTTTTTCAGCAGTATTACCGTCAGGGTGGGGAAACCCATGCGGCTTTCTCTCGATGAAGAGGAAAAATTGAATTCGAAAAAACTGACCGAGATAAGCAGGGTTATTTTTAATGAGGTATCAAAATTACTATCGTATTGATCTTGCTTTTTAATATTTAAGAAGGAATTATTGGATTTATATAGAATTCAAATAAAGCAAAAAATAGCATTGGGAAGTGAGTTTTGTGCAAATTATAGTGGCAGAGCATGCAGGTTTTTGTTTTGGTGTCAAAAATGCCGTGCGATTGCTGGAAGATTTGATAAAAAAAGGGGGAAAAACCTACACTTTAGGGCCGATCGTACACAACCAGCAGGTAGTTAAGAAAATGGAGAACCTGGGTGTAAAAGCCGTGGATGTGGATGATATAAGCGAGGGAAATCTAGTGATTCGAACCCACGGGGTACCGCCCGATGTTATAGAACGAGCCCGCGCCAGGGGCTTAAACGTGATCGATGCCACCTGCCCGTTTGTTAAAAAAGTTCAGAAACTGGCTCAGGATCTGTCCAGTAAGGGCTACACGGTGGTGATAATCGGCGACCCCAACCACCCCGAAGTGAAAGGTATAAAAGGTTGGTGTCCCGGCGAGGCGGTAGTAATCGAAAACGAGGAAGACGCCAGGGCGTTTTTTACGGACAAAAGGGTGGGGGTTGTCGTCCAGACGACCCAAACCGAAGAAAACGTGAAGAGGATAATGGATATATTGAAAGAGAAGCTGGATCTGGCGGTTTTTCATAACACCAGGTGTAACGCCACCCAACAAAGGCAGGAAGCGGCGAAAAAAGTTGCGGAATTGGTTAACGTAATGCTGGTTGTGGGAGGGAAGAACAGCTCCAATACGAAAAAACTGGTGCAGGTTTGTCAGAATGTAGGAGCAAGGGTGTACCATATTGAGACCGCCGAAGAAATAAAGCAAGAGTGGTTTCAGGAAGTCGAAAAAGTCGGCATTACTGCAGGTGCTTCTACACCTGACTGGATTATAAAGGAGGTTATAACAAAAATGGAAGAAATTTCGAAAGAAATGGAGAATCAACAAAGAGAAGTAGCTTACGATGATGAAATTTCAGAACTTGCAGAAGGTAAAATTGTTGAAGGCACGGTCATGAAAGTAAGCGACAAAGAGGTTCTGGTGAATGTAGGCTATAAGTCGGAAGGCATAATACCCCTGAACGAGCTGTCGAACTTACCTTTCTCATCGCCTTCCGAAATCGTAAAAAATGGGGATAGGATCAAAGTCTTGATATTAAAACTCGAAGATAAAGAGGGAAATCTGATTCTTTCCAAAAAGAGAGCCGATACGGTCGAGGCCTGGAGTTATCTGGAGGAGGCTTTTGAAAAGAAACAGACCGTAGAGGGAAGGGTTATAGAGAGCATAAAAGGAGGTCTTCTGGTCAACGTCAGGGGATTGAGAGGTTTTATCCCTGCATCCCACGCCGACCTTAAATATGTAGCTGACCTGTCCGGTTACGTAGGGAAAGATCTGAAATTGAAGATTATAGAACTGGACAGGGATAAAAAGCGAGTGGTGCTTTCCCATAAATTATTCCTCCAGGAAGAAAAAGAGAAGTTGAAGGAGGAAATCTGGGAGAAAGTAAAAGAGGGCCAGGTCATTCGAGGGACAGTCAAGAAATTGACCGATTTTGGGGCTTTTGTCGACATCGGGGGTTTCGACGGGCTGATTCACATATCAGATCTGTCGTGGCAGAGGATAAACCATCCCTCTGAAGTTTTGAGTGAAAATCAAGAAGTGGAAGTTAAAGTATTGAAAGTGGACAAAGAGCGAGGCCGTATATCGTTGGGACTGAAACAGCTCAGCCCCGATCCGTGGGATAATATAGAACAGAAGTACGCTATCGGGCAGGTAATCCAAGGAAGGGTAGTAAAACTTACCAATTTCGGAGCTTTTGTGGAATTAGAACCGGGGGTTGAAGGTCTCGTACACGTATCTCAGATTTCCAAAAAACGTGTGGCTACCCCGAAGGATGCGTTAAAAGAGGGGGAAACCGTAAAGGCAAAAATCCTTGATATAAAGCCGGAAGAAAAGAGGATAAGCCTCAGCATAAAACAGGCGCTCGATGACGAACAGCCGCCGAGAAAAGAGAAAAAAAATGAGGAAAAAACTTCCGTGCCCAGAGAAGAACTCAACGTAACCATAGGTGATGTGGTGGGCGATATCTTTAAGAAAGATGAAAACAATAATGATTAAACACAATTGGGAGGGTTATTCCTCCCTTTTTTAGAGGGGAGCTTTAATGAGCAAAAGATCGAGGAGGAAGAAGGAACACATCAGGTACAGCCTGATGCTGGAAAAGAGATTGGAAAGAAACGTTTTTTCCGATATAACGCTGCTCCACAACTGCCTGTCGGAGGTAAATCTCGATGAAATAGATATTTCCACAAACCTCCAAAACCTCCGGCTAGAAAAACCCATAATAATAAACGCCATAACCGGCGGCTTTTCTTTTGCACGCACCATAAACCGTGAACTGGCCAAGATTGCTAGAGAATTCGGCTTCGCCATGGCCGTGGGGTCTCAACGAATTGCCATAAACGACAAGTCTGCTCAAGCGAGCTTTAAAGTGGTAAGAGAGGAGAACCCTGAAGGTTTAATTTTCGCGAACATCGGGGCTGACGCTTCCCTTGAAGAGGTCGCCGAAGTGGTTGGGATGATAGACGCTGATGCCGTACAGATTCATCTAAATACACCTCAGGAGATAGTCATGGCCGAGGGTAGAAAATGTTTTTCGGGTACTGTGGAGAATATAAAGCGAATAGCAGCTGGTGTAAAGGTGCCGGTCATAGTAAAAGAAGTTGGATTTGGCATGGCCAGAGAAGAAGCCAGGATACTGGTCGATTGCGGGATAAAAATAATCGACGTGGGAGGGGCCGGGGGAACCGATTTTATAGCCATCGAAAACCTGAGAAACAGAAAGGATGCGGTAAACACCCTGGAAGGCTGGGGCATTCCTACGCCTGTAAGCCTTATAGAAGTAATCAGCGAAATCGGAGATAGGGCCGATATTATTGCATCGGGGGGATTGAAAACCGGCCTTGACGTAGCAAAATCGCTGGCGCTGGGAGCCAGGGCGGCGGGTCTGGCCGGCACCGTCCTGTATAAATTGTTGAAAGGTGGGTCGGCAGCCCTCAGAAAATATCTGTGCCAGGTGGAAAGGGAACTCAGATACTCGATGGCGATGGTGGGAGCGAAAAATCTATCGGACTTGAGAAAAAGACCATTAATTATTGGAGGAAAAACGTATAATTGGCTGAAATTCAGAGGTATACAAATAAAATCACGTTGAAATGGCGAACAGGAGGAATTTTTCAAGGATTTTTCTCGAATCTATTGACATTCTGCAATAATCTGCTACAATTTAATTTGATTGATTCAATTCAAAATGAAGGGGGCTGTGATAGCAAGATGAAAGCCTTGGGCCGTCACATCTTAGCGGAAATTTATGATTGTGATCCAAACGTATTAAACGACAGGGATCTAATCGAAGAAATAATGGTAAAGGCCGCGCTGGAAGCCGGAGCAGAAGTCAGGGAAGTCGCCTTTCATAAATTCAGTCCGCAGGGTGTCAGCGGTGTAGTGGTGATTTCAGAATCCCACCTTACCGTTCATACATGGCCCGAACTGGGATATGCGGCAGTAGACGTTTTTACGTGCGGAGACAAGGTGAACCCCTGGGATGCCTGCAATTACATTGCAGAAAGATTCGAAGCAAAGCATATGACCGCCTCCGAAGTTAAAAGGGGTGTATTTGAAAAACCCGTAAAGGTGGTTAACTTTTAAAATTTAATAACGGAAGAAGGGGATAGGTTGATTTTTGAAAAACCCTTTGAATACGGATTTCGTTAACGGGAAAAATGCGTGGACGATAGGTCGCGCATTTTTTCCGTTTTTGTATAAATATTTTTGTTTCGGGTTATATTATTAGTGAAGACCCCCTTTACATTTAGCCCCCATGATACACGATTTTCGTGTATCATGGATTTTTTTTGCCCATTAGGTACGGTATAATATACCAAGAGTTTAAGTAGTAGGGGGTTTGAGCTGTTGGACGTATACCAGGAATTTATCGCCAACATTAAAAGATTGACAAAAATCGACCTTTCATCTTATAAGGAAAAGCAGATGAGAAGGCGCATAGACTCTCTTATGAAAAGAAATAACATGCCGGACCTCTTAAGCTACTTCAGGCTTTTAAAACAGAGCGAAAAGCACCTGAAGGAATTTTTAAATTACATAACCATAAACGTGTCGGAATTTTTTCGAAATCCCATACAGTGGCAGGTGCTGGAAAAGGAGATTTTGCCATGCTTTATATCGAGCAGGAAGGTCTTGAAGGTATGGAGTTCGGCGTGCGCTTCTGGAGAAGAGGCGTATTCTCTGGCCTTGCTCTTCGAAAAAATCAATTACGACAGGGTTGAAATCCTCGCCACCGATATAGACGATGAGGCGCTGAAAGCGGCCCGGTTAGGAGTTTATTCGGAAAAAAGCGTGGAGAATGTACCGGAAGATCTAAAGAAAAGGTATTTTACGGTGAAAGAAGGTCAGTACGCAATAAAAGATGAAATAAAAAGGAAGGTAAAATTTAAAAACCTCAACCTGCTGGAGGACGAATTTCCGGCAAACTGCCACCTTATTTTGTGCAGGAACGTAATGATATATTTTACTGAGGAGGCTAAAGATAGACTCTACAGGAAATTTTATAATTCCCTGGCCGACGACGGCGTGTTCTTTGTGGGCAATACTGAGCAGATTATAATGCCGCAAAAATACGGTTTTATGAGTATTAAAAGCTTTTTTTATAAAAAGATAAAATTATAGAAGCTCGGCGAGAGCTTCTATTAATATGTAATAAGTAGTTTTATCAATAGAATTTTGTACATAAAAAATGGTGGGCCATGTAGGCTTCGAACCCACGACACCCTGATTAAGAGTCAGGTGCTCTACCAACTGAGCTAATGGCCCACATTAGATTATGGTGGAGAGAGGTGGATTCGAACCACCGAAGGCATCGCCAGCAGATTTACAGTCTGCCCCCTTTGGCCAGCTCGGGAATCTCTCCACATTTGTTATGGAGCCGACGATGGGACTCGAACCCGCAACCTGCTGATTACAAATCAGCTGCTCTGCCAATTGAGCTACGTCGGCAAAATTGGTGGGCCCACTAGGACTCGAACCTAGAACCGGCCGGTTATGAGCCGGCTGCTCTGACCGGTTGAGCTATGGGCCCTCATTCCCAAAACGCAATTTTAAGTATACAATAAAATCTCATTTTCGTCAATACGTTTATAGAAAAATTTTATCCCAAATGCAGGAAACTTATAAAAGTTGTAGAAGTAATAATCTAAAGAAAGGGGGAGTAAATTTGGATGTCAAGGAAGTACTGATGGAACTTTTATCAACTGATATACCGTCTGGATGTGAAGTGGACAGAGCCCAATCCTTGGTACAAATTTTTCAAAGGTACTGTGAAGATGTATCGGTGGATAAGCTGGGCAACGTAATAGGAAGAAAAGGGGCAAAGAACGCGGAAATAAAGGTCATGCTTGCTGCGCATATGGATGAAATAGGTTTGATGGTAAAACAGATCGACGACAGGGGATTTATCCGTTTCTCCTATATAGGAGGTATAGACCATCGTATATTACCTGCCCAGGAAGTAATTATTCACGGCAGGGAAAAAGTTCCGGGTGTAATAGGCAGCAAACCTCCTCATATGCAGGAACCTGAAGAGAGGAACAAAGCCCTTAAGTCCGAAGATATGTTCATCGATACCGGCTTGCCGGCAGAAAGAGTAAGGGAATTGGTAAGGATCGGTGATGTTATTACCTTCAAAAGAAAACCGTGTGAACTTTTGAATGGGTGCTTCTCCGGAAATGCTCTTGATGATAGGGCGGGAGTGGCCACTATTCTTTATTGCCTCGAGGAACTCGATAAGTTGCAATTTTCCGCAGAAGTTTATGCAGTAGCTACTGCCCAGGAGGAGGTAGGGTTCAGAGGAGCTATAGTTAGTAGTTATCACCTCTATCCGGATATAGGTATAGCGGTAGATGTCTGCCATGGAAATATGGCGGATGTGGCTGAAGAGGAAACCCATAAGCTGGGCAAAGGTCCGGCCATCGCTCTGGGACCTAATATTCACCCGAAGCTGTTTAATAGGCTAAAAAGCATCGCGGAGGATTACAACATTCCGTACCAGGTAAATCCCGAACCCTCAGCAACGGGTACCGATGCCTGGGCAATGCAGATAACCAGACAGGGTATTCCCACTTCTCTGATTTCCATTCCGCTAAGATACATGCACACTACGGTAGAAACACTCAACCTCGACGATATAAAGATCAGCGGGCGCTTGCTGGCACTTTTCATATCGTCGCTGGATAGAGGTTTTGTGGAGGGATTAAGATGTTATTGAAGGAATTAACGGAAGCTTTCGGCGTTTCCGGAGCAGAGGACGAGGTTAGAAATATCCTGAAGCGGGAGATAGAAAGCCTGGCACAGTTTAGGACCGATGCCCTGGGCAACCTTCTCTTTGAAAAACCCGGGAAAGGTAAAAGACCAAAAATAATGCTGGCAGCTCATATGGATGAAGTAGGCCTTATGATCACGTCTATCGGTAAAAACGGCTGGCTTAAGTTTGACACTGTCGGTGGAATAGACGACAGGATTCTGGTCTCAAAAACAGTAGTGATAGGTCCCCAGAAGGTGAAAGGGGTTATAGGAGCCAAAGCCATACACTTGCAGGAACCCAAGGAAAGGGAGACGGCTCTGAAGTCAAAGAATCTTTACATAGATATAGGCGCCAAAGACAAGGAAGATGCGGAAAAAAAGGTTAAAGTAGGCGATTATGCCGTTTTCGATTCCCAGTTTGAGCGCATCGGCTCCGATTTGATAAAAGCGAAAGCCCTGGATGATAGGATAGGCTGCTATATTATTACCGAGATCCTGAAGAAGGATTACGACCTCGTCATTTCCGGTGCTTTTACCGTTCAGGAAGAAATAGGTCGGAGAGGTTCTGCGGCGGCCGCTTATGCCATCGAACCCGATATGGCAATCGTTATTGAAGGTACTTTTGCCGCCGACGTACCTGAAAACAAAGAAGAAGGTTACAGCACCACCCTGGGCAAAGGGCCTGCCGTCACCCTTATGGACAAAACGTATATTGCCGACAGGCGGCTGGTAGATAGAGTGCTTCAGGTGGCGGAAAGAAAGGGAATTCCCTGCCAGCTGCGCAGGACCGCTTTTGGAGGTACCGACGCAGGTAGTATACATACGACAAAGGAAGGTATACCCACGATAGTGATTTCGGTGCCGTGCCGCTACATACACTCACCGGCGGGATTGGCGAGCCTTACGGATATACAAAATGCGATAGACCTAATAGACGCCCTAATTATAGATTTTCAGGAAAGGGGTTTAGGAAGATGAAGGAATTGATAAAAAAGCTAACCGAAACTTACGGCCCCTCGGGCGAAGAAAGCCAAATCCGGGAAGTTATAATAGGTGAGATAAAGGACCATGCCGATGAGATTCGCGTGGATGTTCTGGGAAATATAATCGCAAGAAAAGCCGGATCTGGCGAGAAGATGATGCTGGCGGCCCACATGGATGAAATCGGCCTTATAATCACAAACATAGACGATAAAGGGTTTCTCAGGTTTTCCAACATCGGGGGAGTATCGCCCTTCACCCTTATAGGCGAGAGGGTTATTTTTGAAAACGGCACCGTCGGTGTTTTAGGCATGGAAAAACCCGCAAATCTTTTCAAAAATGAAATGAAAGATTTGAAGTTCAACAACATGTTCATTGATATCGGTGCGAGATCCAAAGAAGAAGCATTAAAGAAGGTGCGGCTGGGAGACAAGGCGGTCTATTACAGGAACTGCGATATACTCGGAGACTGCGCGACAGCCAAAGCTCTGGATGACAGGGCGGGATGTGCCGTTCTGATACGGGTTTTACAAAATCTGAAATCACCTAGGTTCGATACATATTTTGTTTTTACGGTTCAGGAAGAAGTGGGCGTGCGTGGTGCCAAAACTTCGGCTTTCGGAATAGATCCGGATCTTGCCATTGCCGTAGACGTGACGATGACCGGAGACACACCCGAATCGGAGAAAATGGCGGTGGAGCTGGGCAAAGGACCTGCGGTTAAGGTGATGGATAGGTCGGTGATAAGCCATCCCAGGATAAAAGAGATGCTGATCGAAGCTGCTGAGAAAAATAAAATACCTTACCAGCTGGAAGTGCTCGAAATGGGAGGAACTGATGCGGGAGCCATTCACCTGAGCAGGTCCGGCGTACCGTCCGGAGGTCTTTCGATTCCGACAAGATATGTCCACACACCGTCGGAAATGGCTTCAATTGATGATATCGAAAAAGCTGCCAACCTGCTGCTGTGCGTGCTGGAAAAATAATCCGAGGAATTATCCTCGGATTATTTTTCCCCAACATACTGGCATACTTTATGCATTAAAATTTAATGCAGATGAGCTTCAAAGGGAGGGATAAGATGAAAAAAAAGTTTCAAATTTCCGTCGTCGGCAAAAGGTGCAAAAAATGCGGCATATGCGTGGCCTTCTGCCCGAAAAAGGTTTTAAAGATGGAAATAAACTCGGTGCCTGTAGCCGAACGTCTGGAAGAATGCATAGGGTGCAACTGGTGTTACCTCAGATGTCCGGAAATAGCAATTTTCGTCAAGGAGAAAGAGGTGGTATAGATGCATGACAGGATTAAATTTCTTCAGGGGAACGAGGCCTGCGTCGAAGGGGCGTTAACGGCGGGTGCCAGTTTTTATGCAGGGTATCCCATTACTCCGTCATCGGAGATAGCGGAGTTGGCATCAATCAGGCTGCCGGCGGTGGGAGGAGTTTTCATCCAGATGGAGGACGAAATAGCCAGTATGGCCGCTTTGGTGGGCGCTTCCATGGCGGGTGCTAAGGCTTTTACCGCCACCAGCGGACCGGGATTTTCGCTGATGCAGGAAAACATAGGGCTGGCGATAATGACCGAAGCACCATGTGTCATAATAAACGTCCAGAGGAGCGGGCCGAGCACGGGCCTTGCCACCAAGCCGGCACAGGCGGACGTAATGCAGGCCCGGTGGGGCACCCATGGGGACCATGCCATTATAGTACTTTCTCCGGCTTCCGTTCAAGAATGTTACGAACTTATGATCCAAGCTTTTAATTTTGCAGAAGAATTCCGAACACCGGTAATATTCTTATCCGATGAAATTGTAGGACACATGAGGGAAAAAGTAATACTGAGGGACGACATACCCATCGTGAACCGTAAATTTCCAAAAGTGGATCCACCGGAATACAGGCCTTACCAACCCGGTGAAGACGGCGTGCCGCCTCTGGCCTATTTCGGCAGCGATTACATATTTCACGCTTCCAGCTCCATGCACGATGAAACCGGTTACCCGAACAATGTACCGGATAACGCGGAAAAAGTTATAAAAAGACTTTATAAAAAAATATACGATCACAGGGATGAGATAATCATAACGAAGGAGTATGAGACGGAGGACGCTGAAATCATCCTGGTTTCCTTCGGAGCTTCGGCGCGCAGCGCCCGGGAAGCGGTATATATTCTTCGAGAGTCAGGATATAAAGCCGGGCTGTTGCAGCTCAATACGCTGTGGCCTTTCCCCGACGAGAAGGTCAGACAGCTGGCCGATAGGGCGAAGTTTATGGTTGTGCCAGAAATGAACTTGGGGCAGATAATCAGTGAAGTGAAAAGGGTCGTTGAAGCGAGGATTCCCGTTTATGGAGTAAATAAGGTAAACGGAGAGATCATCACTCCTTACGAAATTCTTGGTAAGATTAAGGAGGTATTTTGAAGTGGGAAGAACCATATTCGATTATATTATCGAAGAGCGGCTGCCCTTTTTCTGGTGTGAGGGGTGCGGCAACGGCATAATAATCAAGGCCATTGCTCAGGCTTTTGCCGACCTGGATCTGGACCCGAAGAAAATCGTAATCGTTACCGGAATAGGGTGCTGGGGAAAGGCCGACGACTATTTGGCCACCAACAGCTTACACGTGACTCATGGAAGGGCGCTGGCAGCCGCCACAGGAGTGAAGGCCGCCAATCCAGAGCTTAAGGTTCTGGCGCTAATGGGTGACGGAGACGGGATTACTATAGGCGGAAACCACTTTATCCATGCGGCCAGGAGGAATATGGATATAACCGCGATCATTTCCAATAATTTTAACTACGGTATGACTGGCGGCCAGTATTCAGGTACAACGCCTGAAGCTAGCGTAACCAGTACTTCGCGTTACGGGGCTGTTGAAACTCCCTTCGACGTGTGCAGGCTGGCCCAGGCTGCCGGAGCGCCTTACGTGGCCAGAGCAACGGTGTACCATGTAAATCTCCTTGAAAAATATATAACGACAGCTATCGCGAAAAAGGGCTTCTCGGTCGTCGATGTGATAAACGTATGCCCCACCTATTACGGCAGATTAAACCGAATGAAATCGGCGGTCGAAATGATGGAATGGCTGAAAATAAGCAGCACCACCAACCTGTCGGAAGGCAATATAGCGGAGAACCGGTTTGCAATAGGCGAGTTCGTAAACGAAGACAGGCCGGATTTCACCGAAAAGTATAGAGAAATTCAGAGAATAGCCCGGGAAGATATGACCAAACTTGAAGAAGATTTAGGAGGAAGATAGGAGGCGTTTTTATGAAAAGAAGGACCGAAGTGGTCCTGGCTGGCTTGGGAGGCCAGGGTCTGATATTGATAGGGAAGATTTTAGGGGAAGCCGCCGCCATATACGAAGGAAAAAACTCGGTTCAGACCCAATCCTACGGAGTAGCTTCGCGGGGAGGGTTTTCTAAATCCGAGGTCGTCATTTCCTCGGAAGAAATAGCGTATCCCGAGGTTCTGGACCCTGATGTAGTGCTAACCTTATCCCAGCAGGCCTACGACTTATACAAGAACAAGGTTAGAAAAGACTGCTGGTTGATTTACGACAGCGATACCATAACCGGAGAGGGTGTTTCCGATAAAGAATTCGGATTTCCGATTACGACTGTCGCCGTTGAGCTAAGGAACACGAGGATACTCAATATGATAGCGCTGGGGATACTGGTGAAATTAACAGGAATCGTAAGCGTAGAAAGTATTCTCAGGTCCTTGGAGAAAAATATCCCCTCTCAATTCAGAGATGTAAATCTTAGGGCTTTCCAGCGGGGACTGGAAATGTCTTAAGTGGATTCTTCTGCAACGGTTTTCTACGTAGATATAATAAAAGGGGTTGAACTGTTGTCGAAAAGTTTTCTTTGAAATTATGCACGAGAGTCTCATGTCTCCCATAGACTTATATTGATAAGAAGAAAGGGAGGCGTGGGAAAATTAACATGGCGGTACATTGTCCTTTTTTAAATGAATACAAGGTTTTTCATCTCATCAATGCAAACAGCGTAATTTACAGATGCGAGCTCGGAAAGGTCCTTTTAAAACAGAAAGACTTAAACAAAAAATGGGCATGCGGGGGTTGTATAGTGCCCTGGATACTGGCGGGCCGGCCCTGTAGATACCTGAAACCCAGAAAGGATTTTATATTAAGGGGTTCGAGCCAGACATGGTTTACCTGTGAATTGCTGGATATAAGTCTTGAAAGACCCCACGAATTCTGTGATGCCCATTGCCAGCACTATATTCCGGTTTAACGGTATGCTGGAATGGGCATATTTTCGTGATAAAGCAGGAAAATAAAAGAAAAAATAGAATAATATGTTATATAAAGGAAAGGGGGGGACTGGATGAATAAAACTGAAGCTCTACACCTTCTTTCTAAGGTATTTAACAGGAGATTTGTATCTATAACGCACTTTTATCTGAGCATTTTATACCGAGCAAACATGTACGATGCTGCTCTTGATTATGTCAGGAAAATGTTGCTTCGGTCGCCAGGATTCGTCTTATTCTGCTGGGGTGGATTAATCTGTTATTTCAAGAGGGATTTCAACGGGGCTTTACATTATTTTGAAAAGGCTCTTTCTGTAGAGGATGCCGCAGAAATAAGATATTTCCTCGGAGAAACATGCCTGGAATTGATGGAGTTTGAGAAGGCCGAGGAAAATTACACCTTGATAGTGGACAACCCGGCTCTAAAGGTAAAAGCGATGTACGGGCTTGCTTTGTGTAAATCCGGGAAAAGCCAGTACAAGGAGGCTTTGGAGCTGCTCAACTGTGCTTTACCCGAAGCCAGGGGTGCTGACTACGTAAAGATTCAGAACAAAAAAGGGCTGTGCCTGATGGAACTGGGACTCCTGGAAGAAGCGAAGGCATGTTTTTGCGACTGCTTAAGCCGGGCGCCGGGAGACAATAATGCGAAGCTGAATCTGGCTTTGGTACTGAGCAAATCCGGGGAATACGAAAAAGCTATAAATCTATATAAATCGGCATTATCCAGATTTCCTCATGATATAATTGCCATTAACAACCTGGCATTATGCCTTGCCGCATCGGGGCGTTACGAGGAGGCCCTTGAATATTGCGAGAGGGGACTGGCGATGGACCCGCTTAACGGAGACCTGCTGATAAACAAGGGCTACTGCCTGTATAAGATGGCGGACTACAAAAAGGCCATTGAGTGCTTTAGAGAAGCCGAAAAGCTTGTCAAGGATGACCTCGTGGTGAAGAACAACATGGCATTGTGCCTTATGGCGGTAAAAAAATACGGTGAAGCCCTCCAGCTGTTGGAGGATGTTTTGCAAAAACACAGGAGCGATGATATATTAATAAATAAGGCCTTCTGCCTCATTAAGATGGGACTCTACCGAGAAGCAGCTGAATGCTATAAAGAACTGGAGGGTAGAACTACAGACAAGGCCGGTATTTATACCATGCTGGGTATATGTTTTGAAAGATTGGGAGAAACTGAAAAAGCTGTTGAATATTACAACAAGGCATTAATTGCTTGAGAATAGGGGTGCAGGAATGAATATTCTTATTACCAATGATGACGGTGTGTACGCCGAAGGCCTTTTGGCGTTGGCCAGGGAAATATCCAAAATTGCGAAAGTGACGGTTGTGGCCCCCGACAGGGAAAGGAGCGCTACAGCTCATGCGATAACCATGCACAAACCCCTAAGGGTGGAGAGGGTTAATCTTCATGACTGTCACGTAGAAAGCTGGATGGTGAACGGGACTCCGTCGGACTGCGTAAAACTGGCCCTGGACGCACTGCTCAACGATGCTCCGGATTTGGTGCTGTCGGGGATTAACAGGGGGCCAAATATAGGAACTGACGTGATTTACTCCGGTACAGTATCGGCTGCTATCGAAGCGGCAATTTACGGCATTCCGGCAGTGGCCTTTTCTGTCGCCGCTTATGAGAATGTATCGTATGACTACCCGGCGTGCTTCGCCAGAAAGCTTTGCGAAAGCTTGATGGAAAAGAAGTTTCCCAAGGACACCTTATTAAACGTCAACATACCTCCCTTAGACGATGAAGACATAGCAGGCGTTTTAATAACGCACCTGGGGAACAGGAGGTACAAAAACTGCTTTGACAGAAGGCAGGATCCCAGGGGCAAAACCTATTACTGGCTGGCAGGAGAGGCGGTGGAGGACCTGGGTGACACCGGTTCCGACATTTGGGCAATCAAAAATAATTATATTTCGATTACACCAATTCACTTTGATTTGACTAATTACGAAGTAATTGATAATATAAAAAAATGGGAACTGGAGCCATAAAAATTTGGAAAGGAAAGTTTGAATGGAAGCCAAACTCGAATTGCTGGCAAAAAAGGAATTTAATTACCACGACGAACTGTATCAGTTGGTGGATTTCCTAAATAAATCGTTGAAAAAGAAGGGTTTTATCTTCGGGCTGTCAAAAGAAGGCGACAAAGCTCTCATAACAATATATGAGACCTGACATTCACCAATCGGGCCTCCTCTTAATAAGCTGTATATGAAAGGCTTTTTTAGAGGAGGCATTTTTATGGAAGGACGTATAAAAAGATTTTTCCCCGGCGGAAGCACTTCTAGGGGGTACGTGTCGTTTTTTGATCATATACTGCCGTGGGCCCAGGCAAGTAAAATTTTCATAATAAAAGGTGGACCTGGGATTGGAAAATCCACCTTCATTCGGAAAATAGGAGAACGTCTTTCGAAAAGAGGAATCGACATAGAATTTCTTCACTGTTCGGCGGATAGTGGTTCTCTGGATGGGGTAGTTATCCCCGAGTACGGGATAGCTCTTATTGACGGGACGGCACCCCACGTGGTTGATCCTAAATATCCGGGATGTGTTGACGAAATCATAAATTTAGGGGACTTCTGGGCTGAAGATGGTATAAGAAAACACAAAAAGGATATACTTGCACTACAGGAAGAAATAAGCAGGTGCTATAAGAGGGGCTTCGGTTATCTGAAAGCGGCCAGGGCCGTCTATGATGAAATGCAGGAAATATATTCATGGGCTATCGATGCAAAAAAGGTTTGCCAAACCTGTGAAGAAGTAATCAATAAAGTATTTTCAGATGTCCGCAAAAAAGAAAAAGAGTCAAGGCAAAGGCATATGTTCGCCAGCGCCATAGCTCCGGAAGGTTTGGTGAATTTTTTAGAGAATCTTTTTGAGGGTGTTAAAAAACGTTTTATTTTGAAAGGCGCGCCGGCGTTGGCAAGAACCCGTCTGCTCAATGCGGTACTGGACATAGCTCTGATGAAGGGGCTCGATGTTGAGATTTTCCACTGTCCTTTGTCTCCCGAGCGGGTGGAGCATCTCATAATTAAGGATCTGAATGTAGGGTTTATAACTTCGGTAGAACCGCATGTTTTTCCGCAGGAAAAGCCAGATGATTTGATAATAAACTTTGATGAATTACTCACTGACTCCGAATTCAGCAGATACAGGGAAGACGTAGAATACTTAAAAAGGATTTTCACGGAACTGTTGGATAAAACGGTCGGGTGTTTTAAACAAGCCAAGGCTTTGCACGATAGATTGGAAAGTTTTTATATAACAAATATGGATTTTAAAAGGATTGACCAGAAACTGGAATATACTTACGGAGCAGTCATAAAATTGATTGACGGTGCCAGCAGTGAGTAAAAACAAGGGGAATTGCTCCCTGTTTTTTTATTGTTGTAAGAAGGAAAACTAAAAGTTGATGAAGAATATCTTATTCTAACGATACTGCTTTTCAGGGGGACTAAAGTGATGACATACCGTAGTTTAAAGTCGACAAAGAATATCGCAGTTTACGTAATAACGATCTTAATAATTTCCATGGTTTTGGCGGGTTGTGGCGACAGGTTCAAAAATCTGTCACCCAAAGAGGCAGTCATAAAAGCCAACGAAAAATTGAAAAATGTAACAGGCTATAGAATGAAAATCGATGCGGAATTGATAATAAAGGATATAAAGCAGCAGGTTACGCTTACCGGGGAAGTAAGAAATCCAGATCAGGTTCACTTAACCGGAGATCTTGCAGGGATGGAAATTGAAATTTACCAAAAGGGAGATAAATTTTTTATAAAAAACCCCCTTACCGGTAAATGGGTGGAGACTAAGGAAATGGGGCTCGGGGATATGAACGATATCATTTCAACTCCAGAAAAGACTTTAAACGATTTAAAGGACATGATATCGGAAGCTGAATACCTGCCGGATGAAAAGGTAAGCGGGGTCGACTGCAAGGTCATAGAGTACATACCTGATCAGGAAAAGCTGAAAAAAATCGTGTTTGAAGGCAACGAACCCGGGAGTATAAAGGATATAAAGGCGAAGTACAGGATATGGATAGGTAAGAAAGACTTTTTAATTTACAAAATGAATGTTGATCTTAAATTCGATACGGATGAAACAGGAGAGCAATTTATAAATATGACGGTGCTGCTTTACGATTTCAATAATGATATAAATATAAATTATCCGAAAGATTTGGCATCCTGATGAATATTATAATAATGAAGGAGGGCCTTAATTGATGAACCTTTCTCAAAAAGCGCGCAACATCAGTCCGTCTCCAACGTTAGCAGTTGACGCTAAAGCCAAACAGCTCAAAAGCGAAGGACACGACGTTATCGGTTTTGGTGCTGGTGAACCCGATTTTGATACGCCGGATTTCATAAAATCCGCCGCTGTAAACGCCATAAATCAAGGTTTTACCAAATATACTCCCGTTGGAGGCATTCCCGAGCTCAAAAAAGCCGTAGCTGACGTATTAAGGGAGGATATAGGTGTCTCTTACGAGCCCAATCAGATTATAGTATCAAACGGGGCAAAGCAGTGCCTTTTTAACGCCCTGTATTGCCTGTGCGATCCCGGGGACGAAGTTCTGATTCCTTCACCGTTCTGGGTTAGCTACCCGGAACTCGTAAAACTATGCGGAGGAACCCCGGTATTTGTACCTACTTCAGAGTCACAGGATTTTAAATTAAAGGCTGAGGCTATAAAGCCCCTTATAACCAAGAAGACTAAGGTGCTGATAATCAACAGCCCCAATAACCCCACTGGAAGCGTGTATACGCGGGAAGACCTGGAAGAGATAGCCAAGTTAGCCCTGGAAAACGATCTTTTTGTAATATCCGACGAGATCTATGACAGGCTCGTTTACGACAGGGAAACCCATGTAAGCATAGCATCGCTCAACAACGAGATCTACAACAGGACGCTGGTCGTAAACGGTGTTTCTAAAGCTTATGCAATGACCGGGTGGAGGATAGGTTTTGCGGCAGGTCCCCGGGAACTCATTAAGGCGATGACCGATTTACAAAGTCATGCAACGTCAAACCCTAATTCTATAGCCCAGAAAGCCAGCCTTGAAGCTTTGACGAACCCCGCCAGAAAGCAGGCCGTAGAGGTGATGGTACGGGAATTTTCAAAGAGAAGGCAGTATATGGTGGAGAGAATAAACAAAATAGAGGGACTGTCCTGCCGGATGCCGAAAGGGGCATTCTACGTGATGATGAACGTATCGAAAACCTTCGGCAAATTCATAGACAATAGAGTAATTAAGGATTCCACAACCTTTGCCGAGGCTTTACTTGAAAAATACAAGGTGGCGGTGGTACCCGGTATTGCCTTCGGAGCCGACGAATATGTAAGGCTTTCCTATGCCACTTCTATGGAAAATATAGAGAAGGGACTAGATAGAATACAACAGTTTGTTGATGATCTGATGTAAAGCAGGCGTTATTTCCTGCTTTTTATTTTAGAAAAGGAGCTGACATGATGAAACAGTATTTTGAGAATCCTTTAGCAGAAAGATACGCCAGCGAGGAAATGCTCGCAAATTTTTCACCTTATAAAAAATTTACGACCTGGCGAAGACTGTGGATAGCTTTAGCGGAAGCCGAGAGGGAGCTTGGGCTTCCCATTACCCAGGAGCAGATCGATGAGATGAAGGCCCACGTAGATGATATAAACTTTGAAGACGCCGAAAGGTTTGAGAAAATCACAAGGCACGACGTAATGGCACATATATGGGCTTTTGGAAAGCAGTGTCCCAAAGCAAAACCCATCATACACCTCGGGGCCACCAGCGCTTTTGTGGGGGATAATACTGACATCATACTCATGAGGGACGGCCTTAATATATTAAAGAGAAAGCTGGTAAACGTCATCGACAATTTAAAGCGCTTCGCATTGAAATACAAGGACATGCCCACCCTCGGTTTTACTCATTTTCAGCCGGCCCAGCTTACTACAGTCGGCAAGAGGGCGTGCCTTTGGATTCAAGACCTGGTCATGGACCTCTGGGACCTGGAATACGCCGAGCAGAGCCTGCGGCTGAGAGGGGCCAAGGGTACCACAGGTACCCAGGCGAGTTTTATGAAACTTTTCGAGAATAATGAGGAAAAGGTCAGAATGCTGGACCGGTTAATATCCCAAAAAATGGGATTCGACAGTACTTTCCCCGTGACCGGCCAGACCTATCCGAGAAAACAGGATTCCCGTGTACTGAGGGTACTGCAGTCCATTGCCGAAAGTGCCCATAAATTCGCTTGCGATATAAGGCTGCTGGCGAGTTTGAAAGAAATCGAAGAACCTTTTGAAGAAACCCAGATAGGTTCGTCAGCCATGGCTTACAAGCGGAATCCCATGCGCTGTGAGCGCATGACCGCTCTGTGCCGTTATGTGATAGTCAACGGCCTCAACCCGTATCTTACCGCCGCAAATCAGTGGTTTGAGAGGACCCTTGATGATTCTGCCAATAGAAGACTGGTCATCCCGGAAATGTTCCTGGCAGTAGACGCTATACTGAACATTTACATGAATGTGAGCAAGGGGTTAGTGGTTTACCCTAAAGTTATCGAAAAACACGTGATGGAAGAACTTCCTTTTATTGCAACAGAAAATATCCTGATGGAAGTGGTGAAGAGGGGCGGTGACAGGCAGGAACTCCACGAAGCCCTGAGGATGTATTCTATAGAAGCTTCAGCTGAGGTGAAGGAGGGAAACCCCAACACGCTGATCGACAAAATTGCCGGTGATGCCAGGTTCAGGATGACAAAAGAAGAGATAATCGAAATGATGGATCCGTCTATTTTCATTGGTCGAAGCCCGGGTCAGGTGCTCGAATTCATAAAAGAAGTGGTTGACCCGATATTGACGAAATACGAACGATATCTAGGAGCTGCAGCTGATCTGAAAGTATGATTTTTTAATGACCCCTCTTTCGAATTTTAGGACAATACTATTAGGCTTGAGCCTGTTAAATATAAATTAATTAAAAAAATAAATTTGAGGAGGGGTAATATTGTCCACCTTGCCGGCCTTTAAAGCTCGGTGCAAGCCGTCTTACATCGAAGGCGTCGATACTTGTGAAGATGCGATGCGGCGGCAGGATTGGAGCGGTGAGATGCTGGGAGTCAGATGCCCTAAGTGCCAGGAGCTTTTCTTCTTGTTTTACACCCATCAAAGCGACAATTTCGGCAGTTTTAGAAAAATGTGGGGGTTTTGCACTAGCTGCAGGCACAGGTTTGAGGGTGTAGTCAATAAATAGAGCTTAAAAGCCAATAACCCGCCAGGAATAATCCGGTGGGTTTCTTTTTTTACGTCATGACAAAACCGGGAAAAAACCTTATAATTTTTATTGAGGCTTTTTATTAGATTTACAGTAAAGGAGAATGTCATATGCCGACCTATGATTTCGTGTGCAGGAAATGCGGTCATAAGTTCAGCGAATTTGTATCTTTAAGGGAAAAGGAAAACGTAAAATGTCCGGAGTGCGGTGGGAAGGTTGAACAGCGCTTTACGGATTTTATATATGTAGGTAAAGGGGGATCTGGAGGTTCCGGGTCCGGAGGCTGCAGCGGTGGGTGTGGCAGCTGCAGCGGTTGCCGATAGGAGGGATGTTCTCTTCTGAGAGCAGTCAAAATCCGCCTCCATGGTTACATATATTGGATACATTGTGGAATAATACCTTTAGGAGGTGGATTTATGAAGGGTAATACTATGAGCTGGGTAGTCACGGGTGTCGGGGCGGTCGTGGCTGGAGTCGGCACAATGGTAGGAGGAACTCTGGGCGCCGGTATAATCGGCTTCGGACTTGCGCATATAGTCCTCGGCATACTCGATATGTTCAGATCTACAGTCCGTCAGTGATTTCTAAACCCTGCAGAAACCGCAGGGTTTTATTTATGTGCGCCCGGCATGGGCGTTAACTCGGTGGTGAAAGTCCACTGCAGGCGAGGCAGCACTAGCCTGCTAGCCGAAGGCAAGGGTGTCCACTGCGAGGTGGAATCTGAAGGAAGTTGGAGGCAAAGCCACGGCCTGATGAACAAGAACCCCATAGGAGGCTAGACCGTTCGGATGAGCTGGCATAACACAGCGAAATCCCAGGCTGCCAAGGGGCGGTAGAGTATATGGGGCGGGCGCGGGGCGAAGGTTAACGCTCTTACCCGGGGAGGCCTGCCGGTAACGCCAGGTAAAGCTGGTAACCCGTGCTG